>NZ_JBIANZ010000005.1:561830-621846 GCF_042875075.1 Streptomyces sp. NPDC003720
GGTGCCTGGGACTCGCCGCCGTCGCGGGGCCTGGGACTCGCCGCCGTCGCGGCACCGCGGCTCAGCCGCCGTCGTGGGCCCTGAGCAGCAGCACCGCGACGTCGTCCATCCGTTCCTGCGCGGCCGCGCTGTGCCGCAGCAGCTCGTCGGCCAGCTCCTCCAGCGGCCGGCCGCCCACCTCGCCGAGCAGCGCGCCCAGGTCGACCAGGGAGTCCTCGATGTCCACGCCGGGCGACTCCACCAGCCCGTCCGTGTACAGGGCGAGCACCGAGCCGGGCGTCAGGGACACCTCGGTGGTCGGGTACGTGGCGGAGGCGTCGATGCCCAGCAGCGGGCCGCCCGCCAGGTCCAGCACCCGCACCCGGCCGTCCGGGCGCCTGAGCAGGGGCGGCGGATGCCCGGCGCGAGCCATCACGGCCCGGCCCCGGGCCGGGTCCAGGCGCAGGTACAGACAGCTCGCGAACAGCTCGGACCCCAGATCGATGAGCAGCCGGTTGGTGCTGCTCATCACCTCCTCGGGCGGCTGCCCCACCGTGGTGTAGGCGCGGACCCCGGTGCGGATCTGCCCCATCAGCGCCGCCGCCGTGACGTTGTGGCCCTGTACGTCCCCGATCACCGCCGCCGCCAGCGGGCCGCTCGACACCAGGTCGTAGAAGTCGCCGCCGATCTCCATGCCCTGAGTGGCCGGCAGATACCGGGCGGCCGCCTCGATCCCGGGCAGCCTCGCCAGCGAGTGCGGCAGCAGGGACTCCTGGAGCCCCTGCGCCAGCCGGTGCTTGGCGTCGTACAGCAGGGCGCGCTCCAATGCCTGCGCGATGAGACCGCCGAGGCTGGTCAGCACCGCCCGCTCGTCGGCGGCGAAGGCCCGCGGTTCGGCGTACGCGAGCACACAGGTGCCCACCGGCCGCCCGGACGCGATCAGCGGCAGGAACGCCCAGGCCGCGTAGCCGTCCGGGGTCCGCTGCCGGCTGGGATACAGCCGCTCCAGCTGCTCCTGGGTCTCGAAGAACCCCGGTACGCCGCTGTTCAGGACATGGGTGCCCGGGGTGCGCTCGGTGAGCGGCAGTCCGTCGAACCGCTCCACCACGTGCGGGTCGGTGTAGCCGCGGTGTCCCAGCACGTGCAGCCGTCCGCCCTGGGAGCCGAGGATCACCAGCGCCTGGCTGCCGACCGCCGGGGCCACCTCGTCGGCGACCAGCTGCACCACGTCGTGCACCCCGACCGCCTCGGTCAGCGCGCCCGCCAGGCTGAGCACCTGAGAGATCGTCACCAGCCGGGACGGCCCCGGTCCCGGCTGCGGCGTCTCGCGGGTGATCTCGGCGACCGCCCGGGCACGGGTGATCCGGACGCTCAGCCCGGTCCTGCTCGGGTACAGCCGGAACGACAGCCATTCGCCCGGCGGGCGCAGCGCCACGAACGACGCCACCTGCTGGCTGATCAGCGCGGCCCGGTAGCGGTCCTCGTACACCGGGTCGTTCAGCCACGGCACCGACACCCACGGCTGGGTGCCCAGCAGTTCGGCCGCCGGCCGGCCGAGCAGCTCGGCGGCCGCCGCGTTGACGAAGCCGACCCGGCCGTGCAGGTCCAGCGACACCAGCCCGTAGGGCAGCCGGGCCACCATCCGCGCCGCCTCCACCGTGCCCAGCGTGCCCGCCACCCCCGACACCGGCGCCGCCAGCAGATCGGCCTCGGGGAGCAGGGTCAGGTTCTCCTCGGCGGCCCGGGCCAGCCGCAGCGCGAGCCGTTCGCAACCCGCGGTCAGACGCTCCCGCTCCGGGTCGGACAGCTCCGGCGGCCGCACCCCGGGCCAGGTCACGAACACGGCGCCGAACACGGTGTCGGCCGTCGCCACCGGCAGCGCGGCCAGCGCGAACGGGTACGGCAGCACCACCGAGATACGCGGGTAGCGACGCGCCATCTCCTCCTCGCCGCTCACCCACACCAGCCGGCGCTCGCGCACCGCGTCCGCCACCGGGATCGGCGCGTGCAGCCCGACCCGCTCCCAAGGGGCCGCGAACGCGCGGGGCATGCCCGCCATGACCGCCATCTCCAGCACCGGCTCGGAGTGGCGCAGCAGGTAGACCGCGCCGGAGTGCGCGCGCACGTCCTCCAGCATCGAGGCCAGCGCGAGCGACAGCAGCGGCCGGCCGGCCGTCATGCCGGCCACCTCCGGTGTCCGCCCGGCCCCTGGCCCGTCGGGCACGGCGACCACCTCCTCGTACGGCCGCGCACGCCTCCCGGGATCAAGGCTGCCCCGTGGGCGCGCCGGGCGCACGGCGAGCGCCGCCGGCGTGCCCCCCGGCGGCGTCCTGACCTGCGCGCGAACCCGCGCGCGACGATCAAATCTTTCGATTACCCCGTCCGCCCGGACCCATGCCCAGGCATCGGAAGCGCGGGTGGTGTACGGGCGCCGCACGTGCGCCCCCGCGCATCCTGATGGCCGGTTTCCCGCGCCCGTGATCGGTGACAGCGCCGAACAATAGGGCACGCGCTCAACACCTGAATTCGAAAGCATGCGAGGCGGCCGCCGGGCGGTCCGCTGGAGGGGCGGGGCAGTGATACGGGTACTCCTGGTGCACGACGCGTGTCTGGTACGGGCGGTTCTGGCCGAGTGGCTGAGACGGGAGCCCGGGCTCCAGGTGGAGGACACGCCATGGCGGGGCGCCGCGACGAGGGTGCGCTCCTTATGCCCGGACGTCTGCGCGGCGGACCTCGAGTGCGGCGACGGCCAGGGGAGCCCGCCGCTCGGTGAACTGTGTCCCCCGGGCACGGGAGGGCGGCCGCCGGCGCTGGTGGTGCTGGCGAGCGGGAACCGGCCCGGGGCCCTGAAGCGGGCGGCCGAGGCGGGGGCGCTCGGCTTCGTCGACAAGGCGGGCTCCCCGGACCGGCTGGTGCGGGCGATCCGGCGGGTCGCGGAGGGGGAACGATTCGTCGACACGTCGCTGGGCTTCGGGTTCCTCAAGGCCGCTCAGATGCCGCTGACCGGCCGGGAGTTGAGCGTGCTGTCGATGGCGGCCGACGGCGCGTCCGTCGCGGAGATCGCCGGGCGGCTGCACCTGTCCCACGGCACGGTGCGCAACTACATGGCCGCGATCACCCGCAAGACGGGGGCGCGCAACCGCATCGACGCGATCCGGATCTCGCAGGGCGAGGGGTGGCTGTGACCGCCGGTCACCGCACCGGCGCGGCGGGCTCCGCCGTCCAGCCGCCGACCAGGTCGCGGTAGCGCGCCGAGGTCCGCAGCAGTTCTTCGTGGGTGCCGCAGGCGGTGCGCGGCCCGTCCAGCACCAGTACCCGGCCGGCCCGCAGGGCCGAGCTGATGCGGTGCGCGACGACCACCAGCGTTCCGCCGGGCCGGGCGGCGAAGGCCCGCTCGGCCCGTGCCTCGGCGGCCGCGTCGAGATGGCAGGTGGCCTCGTCGAGCAGGGCGAGCGGCGCCGGGGAGAGGTAGGCGCGGGTGAGCGCGATCAACTGGCGCTCGCCCGCGGACAGCGCGGCCGGATCGACCCCGGCCGCGGGGCCGCCCAGCGCCTCGAGCAGCGGAAGGCACCCGACCGCCTCGGCCGCGGCCGTCAGCTCCGCCTCCGGCACGGGCTCCCGGCGGAACATGCCCAGGTTCTCAGCGAGGGTCCCGCCGTGGACGTACGCCTCCTGCGGAATGAGCACCCGCGCGGCGGCCGCCTCCGGGCTCGGCACGGTGTGCCCGTACACCTGGATCGCCCCCTCGCGTGCCACCAGCAACCCCGCGACCAGCCCCGTGAGGGTCGACTTCCCGATCCCGCTCGGCCCCACGACGGCCAGGTGCCCGCCCGCCGGCAGCCTCAGATCGAGCCCGTCGAGCACGGGCTCGCTGGCGGGCCCGTAGGCGAAGGTGACACCCCGGAGACCGAGGGCGGGAGCCCCGGGACGCGGACGCGGGTGAACGGCTCCCCCCGGCTCCCGCCGTGGAGCCGGCCCTCCGCCCGAGGCGCCGAGCCGGGGCGCCGGGGGCCGGGGCGGCCGACCGCCGGGGCGGCCTCGTTCGTGCGTGGCCTCCCGTGCAGGCGGCCCTTCGCCCGCGGCGTCGAGCCGGTCGCTGCGGTCGGCCGGGGCGGGCGCTGGGTGGGGGGCGGGCTCTGTTGGCGGGTGCCGGTCCGGACGTCCCTCCCCGGCTGTGGGCCGTTTCGTGGGTGCCGGCCGGCTCGGCGTGCCGGATGCGGACGCCTGACGCTGGTCGCCGCGGTCGCCCGGTGTGGGCGCGGGGCGATGGTCCGGCTGGTCGGCGGAGTCGGGTGCGGGGCGCTGGTCCGGCCTGCCGGGTCCGGGCGCCGGGCGCCGGGCGCTGCGTCCGGCCGGGCCGGACGCCGGCTGTGGGTCCGGTCCGTCGGCGGGCCGTCGTGCGGCCGGTGGCCGGTTCTCGACGTCGGGGGGTGTGGGCGGGAGCAGGCGGCGTAGGACGACGGTGAGGCGGGAGCCGCTGGTGCCGAGGCCGTGGACGAGGTTCTGGAGGGCGGGGAGCAGGGACTGGGTGACGTAGGCCAGGGCGCCCACCAGCGCACCCGCGGTGACGCCGTGCCCGAGCAGCCAGGGCGCGGTCACCAGCAGCAGGACGACCGGCAGTTCGCCGCCCACCGCCAGCGCCGCCACCCGGGCCACGCTCCAGCGGGCCAGGGCGCGGGCGGCCCGCTCCTCGGCGGCGACCGCCTCCGAGGTTTCCGCCGCCATCCGGGCCTCCGCGCCGGCGGCCGCCACGTCCCGCAGCCCCGGGCACACCGCCCCCAGCTCCCCGGCGAGCGCCTCGTCGGCGGCGAGGAAGGACTCCTGGCGCCGGGCCAGCGGCCGCAGCGTCGCAGCGAACAGCGCGACACCCGCCAGCAGCGGCGGGACGACGACCGCGAGCAGCAGCGGGTCCAGCGCGCACAGGCCGGCCAGCGCCCCGGCCGCGGTGAACAGGAACGACCGGGAGACCAGGACGAGACCGGCGGACGTGTCCCGGGCGATCTCCACCTGCTGGGTGAGCCCGGAGAGCGCTCCGCCGTCCGCCTCCCGCACCCCGCGCGCCACCACCCGCTCGACCAGCCGGTCCCGGGCGGGCTCGACCAGCGCGGCGACCGCGCCGTACACGCGTCCGGTCCCGTACGCCCCGGCGGCCACCGCGAGCCCGGCCGCGCCGAGCCAGAGCAGGCCGGTCCGTGTGTTCCCGGCCAGGAACCCGGCGTCCAGCGCCCGCGCCAGGGCGTACCCGAGCACGAAGGTCTGCCCCGCCTCCAGGGCCGACCAGCAGCCGAGCCGCATCAGCACCCGCCACCGTGCCCGCAGGAACCGCAGCGCCTGCCGCCGTACGCCCATCAGCGGGCTCCTTCCCGGTGCGGGCACCCGCCCGCGGGCCGCTCGCTCATGTCCCGTCCTCCTCCCCGAACACCGCCCGGTACTCCGGGTCCCGCCACAGCTCGGCGTGCGGGCCCACCGCCCGTACCCGGCCCCCGTCCAGCCAGGCGACCGCGTCGGCGCGGGCCGCGGTGGCCGTGCGGTGGGCGATGAGCAGACGGGTCGGGCCCGCACGGGAGGACAGCAGGGCCTCGGTGATCTGGTGCTCCGTGACCGTGTCGAGGCTGGAGAGGGCGTCGTCGAGGATGAGCAGCCGGCCGCCGTGGGCGAAGGCGCGGGCCAGCCCGAGGCGCTGGGCCTCGCCCCCGGACCGGGGCGCGTCGGCGCAGCGGGTGGCGTAGCCGGCGGGCAGCCGGCGGACGAAGTCGTCGGCGCGGGCCGCGCGCGCGGCCGACCGGACGCGCTCGGCGGAGGGGGCGGCGAGCCCGAAGGAGAGCGTGTCCTCGATGGTGGTGCCCAGCAGGGCGGGCCGCTCGAAGGCGTACGACACCGCGCGGCGCAGCTCGTCGTGGCGCAGGTCGCGCAGCGGGACCCCGTCCAGCCGGACCTCCCCGGCGTCCGGGTCGGTGAGCCGGCCCGCGAGTTCGGCGAGCAGCGACTTGCCGGTGCCGGAACGACCGACCACCGCGAGCATGGCGCCCGCCGGGACGAGCAGGTCGACGCCGTCCAGCACGGTCCGCCCGCCCCGCCGGGCCGTCACGCCGCGCAGCTCCAGCCGTCCCTCGCCGGGCGGCAGTTCACCGGAGCCGTACCCGGGGGCCGGCTCGGCCAGCACCTCGGCCAGCCGTCCGGTGGCCGCGCGGGCCCGGGAGAGCGCGGCCAGGTGCCCGAGCAGCATGCCGACGCCGGTGGCGAGGGCCGCGTACCGGGAGGCGGCCAGCACCTCGCCGACCGACAGACGGTGCCGGGCGAGCAGCAGCCCGGCCACCGCGACCACGCCGAGGTTCAGCAGCGGCGCCACCGTGACCGCCTGCGCGGCGGCCCGCCCCTGCACCCGCCACATGCGGTGCCCGGCGCGGGACAGTTCCGGCAGCGGCCGCAGGATCCGGGCCGTCTCCCGGTCCTCGGCGCCGGCCGCGCGGATCGTGCGGGAGCCGCCGACCGCCTCGGTCAGCGCGGCGGCGATCCTGCCCTGCACCCGCTGGTAGTCGGCGGCGCAGGCCGAGGTGTCCCGGGCGAAGGCGCGCAGCAGCAGCGCCAGGACCGGCGCTCCGGCGAGGAACACGGCGGCCAGCCAGGGGTCGATGAGGCCCAGCGCCACCACCCCGCCCACCGGCCCGGCGAGCGCGGCGACCAGCGCCGCCGTGGCGCCCGGCGCCGTGCCGGCCTGCGCGGCGCTGCCCACCAGCCGGGCCACCAGGTCACCGGAGCCGAACCGGGCGCCCGCGCGCGGGCCGACGGCCAGTACGTGCCCGGTGACCCGGCGGCGCAGCCACGCGGTCGATCGCGCGTCCACCGTGCCGGTGAGGACGCCCGCGCACCCGTCCAGCACGGCGAGCAGCAGCACCAGACCCGCGCAGCAGGCCACCCAGCGGCCGGCCGGCGCACGGTTCAGCAGCAGGTCGAGGGCCCGGCCGAGCGCGGCCGGCAGCAGCAGTCCGGCGGCCGTCGCCGCCGCGCTGACGGCGCACAGCGCGGCGCACCGGGCCCGGACGTGCCGGAGCACGGCGCGCGGCAGACGGTCGGGGAGGTCGGTCGGGGGCGTCATCGGCTGCGGCCTCGCCTCGGATCGAACGGGAGCACGAACAACGAACGGGACGGGAAACGGGAAGGCTCCGGGCAGCCCACCCCCGCACGGGGAGTGGGGCGCCCGGAGCCGTTATCCGGCGGCTCGGTCAGAGACAGAGCGCAACGCTCGCCGCCGAGACGCAGGACAGCAGGCTCAGCGTGCTGGCGCCGCCGCCGCCGGTGTGCTCGTCGGACTCCAGGGTCTGCAGGTCGAGAAGTGCCATGATGGGTGTCCTTTCCCTATTGGGGACGGGGGTTGTGTCACGACTCCGTCGGTGCGGAGCCGCGTGTGAGGGCCGCCGGCGGCGGCAGGAACGGCAGGTGCGCGGCGCGTTCGGCGTCGAGGGCCGAGGCGAGCGCCAGCAGGCAGCCGGCCGTTCCGGTGGCGAGGTCCATGGAGAGCCGCATCATCTGGTTCCCGGGGAAGGCGAGCTGGCCCTGGTAGGCCATCGCGAACCAGCCGAGCCCCGCGATCTGCTGCTCGAGCCGCTCCCGGCCGGCGTCCGGCGTCAGGCCGCGGGCCAGGTGCAGGATCATTCCGGCGCGGCCCTGGAAGAGTCCGGGCTGCGCGTAGAAGCGGGAGGTGGCGGCGGTGCGGATGCCGGTCCTGGCCTGCTCGAACTCCGCCGCCGCGCCCGCCGCGTGTGCGAGGAAGGCCGTCTCGCGGGCGTCGTCGGCGGTCCGGGCGAGCGAGGAGAACCGCTCGCCGCCGTCGCCCGCGTGCGCCAGGTAGTCGTCGAGGACCATCCCGATCCCCACGCTCCCGTCGCCGAGGTACGGCAGCGTCCGCCAGCCCTCGTCCACCTCGAGCCCGCCGTGCGCCTTCTGGAGCACGCAGCCGGCCAGGTCGCGGCGCAGTGCCTCGGCCGCGGCCACCAGAAGCCGGGTCTCACCGGTCTGCTCGTACCGCCGCAGCAGGAACAGCGCGGGCCCGGTCGCGCCCCGCAGCAGCCCGGCCCGCCGCCGCGGCGTGTCCGGGACCGGCTCGGTGAGGCGCCGGACGAGGATGTCGGCGGCCTCATCGGCCCGCTCGCCGAGCTCCGGCTCGCCGGTCGCGGCCGCCAGGTGGCCGAGGACCAGTCCGACCCCGGCCAGTCCGCCGTTCAGTTCGGAGGAGAGGTTCTGCCACTTCTCCCGCAGGACGCAGTCGACCAGGTCCAGCGCACGCTGCCGGTGGCCGAGCCGGTCGAGGACCAGCGCCACGCCCGCGAGGCCGTCGTAGAGGCCCAGCGGAGTGCCGGGCGGCACCACCGCCGTGTGGTCCAGCAGCCAGCGCTCGCCCTCCTCGTACCGCCCGGCCCCGGCGGCGTCCAGCGCGTACAGCACACCGGCCGCGCCGTGCGCCAGGCCGAGCCCGCCGCCCTCGGAGAACTGGGCGATGTCGCCGGGGAAGAGCCGGTCGTCGCGCTCCGGCGTCGCGGAGGCGAGGATCGCCTTGACCATCGAGTCCCGGCTGTAGGGCCAGTCGCCCGGGTCCACCAGCGGAGCGGACGTCCGGGCCGTCCCGCCGGCCGGGTTCCGGGTGATCTCGGCGACCGCCTCGTCCAGGAAGGCGCGCGGCACGTCCGGGAACTGCCCGGCGATCACGTCCGCCAGGTGGGCGGCCTTGCCGCGGTCCACTACGAACAGCGTGGTCACCGGCAGGAACAGGGCGATCCGCAGACAGGCCAGCGCGTACCGGTCGACGTCCTTGCCGCGGCGGTCCGGCGGCGCGAAGAAGCCGGGGTGGGCGACGACCTGCCGCCCGTTCTCCTCGGCCGGCGCGGCCGCCTCGAAGTCGATGAGGTACACGGTCTCCTCGTCCGAGGCGACCATGACGTTGAAGACGTGCAGGTCGTTGAAGACCAGCCCGCGCTCGTGCACCGCCTCCACCGCGCGTTCCACCGCCCGGTGTACGCGCAGCGCCCACCGCGTGTACGAGGCCACGCGCTCCGGGTCGGGATCGGTCGTGAGCAGGGGATGCCGCTCGGCGAAGTACGAGTTGAGCGTGCGGCCCTCGAGGAAGTCCATCACCAGGAACCGGTGGTCGCCCAGCGTGAACCAGTCCCGCACCTCGGGCACCACGCCGGTCCCGGCGGCCCGTTCCAGCGCCGCCTTCTCCCGCTCCAGCCGGGCCACGGCGTCCGCCCCGTCTGCCGCGAGCCCGGCGTGCGGGCGCGCCTCCTTCAGCACGACCTTGCGCCCGTCGCGGGTGTCGGTGCCCACGTAGACCCCGCCGCCGTTGGAGAAGTGCAGCGCCTTCTCGATGCGGTAGGGCAGGTCGCCCACGGTCGTGGTGTTGCGGGCCTCCAGGTGCGGCCGCAGGAACTCCGGCAGCGCCACCCACTCGGGCACCTGGAAGGACGGGTCCCGCCGGTCCGGCACCAGGCGTCCCTCGCCGTCGGCCACCGCCAGGACCAGCGAGCCGCGCTCGTCGACGACGTACCGGCGGGCGAACGCGCCGTAGCGGACGTAGAGCGGGCCTTCGCCGTAGCGCAGGTCGGTCAGGATGTACGGCCCCTCGCAGCCCTTCAGCTCCGCGCCGAGCTCCTCCAGCACCTGCCGCAGCTGCTCCTCCCCGTCCGGGTAGACGGTGACGAACTTGCCGCTGGTGTCGCGGCCGGCGTACTTGGTGTTGCGCAGGTGCAGCAGGTGCGGGCCCGGCACGAACTTGAACGGGATGCGGCGCGGCACGCAGTAGTCCCACACGGCCGCCGCGATCCGGTCCGCGTTCGCCCGGGTCGCCGAGGAGTGCACCTTCCAGCCCTGGGCCGGCCCGGGCAGCGGTGCGCCGTCCGCGCCGAGCGGGGTCAGCGTCAGCCAGTCGCCGCTCCGTGCCGCGTGCCAGCCGTCCGGAACCGTGCGACGCGCCGTCTCGAACAGCGGCGCGGGCTCGTGCCCGTCGTCCGCCGAAAGCCGGTCGGGCGTGTCGTAGAAGTGCCCGTCGGCCAGCGCGTACACCTCGTACCGCTTGTCCATGCGCCTGCAGCCCCTCCCTGTGGGTGACCGGGGAAGAGATTTCCAGCAATCGACCGGTCGCGGACAGTCACCGCTGTCACGAGAAGGCCGTGCGGAACGCACAAGTAAAGATGTGTTCGGCGGCTTTCGAGCGGTACGCGGGCGGCGGCGCACGGGACGGCGCGTCCGCAGGGGCTGCGCCGTCGGCTCATACGCGCTGTAATGGCGAACGTGGCGAGTGAGGGTGCCGCGGTGCGCGGATCGCGGAGCGAGCGTGCCGCATCTGCCTTGGACGCACTCGCGGCCGTTCCCGCTGCACCGGACCGGCTGCGGCGCGTCCTGGAACAGGCGCTGGTCTTCGCCGGGGCCTCGTTCGCCGGCGTGTACGCGCCGGGCGACGACCCCGCGACGCTCCGCCTGACCGAGTCGGCCGGTCTGCCCCGCACCCTGTACGGGCTGCGCGACGGCTGTCCGGCCGCGGGCGGCTCCCCGATGGCCGAGACCCACCGCACCCGGAGCCCCGTCTGGCTGGGCCCGGCCGACCTGGCGGGGTGCGCCGAGGCACGCCGGGCGCCGTATCCGGACTTCTCGCTGGCCGCCCTCCCGCTCGGCCCGTCCGGCGGCTGCCTGCTCGCCGTCACCGAGCAGCCCGGCGGCTTCGGCGCCGACGACCGCGCCTGCCTGGAACTGGTGGCCCGGGCCGTCGCCCTGCCCGCGCCGGCCCCGGTCGCGACCGACACGGGCGAGCTGCCCGCCGACGCGTTCAGCGTGATCATGGACACCGGCCGGATCGAGGTCGGCGACGCGATCCTCGGTCTGTTCGGCATCGGCCGGCCGGAGTTCGACGGCCGGGTGGAGACGCTGCTCGGCCTCACCGTCCCCGAGGACCTGCCCTCCCTCATGTCCGTCGTCGAGGCCGACCACATGTCGATCGGCGAACGCGAACTGGAGTTCCGCATCCTGCAGCCCTCCGGCCCGCCCAAGTGGGTCAGGCTGCGCGGCCGGCTGGTGCCCGGCGGCGAGGGCCGTTCCGCCCGTCTCACCGGCACCGTCGCGGACGCCTCCACGCTCCGCTCCGGCGTCACCGACGTGGCCCGGGTCCAGCGGCTGGCCGCCGCGCTGGCCACCGCCGGCACCGTCAAGGACGTCGGTAAGGCCGTGGTCGCCGCCCTGCGCGTCCCGCTCAACGCCGACCGCATCGCGCTGGCCGAACTGGAGAACGACCGCCTGGTCGTCACCGTCCTCGACCCGCCGGAACCCGAGGCGTGGCCCGAGGTGTGGCGCACCGAGTGGCGCACCGAGTGGCCCGACGCGCCGGTGCGGGCGATGCCCACCCTGGCCTCCGCGCTGCGTCAGGGCCGCGCCCGCATCTGGCCCGCCGGCAGCCCGCTGGAGCCGGCCCTCGCCGAGGTCGGCCCCGGCGGCCTCGCCGTGCTGCCGCTGCCGGCCGGCGGCCGCATGGCCGGCGCCTGCCTGGTCGGCTGGGACCAGCCGCACGAGTTCGCCCCCGACGAGCGCGCCCTGCTCACCGCCTGCGCCGGTCTCACCGGACAGGCACTGCTGCGCGCCCACGCCTTCGACGCCGAGCACGAACTCGTCGGCATGCTCCAGCGCACCCTGCTGCCACGCCGGCTGCCCCGGCTGCCCGGCGCGGTCGCCGTCGCCCGCTACCTGCCCACCACCGCCGGCCTGGAGGTCGGCGGCGACTGGTACGACGTGATCCCGCTCGCCGACAACCACGTGGCCTTCGTCATCGGCGACGTCCAGGGCCACAACGCGGGCGCCGCCACCCTGATGGGGCAGATGCGCACCGCCCTGCGCGCCTACGCCGCCGAGGGCCACTCCCCGGACGTCGTCGTCGCGCACGCCAACCGGCTGCTGCTGGACATGGAGACCGACCTCTTCGCCACCTGCGCCTACGTCGACGTCGACATGGAGCAGGGCACCGCCCTGTGCGTGCGCGCCGGCCATCTGCAGCCCGTGCTGCGGCACCCGGACGGCAGCACCGAGATCGTGCAGGCCGAGGGCGGCCCGCCGCTCGGGGTGCTCGGCCAGGCCGAGTTCCGCATGACCCCGCTGCGGCTCCAGCCCGGCACGGTCCTGGCCCTCACCACCGACGGCCTGGTGGAGTCCCCGGGCGCCGACATCGACGAGGGCATGGACCGGCTCGCCGCCGAGCTGGCCGCCGCCGACCCCGGCCATCTCGGCCTGGTCGCCGACGCCCTGCTCACCGGCGCCCACCGCGGCGACGACGTCGCTCTGCTGCTGATGCGCTACGACGGCATGGCCGTACGCCCGCTGCGGGAGAGCTGGACCGTGTGGCGGGTGCCCGAGGCCGTCCGGCACGCCCGCCGCTTCACCCGGCGCACCCTGCGGACCTGGGGCGTCTCCCCGGACACCCTCGACGCCGCCCTCCTGGTCGTCTCCGAGCTGGTCACCAACGCGCTCGTGCACACCGGCGGGCCGGTCCGCCTCGACCTCAGCCTGGTCAACCACCGGCTGCGGCTCGCCGTCGCCGACACCTCGCCGCGCAGCCCGGTGCAGCCGACCAGCATCGGCTGGGAGGCCACAGGCGGCCGGGGCATCCTGCTGGTGGAGGCGGTGTCGGCGGCCTGGGGGACGGTGCCGGTCAGCGGCGGCAAGCAGGTGTGGGCCGACCTCGTACCACCGGACTGACCCGCCACTCGGGTACCGGTGCGGTCGGCGCACGGCAGGTCGACGGGCGCCGCGCGCCGACCGTGCCTAAGGTCGGTGGGGTGGCACACACCTTCGAGGAACTGGTGGCGAAGCAGCGCGCCGCCGAGGCGGCACACCGAACGGTCGCGGAACTGCGCGACGCCTACGGGCCGCCCGCCGGCCGCCAGATGACGGGCGCCCAGTCCGGCACCTACGAGACGGCCCTGCGCGCCTGGCGGGACCTGGACCGGGAGGTGCAGACCGCGGTGAGCGAGTACGCGAAGGAGACCGGCAGACCACGGGCCGACGTCGAGGCGGAGGTGGCGCGGGCGGCCGCACCGCAGGACTCGTGAGAGGTGGTCCCCGCGCGGCCGCCCGCGCCGCCGAACGCCTCACCGACGCCGCCGACGCCCGCCTCCCGGTGCTGGAGGGCGGCTCGCTGCTGCGCAAGGCGTTCCCCGAGCACTGGTCCTTCCTGCTCGGCGAACTCGCCCTCTACAGCCTGCTGGTGCTGATCCTGACCGGGGTGTGGCTGACGTTCTTCTTCCAGCCGGAGATGCGGGAGGTCGTCTACCAGGGCTCCTACGTGCCGCTGCAGGGGGTGCTCATGTCGTCCGCTTTCGACTCCACCCTGCGCATCAGCTTCGACGTCCGCGGCGGACTGCTGATCCGGCAGATGCACCACTGGGCCGCGCTCCTGTTCATCGCCGCGATCGGCGCGCACATGCTGCGGATCTTCTTCACCGGCGCCTTCCGCCGGCCCCGCGAGCTGAACTGGGTCATCGGGGTCACCCTGTTCGCGCTGGCCCTCGCGGAGGGCTTCGCCGGCTACTCGCTCCCCGACGACCTGCTGTCCGGCACGGGACTGCGGATCGCCCAGGGCATCATGACCTCGATCCCGGTGGTCGGGACGTACCTGGCCTTCTTCGCCTTCGGCGGCCAGGTGCCCGGCCACGACATCATCACCCGCCTCTACCCGGTGCACATCCTGCTGATCCCGGGCGCGCTCGTCGCCCTCGTCTCGGTGCACCTGATCCTCGTGTTCCGCCTCAAGCACACCCAGTGGCGCGGCCCCGGCCGCACCAACCGCAACGTCCACGGCAAACCGCTCGTCCCGCAGTTCAGCGCCTCCTCCATCGGCCTGTCCCTGACGGTCGCCGGCGTGCTCGCGGCGCTGTCGGCCGTCGCCCAGATCAACCCGGTGTGGGTGTACGGCCCGTTTCGCCCCGACCAGGCCTCCACCGGCTCCCAGCCCGACTGGTACGTCGGCTTCCTGGAGGGCGCCCTGCGGCTGATGCCGGCCTGGGAGACGAGCTTCGCGGGCCACACCGTCATGTGGAACGTGCTGCTGCCCGCCGTGGTCCTGCCCGCGCTGGTGTTCGCCGTGCTCTACGCCTACCCGTTCGCCGAGCAGCGCCTGACGGGGGAGTGGCGCCAGGAGCGGCACCTGTGCGACCGGCCGCGCGAGCGTCCCGTGCGCACCGGACTGGGCGTCGCGGCCACCGTGTTCTACGCCGTGCTGCTGCTGGAGGGCGCCAACGACGTCAGCGCCCAGACGTTCCGCGTCTCCGTCAACGCGCTGACCTACGTGTACCGCGTCGCCCTCGTCGCGGCGCCCGTCCTCGCCTTCCTGCTGACCCGGTGGCTGTGCCGGGCCCTGACGGCGGCCGAGCGGGAGCGCCTCGCCGAGGGCGTGCCGACCGGCGACATCCGGCAGAACGTCATCGGCGGCTACGAGACCGGCCACGAACCCGTGGAGTCGTTCCGGCCCGGAGCGCCGCGCCGGGAGATCACCGGCGCGCGTACTGGAACACCAGCCCGAAGACCCCGCGGGCCAGAACGCCGCAGCCGATGAGGAACAGCCACAGCCCGTAGACGACGCCGGTCGCCGTCACCGCGAAGCCCAGCGCGGTGACGACCGGCCAGGGGCTCTCGTCCGGGAAGAACGCCACCGGCCCGGCGCCGTCGGCCACCTCGGCGTCCCCGAGGTCCTGTGCCCGCCTCCCCTTGCGCCGGTACTGCACCAGGCAGAAGAACGACACCAGCGCCGCCATGCCGCACGCCACCAGCAGCGCGGCCGTGCCCGCCGGCTCGCGCGACCACACCCCGTACAGGGCGGCGACCCCGCCGAAGAACACCGCCACCCCGCCGAACAGCATCGCCTCGGTCTTCATCGTTTCCCTTCCTCCTGGGCCTCGCGCACGACCTCCGGATGGTGCAGGTCGAAGGCCGGCGACTCGGACCGGACCCGGGGCAGCGCCACGAAGTTGTGCCGGGGCGGCGGGCAGGACGTCGCCCACTCCAGGGCCCGGCCCCACCCCCAGGGGTCGTCGATGTCCACGCGCTCGCCCTTGGCCCATGTGCGCCAGACGTTGTAGAGGAACGGCAGGGTCGAGACCGCGAGCAGGAACGCGCCGGCGGTGGAGATGCTGTTCAGCAGGGTGAAGCCGTCGCCGGGGAGGTAGTCCGCGTAGCGGCGGGGCATGCCCTGCTCGCCGAGCCAG
This sequence comes from Streptomyces sp. NPDC003720, assembly GCF_042875075.1. NCBI lineage: Bacteria > Bacillati > Actinomycetota > Actinomycetes > Kitasatosporales > Streptomycetaceae > Streptomyces > Streptomyces sp. NPDC003720. Next base: position 577,043 of record NZ_JBIANZ010000005.1, read on the forward strand.
TGCTGGACCAGGAAGGTGAGCTGGAAGCCCGGGAAGAGCAGCCAGAAGTGCAGCTTGCCGAGACGCTCGTCCAGCATCCGGCCGGTGAACTTGGGCCACCAGAAGTAGAACCCGGCGAACATGGCGAACACCACCGTGCCGAACAACACGTAGTGCAGGTGGGCGACGATGAAGTAGGAGTCCGTGAGGTGGAAGTCCAGCGGGGGTGAGGCGATCAGCACCCCGCTGAGGCCGCCGAGGAGGAACGACACCAGGAAACCGCAGGACCACAGCATCGGGGTCTCGAACGACAGCGAGCCGTACCGCATGGTGCCGATCCAGGCGAAGAACTTGATGCCGGTGGGGACGGCGATCAGGAACGACATGACGGAGAAGAACGGCAGCAGCACCGCGCCGGTGGCGAACATGTGGTGGGCCCAGACGACGGCCGAGAGCATGGTGATGGCGATGGTCGCGCCGATCAGCGGCAGATAGCCGAACAGGGGCTTGCGGGAGAACACCGGCAGGATCTCGGAGACGATGCCGAAGAAGGGCAGCGCGACGATGTAGACCTCGGGATGCCCGAAGAACCAGAACAGGTGCTGCCACAGCAGCGCGCCCCCGTCGGCCGCGTCGAAGACGCGCGCGCCGAACTTGCGGTCGGCCTCCAGGGCGAGCAGGGCGGCGGTCAGCACGGGGAACGCGGGCAGCACCAGGATCGAGGTGAACAGCACGTTCCAGGTGAAGATCGGCATCCGGAACATGGTCATGCCGGGGGCGCGCAGGCACATGATGGTGGCGATGAAGTTGACCGCGCCGAGCGTGGTGGAGACACCGGTGACGACCAGCCCCATCACCCACAGGTCGCCGCCGGCGCCGGGGGAGTAGTACGCGCTGTTGAGAGGTGCGTAGGCGAACCAGCCGAAGGAGGCGGCGCCGCCCGGCACCAGGAAACCGGAGACCACCATCAGGCCGCCGAAGAGGTACATCCAGTACGACAGCGCGTTGAGCCGGGGGAAGGCCACGTCGGGCGCGCCGATCTGCAGCGGCATGACCGCGTTGGTGAACCCGGCGAACATGGGGGTGGCGAACAGCAGCATCATGATCGTGCCGTGGATGGTCACGAACTCGTTGTAGTCCTGCGCGCTGAGCACCTGCAGCCCCGGCCGCGCCAGCTCCGTGCGCATGCCCAGCGCGAGCAGCCCCGCGAGCAGGAAGAAGCCGAAGGCCGTGACCATGTAGAGCCGGCCGATCACCTTGTGATCGGTCGTCGACAGCCAGCGCAGCAGGACCCGGCCGGGCCGGGGAGCGGGGGAGGAGTACCGTGCGGTGATCTCCGCGATCTCCGACATCTCCGGTGTTTCGGTCATCACGGGCGACGCTACTCCGGGGACCCCGTGGGCCCGCCCGCGCCACGCCCCGCACGCCCACGGTCGGGTCCGCCGCCCCCTGCGCCGTTCGGCTGAAGCACCCCCGGTCAGGCATCCGGCGCGCACTCCCGGGTACCCGCAGGCCATGAACACTGCCACGTACGAAGCAGCCTCGGGCACTCAGGTGTTCGGCTACGTCCTCGTCCTCGTGGTCGGCGTCGCGCTCGTCGGCGGGCTGCTGTGGGCCTTCCGGCTGGGCGTCTCGGTGCGCCGGCGCGAATCGGCTCCGCCCCGGCCCGAGGAGCAGCCCAAGCTGCCGCCGACCGGTCCGGTCCGTGAGACGAGCGAGATGCGCGAGGCGCACGAGGTGCCCCGCGCCGAGGACGGCAACGAGCGGCTCACCCCCCACCAGCTCGGCAACGCCGGCTCCCGGCGCGCCGAGGACCAGCGGCGTCCGCGCTGGTCGCCCGGTTCCAGCGGTTCCTTCGGCGGCGGTGGCGGCGGCCAGACCTGAGCCTCGACGGTTGCCGTGACGCCGCGGCTTCCCCTACATACATGAAACTCGGGTTCGGTTCACCCTTGTGGGCGAACCGAACACCGTTACCGACGGGCCGGAGAAGTGGACGGCGCCGGGCGCCGCCCGGTGGGTGTCCTGGTGTTGGTCAACGCGGTGTCGCCGCCGTAGTGAGCGAGCAGCCTCGGGTCCATGACCCTGCGCCACAGCGGTGGGACCCAGGCGAGGACGATCATGGCCGCGTAGCCGGCGGGAAGCTGCGGCGCTTCGTCGAAGTGCCGCAGGGTCTGGTAGCGGCGCAGCGGGTTCGCGTGGTGGTCGGAGTGCCGCTGGAGCTGGAAGAGGAACAGGTTGCTGACCGTGTTGTCACTGTTCCAGCTGTGCCGGGGGGTGACCCGTTCATAACGGCCGTCCGACCGCCGTTGACGCAGCAGGCCGTAGTGCTCCAGGTAGTTCACCGACTCCAGCAGGCCCACGCCGAGGACCGCCTGCAGCAGCAGCCAGGGCAGGACCACGGGTCCGAAGACCGCGCCCAGCGCGCTGAAGAGGGCGACGGACAACGCCCAGGCGGTCAGGACGTCGTTGTGCCGGCTCCAGGTGGGTCGTCCACGCCGTTGGAGCCGGCGCCGCTCCAGAAGCCATGCCGATCGCGCACTGCCCGTGACGGTGCGGGGCAGGAAGAGCCAGAAGCTCTCCCCGCGGCGGGAGCTGGCGGGATCCTCCGGTGTCGCCACACGCACGTGGTGGCCGTGGTTGTGCTCGACGTAGAAGTGGCCGTAGCAGCTCTGGGCCAGGGCCAGACGGCTGAGCCTTCGCTCCACCTGCTCCTTCTTGTGGCCCAGTTCGTGGGCGGTGTTGATCGCCACCCCGGCGACCACGCCGGTGGTGGCCGCCAGCCCGAACGAGCCGGTCACGCCGAGAGCGCCTCCGGCCCACTGCCGGCAGGCCCAGACGAGGGCCGCGAACTGCAGCGGCAGATACAGATAGGTGCACCACCGGTAGTAGCGGTCCTGCTCGAGGCGCTCGACCGCCGTCTCGGGAGGGTTGGCCCCGTCGGTGCCGGTGATCAGATCGAGCAGTGGGACGAGGACGAAGGCGAAGAACGGCCCCCACCACCACAACGCGGCGACGCCGGTGACGTGCACAAGGACGCCGGCCTGCCAGGGCAGGGTCGGGACGGCGAGCGCCAAGGGCCACCACAGGCGCTTGGGGTCGCGCCAGCGCACGTTGTCGGCATCGCGGCTCATAGCGTCAGCTCCTCGGTCGGGTGCGTGCTTCCGCCTCCCCCGCCCAGGGGAGGCGGAAGCACGCCATGGGGGGGAGGCTCAGACTGGCAGTCGGCCGATCGGCTGACAAAGGCGGCGCTGTGTCAATATTCTGACGGTCGGTCAGCTTGCGAGGAGTGATCATGCGGGTGCCGCAAACGGGCGGACCAGGGCGTCAGGAACAGCCCCTCCCCGAGCAGGGGGCGGGATTCGGGCGGCCGCCGGATCCGCCCCGTCTCGCCTGGCGCAAGCACATGCGTCAGCGCGTCCTCGACGAAGCGTGGGCCCTGGCCTCCGACAGCGGCTGGGACCGTGTACGGGTCGCCGACCTCGCTGTGCGGGCCGAGGTCTCCCGCCCCTCCATCTACGCGGAGTTCGGCAACCGCGCCGGCATAGGCCACGCCCTGGTGCGTCGGGAGGCCGACCTGTTCCTCACCGGCCTGGCCGGCGTGCTGGACCGGAACCGCACGCACGTGGGCCTCGCCCTGCAGGCCGGAGTCGGCCACGCCCTGGCCGAAGCCGAACGCAACCCGTTCATCGAGGCGGTGCTGGCCGCCGCCCGCGGCGGAACCGACGCCCTGCTGCCCTTCCTCACCAGCCGCCCCGACCCCGTGCTCACCAGCGCCCGCACCCTGGTGTCCGCGTGGCTGGGCGACGTCCTGCCCCACCTGGAAGAGCACCGGCACCACGAGGCCGCCGACCTCCTGGTGCGCCTGAGCATCAGCCACATGCTGCTGCCGTCCCCCGACCCGGGCACCGCACCGGCCCGCGTGGCACGCGCGGCCTGCGCCGTGCTCGGCATCCCACCGGTCGCCGCACGATGACGGCCGGCATGGATCACCGCTGCCGCGGGCTGCGGCGCCGTCCGCGCGTCGCGCCGGGACGAAGGCCCCGTGTGCGGTCCGGGCCGGCAGCGGCGGTGCTGCTGTCGGGGAGGTCAGCCGGTGTCCGGTCCCTGAGTGGGCCGCAGTTGGGTGTTGCGGCTGGGTCCGTGCCATTCGAGGCAGACGACCGTGGCGTCGTCGCGGAGCCGGTCGCTGTGGTGGTCCAGGACGGCGCGCATGAGGCGGCGCAGGGTTTCGGGTACCGAGAGGCCGTCGGCGTGGTGGCGGATGACGAAGTCGGTGAAGGCCTCCAGACCGAACTCGCGGCCCGTCGCGTCGCGGGCCTCGATGACGCCGTCGGTGTAGAGGAGGACGCGATCGCCGGGTTCGAGCTGCTCGTGGCAGAGCGTGGCGGTGATACCGAGGTCGGTGCCCAGGGGATGGGCGGGCTTACAGGGCAGTGAGGCGGTCCAGCGGCCGGCACGGATGAGAACCGGCGGGTGGTGTCCGCGACTGATCCAGGTGAGCAGCCCGGTGCGAGCGTTGAGGTCCGCCAGGATCGCCGTGACGTACGTGTCGTGTCCGAAGTGGTCCAGCAGCACCCGTTCGACCCGCTCGCCGGTGGTGACCAGGCCGGCTCTCTGGCGGCGCTGGTTGCGGCAGGCGGCCACGGCCAGGTTCGCGGTCAGCCCGGCGTGGCTGTCGTGGCCCATGGCGTCGAAGACGGCAAGATGCACCTGGTCCCCGGCGACGGCGTAGTCGAAGGCATCCCCACCGATCTCGTAAGCGGGTTCCATCGCGGCGGCGATCACCACGTCCCGGTTGGCGAAGGAACGCGGCGGCATCAGATTCCACTGCAGCTCCGCGGCCACGTTCATCGTCCGGGTTCGGGCCAGGCGGGCGGCGGCATCGCTGCTGGGCCGCTTGCTGACCACCAGCAGACCCACCAGCGACGCCACCGTCTGCAGCTCCTCAAGACCCGCACCGCCGCCCAGGTCGGCGCGCAGGACGCCCAGCCGCGCGGTTCCGTCCAGGACCGGTACCCACCAGCGGCCCACCTCGCCCTCTGCGCGCGGCTGGGTGTAGGCGAAGACCCAGCCCGGCAGCGTGCCCTCCACCGGGAACTCCTCGCCGCCGTGCGTGCCGTCCAGCCCGCTGCCGATCACCTCCCGCAGAACCTGCTCGCGCAGGTCGGCCAGGTAGACGCGGGCGTCGGACAGGCCCGCCAGGGCGGCGTGCCTGGCGATGAGGCCAGGGAGCTGATCGAAGCCGGCCAGGTGGCCCTCGGCCAGCATCCCGCCCAGCGACCGCACCATGCGCTCCGCCTCCATGGCCTCACCCCTTCGCCGCCGCGGCATGGCTTCCGGCTCCAGCATTCCAGCCACTACGGCCGAAAGCGCGCACGAGCAGGCCTCGGGTTGCCGCGGACCGCTCAGGGATGATCACGAACGGGTGCCCGCCCGCGGTGCGCCGCCCGGCCGGGCGGACCGTCTTCGGACCCAGGGCGGCCATGGGGCCGCTGGTCGGCCGGTACCGGATCGGGTGCCTGGTCGAGCAGATCGAGGTGGGCGCCATGTCCGCGAGCGGCCGGTGCGGGCGTCCGAGCGCGCCCGCCGACGGCTTGAGCGCCACGAGTACGGAGAGCCGCCCCTGCCACTGCCCACGCGTTTGGGCGTCCGGGGCGCGGGGACCCGGGCCGACACACCGCAGCCGCCGGCAGCCGTTCCACCGGCCGGCCCGGCGGCAGGGCAGAAGAGAGAAGATGAGACACCGTGACCGCGCACATCAGTGACAGGCCCACCCTCCCCTATGCCGAGACCGGCTGGTCCAAGGCCCGCCGCGGGCGGGGCAAGGGCGTCCGCACCTGTCTGCCGGCCGTCGTCGACCGCACCGCTCCGCGGCAGGGCGACACGGAGCGGGACGCCACCATAGTGAGGGGCGAGGACTGAGGAACACCGCGACGGGGAGCGGCGCCGCGGCGGCGATCCGCGAGCCTGCCCAATAAGGCGAACAAGGGTCCGGACCGGGCCGTCCGCCGTTAGGGTATGGCCAATATGAACCTCCTCGTCACCGGCGCCGCCGGGTTCATCGGCTCCCACTACGTCCGCGGCCTCCTCGCCGACGACTCGCCCGGAGCGCCGAGCGTCACCGTGCTGGACAGGCTGACCTACGCCGGCACCCGCGCCAATCTGCCGAGCGGGCATCCCCGCCTCGACTTCGTGCACGGCGACATATGCGACGCCGCCCTCGTCGACAAGCTGATGGCCGACGCCGACCAGGTGGTGCACTTCGCCGCCGAGTCCCACGTCGACCGGTCGATCGACGGGGCCGGCGAGTTCGTCCGGACCAACGTGGTGGGCACCCAGACCCTGCTGGACGCGGCGCTGCGGCACGGCGTCGGCACCTTCGTGCACGTCTCCACCGACGAGGTGTACGGCTCCATCGCGTCCGGCTCCTGGCCCGAGGACCACCCCCTCGCGCCCAACTCCCCGTACTCCGCCTCCAAGGCCTCCTCCGACCTGCTGGCCCTCGCCCAGCACCGCACCCACGGCCTCGACGTCCGGGTCACCCGCTGCTCCAACAACTACGGCCCGCGCCAGTTCCCGGAGAAGGTGATCCCGCTCTTCGTCACCAACCTCCTCGACGGCCTGACCGTCCCGCTCTACGGCGACGGGCGCAACGTCCGCGACTGGCTGCACGTCGAGGACCACTGCCACGGCATCGAGCTGGTGCGCACCAAGGGCCGGCCCGGCGAGGTCTACAACATCGGCGGCGGCACGGAGCTGAGCAACAAGGAGCTGACCGCCCTCCTCCTCGAGGCCTGCGGCGCCGGCTGGGACCGGGTGCGGCAGGTCACCGACCGCAAGGGCCACGACCTGCGCTACTCGGTCGACTGGAGCAAGGCCCGCGACGAACTCGGCTACCGCCCGCGCCACGACTTCACCAACGGCCTCGCCGCCACGGTCGCCTGGTACCGGGACAACCGCTCGTGGTGGGAGCCGCTCAAGCGGCGGAGCGTCCGATGAGGTGGCTGGTCACCGGCGCGAGCGGCATGCTCGGCCAGGACACCGTCCGGGAACTGCGCGAACGCGGCGAGGACGTCACCGGTCTGGACCGTACGGCTCTCGACATCGCCGAACCCGGCTCCGTACGGCAGGCGTTCGACGACCACCGTCCGGACGTCGTCGTCAACTGCGCCGCCTACACGGCCGTGGACGACGCCGAGACCGACGAGGCACGCGCGCTGCGCGTCAACGGCGAGGGACCCCGGCTGCTCGCCCGCGCCTGCGCCGCCCACGGCGCCCGGCTGGTCCACGTCTCCACCGACTACGTCTTCTCAGGCGAGGCCCGCGACACCCCCTACCCCGAGGACCACACCCCGGCGCCGCGCACCGCCTACGGCCGTACCAAACTCGCCGGGGAGCGGGCGGTGCTCGCCGAACACCCGGGCGGTGCCGTCGTGTTGCGCACCGCCTGGCTGTACGGCGCCCACGGCCGCAACTTCGTGCGCACCATGCTCGAACTCGAGGCCCGCCGCGACACCCTCGACGTCGTCGACGACCAGCGCGGGCAGCCGACCTGGAGCGCCGACGTGGCCGCCCTCGTGGCGGACCTCGGCGCCGGGGACGCCCGCGGCCTCCTGCACGCCACCAACTCCGGCGAGGCCACCTGGTTCGAGCTGGCCCGCGAGGTGTTCCGGCTGGCCGGGGCCGACCCGGAGCGGGTGCGCCCCACCGACAGCCGGTCCTTCCCCCGCCCCGCGCCCCGGCCCGCCTACAGCGTCCTCGGGCACGCGCGGTGGCGGGAGACCGGCCTGGAACCGCCGAGGGACTGGCGGTCCGCCCTGTACGAAGCCCTGCCTCACATCCGCAAGGAGATGTCCCAGTGAAACGGCACGAGTTCCTGCGGGAGCTCCACAAGGTCACCGCGAACCGCAACTACCTGGAGATCGGCGTCAACGACGGCCGCAGCCTGACGCTGTCCCGGGTGCCCAGCATCGCCGTCGACCCCGCGTTCAAGGTGGTCACGGAGATCCGCTGCGACGTGCACCTCGCCAAGGCGACCAGCGACGACTTCTTCGCCCGCGACAACCCCCTCGCGCACCTCAGGGGCGGCCGCCATCCGCTGCGCAACCTGGCCCGCAACCGCAGCCCCTTCGGCTACTGGCGGCGCACCACGCTGGACCTGTCGTTCATCGACGGCATGCACCTCTTCGAGTACGCGCTGCGGGACTTCATCAACATCGAGAAGCACGCGGACTGGGCGAGCGTCGTCGTCTTCGACGACATGCTGCCGCGCAACGTCGACGAGGCCGCCCGCGACCGGCACACCGACGCCTGGACCGGCGACGTGTACAAGCTCGTCGAGATCCTGAACCGCCACCGTCCCGACCTGGTCACGGTACTGGTCGACACCGCGCCCACCGGCCAGCTCGTGGTCTTCGGCGCCGACCCGTCGAACACCGTGCTCAAGGACCGGTACGACGAGATCGTCGCGGAGTTCGAGGTCCCCGACCCGCAGAAGGTCCCCGAATCGGTGCTGGAGCGCACCACGGCCGTCAATCCCGAGGACTTCCTCGGCGCCGGCTTCTGGAAGCCGCTGGCCGCGGCGCGCGACCGGGGCACCAAGCGGGCCCGCGGCTGGGAACCGCTGCGGCGCGCGCTGGAGCCCTACTCCGTCACCCGCTGAACCGGCCGCGCAGTCGCGCGTAGTGGGCGGAGCAGTCCGCGTAGGAGGGCAGCAGCCCGGACCGCTCCGCCTCGGCCAGGGTGGGCGCCTCGGCGTCCTTGGGCGACAGCACCGGCTCGACGCCCTCGGGCCAGGCGATGCCCAGACCGGGATCGAGCGGGTGCACGCCGTGCTCCCGCCCCGGCGCGTACCCCTCCGAGCACAGGTACACCACGGTGGCGTCGTCGGTCAGCGCCATGAAGGCGTGCCCGAGGCCCTCGGCCAGGAAGACCGCGTGCCGGTTGTCGTCGTCCAGCCGTACCGCCTCCCATCGCCCGAAGGTGGGGGAGCCGACCCGGATGTCCACCACCACGTCGAGTACGGCGCCGCGCACGCAGGTGACGTACTTGGCCTGGCCGGGCGGCACGTCCGCGAAGTGGACGCCGCGCAGCACGCCCCGCCGCGACACCGAGCAGTTGGCCTGGGCGAGGCCAAGGTCGTAGCCGGTGGCCTCGCGGAACTCCGCGCCCCGGTACCACTCGTGGAAGCTGCCCCGGTCGTCCGGGAACGCCTTCGGCTCCAGCACCCACGCGTCCGCTATCTCCAACTGCCGCACCGCTTCAGGCCTTTCGTGTAGTCGTCGGTCCCAGCACCGCGCCCAGCACGCGCCGGGCCCTTCCGAACAGCCGCCGCAGCAGCCCGCGCGGAGTCACCCGCACCACCCGCACGTCCTCGCGGCCCGCCTTCAGCAGCAGCGGCAGCGTCAGAACCCGGCCGCCGGGCAGGCAGAGCGCCGCGCGCCAGGCGGCACCCCGCAGTTCGCGCACCGGCACCGGGGCCGCGAGCAGGCCGTGGGCGCCGTCGGCGGGGGTCAGCACGGCCTCCGCGTCGAGGGTGCGGCCGGAGGCGGTGTGGGTCAGCCGGAGGGTGATCGGGGTGCTGTCGGGGACGTACAGCGGCAGCACCAGGGAGAGCACCTCGCTGTCGGACAGCGCCGCGTCGGCCGGGGTGAGCCGGTGCAGCCCGAGGGACTTCACCGCCCGGTCCACGTCCAGGGAGAGGTTCGCGTACCCCTTCGTCCAGTACGGCAGCACCATCCGGCCGCCGACCAGCCCGGCGGGCGGCAGCGCGCCGCCCTGCGCGGGCGCCGGCCCCAGCCGGCACTCCTTGGTCCAGCCGCCCAGCGTGAGGCGGACATGGGCGTCCCACAGCCCGCCGGCCGGCGGTTCGCCGCCCGCCGCCGTCGCGGGGTCGACGGTGGCCGTGCCGCGCAGCACCAGCCGGGTCCGGCCGTCGGCGGCCGGGACGCGCTCCCGAACGGTCTCCACCGGCTGGAAGTAGGAGGCGCCGGTCTCCCGGTCGCGCAGGATCAGATCGGCGGTCGCCCTGCCGAAGCCGTCCGCGGCGGCCGCGGTCAGCCGGGACACGGCCTCGGCCAGGTCGGCCGGCGCGTCGTCCGACGGGGGCCGGGTCCCGTCGGCGCTGACGGCGAGCGGGCCGTCGGCGTCGGTGTACTCGGCGGTGAAGCCCACCCGCAGCCTCCCGTCCCGCCACTCGACGCCGGCCGGTACGGCCCGGGGCCGGACGCCCGCCTCCCACTCGGCGTAGGCGACCAGGTCGTCGTAGCGGTCGTCCCGGATCAGCGCGGCGACGATCCGCTGGCCCAGCCGCATCCCGGGGGCGACACCGGGGCCGAAGCGCTCCTTGACCACCGCGTGGGTCTCCCGGAACACCTCCCGCCGGTAGTCGTCCGGCATCGCCAGCAGCCGGCGCCCGCTCATCCGGTCGACGATCTCCACCCGCAGCCAGCGGCGCAGTAGCCGGTCGCGCAGCGCGCCCGGCTCGGTGTATCGCTCGACGACGTCCAGGGCCTCGCGGAGGTTCTGGAAGTAGCCGACCGGATCGAAGCTCTGGAAACCGGCGTTGGCGGCGTCGTCGCGTTTGACGTGGTAGTAGCAGACGTAGTCGCTGAGCACGGAGACGTTGTCCGCGCGCAGGTAGGCCTCGGTGACGAAGACGTGGTCCTCCAGGCGCCGCCGGCCCTCCGGGAAGCGCAGCCCGGTGCGCTCCAGGAAGGAGCGCCGGAGCATCTTGTGCGGGGTGAGGCTGTCGATCAGCGGGGCGTTGGCGACCGTGGCGTGCGGGTGGTTGCGGCGGAACAGCTCCACCGGCACCGGGCGGCCCTTGCCGGCCATCTTGCCGACGACGACGTCGGCCTTGTTGGCCACGCCGTACTCGTACATCCGCTCCAGGGCCTCGTCGCCGAGGTGGTCGTCGTTGTCGACGAACATCACGAACTCGCCGCGCGAGGCGTCGATCCCGACGTTGCGGGGCTTGCCGGACCAGCCGGAGTTCTCCTGGTGGACGACCTGGAAGTGCGGGTGCTCGGCGGCGAGCGCGTCCAGTCTGGCCGGGGTGGCGTCGGTGGAGCCGTCGTCGACGAAGACGACCTCGAACTCGTCGGGAGGCAGCGACTGGCGCAGCAGCGAGGCCACGCAGTCCTCGATGTACGGCCCGGGGTTGTAGACGGGTACGACGACGCTGACCTTGACCGGCATCCGGTTTCCAAGCCCCCTTGGTTCGCCTTCCGTTGCCTGAGTGGCACGGCGCGTGGCCGAATGTTAACCCGCTGCCTTGTACGGGCGAAGTCAAGCCCGCACAAGGCACCGTGTCGGGTGATCAGGCGTGGGTCTTGGCCAGCAGCTCCAGGATCTCGGCCGTCGTGCCGCTCTCGCCGAGCCGCGGGAAGATCCGCTCGACGCTGCCCGTGTGCGCCGCGGGGTCGCTGTCGGTCATGGCGTCCGTGGCGAGGGTGACGTGGTAGCCGTGGGCGTAGGCGTCGCGCGCGGTGGACTCGACGCCGATGCTGGTGGCGATGCCGGCCAGCACGATCTGCGTGATGCCGCGGCGGCGGAGCTGCGTGTCGAGGTCGGTGCCGTGGAAGGCGCTCCAGTTGTGCTTGGTGACGTGGATGTCGCCGGGGTGGCCGGACAGTTCGTCGACGACGACGTCCCAGTCGTCCGGGAAGGCGAGGCCGCGGGCCTGCCGCTCGGTCCGGCCGGGGACGGCGTCCGCCCCGTCGGGCGAGAAGGACACCCGCACCAGGACCACGGGGAGGCCGCGGTCACGGAAGGCGGCGGCGAGTTCGGCGGTGCGGGAGACGACGTCGGCGGCGGAGTGCGGCTGGGTAGGCATGGCCACGATGCCGTTCTGCAGGTCGATCGCGACGAAGGCGGTGCGGGGGTCGAGCGTGGTGACGGACATGCGTCGATCAGGCCTTTCGAGGGGTGAGCCGGCCAAGGGAACGGTCGGGGAGGGTCGTCGCCAGCAGCAGGGCCGAGCCGGCGAGCATGAACAGGGCCAGGCCGTGCAGCCCGGCGGTGTCGGCGCGGTGCGGGTAGAACGCCGCGGTGGCGGCGGACGCGCCCAGCGCACCGAGGTACATGAAGGTCCGCAGCAGTCCGGCGGCCGACGCGATCCGTTCGGGATCGGCCTGCCGGTACAGGGCGTTCTGCGCGGCGAGGCCGACGAGGCCCTGCGGGACGCCGAGGAGGGCGCCGACCCCGAGCAGCAGCCACGCCGGGCTGTCGGCGCCGACCAGGAGCAGGGCGGCGGAGCCGGCGATCTGCAGCGCGGCCCCGGTGAGCAGCTTGGCGCGCACCGCCTCGCGCCGCCCGGTGAGGGCGGAGACGGTGAGCGCCGTGGCCGACAGCGGCAGCAGCACCAGGCCGGCCGTGGCCGCGCCCAGCCCGCGGCCCTGCTCCAGCCACTGGGTGTAGCCGTACATGAAGGCGTAGGAGGTGGTGTAGGCGAGGAGCTGGCGCAGATACGTGGCGAGCAGCGGGCCGTTGCCGCCGAGGACCCTGAGGTCGATGAACGGGTCCGGGGTGCGCAGCTCGCGCAGCGCGAACGCGGTGGCAGCGGCGGCGGCCGCGAGCGGCAGGCACCAGCGGTCCGGGCGCGGGTCCGTCAGGAACAGCATCAGCGCGACCAGCGTGGCCGCGAACAGCGCCATGCCGGGCAGGTCGACGCTCCGGCGCCCGGGTGCCGCCGGGGCGCGCGGCAGCCGCAGCGCGCCGAGGACCAGACAGGCCGCGGACAGCGGCACGTTGACGGTGAACACGGCACGCCAGCCGCCCAGCCCGATCAGCAGCCCGCCGAGCGCGGGCCCCACCACCGCCACCGTCTGGGCGGCGACGGCCAGTGCGGCCAGCACGCCCGCCGGACTGTCCTGCCCGGTGCGCTCGGCCTCGGCGCGGGTGAGCCGCATGGCGGCCGGATACGCGGCCGACGTACCGAACCCGAGCAGCACCCGGGCCGCGATCAGCGCGCCGAGCGACGGCGCCAGCGCGCCCAGCAGACCGGCGACGCCGACCATCGCGGTGCCGGTCAGATAGAGCCGGCGCGGCCCGTACGTGTCCACCAGCCGCCCGATGACGGGCTGGCCGACGGCCGTGGCCAGGTAGAGCGCCGAGACCAGCCACACCGTCTCGGCGGGTGGCGCGCCGAACGCGACGCCGATCGGCACCAGCGCCACGGCGATCATCGAGGAGTTGACCGGGTTCAGCACCGAGCCGAGGACCATCGGCGCGATGAGCCGGCGGTCGAATCCGGCGAGGGAGGGGCCGGCGGTCCGGCCGGTCCGGCCGGTGCGCGGGGTGAGCCTCGGTATCACGGCCGCGAGAGCCGTTCCAGCAGCTCCAGCGCGGTCAGGACGGTCTGCCGCTCCTCCTCGGTGTAGCGGTCCTCGAAGGCGCGGGCCAGCCACTCCTCGCGGAGCTGCTTGTTGCCCTCGACCCGGGCTCGGCCGGCGTCGGTGAGGGTGACCAACTGGCGGCGGCCGTCGTCCGGGTCGGGGGCGCGCCGGATCAGGCCGTGCCGCTCCAGGGCGGCCAGCGTGGTCGCCATCGACTGCGGCCGTACGCCTTCCGCGCCGGCCAGCGCGCTGGCCGTGGCCGCGCCGTGCTTGCCGACGAGGGAGAGGGCCGACTCCTGCGACGGGGTGAGGTCGGCGTCCTGCGCGACCTCGCGGATGCGGCGCCGCAGCCGGCTGAACACCACGCGCAGGTCACGCGCGGTGCGTACGGCGGATTCGGAGATGACGGCCATGCCGTCACCCTAGGACCGGCAGCGCAAACTGTCCAGTCACAACTGTTCAGTTTTGCCTGCCGAACGGTCGGGTACTCGGCCGTCCCCGCACAGGGACAGCGCAGTACAGCGCCCAGGTGAGTTCAGGGAGTGCGGATGACCGGGTGGGACATCTCCGGCCTGCGGGCCTCACTCGCCGACGAGGTGGACGGCGAGGTCCGCTTCGACGCGGGCAGCCGCGGGGCCTACGTCACCGACGGTTCGAACTACCGGCAGGTCCCGATCGGCGTCGTGGTGCCCCGCACGGTGGAGGCGGGCGCCCGCGCGGTGTCCGTCTGTGCGCGCTTCGGCGTCCCGGTCCTCTCCCGGGGCGGCGGCACCAGCCTCGCCGGGCAGACGACCAACACGGCCGTGGTGATCGACTGGACCAAGTACTGCGACGGGCTGCTGTCCGTGGACCCCGATGTCCGCACCTGCGTGGTCGAGCCCGGCATCGTCCTGGACGAGCTCAACCGCCGTCTGTCCCCCCGCAAGCTGCAGTTCGGGCCCAAGCCGTCCACCCACAGCCACTGCGCGCTGGGCGGCATGATCGGCAACAACTCCTGCGGCGCCTCGGCCCAGGCCTACGGCAAGACCGTCGACAACGTACGCCGCCTGGAGATCCTCACCTACGACGGACAGCGGGCCTGGGTGGGCCCGACACCGCCGGACGAGCGCGCCCGGATAGCGGAGGGGGGCGGCCGGCTCGCCGAGATCTACGCCGGCCTGGACCGCATCGCCACCGAGTACCTCGCAGACATCCGCCGCGGCTACCCCAAGATCCCGCGCCGGGTCTCCGGCTACAACCTCGACTCCCTGCTCCCGGAGAACGGCTTCGACGTGGCCCGGGCGCTCGTCGGCAGCGAGGGCACGCTGGTGACGGTCCTGCGCGCCGAACTGGACCTCGTGCCGGTGCCGGCGTACCAGTCCCTGCTGGTCCTCGGCTACGACGACATCTGCGCCGCCGCCGACGACGTGTCCCATCTGCTGGAGCACTGCTCGCCGAGCCAGCTGGAGGCACTGGACGGGCGCATGGCGCAGCTGATGCGCGAGGAGGGCGCCTACCTGGAGTCCCTGAACATCCTCCCGCGGGGCGACAGCTGGCTCATGGTCCAGTACAGCGGCGACAGCCAGGAGGCCGTCGACGAACAGGCCCACGCCCTGCTGCGCGCCGTCGGCCGCGGCGAGAAGGACCCGGACGTCGCGTTCTCCGACGACCCCGAGCGCGAGCAGCGGATGCTCAAGGCCCGCGAGGCCGGGCTGGGCGTCACCGCCCGGCCCCCGGACGACCGCGAGACCTGGGAGGGCTGGGAGGACTCCGCGGTCCCGCCCGAGCGGCTCGGCGACTACCTGCGCGACCTGAAGGCCCTGTTCGAGGAGTTCGACTACGACCACCCGTCCCTGTACGGGCACTTCGGGCAGGGTTGCGTGCACACCCGCATCCCCTTCGGGCTGAAGACCGCCGAGGGCGTCGCCGACTTCCGCCGCTTCGTCGAGCGCGCCGCCGACCTCGTCGCCTCCTACGGCGGTTCGCTGTCCGGCGAGCACGGCGACGGGCAGTCCCGGGGCGAACTGCTCACCCGGATGTTCGGCGAGCGCCTGGTGACCGCGTTCGGCGAGATGAAGGCCCTGTTCGACCCGGACGACCGGATGAACCCGGGCAAGATCGTGCACCCGCACCCGGTCGACGGACAGCTGCGCCTCGGCCCGTCATGGCGCCCCGACACCCCCTCCACCCACTTCCGGTTCCCGGCGGACGACCACTCCTTCAACCGCGCCGTGATGCGCTGCGTCGGCATCGGCAACTGCCGCAGCCACTCCGGCGGCGTGATGTGCCCGTCCTACCGCGCCACCCGGGAGGAGGAGCACTCCACCCGCGGCCGCGCCCGGCTGCTCTTCGAGATGCTCGACGGCCACGCCGACTCGGCGGTCAAGGACGGCTGGCGCTCCACCGAGGTGCGCGACGCGCTGGACCTCTGCCTGGCCTGCAAGGGCTGCAAGTCCGACTGCCCGACCGGTGTCGACATGGCGACACTCAAGGCCGAGTTCCTGTCCCACCACTACGAGGGCAGGCCGCGCCCCGCCGCGCACTACGCGCTGGGCTGGCTGCCCCTGTGGGCACGGCTCTCCCGCGTTTCCCCCGGCCTGGTCAACACCGTGCTGCACGCGCCCGGCCTGGCCCGCGCGGGCAAGCGGCTGGCCGGCGTCGACGGGGACCGCCCGGCGCCGGTGTTCGCCCGCCGGTCCTTCGTGCAGTGGTGGCGGGCCCGCGGCGGCGAGGAACCCGACCCCGCCGACCCGCGCACCGTGGTGCTGTGGCCGGACACCTTCAGCAGCTACTTCCACCCCTCCATCGCGATCTCGGCCGTGCGGGTGCTGGAGGACGCCGGCTTCCGGGTCGCCGTACCCACCGAGCCCGTGTGCTGCGGCCTGACCTGGATCTCCACCGGACAACTGCCGGTCGCCCAGAAGGTGTTGCGCCGCACCCTCAGTGTGCTGCGGCCCTACCTGGAGGCGGGCACGCCCGTCATCGGCCTCGAGCCCTCCTGCACCGCCGTGTTCCGCGCCGACGCCCCCGAACTGCTGCCCGCCGACCGGGACGTGCGACGGCTCGCCGGACAGTTCCGCACCTTCGCCGAGCAACTGGTCCACCACGCGCCCGACGACTGGCGGCCACCGCCGCTCGCCCGGCACGCGACCGTGCAGACCCACTGCCACCAGCACGCCGTCATGAAGTTCGACGCCGACCGCGAACTCATGCGCCGCGCCCACCTCGACGCCGACGTCCTCGACGAGGGCTGCTGCGGACTGGCCGGCAACTTCGGCTTCGAGCGCGGTCACCGCGAGGTGTCCATGGCCGTCGCCGAACAGGGCGTCCTGCCCGCCGTCCGCGCCGCCGCCCCCGGCAGCCTCGTCCTCGCCGACGGCTTCAGCTGCCGCACCCAGATCGAGGACGGCGGCACCGGCCGGCGCGCCCTGCACCTCGCCGAGGCCCTGGCCCTCGCCCTCGACGGCAACCTGCCCAGCGACGCCCCGGAACGCCTGGCCCAGCGCCCGTCCGGGCCCTCCCGCACCGCGCGCTGGGCGACGACCGCCTCCGCCGCCGCCCTCGCCGCCGCGGCCGGCACCGGCGCCGCGCTGCGGCTGCGGCGCCGGGACTGAGGAGGCGGCCATGAGCGACCGGCCCGTCGTCGAGTCCGTGGACACGGCCGTCTACACCGTGCCCACCGACGCCCCCGAGGCCGACGGCACCCTCGCCTGGGACAGCACCACCCTCGTCCTGGTCACCGTCCGCGCCGGCGGCACGAACGGCCTCGGCTACACCTACGCCC
This sequence comes from Streptomyces sp. NPDC003720, assembly GCF_042875075.1. Lineage (NCBI taxonomy): Bacteria > Bacillati > Actinomycetota > Actinomycetes > Kitasatosporales > Streptomycetaceae > Streptomyces > Streptomyces sp. NPDC003720. The sequence continues at coordinate 594,122 of NZ_JBIANZ010000005.1, forward strand.
CCGCGGCCGCCGCGCACGTCGTCGACGGCCTGCTCGCCGGCGCCGTCACCGGCACACCCGTCCACGACGTGCCGCGCGCCAACGAGGCGATGTGCCGGGCGGCCCGCAACGCGGGGCTGCCGGGAGTGGCCGCCCAGGCGGTCAGCGCCGTCGACATCGCCCTGTGGGACCTCAAGGCCCGCCTGCTGGGCCTGCCCCTCGTCGACCTGCTCGGCGCCGCCCGCGACGACGTGCCCGTCTACGGCAGCGGGGGCTTCACCACCTACGACGCCGACCGCCAGGACCGGCAGCTCCGCGGCTGGGCCGAGGACCAGGGCATCCCCCGGGTCAAGATCAAGATCGGCGAGTCCTGGGGCTCCCGCGAGGCCCGCGACCTGGAACGCGTCGGCCGTGCGCGGGCGAGCGTGGGCGAGACCGCCGAGCTGTTCGTGGACGCCAACGGCGCCTACTCCGGCGGACAGGCGGTCCGGGTCGCGAGCGCGCTCGCCGACGCGGGCGTGACCTGGTTCGAGGAGCCGGTCTCCTCCGACCACCTCACCCTGCTGGCCGACGTCCGCGGCCGGGTCCCCATGGACGTCACCGCCGGCGAGTACGGCTACACGCTGCCGTACTTCGAGCACATGCTGGCCGCCGGCGCCGTCGACTGCCTCCAGGCGGACATCACCCGGTGCGGCGGCGTCACCGTGTGGCTGCGCGCCGCCGCCCTCGCCCACGCCCGCGGGACCGCCGTCTCCGGGCACTGCGCGCCGCACGCGCACGCCCACGCCGCCGCCTCCGTGCCCAACCTGCGCCACCTGGAGTGGTTCCACGACCACGTCCGCGTCGAACGGCTCCTCTTCGACGGCGTCCTCGCCCCCGGGGGCGGCTCCGTCACCCCGGGCGCCGACGGCGCGCCGGGTCTCGGGCTGACCCTGGCGGAGGAGCGCGCCCGGCCCTACCGGGTGGCCTGACACACCGCCAGCCCGCCGTACGAGAGGAGACACCATGCCCCCCACCGTCGTCATCACCGGTGCCAGCGCCGGGATCGGCCGCGCCACCGCCCGCCTGTACGGCCGGCGAGGCGCGAACGTCGTCCTGGTGGCGCGGGGCGAGGGCGGCCTGAGCAACGCGGCCGACGAGGTCGCGGTCCTCGGCGGACGGCCCCTGGTGCGGCCCGCCGACGTTGCCGACCCGGCCCAGGTCGAGGCCGTCGCGGACGCCGCCGAGAAGGAGTTCGGGCCGATCGACGTGTGGATCAACTGCGCCTTCGCGTCCGTGTTCGCGCCGTTCGACGAGATCGAGCCCGAGGAGTTCGTGCGCACCACCGAGACGACCTACCTGGGCTTCGTCAACGGCACCCGCACCGCGCTGAAGCGGATGCTGCCGCGCGACCGGGGCACGATCGTGCAGGTCGGCTCGGCGCTCGGGGAACGGTCCATCCCGCTGCAGTCGGCGTACTGCGGCGCCAAGCACGCCGTCAACGGCTTCACGTCCTCCGTCCGCCTCGAACTGCTGCACCGCGGCAGCAACGTGCACATCACCGTCGCGCAGATGCCCGGTGTCAACACGCCCCAGTTCGACTGGGTGCGTTCCCGGCTCGACAAGCACCCCATGCCGGTGCCGCCGATCTACCAGCCGGAGGTCGCCGCCCGGGGTGTGGCGTACGCGGCCGACCACCCGCGCCGCAAGCAGTACTACGTCGGCGCGTCCACCGTGGCCACCCTCTGGGCCAACCGCCTCGCCCCGGCCCTGCTCGACCGGTACCTCGCCCGCACCGGCTTCGGCTCCCAGGAGACCGACAGCGTCCCGCCGACCGGCCTGGACAACCTCTTCGAGCCCGCCGACCGGGCGCCCGAGGACGACCAGGGAGCCCACGGGGCCTTCGACGACATGGCGCACGGGCGTTCCTGGCAGGAGACCCTGGCCCGGCACCCGGCCGCCGCCGCCCTCGGCGCGAGCGCCGCCGTACTGGGCGCCGTACGCGGCATCCGCCACCTCACCTCCCCGCATCCCTAGAGTGGCCGTGTGCGACTGCTCCTGATGTCCGACACCCACCTGCCCAGGCGCGCGAAGCGGCTCCCGGACCCGCTGCTCGCCGAACTCCCGCGCGCCGACGTGGTTTTCCACGCCGGGGACTGGGTCGACACGGCCACCCTCGACCTGCTGGAGGACCGCAGCCGCCGGCTGGTCGCGGTGTACGGCAACAACGACGGCCCCGAACTGCGGGCCCGGCTCCCCGAGGTGGCGTACGCCGAACTGGGCGGCCTGCGCTTCGGCGTGGTCCACGAGACCGGTCCCGCGCGGGGCCGCGAGGCCCGGTGCGCCGCCCGCTTCCCGGAGCTGGACGTGCTGGTCTTCGGCCACAGCCACATCCCCTGGGACACCGTCGCCCCCGGCGGACTGCGGCTGCTCAACCCCGGCTCCCCGACCGACCGACGCCGCCAGCCGCACCACACCTACCTGACCGCGGCCGTCGCCGACGGCGCCCTCACCGACGTGACCCTGCACCGCATCACCTAGCCCGTGTCCGCGAAGTCGCGTCCGCGTCGCGACGCCCGGCACGCACTCTCGCCGCACCGGCCGAAAGCCCGAGTACACCCAGTACGAGGGCATCCGGCCGGCGCCCCGAGAGCACGCACCGGACGCCGCGACGCCCGCCCTGCGGGCGAACGACGCGACTTCGCGGACACGACCCAGGCCGTGTCCGCAAAGTCGTGTCTGCGTCGCGACGCCCGGTACGCACTCTCGCCGCACCGGCCGAAAGCCCGAGTACACCCAGTACGAGGGCATCCGGCCGGCACCCCGAGAGCACGCACCGGACGCCGCGACGCCCGCCCTGCGGGCGAACGACGCGACTTCGCGGACACGACCCAGGGCCTCTCGTCCCGGCCCGCCGTGGCAGGATGCGGCGATGACCTCCCGTCCCGCCGCACCGGTACCCGCCATCGCGCCCGCCGTCCCGGCCGCCGGCCGGATCGCGGCCGGCGAGCAGCCCGTACTGCCGCTGAGCGGCGAACTGGAGCTGCGGCCCTGGCGCCTCGACGACGCCGACGCGGGCGCCCTGCTCGCGGCCGGCCAGGACCCGGACATCAGCCACTGGAACCTCTTCACCGTCGGCAGCCGCGCGGAGGCCCGCGACCGCATAGCGCGCATGCACCGGCGCCCCACCGCCGGGACCGGCGCGGTCTGGGCCGTCGCGCCCCGCGGGGGCGCGGCGATCGGGCTCGCCGCGCTCAACGACGTCGACCCCGCGGGCGGCTCCGCCGAGGTCGCCTACTGGGTGCTGCCCGCGGCGCGGGGCGGCGGCATCGCCGTCCTGGCCGCCCGGCGCCTGGGCCGGTGGGCCCTGGACGAGCTGGGACTGCGCCGGCTGACCCTGCGGCACTCGACCGCGAACCCGGCGTCCTGCCGGGTGGCCGAGAAGGCCGGCTACACCTACGAGGGAAGCCTGCGCGACGCCCTCGCCCACGCGGACGGCCGGCACGACGTCCACCTCCACACGCTGGTGGCCGGCTGACCCTCGCCCCCTCAGCGGCAGGTCACCTACGGCGTCCGCCGTGCGGCCGCCGGGTCCCGCGGCCGCGCCGCGAGCGGCCGCGGCGCCGGAGTCCGGCGGCGGCCAGCACCAGCAGGGCCAACGCCGCAGCGGCCGCGAGGCCGCGCTTGGCCACCGGGAGACCCGCCGTGCGCAGCAGGTCCAGGGGCTCCGGCTCCTGCCGTCCGGCGGCCGGCGCCGCCTCCTGCGCGGCGGGCCCGGGCTCCGGGCCGCGCAGCCGGTCGGCCAGGCACGCGGCGAACTGCCCCACCAGACGGTCGCCCACCTCGCCCAGTACGCCGCGCCCGAACTGCGCCGGACGACCGGTCACCTTGAGATCGGTGTCCACGGCCACGGCCGTGCCGCCGTCGCGCTCGCTCAGCACGGCGGTGACCGTCGCCCTGGCCGTGCCCTGCCCCCGGGTCTCCCGGCCGCTCGCCGCGAGCACCATCCGGTGGGCGACCGCGTCCTGCTCCTCGAAGACCGCGGTGCCCCGGTAGGTCACGGTGACCGGCCCCACCTTCACCTTCACCGAACCGGTCACGGTCTTGCCGTCGTACTCCTCCACCGTCGCGCCCGGCAGGCACGGCGCGACGCTCTCGATGTCGAGCAGTGCCCGCCAGGCCTCGTCGACGGGGACGGGGACGGTGAACTCGTGGTGCAGTTCCATCAGTTGCTCCTCGCACTCAGGGGGCGGCGGCCGGATGGATGGCCCCGGCGGTCGTGGTCAGCGGCGCGCCGCTGCCGCCCCAGCGCAGGGCGACGATCTCGGCGGCGACGGACACCGCCACCTCCTCCGGCGTCCGGGCCCCGAGATCCAGCCCGAGCGGCGAGCGCAGCCGGGCCAGTTCGGCCTCGGTGACACCGGACTCGGCCAGCCTTTCGCGCCGCTCGTCGTGGGTACGGCGACTGCCCATCGCCCCGATGTACGCGGCCGGCCGGCGCAACGCCTCCTCCAGCAGCGGCACGTCGAACTTCGGGTCGTGGGTGAGGACGCAGATCACCGTGCGCCCGTCGGTGCCGGTGGCGGCGAGATAGCGGTGCGGCCAGTCGACGACGACCTCCACGCCCTCCGGGAAGCGCTTCGGCGTGGCGAAGACCGGCCGGGCGTCGCAGACGGTGACCCGGTAGCCGAGGAAGGCGCCGATACGGGCCACGGCGGCCGCGTAGTCGATCGCCCCGAAGACCAGCATCCGCGGCGGCGGCGCGAACGACTGCAGGAACACCGTGACGGCGTCCTCGCGACGCTCCCCGTGCGGCCCGTAGTGCCTCAGCCCCGAGGCGCCGAGGGCGAGTTCACCGCGCGCGTCGGCGGTGACCGCCACATCGAGACCGGCCGCGCCCAGGGTGCCCTCGACGCCGTCCGGCCAGACCGCCCGGGCGGCCCCGCGCGGTGCGGGCCCGTCGACCACCGTGGCCACGGTCACCGGCTCGCCCGCGGCCACGGACGCCGCGACCCGGCCGAACCCCGGGTCCGAACCGGGCGTCACCGGCCGCACCAGCAGGGTGATCTCGCCGCCGCAGGTCAGCCCGACGGCGAACGCGTCCTCGTCGCTGTACCCGAAGGTCACCAGCCGCGACTCGCCGCTCGCCACCACCTCCTGGGCGAGGTCGAACACCGCCCCCTCCACACAGCCCCCGGACACACTGCCCACGACCTCGTCGTCCGGGCCCACGGCCATCGAGGCGCCCGGGCCGCGCGGCGCGCTGCGGCTGACCGCGACGACCGTGGCCAGCCCGAACGGCACCCCCGCCCGGTACCAGCGCTCCAGCGCCGGGAGGATCTCACGCACCTTCCGCTCCCTTCACCGGCACCCGGCCGTCCGCGGCCCCGCGCACCACCGCCGCCAGCCGTTCCAGCGCCGCGAGACTGTGCCCCTGGACGAACGCGTCCACGCTCGGCAGCGCGGCCGCCATCCCGGCGGCCAGCGGCGCGTAACCGGGCCGGGCCTTGCGCGGGTTGGCCCAGATCACCTGGTGGGCGAGGGCGTGCAGCCGGCGCATCTGTGCCCCGAGCAGCTCCGGATCGCCCCGCTCCCACCCGTCCGAGAGCAGCACCACCACGGCACCGCGCGCCATGCCCCGCTGCCCCCAGCGGTTCAGGAACTCCCGCAGCAGCTCACCCAGCCGGGTGCCACCGCGCCAGTCCGGCACGGCCGCCGCGAGCGCCGCCATCGCGAGGTCCGGGTCGCGGTGCGACAGTTCCCGGGTCGCCCGGGTCAGCCGGGTGCCGATCGTGAAGACCTCGGTGCGGCCCCCGCGCACCGCCGCGTGCGCGAACCGCAGCAGCGCGTCGGCGTACGGCGCCATCGAGCCGCTCACGTCGACGAGCAGCACGACCCGCCGGGGCTGCTCCACCCGCGCGTGCCGCCTCAGCCGGGCCGGTTCCCCGCCGCGCCGCAGCAGCTCCCGCACGGTGCGGCGCGGGTCGACCCGCCCGCGCCGTGCGGGCCGCCGCCGGGCCGAGCGCCTGCTCTGCCCCCGCAGCGCGAACGCGGCCAGCAGACGGCGCAGTTGAGCCCGCTCGGCGGGGTCCAGGTCCGCGACGTCGCGGTGCCGCAGCACCTCGGCGGAGCTGGCGAGCGTGACCGCCGGCGGCCCGTGCGGCTCGTCCTCGCCGGGTGCGCGGGGCACGGCGGACGCCTGCCGGGCCACCAGGCGCAGCCGGGGCGGGGGAGCGGACCGCACCGCCCGCGCGGGGGGCTCGCCGGGCGATCCGAAGTACGCCGTGAACACCCGCTCGTACCGCGCCAGATCGTCGTGTCCGCCGCACAGCGTCGCCCGTCCCGCCCAGTACACGTCGGCCCGTGCCCCCGGCCGCAGCACGGCCACGGCACGCAGGAACGCGTGCACCCGCTCGCTACTGGCCTCGAGCCCGGCGGCCCGCAGGGCCCGCACGAACCCGAGCAGGACGGCATCGGCCCCGAGCGGCCCGTCGCCCGCGCCGTTCGGCCCGTCGCCACCCGCCCGGGGTGGCGCGCCGCTCGTCGGGCGGGGACCCGGTGGGCGGTGCGGAGGGCTGTCCGGCGTGTGCATCGCGGTCACGTCCCCCGGGCCGCCAGGATCGCGGTCAGGTCCAGGCCCCGCGCGCGGTCCGCGTCCTCGCGGTACTTCAGGGCCGAGCCCAGAGTCGCCACGGCCAGTTCCGCGTCCACCTCCGTCGCCCCGAGCGCGTCCAGCGCCTCGGCCCAGTCGATCGTCTCGGCCACCCCCGGCGGCTTGAGCAGATCCGCGCCGCGCAACGTCTGGACGAGCGCGGTGACCTGCTCGGCCAGCCGCGCCGAGACCCCCGGCAGCCGGCGCCGCACGATGGCCAGCTCGCGGGCGAAGGAGGGGTGGTCGAACCAGTGGTAGAGGCACCGCCGCTTGAGCGCGTCGTGCACCTCCCGCGTCCGGTTGGAGGTCAGCACCACCACCGGCGGCTCCTCGGCCCGCAGCGTGCCCAGTTCGGGGATGGTCACGGAGTACTCCGACAGCAGCTCCAGCAGGAACGCCTCGAACTCGTCGTCGGCCCGGTCGATCTCGTCGACGAGGAGCACCGAGGGATGGGTCTGCAGCGCCCGCAGCAGCGGCCGGGCGATCAGGAAGCGCCGGTCGTACAGCTCGCTCTCCAGCCGGTCCGCGTCCCGCACCCCGGCCGCCTCCGCGGCCCGCAGGTGCAGCAACTGGCGCGGGAAGTCCCAGTCGTACAGGGCCTGCGCGGCGTCGATCCCCTCGTGGCACTGCAGCCGGATCAGCGGCGCGCCCAGCGCCTCGGCGAGGGCGGAGGCGAGCGCGGTCTTGCCCACGCCCGCGTCGCCCTCGCAGAACAGCGGCCGGTGCAGTCGCAGCGCCAGGAAGCAGGTGACGGCCAGCCCCTCGTCGACGAGGTACCCCGTCTCCTCCAGCCGGGCCCGCACCTGCTCCGGGTCGTCCATCCGGGTGATCGGCGCTCACCCCATTCCGGTGGCGGTCAGCACCGCCCGCCTGGTCAGCACCCGCGCCAGGTGCTGCCGGTACTCGGGCGTGGCGGCCAGGTCCTGCGACGGTTCGGTGCCCTCGGCCGCCGCCTCGGCGGCCCGGGCCACGGCCTCGGGCCCGTCGGCGCCGGCGAGCGCCTCCTCGGCCGCCGCGGCCCGCAGCGGGGTGGCGCCCATGTTGGTCAGACCGACGCGCGCCTCGGCGATGTGCCCGTCGTCGCGGCGTACGAGCGCCGCGACCCCGACGATGGCCCAGGACTGGGCGACCGGGTGGAACTTCTCGTAGTGGAAGCTCCAGCCGTCCCTCTTCGGGATCCGCACCTCCACGAGGAGTTCGTCCGGCGCGAGCGCCGACTGGAGGTAGTCGACGAAGAACTCCCGGGCCGGGATCGTACGCCGACCGCCCGGGCCGACGACGACCAGCTCCGCGTCCAGGGCCAGGGCCACGGCGGGCAGGTCGCCGGCCGGGTCCGCGTGCGCGAGCGAGCCGCCGAGGGTGCCACGGTGCCGTACGGCGGGATCGGCCACGGTGGCCGTGGCCTCGGCGAGCAGACCGGCGTGCCGGCGCACCAGCGGGTCGTGGACCACCTCGTGGTGCGTGGTCATCGCCCCGATGGCCAGTGTGCCGCCGTCCTCCCGGACGCCGCGCAGCTCCGGGATCCGGCCGACGTCCACCACCAGCTCCGGGAAGGCCAGCCGCAGCCGCAGCAGCGGCAGCAGGCTCTGCCCGCCGGCCAGCACCTTCGCGTCCTCGCCGGCGTCGGCGAGCGCGCGCACCGCCTCGTCGACGCTCGTCGGACGGGTGTACTCGAACGCGGGGGGAATCATGCCGAACCCTCCTCTCCGGACGGGCCGTACTGCCCGACGTCGCCCGCCTGGGCCGCCTGCCCGGACTGGCCCGACTGCGCGGGGCCCGTCCCGCCGGCGTGCTCGGCCACGTTCGCGGCACCGGACCGCGCGGCCCGGATCGCCTGCCACACCCGGTGCGGCGAACACGGCATCCGGACCTCCCGCACGCCCAGCGGCCGCAGCGCGTCGATCACGGCGTTCACCACGGCCGGGGTCGAGGCGATCGTGCCCGCCTCACCGACTCCCTTGACCCCCATGGAGTTGGAGGCCGCCGGCGTCTCCGTCCGGTCGGTCACGAAGTGCGGCAGGTCCGCCGCCGAGGGCACCAGGTAGTCGGCCATGGTGCCGGAGACCAGGTTGCCGTCGTCGTCGTACACGGCCTCCTCGAACAGCGCCTGGGCGATGCCCTGGGCGAGCCCGCCGTGCACCTGCCCCTCCACGATCATCGGGTTGACCACCCGGCCGACGTCGTCGACGCAGACGTAGCTGCGGATCCGGGTCTTGCCGGTCTCCGTGTCCACCTCGACCGCGCACAGGTGGGTGCCGTGCGGGTAGGAGAAGTTCTCCGGGTCGAGCACGGTCTCCGCGTTGATGGACGGCTCCACGCCGTCGGGCAGGTCGTGCGAGGTGAAGGCCTCGAAGGCGATCTCCTGGATGGTCTTGCGGGCTTCCGGGGACCCCTTCACGGAGAACGCGCCGTCCTTGAAGTCCAGGTCCTGCTCGCTCGCCTCCAGCAGGTGGGCCGCGACCTTGCGGGCCTTCTCCACGACCTTGACCGCGGCACGGTGCACGGCCTCGCCGCCGACGGACAGCGAGCGCGAGCCGTAGGTGTCCATGCCCTGCGGGGCGGCCCTGGTGTCGCCGTGCACCACCTCGACGTCCTCGAACGGCACGCCGAGGACGTCGGCCGCGATCTGGCTCCAGCAGGTCACGTGGCCCTGGCCGTGCGGGCTGGTGCCGGTGACGACCTCGACCTTGCCGGTGGGCAGCATGCGGATGCTCGCCGCCTCCCAGCCGCCGGCCGAGTACCGCAGGTCGCGCAGCACCCGGCTCGGCGCGAGACCGCACATCTCGGTGAAGGTCGACACCCCGATGCCCAGGCGTACGGTGTCGCCGCGCTCCTCGCGCTTGCGCTGCTCGGCGCGCAGGTCGTCGTAGCCGAACAGGCCGAGGGCCTTGTCGGTGGCCGCCTCGTAGTCGCCGCTGTCGTAGGTCAGTCCGGCGATGGTGGTGTACGGGAACTCGTCGTGCCGGATCCAGTTGCGGCGCCGTACCTCCACCGGGTCGAGGCCGAGCTCGTGGGCGAGTTCGTCCATGGTCCGCTCGATGGCGAACGTGGCCTCGGGACGGCCGGCGCCCCGGTAGGCGTCGGTCGGGGTGCGGGTGGTGAACACGCCGGTGCAGTTGAACTCGTAGGAGTCCATCTTGTAGATCGCCGGGTACATGAAAGCGCCGAGGATCGGGATGCCCGGGGTGACGAGCATCAGGTAGGCGCCCATGTCGGCGAGCAGGTCGACCTTCAGGCCCAGCAGCCTGCCCTCGGCGGTGGCCGCGACCTCGACGTCCTGGATCATGCCGCGGCCGTGGTGCGTGGCGAGGTAGCCCTCCGAGCGGGACTCGGTCCACTTGACCGGGCGGCCGAGCCGGCGCGCGACGGTGAGCGCGAGCGCCTCCTCGCCGTAGACCTGGAGCTTGGAGCCGAAGCCGCCGCCCACGTCCGGGGCGACCACCCGCAGTTTCTGTTCGGGGATGCCGGTGACCACGGCCAGCATGACCCGCAGGATGTGCGGGATCTGCGTCGCGGAGTACACCGTGTACTCGCCGGAGGCGGCCAGCGGGGTGACGACGACCGCGCGCGGCTCCATGGCGTTGGGGATCAGCCGCTGCTGGTGGTAGCGGCGCTTCAGGGTCACCTCGGCGCGCTCGCGCACCGCGTCGAAGCTCTCGCCGGTGGCGAGCGGCCAGGTGTAGCAGCGGTTGGTGCCCTTGTCGGCGTGGACCAGCGGGGAGTCCTCGGCGAGCGCGGCCTCCAGGTCGAGGACCGGGGGCAGCGGCTCGTAGTCGACCTCGATCGCCTCCAGCGCGTCGGCTGCGGCGTACCGGTCGCGGGCCACCACGACCGCCACCGGGTCTCCGGCGTACCGCACCTCGTCCACGGCGATCGGTGGGTGGTCGGGCAGCACGATGTCCTCGGTCACCGGCCAGGCGCAGGGCAGCGAGCCGAGCCCCTCGGCGAGGTCGGCGCCGCTGAACGCCGCCACGACACCGGGGCGTTCCCGGGCGGGGGACACGTCGACCGAGGTGATCCGGGCGTGGGCCATCGGGCTGCGCAGGACGGCCATGTGCAGCAGCCCGGCGACCTGGATGTTGTCGGTCCAGTTCGTCTGGCCGGTGATCAGCCGGGCGTCCTCCTTGCGCAGCCGGGAGCGGCCGATCTCGCGTTCGACGGCCTGGTCGGTCATGCCGTGGCCTCCTCGGTGACCTGTTGCCCGGAGGCGGCCAGGACCGCGCGGACGATGTTCTGGTAACCGGTGCAGCGGCAGAGGTTGCCCTCCAGGGCCTCCCGGACCTCGCCGGCCGTGGGGCGCGGGTTCTCGCGCAGCAGGTCGCGCGACGCCATGATCATGCCGGGGGTGCAGTAGCCGCACTGCAGGCCGTGCCGCTCGTGGAACGCGCGCTGCAGCGGCGTCCACTCGCCGTCCTCCGCCAGCCCCTGCACGGTGGTCACGACGCCGCCGTCCGCCTGCACGGCCAGCACCGAGCAGCTCTTGACGGTCGCGCCGTCCAGGTCGACCGTGCACGCCCCGCAGTTGGAGGTGTCGCAGCCGATGGTGGTGCCGGTGAGACCGAGGCGGTCACGCAGATAGTGGGCCAGGAGCAGACGGGGTTCCACGTCGTCCTCGTAGGCCGTGCCGTCCACGTTCACCTTGATGTGGGTCATGCGCCCTCCAGACCGTGCGGGCAGGAGTGAAAGCTGGGTAAATCCGTCAGACTGACGTGACGTAGATCACTCTAAGGCGGCGCACGGGACCCGGCGAGTGCTGCGGCACATGGATTGTTGAGCGTTAGACCGATGTGCAGGTGGGGCCGTCCCGGCGCACTGCGCCGGGACGGCCCCACCTGGTGTGGCACGGCCTCCGGGGGGGCTCGGGGGAGCCCCGGGGCGTGTGTCGCTCAGCTTCCGCCCGGACCCGTCCAGCCGTCCTGGACGTGCCCCAGGCGGACGCGCTGCGGATGGTCGCCGACCGGGACCGACGTCACCTTCCGGCCGGTGGCGAAGTCGATCGCGGTGACCTGGTCGGCGCCGGACTCGGAGACCACGCAGTCCTTGCCGTCGCCGCTGACCGTGGCCCAGTACGGCTTGGACGCGGTGACCAGCGGCCCCTCCTGGAGGGTGGCGCGGTCGACCACCGTGGCGTAGTCGTCCATGGTGCCCGCCACGCACAGCCTGGTGCCCTCGGGGTTCATCGAGAGCCCGTGGTGGCGCGAGTCGTTGACCCAGGTGGTGCGGTCCGGGCTGGTCGCCGGGTTCTTCGGCAGGGTCTTCATCCGGGTGATCTTGTCGGCGGCGACGTCGTACTCCAGGAAGCCGTTGAAGAACGACACCTGGAAGTACAGCTTGGACTCGTCGGGGGAGAACACGGCGGGACGCACGGCGTCGGAGAAGTCCTTCAGTCCGTACGCGTCGAGCCGCTGACGCATGTCGACGACCTTCACCTGCTTGAAGGTCGTCGCGTCCACGACCGTGATGTGCCGGTCGCCCTTCGTCCAGTCCCAGACCGGGTCGTCCAGGGCGGTGTTGACGTCGCCGATGGACATGTTCCAGATGTACTTGCCGTCCCTGGTGAAGATGTTCTCGTGCGGCTTGTCGCCGGTCGGGAACGAGCCGAGCTGTCTGCCGGTCCCGATGTCCAGCACGTGCACGGTGTTCGCGGTCGACGCGGACACCGCGACGCGGGTGCCGTCCGGCGAGACGGCCATGTGGTCGGCACGGTAGCCGGACACGGCGAAGCGCCAGTTGAGCTTGCCGGTGGCCAGGTCGATCGAGACGACGTCCGCGAAGCTGGGGCGGGACACCACGACGGAGCGGCCGTCCGGGGTGGAGTACATGTCGTCGGCGAACTGGTCGTGGCCCTCGCCCACGCTGTTGCGGATGGCCTGGAAGTAGATCCACCGGATCGGGTCCGCGTTGATCTCCGCCATCCGCTGGGCCTTGTCCGGGATCACGTCGATCCGGCCGATCTTCGCGAAGTCGCCGGAGGACCTGATCACGTCGGCGGTGCCGTCCCAGTTGTTGCCGACGAACAGCACCTCCCGCAGACCGGCGGCGTCCGACGCGGTGGCGGTTGCGGTGGCGGCGGAGGCGGCGGTCGCCGGGCCGGCGAGGGTCAGCGCGAGGGCGGCGGCCATGGAGCAAAGGTGCCTGGTTCTCGAGGCAGGCATGACTGCTCTCTTTCCTCGGGGAATCTGAACACGGGCGCTTTCACTGTGAACTTACTGAAAAGTAAGGAAGAGGCGGCCTTCTCGACAAGATGTGTGCACGACAAGATTGGGGGAGTGGTGGCAGCGGTCGGGGCGGCAGGGGGGCAGGGTTGACGGGCAGGCTCAGGGCGCCGACGGGCCGCTACGGCGGCAGGTCCGCCGAGGAGCGGCAGGCCGAGCGGCGCCGCCGCTTCCTGGACGCCGCGCTGCGGCTGTTCGGCGGCGACCCCGGCTACCGGGCGACCACGGTGGCCGCCCTGAGCCAGGCCGCGGGCCTGTCCACCCGCCAGTTCTACGAGGAGTTCCGCACCCTCGAGGACGTCCTCGCCGCGCTGCACCTGGAGGTCAACGGCCTCGCGGAACGGGCCGTGCTGGACGCGCTCGCGGCGGCGGAGGGGCTGCCGCTGGCCGAGCGGGTCGCCGTGCTGTTCCGCGCCTACGCCCGCGACGTCACCAGCGACCCGCGCCGCATCCGCATCGCCTTCGTGGAGATCATCGGTGTCAGCGCCCGGCTGGAGGAGCAGCGGCTCGCCCGCCGCGCCCGCTGGGTCGACCTGATCCGCGCGGAGGCCGACGCGGCGGCGGCCCGCGGGGAGGCGGCGGTACGCGACTACCGCCTCGCGGCCACCGCCTTCATCGGCAGCGTCAACGGCCTGCTGCACGACTGGAGCAGCGGCTGGGTGGACGCGACCCTGGACGACGTCGTGGACGAACTCGTCCGCCAGCTCCTGGGCATCCTCCGCCCGGAGGGGTGGCGGGCCGGAGAGGGGTGAGGGGGGGAGGGGGCGCGAGCGTCGGTCGCGGCTGCGGGGGCTTCCGGCCCCACCCCTTGTCGACGGGGGCTCCGGCCTGGCCGAGTGCGGTCACAGCGCCCCGTCCGGCCCTGTCGACGACGAGACGTGCCCGGCCCGGGCCGGGCAAGCCGGGCGCTGGTGAGACGGGGTTCGGCGGGTCGGCGGCCGGCGGGGTCCGGTTCGGCGGACCGTGCGGCAGACGGCGGGACTCGCCGGGGCCGGACCCGGGCTTGGCGGGGCGGTGGGCCGGCCGGGTGGCGGCATCCGGGCCGGGGGTTCGGCGCGCGGCATTCGGGTGGAGCTGGTGTGCTGGAGCGGGGGGCCGTCGTACCCGTTCTCCGGAGATGCAGATGAGTACCTATCGAGTCGCGCAGGTGACCGCCCCGGACGGCACGTTCGAACTGGCCGAGCGAGAGGTGCCCCGGCCCGGGCCCGGGCAGGTCCTGGTCGCCGTGGAGGCGTGCGGGATCTGCCACAGCGACGCCCTCTTCGTGAGCGGCGGACTGCCGGGCGTGTCGTTCCCCGAGGTGCCCGGGCACGAGATCGCCGGGCGGATCGAGGAGCTGGGCGAGGGGGCCCAGGACCGCGGATGGCGCGCCGGTGACCGGGTGGCCGTCGGCTGGTTCGGCGGCAGCTGCGGCCACTGCGCGCCCTGCCGCGAGGGCGATTTCGTCGTGTGCCCGAACCTGAAGGTCCCGGGCTGGGCGTACGACGGCGGCTTCGGCGACAAGGTGCTCGTACCCGTCGACGCCCTGGCCCGCATCCCCGAGGGTCTGGCGGCGGGCGACGCCGGGCCCATGGCCTGCGCCGGCGTCACCACGTTCAACGGGCTGCGGCGCAGCTCGGCCAGGCCGGGCGACCTGGTCGCGGTGCTCGGACTCGGCGGCCTGGGACACCTCGGGGTGCAGTACGCGGTCGCCATGGGCTTCGAGACCGTGGGGATCGCCCGCGGCGCCGAGAAGGCCGACTTCGCCAAGCGGCTCGGCGCCCACCACTATGTCGACAGCACCTCCGGCACCCCGGTCGCCGAGGCCCTGCAGTCCCTCGGCGGAGCCAAGGTCGTGCTCGCCACCGCCGGGCACTCCGATGCCATCACGGCCACCGTGGACGGCCTGGCGCCCCGCGGCGAGCTGGTGGTCATCGGGGCGGACACCGAGCCCCTGGGCATCAGCCCGGTCCAGTTGCTGATGAGCGGCCGTGTCGTGCGCGGTCACCCCTCCGGCACCGCGAAGGACGTCGAGGACACCATGGCGTTCAGTGCCCTGCACGGCATCCGCCCGATGACGGAGTCCGTGCCGCTGGAGCAGGCGGACGAGGCCTACCGGAAGATGCTGGCCGGCCGGGCCCGCTTCCGGATGGTGCTCACCACCGGCTGAGACGTCCCGTCACGGCCGGAACCCCCCGGCCGTGAAGGAGCGAAGTCACCCTTTCGGGCCGCGGGGAAAAAGTTTCCGCGGGCGAAAGTGCCGAATGCGACCGGAACGAGCCACCGCGCGTACGAAGGAATGGCCGACTCCGTTTATTTTCCCGCGATTTCCCGACTCATGGCGCTGATCGAAAAGCGGAGCCCGGCCCGCCGGCGTGCTTTTCGGTCAAACTCCCCATGCCTTCTTTGGGCGGGTGAGGGCGTCCCTTAGGATCAATTGCAAGCGCTGCGGGGTTGGGCCTGTGGTGCCCTATTTCCGAGGGAGACGCAATGGGCGAGTCGAACACCGACCAGAAGATCCTCGAGGAGATCGAGGACCTCGACTCTCTGGAGGTCCTGGAGGCCGAGGACCTGGACGACAGCGTGGCGTTCCACGCGTTCCGGTTCCGCAGCTAAGGCCGGCCCGGACCAGACATGAAAACGGGTGGGCGGCCCGGTTTTCCGGCCCGTCCGCCCGTTGTCGTCGTCCGGCCGATAATTCGAGCACGGTACCCCAGGTTCTCGTCGAGAAAGGTCACACGGCCCGCTGTGGCGATTTATGTACGGCTGTTGCGGCACCGGCGTTTCGCCGGCCTTTGTTTCGGGCAGATGGTCTCCCTTCTCGGTGACGCGTTCTTTCCCATCATCGTGGTGGTGGCGGCCGCGAAGGCGGGCACGCCCGCCGAGACCATCGGCGCGGTCTTCGCCGCGCGCTTCGTCGCGCTCGGCGCGGTGGTGCTGTTCAGCGGAGCCCTCCTGGACCGGTTCGACCCGGTCCGCGCGGCCGTCGTCGCGGACTCCGCCCGCGTGGCCGCTCTCGTCGCACTCGCCGTGGTCTGGGACGGCGGACTGGACCCCGTCGTCCTCGCCGTCGCCGTACTGATCGGACTGTGCGAGGCGGTCAGCGAGCCCGCGCTGCTCGTCGTCGCGCCCAAGGTCCTCCCGCACCGCGCGGCCCGCGACGCCGCCGGCGAGGAGGACACCGAGGTCACCGCCGCCTACGGCCTGCTGGAAGGCATGCGCAACAGCGCCGGCATGGTCGGCCCCACCCTCGCCGCCGCCGTCGTCGGCGCGCTCGGCGCGCCCACGGGCGCCGTGCTCGCCGCGTTCGCCTTCGGGGTCTCCGCCGCCGCCACCCGCTACGCGGGCGCGCACATCGGGACCCGCTCCCGGTCCGGCGCCCGCGCGGCGGAACCGGCGCCCGGGAAGGCCGGGCCCGAACCGGACGGCCCGGCGGGCGGCCCGCGGAGCGACGACGCGGATGACGCCGAACCCTCGCTCCTGCGCACCGCCCTCCAGGGCCTCGCCGTGCTGTGGCGCATCCCGTGGCTGCGCCATGTGCAGCTCCTCGCCGTCGTGCACGTGGTGTTCGCCGTCGGCCCCTGGATGGTCGCCCTGCCCGTCTTCCTGATCGAGCGCGGTCACAGCGCCACCGTGTACGGATTCGTCCTGGGCGCCTTCGCCGTCGGCAACGCCGTCGGCGCCCTCGTCGGCGGCCGGATCGGCGGCCGGCGCCGCGGCCTGTACGCCCTCGCCCTGCTCGCCCTGTTCGGCGTGACCGTGCTGGCGCCCGTCATGACCGGTTCCGTCCTGCTGCTCGCCGCCGCCTTCTTCGCGGGCGGTGTCGGACAGCAGGCCTTCGACGTCGTCAAGATGACCGGACTGCGCCGGGACGTGCCCGAGGAGCTGCACGGCCGCGCTTTCTCGGCGGACTTCTTCTTCTCCTTCGCCTCCCTGCCGCTCGGGCAGCTGCTGGGCGCCGGACTGCTCCGCTTCGCCGACGCCCGCTCGATCATGCTGTGGGGCGGCGCGCTCGTGCTCGTCTCCACCGCCGCCGTGGCCGTACGGCCGGACGTCCGCCGGTTCGCGTCCGCGGGGCCCTCGGACACCGTCCCGGCGCCGGGAACACCTCTCATGGAACGGTCACCGGATGCCGGCACACGTTGATCTCTTCGAGGAGCACGGCGAGGTCGCGGCCCTGTGGTCCGGCCGCCCCTACGGCGGCCGCACGGTCGTCTGCTTCGACCGCCACCTCGACCTCAAGCCCCTGGCCCCGGGCGGCGCCGAGGCGCTGCGCGCCGCCGCCGAGGAGGGCGGCTCCCCGGCCCCGCTGGTGCGCCGGCTGCCGGTCCGCGGAGTGCCCGGCGCCTTCGGCCTTGACGACTTCTGGTCCGCCGCCGCGATCACGGCCGGCCTCACCGACCTGGTGTGGGTGCCCAGTTGGCGTTCCTCCGACGGCTGGGTGCGGCACGCGCTGGACGCCGTCTCGCTGATCGGCACCGCCGGCGCTCCGGCCGACCCGCGGGCGGAGCGCTGCTGCCTCGCGGTCACCCTGTGCGGGGTCCGGCTCGCCGTCGTACCCCCCGACCTCCTCATCGACCACCTCGACCGGCACGTGCGCACGGACGTCGTGACGGACATCGACCTGGACTGGCTGGTCGACGAGCACGGCAGGTCCGAGCACGGCACGGACGAACTGGCCCGCCTGGTCGGCGCCTGCGGAGGCGAACTGACCGCGATGACCTGGTCCACCCGGTCGGGTTTCCTGCCGTCCGAGTACCGCACCGTGGGCGCGGACGTCGCCGCCCGGCTCGGGCTGCGCGCGCGCCGGTCCTCGTACCTGCCCGCCACGCCGTGGCCGGAGGACCTGATGCTGCGCGTCCACCAGGGCGCCGGACCGTCCGGACCCGAGGCGGACGGCGACGGACCGGAAGCGGGTATCGTCATCGCCCTGCGCGGCCTGGCGCACACGGCGGCGAGCCTGGAGACGGCGGAGAAGTGCTTCGAGCGGGCCGCCGCGCACGGCTACCGCTCCAGTTGGCTCGCCTACCGCGTCGGCGCCGCCCACTTCGCCCTCGGCGACCACCGCGCCGCCCGCTCGTACCTGCGCGAGGCGGCGGCCATCGACCCCCAGGACACCCTCGGCGCACACGCCCGCGTCATGGGCGCGCGGGCCACCCTGCGCCTGGACGGCGCCGGCGCCGCCCTGGACGAGTTCCGCGCCCTCGCCGCCGAACTGCCGTTGCGCGAAGGGGTGTGGAAGACGCTGCGCGTTCTCGCCCGCGCCCAGGGCGACCCGGACACGGCGGAGGCGGCCGGGCGGCAACTGCGGCGGCTGGCCCGCCTGACCGGGCCCGGCGCCGCCGCCGGGCCGGAGACGGACCGGCCGTGATCGACGTGCTCCTGGTGATGCCACCGGTCAGCGAGGCCGTGCAGTTCCCCTACCTCGCCCTGCCCCAGCTCACCGCGGCCTGGACCGCCCAGGGGCACCGAGTGCGCGCCGTCGACCTCAACCTGGAGTACCGCGACGAGGTGCTCCTGCGCCGCCCGACGGCCCCCGAGGACGGCGCGGCCGACGACGCGCCGACCGCCGCCGCCATCTACCGGGGCGTCAGCGAGGAATACCGGGCCGCCCACGGCGACCTGCTGCTGCGCACCGCCCGGGACCGCTCCGCCGGATTCGACCAGGAGACGGCCATCACCGCGACCGGCCGCTACGTCCTGCGGCAGGCCGGCCGGGACGGCTGGATCCTCCCCGGGACACCCCGGCTGGGGCGGATCGACGAGCTGGTGGAGGCGTCCCTCGGCTCCTGGTCCGCCCGCTGGTGCGCCGACCGCCTCGAAGCGCTGCTCGCCGAACACCGGCCCCGCCTCCTGGCCTTCACCGTCCCGTTCTTCAGCCAGGTGGTCCCCACCCTCGCCCTGACCACCTCCGTCAAACGGCGCCGGCCGGACGTCCGGATCGCCCTCGGCGGACCGACCGTGCAGATGTGGGCCGCCGCCCTGCGCCGCCGGACCGCGGCGGCCGGCTCGGTGGACCACTGGTGCGCGGGCCACGGCGAGGACTTCCTGACCGACGTCCTCGGGACCGGCCCGGCCCGCACCCATGAGGTGCCGGAACGGCACGCGGACGGCCTGCGCGACGGCTTCGTCCTCAACGACCAACCCGCGCCCGACTTCGGGCAGTTCGACTTCGCGGACTACAGCAACCAGGCCCACCAGTTCCCGTACCGCCTGACCGTGGGCTGCTACTGGGGACGGTGCACGTTCTGCTCGTACGGCAACCGTTACCGCGACGCCCGGGCCTTCCAGCAGATCGACCCCGGCACCGCCGCCCGGCACCTCGTCGGGCTCGCCCGCCGGCTCGGCATCACCGATGTGGCCGTGGCCGACGAGAACACCGGCCTGCGGCACCTGTTGCGCGTCATGGAGGCCGTGCGTCGCGGCGGAGCGGACCTGACCTTCCGGGTCCGGGCCCGCCTGGAGCCGGAACTGGCCGACCCCGGTTTCTGCCGCCGGCTTCGCGAGGCCGGCTGCGTGCAGATCTCGACCGGCTTCGAGACGGCCGACCAGGACATACTCGACTCCCTGCGGAAGGGACAGGACGCGGCCCACGCAGAGCGGGCCGTGCTCAACCTGACCGGCGCGGGCATCGTCACCAACCTCTCCTTCATGGACGGCTACGACCACCCCCGGGCCGTCGAGGGCCACCACGACACGGTCGGCGTCATCCGGCGCCACCCCGCCGACATGGGCCTGGACACCCTGCAGTTGCTCGTTGCCGAACCCGGCAGCCACCTGTGGGCCGACCGGCCGCGCGAGGACGACGATCCGCTCGTCACCAACGACGGACTGGCCTTCGCCGCCGGACGCGTCGGCGGCGCGGTCCTGGCGGGCGCCGCGACCGACGAGGCCCGCGACCGGCTGCTGCGGATGACCGTCGAGGCCGTACCCGACGCCGAACGCGCCGGCCGCCCCGACCTGCCGCAGCACCCGGACGGACGTCCGGCCGCGTCCGGCGACCGGACCACGGCGGCCCGGCCGCGGTTCGCCGTCGCCCTGCGACGGGTGGGCGGCCGCTGGTTCCTGGCCGACGTCGCCTGGCCGCGGATGGCCGCCGTGCCCGCCGGCCTGACGCCCACCCCGGACGGCCGCTTCCAGCCGGAGGACAGGGACGGACGGCACTGGCTGCACCGGATGCTCGACAAACGCCTGCTGGAGCCCGACGGGCCGGACCCCACCGCAGCCGGCGCCCGCCGGGCGCCCGCGGCGTCCGATGCCCTCGGAGGGAGGAGCGTGTGATGGAGAAGCTCGGACTGGGGCTGGGCATGGACCTGGTCTGGGGAGAGCGGATCGGCTTCGAGAAGACCGGCTCCGGCCGGCCCACCGACCAGGTGGCCGCCTTCCTGAGACACAACGCCCCCGGCTACGACTACATGTTCGTCGCCTTCCAGCCCATCGACTACGGCCCCCTCGCCCCCGAGCGCTACTTCCCGGCGTACGACCGCCTGTTCGAGCTGTTCGGCGCCGAGCGGCCCCGCGCCTTCCACCACACCATGCTCAACACCGGGAGCCCCGAGCGCTACCGGCGCGCCGAGATCGCGGACTTCACCAACGCCCTCGTCGAACGCTACGGATTCCGCTGGGTCGTCGAGGACCTCGGCATCTGGTCCCTGGCGGGCCGCAGCCTGCCCTACCCCATGCCGCCCGTCCTCACCGAGGAGGGCCTGAAACACTGCGTGGCCGGCGTCGCCGACTGGGTGGAGCGGCTGCGGGCGCCCCTGTCGGTGGAGTTCCCCGGCTTCACCGAGGGCGGCAGCTTCCTCGTCGGCGACCTGGACGCGTTCACCTTCTACGACACCGTGATCCGGGAGACCGGCGCCCTGGCCACCATCGACATCGGGCACATCCTCGCCTACCAGTGGCTGACCGGGCGCACCGGACCGCGGATGTTCGAGGGCCTGGACGCGCTGCCGCTCGACCGCTGCCACGAGGTGCACCTGTCGGGCTGCCAGATCGTCGACGGGCGCTTCCGCGACCTGCACCACGGGGTGCTGCTCGACGAGCAACTGGCCCTGCTGGAACACCTGCTGCCGCAGATGCCGAACCTGACCGGCGTCACCTACGAGGACCCCAAGTTCACCGCCGACGGACAGCTCGTCCCGAAGTCGCGGCCCAACGCGGAGAGGCTGTTCGCCCTCGTGCGGTCCTGGAAGGAGGGCGGCGCCCGTGCCGCATGAGACCCCGGCCCCCGTCCTCGGTCCGCCCACGCGGCACGAGCGGATCCTGAAGGTCCTCGACCGGCTGCTGTACGACAGGGAGTTCCGCGAGGCGTTCACCGCCGACGGCCCGGCCGGCCGCCGGCTCGGCCTCGACGCCGACCTGGTGGACGCCTTCGGCCGGGTGGACCTGCACGAACTGGCCCTGGTGGGACGGAACATACGCTCCGAGGTGGTCTCCGGCGGCACCGGCACCGGGCCCGGCCTCAAGGGGGCGTTCCCCCGCACCCTGGACGAGCTGCGGGAGCGGCGCGGGGTGGCGGTCAACCAGGTGGCGGAGCGGTTCATCGCCTCGCCGTCCTTCCAGCGGTTCCGCGACGTCCCATTCTCCCCGTACGGCCGCGGCACGACGCTGCCCGAGTGCTTCCACCGCTTCATGGCAGGCCGGCCACCGGAGCTCGACCCGCGCGGCGAACTGGAGCCGCTGGTCCATCACGAGGCCGCAGCGGCCGTCGTCCGCGCGGTCGCCACCGGAGCCCACGCCACCTTCGACGTCACCCTCGCCCACACGGCCTTCCACGGCGGTGTCCTGTGCGGGTTCCGCGCCTACGACGAGGCGCCCGGGGCGTGGCGGCTGGAACCGACCATGTTCCTGGCGGGAGGCGGCCGTTGCGTCATCGGCACCGCCCGCCGCCCGCTGTACGAGGCCCTGACCGCCTTCCTCGACGGGCGCCTCGACGCGCTCGCACCGCGGGTGCGGGCCTCACTGGAGGAGCGCGTGCGCGCATGGGGGCTGCGATGAACACTCACCGGACCGAACGGACGGACACCCGCCGGCCGGACGAGACGGACCAGCTCGACCTCGACCGGTTCCGCCGCGAGCACTGGCGCCGCCGGCCCGTCGTCCTGCGCGGCTGTGGACCGCAGTTTCTCGCACCGGCGCTGACCTGGTCCGACGTCACGGCACTCGAGGCACGCCTGGACGCGGACACCTCAGCGGCGGGCGTGCACCGGCGCCCCGACGGAACCGTGCTCTTCGTGAACCAGGCGCAGCACACCATGCCCCAACTGGCTGCCGCCTGCGAGAAGCTGGCCGGTCTCTTCGGCTGGGACGAGTGCACGGCCGATCTGTCCGTCACCCGCGGCGGCGGCGCCGGGATCGGCTGCCACTTCGACCACAGCGACAACTTCGTCGTGCAGCAGCAGGGCTCCAAGAGCTGGCGCGTCGGGCTGCCCGAGCACACCAGCCGCGACCGGCAGCGCCGACGCATGCTGGAGACCAAGGGGTTCGTGCCCTCGGGCCGGCTCCCGCAGCGGCCCTGGGAGGTGCTGCTGCACCCCGGTGACGTGCTGTACCTGCCGCTGTTCGCACCCCACGAGGGGGTCGAGGACCCGGACGGCGCCGACGAGGGCTCGGTCAGCGTGTCCTTCTCCTACAACGCGCGCAGCGCGCTGGGCGTCCACCTCAAGCCGCTGCTGCGCGCACTGGCCGCGCAGGACGCCTGGTGGGAGCCGCTTCCCCTCGACGGGGCCGACCCCGAGCGGCTCGAGGCGGCGCTCGTACGGGCCCTGCGCACCATCACGCGCCCGGCGCCGGAAGCGCAGGAAGCGCCGGAGCGGCACACGGAACCGGCGGGACAGGGGGACGCATGAGGCTGAAGGAACTCGCGGCGGACAGGTCGGCGGCGGGACTGCCCGATCTGTCGCTGATCGTCCTCGCGGAGGACGCCGCCGCCGTCGCCGCCGGCGAACAGGTGCGCCGCGTCGTGGCCCGGCAGTACCTCGTCCGGCTCCTGCGCGCGGTCAGGGCGCTGCGCGAGGACCGCCCCGACGCGCCCGAGCTCGCCCGCGCCCTGGAACTGCTGGACGCCTGGGACGTCGACGAGGCCCTGGACCGGGCACTGCGACCGGACATGACCGGCTGGATCTGGCGCAGCACCGGGACCGGCGCCGACCCCGCGGTCCTGCTCACCCAGCTCGGCCGGTGCCTGGAGCCCGAGCGGCCGGGCGCGGCGGCCCACGTCGGCCTCGGGGCCCGGCGTCCCATGGCACCGGTCGTCACCACCGCCGCCGGAGGCCGCGCCGCCCAGCTCTTCGGCTGGGCCCGCGAGGGCGACGAGGAGCCGCTCGACCTCACCGCTGAGCGGGCGCGGGAGTTCGCCGCGACCGTGCAGCGGGGAGCCGACGCGCTGGCGGCCGTGTGGCCCGAGGGCCTGGAGATGGCGGCGATCGACATCCAGGCGTTCGCGGCACTGGGCGGCCACCGCGGGCTGCGGCCCCTGAACTTCAGCATCCACGGCCTGCGGGGTCTGGTCCTGACCAGCGAACGACCCGCCCACATGCTCGCCCAGACCCTGGTCCACGAGGCCACCCACCAGCGCTTCAGCGGCATCCTCGACTGCGTGGCGGTGGTCCGCAATCCCGAGGCGCGGCACCACTCGCCGTTCGTCGACGCGGAGCGGCCC
Source organism: Streptomyces sp. NPDC003720 (assembly GCF_042875075.1). Lineage (NCBI taxonomy): Bacteria > Bacillati > Actinomycetota > Actinomycetes > Kitasatosporales > Streptomycetaceae > Streptomyces > Streptomyces sp. NPDC003720. Next base: position 617,589 of record NZ_JBIANZ010000005.1, read on the forward strand.
CTCGGGCACATCGTGCACGGCATCCTCTCCTTCATCAACGACGTCCACGTGGCCGGCCGCCATCTGGCGGTCGAGCGCGACCCGGTCGAACGGGCCCGCATCCAGCGCTACGTCGCGCTGAAGACCGATCAGCTGCGCGTCGCCGAGAAGAACCTGCTCGAGGTCGCCCAGCCGACCGAGCACGGCGCCCGGCTGCTCGCGGGGTGCCGGAGCGCGATCGACCGGCTCGACCGTGGCTGACGGGCGGCCCCACGGCCCGCCCGCCGTCCCGGCCGGCCCCGGCGAGGACGTCGTCGGCGCGGCGCTGACACGGGCCCGCGCCCGGCTCGGACCGGGGGCGCACGTCGACCACGACGAACACGGCGGGCTGTGCCGGGTGCGCATCCGCCTCGGCCCGGCCCGGCACGGCCACGTCCCGCAGTGGGGCGTCGCCGCCCACGACAGCGCCTACGTGGCGGCCGAACTGGACGGCGGCGTGGCCCGGCTGCTCGACGACCGCGCGCTGCTGGCCCGGCGCCGTCCGCTGACCGGCCCGTTGTCCGGCCCGGCGCTGCTCACGCCCCCGGCGGCCGGAATCCTGGTGCACGAGTGCTTCGGCCACACCAGCGAGGCCGACAACTACCTGGCCCAGCGGCAGGCCCTCGGCCGGTCCCTCGGCGACACGTGGACCCCGGCCCCGCTGACGGTACGCGACCGCCCGACGGCCCGTCCGTACGCGGGCAGCTACCTCCGGGACGACGAGGACACCGCGCCCCGGACGGTCACGCTGGTCCGCGACGGCCGCTGGAGCGCGCTGCTCACCTCCCGGGCGACCCGGGCCCTGAGCGGGGGCAGCAGCACCGGACACGGCCGCGGCGCCCGGGGCGCGGTCGCACCCCGCTGCAGCGTGCTCGACGTGGAGCCGGGGCCGCACACCCGGGCGGAACTGCTCGAACGGGTCGGCGACGGCTGGCTCCTCGGCACCGCCGTCGGCGGCTTCTCCGTGCGCGAACACCTCATCCTCGAAGCGCTGTGGGCCCGCCGGGTGCGCGACGGGCGGCCGACGGACGACGTCGTGGGGCCGGTCGCCGTCTGCGCGCCGAAGGCGGCGCTGGCGCGGCAGATCACCGCCGTGGGCGGCGACGTGCGCGTGCACAGCTCGCCGTACTCCTGCGTCAAGGACGGGCACGAGGTCGGCTCCACCCTCATCAGCCCCTCCCTGCTCCTGGCCCGCTGCGTGGTGCGGCCGCTGGAGCAGGTGCGGCGACTGGTCCGGCGTGCGCGGCCGCCCGCCTGAGCGGTCCCGGGCGGGGTACGGCGCTCAGGTCTGCCGGGCGTTCACGGGGCTGTTGGCGACCTCGTCGGGGCACTTGCGGCGCGGCCCGCGTACCCGCCGGTCGCGCCGCCAGTCGGCCGTCGCGAGGGCCAGCGAGGCCGCCATGCCGACGAGGGCGGCGCCCAGCGCGGCGAAGAGGGCGCCGCGGAAGTCGTGGCTCCTGCCGAGCACCAGGTAGAAGAGCCCGGGCAGGGCGGCGGTGCCCACCGCCGCGCCGAGCCGCTGCCCCGTCTGCAGCGCGCCGCCGGCCGCGCCCGCCATCCGCACCGGAACGTCCCGCAGGGTCATGGTGATGTTGGGGGAGACGACGAAGCCGCCGCCGACGCCGCCCAGGAACAGCAGCGGAGCGGCGAGCCAGGCGGCGCTGTCCGCGGGCCCGTGGCGCAGCAGCAGCGCGGTGCCGCCGAGGCCGAGGAGGACGCCGGTGAGACCGCACACCGTGAGCAGCCGGCCGAACCGCTCCACCAGCCGGCCGGCGACCACGGAGCTGATCGCCGAGCCGACGGCGAACGGGGTCACGGCCAGGCCCGACCGCAGCGGGGAGAAGCCGAGGCCGTGCTGGTAGAAGAGGGCGAAGACCAGCCAGACGCCGCTGAACCCGATGAAGTACAGCGTGCCGACGCCGGCCCCGACGGCGTAGCCGCGCACGGTGGTGAACAGGCGCGGGTCGAGCAGCGGCTGCGTGCCGCGGGCGATCAGGCGCCGCTGCCACCGCGTGAACACGGCGAGGACCGCGGCTCCGGCCGGGAACAGCCACCACAGCTCCCCGATGCCGCCCGATTCCGCCTGCACCAGCGGATACATGAGGCAGAGCACGCCCAGCCCCAGCAGCAGGACGCCCGGCACGTCCACGTGCCCCCGGCCGGTCCGCCGGGTACGGGGCAGCAGGCGCCGGCCGAGCAGCACGGCGAGGATGCCGATGGGGAGGTTGACGTAGAAGATCCACCGCCAGCCCTGGGCGCCGGAGGCGAGGGCGAGGATGACACCCCCGGTGATCGGGCCCACGGCCGAGGAGATGCCGACGATCGAACCGAACAGCCCGAAGGCACGGCCGCGTTCGGCGCCCCGGAAGAGCTGCTGGATGAGCGCGGAGTTCTGGGGGGCCATGAAACCCGCCGCCAGGCCCTGGGCCAGGCGGGCCGCCACCAGCAGCGTGATGTCGGGGGCCGCTCCGCAGGCCGCGCTGAAGACCACGAAACCGCTGAGGGCCAGCAGGAAGATGCGCCGCCGGTCCAGGGCGTCGCCGAGCCGCCCGGCGGTGACCAGCGCGAGGGCGAAGGTGAGGGCGTATCCGGAGACGACCCACTGCACCTGCGCGGCGGAGGCGTGCAGGTCGCGCTGGATGGTGGGCAGGGCGACGGCCACGATCGTCACGTCCAGCAGGCTCATGAAGCCGGCCACGAGCGTGACCCACAGGGCCCGCCAGCGGCGCGGGTCCGGCTCGTACCCGGCCTCCTGGGCGCCCGCGTCCCGGGCGCCCGGATCCCGGTCGTCCGCCGCGGACGCCGATGCTGTCACAGGGGCTGCTCCTCTCACCCACCCGAACCCGGACGAACCAGGTTCCCCCGCCCGGCCCGCCGCACACCTGTCCACCACCGCGGATGCGGGCGCCGCCGGGCGCGGGTCAGCCGGCCGCCAGGACCAGCAGCCCCGTCGCCGCCACGAGGGCGCAACCCAGGACGCACCAGGCCGCCAGCCGCAGGCGCAGCGCCCGGTACCGGCTCTCGTAGGCCAGCCGCAGTTCCTCGGCGCGCTCCGCGGTGCGCCGCCAGGAGGCGCGGGACAGCGTCAGGTACTCCGCCTCGAACTGTCGCTCCAGATCGTCGCGCTGGGTGTCGGTGAGCCAGCCCAGCCGGGCGGCCAGCCGGGCCGCCGCCGCACGGCCCTCCTCGCGTGCGGCGGCGAGCAGCAGATGGCCCTCGATCTGCCGGACCAGCGTCCGGCCGTCGTCGGCGCTCACCGCGCGGTCACCTCCCGTTCCCGCGCCGGAACACGCGGATGGTGCAGGTCGAACGCCGGGGACTCGCTGCGGATCCGCGGCAGGGCGGCGAAGTTGTGCCGCGGCGGCGGGCAGGACGTCGCCCACTCCAGCGAGCGGCCGTAGCCCCACGGGTCGTCCACGCCGACCGGCTCGCCGTACTTCGCCGTCCTCCACACGTTGTAGAGGAACGGCAGCATCGACGCGCCGAGCAGGAAGGAGAAGACGGTGGACACGGTGTTGAGCGTGGTGAGCCCCTCGACCGCGAGGTAGTCCGGGATCCGGCGCTGCATCCCGTTCACGCCCAGCCAGTGCTGGACCAGGAACGTGCCGTGGAAACCGGTGAACAGCGTCCAGAAGGTGATCTTGCCGAGGCGCTCGTCCAGCATCTTGCCGGTCATCTTCGGCCACCAGAAGTGGAAGCCCGCGAACATCGCGAAGACGACGGTGCCGAAGACCACGTAGTGGAAGTGGGCGACGACGAAGTAGGTGTCGGAGGTCGGGAAGTCCAGCGGCGGCGAGGCCAGCATGACTCCGGTCAGCCCGCCGAAGACGAACGTCACCAGGAAGCCCGCCGCCCACAGCATGGGCGTCTCGAAGGAGAGGCTGCCGCGCCACATGGTGCCGATCCAGTTGAAGAACTTCACACCGGTCGGGACCGCGATCAGGAAGGTCATGAAGGAGAAGAACGGCAGCAGCACACCGCCGGTGACGTACATGTGGTGGGCCCACACGGTCACGGACAGGCCGGCGATGGAGATCGTCGCGGCGATCAGGCCCATGTAGCCGAACATCGGCTTGCGGGAGAAGACCGGGATGACCTCGGAGATGATGCCGAAGAACGGCAGGGCGATGATGTACACCTCTGGATGGCCGAAGAACCAGAAGAGGTGTTGCCACAGCAGTGCGCCGCCGTTGGTCGCGTCGAAGACGTGCGCCCCGAATTTGCGGTCCGCCTCCAGGGC
>NZ_JBIANZ010000006.1:0-553207 GCF_042875075.1 Streptomyces sp. NPDC003720
GCCTTCGGCCGGGGGGACCCCCAGAGCACGCACCGGACGCCGCGACGCCCGCCCTGCGGGCGAACGACGCGACTTTGCGGACACGACCTAGCCGGCGGGCGCCGGCCACGGGCGGGCCGGGCTCACTCGAGCACGCGCGAACCCCCCACCGGGAGGTCCCACAGGTCCTCGCGCTCCAGACCCGCCTTCTCCCAGGCCGCGCGCACCCGGGTCAGCGGCTCCAGGACCGGCTCGGCCGACAGCACGAACGTGCCCCAGTGCATCGGGGCCATTCTGCGCGCCCCCAGGTCCAGGGTGGCCCGTACCGCCTCCTCCGGGTCGCAGTGGACGTCGCTGAGCCACCAGCGGGGGTCGTAGGCGCCGATGGGCATCAGGGCGAGGTCGATCCCCGGGTAGCGGCGGCCTATGCGGGAGAACCAGTGGCCGTAACCGGTGTCGCCGGCGAAGTAGAGGCGCTGTCCGTCCGGGTCGGTGAGGACCCAGCCGCCCCAGAGGCTGTGGCAGGTGTCGGTGAGGGTGCGCTTGGACCAGTGGTGCGCGGGCACGAAGTCGAAGCGGACGCCGGACAGTTCGGCGCCCTCCCACCAGTCCAGCTCGGTGACGCGGGTGAACCGGCGCCGCTGGAACCAGCGGCCGAGACCGGCGGGCACGAACACCGGGACGTCGCGCGGGAGACGGCTCAGGGTGGGGGCGTCCAGGTGGTCGTAGTGGTTGTGGCTGATGACGACCGCGTCGACGCGCCGCAGGTCCTCCCAGGGGACGCCGACCGGCGTGATGCGGGCCGGGGTGCCGAGGATGCGCCGGGACCACACCGGGTCGGTCAGGACGGTCAGCCCGCCGGCCCGGACGATCCAGCTCGCGTGCCCCGCCCAGGTGACGGCGAGGGTGCCGGCGCCCACGCTCGGCAGCGGGCCGGGGGCGTACGGGACACGGCGGACGTCGGCGAGGCCCTCGGGCCCGGGGCGCACGGAGCCCTCGCGGGCGAAGCGGGCGAGCGCCTTGAGGCCGGGCAGGGGCGCGGTGAGCCGGTCGTGGAAGGTACGCGGCCACACCCGGCGCTCGCCCAGCGGCCGGGGCTCGGCGAGCGGCGGGAACGGGGGCGCGAGCGGGGTGCGGGGCGCGCGGGCGCCGGTCGCGCGCCCCGCCGGGTCCGCCGCGGCCGGGGCGGTTCTGGTGGGCGTGGCGGCAGCCGTGCCGGCGGAGGTTGCGGAGGGCGTGGCGGTCGCCGTGTCGGCAGAGGTTACGGAGGGCGTGGCGGTCGCCGGGTCGGCGGGGGCCGCCGAGGGCGTGGCGGTCGCCGTGCCGGCGGAGGTTGCGGAGGGCGTGGCGGTCGCCGTGCCGGCGGAGGCCGTCAGGGACGTCGTGGCGGTGGACCCGGGCTCATGCGTCTGCTGCGTCATCGAGGAGGCTCCCGTCGCTGAGCGTCGTCGCGGAGGCCGTCGAAGGCCGACCTCAAGGAGATCAACGCCTGGTGCACGTGTGGCAGTTCCAACGGTGAGGGTGACGTGAGGGATTCCGTGCGTTCCTCGTCCGCGCCGCCCAGCAGGGGCCCCGTGGCGAGCCGCACCCGCAGCTCGCCGAGGGCGTCGCCGAAGCGGTGGCCGCCGGGCGCGGGCATGCCGAGCCGGGCGGTGAGGAAGTCCTCGAGTTCCTGTGCGTCCGTCACGCCCCGGCGGGCGAGCGCGTCGCCGAGCGGCGCGAGGTCGGCGTACAGGTGGCGGCCGGCCTGCGGTGGCCGGGCGAGCGCGCCGGCCGAGACGACCGCGGCGTGCGCGGCGGCGGCCACGCGCGCGTGCAGGCGTACGGCGGCCTCGCGGCGCTCTGTGACGGGCGCGGGCTCGTCCAGGGCGTATCCGGCCGCGGCGGCGACGGGCGCGGCGACCCGGGCGTCGAGGGCGGTGAGGATGTCGAGCACGCGCGCGTGGAGCCGCTCCCCCGCCGCTCCGGAGGGCACGCGCGCGACGGCGGCGGGCCAGCCGGGCGGCAGCAGGGCGCCGGCCAGGTCGGTGACGACGGTGACCCGGTCGGGCAGCATCTCGGCCGGGCTGAGCAGGACGGTGCCGTGCGGGTCGTGCAGCGTGTCGCGCCAGGTCTCGTCGCTGACCAGGTGCAGGCCCTCGGCGACGGCCGCCTCGACGGTCTCGTGCAGCAGTTCGGGCGGGGCGACGGTGGCGGTGGGGTCGTCGGCGACGGACAGCACCAGCAGCCGGGGATCGCCGCCCTCGGCGCGGACCCGGCGCACGGTCTCCAGCAGGGCGTAGAGGTCGGGGACGCCGCCGCTCTCGGCCGGGGTGGGCACGTGGAACACGGGTCTGCCGAGCAGCCGGGCGTAGGGCGCCCACCAGGCGGCGCAGGGGCGGGGCACCAGCACGTCGCCGCCGTCCCCGGCGAGCGCGGCGGTCACGGCGAGCAGCAGGGCGGGGGCGCCGGGGCCCGCGGCCACCCGGTCGGGAACGCAGGCCAGGCCGCGCCGGGTCCAGTAGCCGCAGGCCGCCTCCAGCAGGGCGGGGGAACCGCCGACCGGCTGGGCCTCGGCGCGGCCCGCCGCGGCGGCGAGGACGGCGGCGAGTTCCGGCAGCACGGGCAGGCCGTCGCCGGGCAGTGGGGGCCCGTAGCGGACGGGACCGTGCCCCTCCGGGTCCGTGCGCCGCATGTCCGCCTCCGCGCTGTCGTGGTGCCGTCCGCCGGTCCGTACGGTCCGTGCTCTCCTCCGCCGGCCGTCACCACCGGCTCTCCGGCGGCTCCGGTGGGGCGGGCCGGGCGTCCGGGGCCCGCGGACGGTGCCCTCGGCTGGGTGTGTACCCGCCGGACGGCCCGCCATGACGGGTGATCGCGGTCGTTCCCGTCACAGTGCCGGGCCGGCCCGGCGTCAGCCGCCCGCCGTCCGTCGGCGGCCCAGGAGCCGGTAGCCCGCGCCGGCGCAGGCGGCGGCGATCAGCACACCGCCCGCGACCAGGGCCGGTACCGAGTCGCCGAAGGCGCCTCCCTGTCCCGCCTGCACCCCGTGCTCCACCTGCGCCGGCGGGCAGTCGTCGTTCCCGCCGGACGCCCGGCAGCCGTCCGAGCCGCCGTCCTCACACGCCTCCGCCTTATCGCACCCCTGGCCCTGCCCCTGCCCCTGACTCTGACCCTGACCCTGACCCTGGCTCTGACCCTGCCCCTCGCCCTCGACCTGTCCGTCGCCTTGCTCCTGTCCCTGCCACAGTCCGTCTGCCGTGCTCAGCCCCTGCTGCTGGTCCGCCAGCCCCTGGTCCTCCCCCAGCGCCTCTCCGTCCGGGTCCGCCTCCCCCGGTACCAGGGTCTGGCCGAACTCCTGCTGCGGCGCCGGGGTCTGCCGCCCGTCCACCGAGGGGCACACCCCTCCGGGGACGGCGCCCGCGCCGGTGCCGCCGACGCAGGGCGCGGGCACCGTCACCGGACCGGGCACGGTGAGCGGGGCCTCGGACCGCACGGGTCCGGGGCTCTCGACGGCCCCGGAATCCGCGGACGCGGCCGGCCCGGTCATGACGAGCGCGGCGCCGGCCAGGACGGCGACGGACAGGGCACGGGCGGTGCGGCGCATGGGACGGGCTCCTCGGCGAAACGGGGTCGGCGGTCGGCGGGGCACGGCTGGTGCCCTCGACTGCCATCAGAGCCCGCCCGGCGCCGTACCGCGCGCGGCCGGACCCCATTCGCAGGACCCCGGAGGGCCGGGCGGGTGACGCTTCCCGCCGGCCCCCAAGCCCGCGCCCGCGACAGGTTTTCGGCACCCGCCGCAGGTCACTCGGCAGGTAGTGAACGGATGTCCGTCACCAACCGCACCGGGAGGACCCCTCCATGAGCAGCAAGGTCTCCGACCACATCCTCGAGCGGCTGCGCGCCTGGGGCGTGGAACAGGTCTTCGGCTATCCCGGAGACGGCATCAACGGGCTGCTCGCCGCCTGGGGCCGGGCGGAGGACCGGCCCCGCTTCATCCAGTCCCGCCACGAGGAGATGTCCGCCTTCGAGGCGGTCGGGTACGCCAAGTTCAGCGGCCGGATCGGGGTGTGCGCGGCCACCTCGGGGCCCGGCGCGATCCACCTGCTGAACGGCCTGTACGACGCCAAGCTGGACCACGTCCCGGTGCTGGCGATCGTCGGCCAGACCAACCGGACCGCGATCGGCGGCTCCTACCAGCAGGAAGTCGATCTGCACACGCTGTACAAGGACGTCGCCTCGGAGTTCGTCGAGACGGTGATGGTGCCCGAGCAGCTGCCGAACGTGCTGGACCGGGCGATCCGCACCGCCTACGCCCGGCGCTGCCCCACGGCGATCATCATCCCGGGCGACGTGCAGGAACTGGACTACTCGCCGCCGACGCACGAGTTCAAGATGGTGCCGTCCAGCCTGGGGATGAGCGACTACACCTCGACCCCGACGGACGACGCGCTGCGCCGGGCGGCGGACGTCCTGAACGCCGGCGACAAGCCGGCGATCCTGATCGGGCAGGGCGCCGCCGGCGCGGTCGCGGAGGTGCGGGAGATCGCCGAACTGCTCGGCGCGGGCGTGGCCAAGGCGCTGCTCGGCAAGGACGTCCTCAGCGACGAGCTGCCGTACGTCACCGGGCCGATCGGGCTGCTGGGCAGCAGGCCGTCGTACGAGCTGATGCGGGACTGCGACACGCTGCTGACCATCGGTTCCTCGTTCCCGTACACGCAGTTCATGCCGGAGTTCGGCAAGGCGCGCGGGGTGCAGATCGACATCGACCCGCACATGGTCGGCATGCGTTACCCGTACGAGGTGAACCTCGTGGGCGACGCCCGGGCCACGCTGCGGCGGCTGATCCCGCTGCTGGAAACCGACCGGGGCGGACGCGAGTGGCACGACACCGTGTGCGACAACGTCAAGCGCTGGCACGACACGATGGAGCGGCGGGCCGGTCTGACGGCCGACCCGATCAACCCCGAGTACGTGGCGCGGGCGCTCGACCCGCTGCTGCCGGACGACGTGATCCTCACGTCGGACTCCGGTTCGGTCGCCAACTGGTACGCGCGGCACATCACGATGCGGCCGGGCATGCGCGGTTCGCTGTCCGGGACGCTCGCGACGATGGGCCCGGGCGTGCCCTACGCGATCGGCGCCAAGTTCGCCCATCCGGACCGGCCGGTGGTCGCGCTGGTCGGTGACGGCGCGATGCAGATGAACGGGCTGGCGGAGATGATCACCGCTGCCAAGTACCGCGACCGCTGGTCCGATCCGCGGCTGGTGGTGGGCGTCTGGAACAACCGCGACCTGAACCAGGTGACGTGGGAGATGCGCGCGATGGAGGGCTCCCCGTCGTTCCTTCCGTCGCAGGAGATCCCCGACGTGCAGTACGCGGCGTTCGCCCGCACCCTCGGCCTGACCGGGATCCGGGTGGAGAAGCCCGAGGAGGTCGAGTCGGCCTGGCGCGCGGCGCTGGAGGCCGACGGTCCGGCCGTGGTCGAGTTCGTCACCGACCCCGCCGTACCGCCCATCCCGCCGCACGCCTCGTGGGAGCAGATGGAGGCGACGGCCAAGTCGATCCTGAAGGGGGACGCCGACCGGGGATCGATGATCAAGCGGGGGCTGAAGGCAAAGGTGCAGGAGTTCCTGCCGGGTGACAAGAAGTGACCGGGACAGACGGTCACGAAGTGCCGGGAAGCCCGTGTCGGCCGGCGGCCGGCGGGTACGCGGTGCGGACCTTCGACCCTCTGGAGGGAGAACATGCAGCGAGGCAGTGACCGACTGAGCGTCCACCGGGACGACGAGATGAAACACGAGCTGCAGGGCCTGCTCAGGTCCGGGCGCCCGACGCGCACCGAGGAGTGGCACGACCCGGAGCCCACCGCGGACGACGACCCGGAGGTGTGGGCCGGGCCCGTGGCGCCGGGGCAGTCGGGCGCGTCGCTGGAGAAGGTGCGGCTTGAGCTGGCGCGGCACCTGGGACGGCACGCCTTCCCGGCCAGCGCGGGTGAGCTGGCGCGGGCGCTGCGCCGCGGCAACGCCCCCGGGGCGATGATCGACGCGGTGGCGGGACTGAGCCGCTCGAACCGCTACGAGAACGTGCAGCAACTGGCCGAGGCGCTGGTGGGCGGCGCATGAGCCAGGGCCAGGCGGCCGAGATCGCCGCGAGTGGCGCCACCGGCGACGTCGGCGACGCCACGACGCGGTTCCTGCTGTACGGGCTGCTGCCCGGCTGGTTCGTGCCGGGACTGGCCGACTGGGCGATGCACCGGCGCACCCGGATCGAGGACACCGCGGGGACGAAGGAGTCCCTGATCCATTCGCTGATGATGGCGGAGATCGGCATGCCCATCGTGCTGACCCTGCGCTACGAGATCAACCCGCTGCTGCTGTCCCTGCAACTGGGCGCGGCGGCGGTGCACGAGGCGACCGCGCTGTGGGACGTCCGTACGGCGGTGGACAGCGACCGCGAGGTCAGGCCCGTCGAGCAGCACATCCACAGCTTCCTGGAGTCGCTCCCGTTCGGCGCGCTGACCTCGCTGATGTGCCTGCACGCCGACCAGGTGCGCTCGCTGCTGCGGCGCGGCCGCGGCGACCCGGACGCCTGGCGTCTGGTGCGGCGCCGGCGCCCGCTGTCGGCGGGCTATCTGGCCGGCGTCGGCCTCGCGGTCGGCGCGTGCGTGCTGCTGCCGTACGGCGAGGAACTGCTGCGCTGCCGGCGGGCGGCCGGGGCGAGGAAGCGGCGCGCCCGGGCCGAGAAGGCCGTTTTCGGTGTTACGGAAGGAAAGTGAGGCAAGATGCGTATCGCGTTTCTGGTGGCTCCCGAGGGTGTCGAGCAGGTCGAGCTGACCGAGCCGTGGAAGGCCGCCTCCGACGGCGGGCACGAGCCGGTGCTGGTGTCGACCGCGTCCGGCAAGATCCAGGCGTTCAACCATCTGGACAAGGCCGACACGTTCCCCGTGGACGAGGTGGTCGGCGAGACGTCGGCCAACGGGTTCGGCGCGCTCGTGCTGCCCGGCGGGGTCGCCAACCCGGACTTCCTGCGGATGGACGACAAGGCCGTCGGGTTCGTCAAGGAGTTCTTCGAGCAGGGCAAGCCGGTCGCCGCGATCTGCCACGCGCCGTGGACGCTGGTCGAGGCGGACGTCGTGCGGGGCCGGGAGCTGACCTCGTGGCCCAGCCTGCGGACCGACATCCGCAACGCGGGCGGCACCTGGGTCGACGAGCAGGTCAAGATCTGCGACCACGGCTCCAACAAGCTGGTGACCAGCCGCAAGCCGGACGACCTGAAGGCGTTCTGCGACGCGTTCCTGCACGTGTTCGCCGGTGAGGCGGGCTGAGCCCGTCACCCGCCCGGAACGTGGGAGGGCCGGCCCGTACGGGCCGGCCCTCCCACGCGGTCGTGAGGATCAGGTGCCGGAGGCGCCCGGGGTCACCGTCTCGCCGCAGCAGCGCTCACGGGCGCCCTCGCGGGTGCGGCCCGCGCTCACCAGGCGGCGCGGGTTGCGGCGCAGGTACTCGCCCTCGAGCTGCGCCATCCGCTCGTTGTGGGCCCGCAGCGCGTCGTTGGAGCCGTACAGCAGGGTGTCGTGGCGCGTGCGGTGGATCGTCTCCAGCTCTTTCATGAGCTGCTGGTCGTCCAGTCGGCTGGGCTCGACTCCGGTCATGGTGGTGCCCCGCTCGTCGTGGTCGTCTCTGCGGTCCGGGTACCCGTCCGGACGCGCCGCACCCGGGGTTTCCGGGAGGAAGCCGGGGATCCGGCGTTCCTGCCTCCACTGTACGAACATCCCGGCCGCCGGGCCTGTCGCATACGTCCTCAGCGGGCGCGCTCCACCCGGCGCTCGTCCCAGACCGGCTCGGAGGTCTCGCGGACGCGGCCGTCGCTGCCGAACACCAGGAACCGGTCGAAGGAGCGGGCGAACCAGCGGTCGTGGGTGACCGCGAGGACGGTGCCCTCGAACGCCTCCAGGCCTTCCTGGAGCGCCTCGGCGGACTCCAGGTCGAGGTTGTCGGTGGGCTCGTCCAGCAGCAGGGCGGTAACACCCTCCAGTTCCAGCAGCAGGATCTGGAAGCGGGCCTGCTGGCCGCCGGAGAGCCGGTCGAAGGACTGCTCCGCCTGGCCGGTCAGCTCGTAGCGGCGCAGCCGTGACATGGCGGCGCCCCGGTCCTGGGCGTGCTCCTTCCAGAGGATGTCCAGCAGGGTGCGGCCGGCGAGTTCGGGGTGGGCGTGGGTCTGCGCGAAGTGGCCGGGCACCACCCGGGCGCCGAGCTTCCACTGACCCGTGTGGGCCACCTCCTGGCCGGCCAGGAGCCGCAGGAAGTGCGACTTGCCGGAGCCGTTGGAGCCGAGCACGGCGACCCGCTCGCCGTAGAAGACCTCCAGGTCGAAGGGCTTCATCAGGCCGGTCAGTTCGAGACCGGCGCAGGTGACGGCGCGCACGCCGGTACGGCCGCCCTTCAGGCGCATCCTGATGTCCTGTTCGCGCGGCGGCTCGGGCGGCGGTCCGGCCTCCTCGAACTTGCGCAGCCTGGTCTGCGCGGCCTGGTAGCGGGAGGCCATCTCGTGGCTGACGGAGGCGGCCTGGCGGAGGTTGATCACGAGCTTCTTGAGCTGGGCGTGCTTCTCGTCCCAGCGGCGGCGCAGCTCCTCGAAGCGGGCGAAGCGCTCGCGGCGCGCGTCGTGGTAGGTGGCGAAGCCGCCGCCGTGCACCCAGGCGTCGGCGCCGGCCGGGCCCGGTTCCACGGAGACGATCCGCTCGGCGGCGCGGGCGAGGAGTTCCCGGTCGTGGGAGACGAACAGCACCGTCTTGCGGGTCTCCCGCAGCTGCTCCTCAAGCCAGCGCTTGCCGGGCACGTCGAGGTAGTTGTCCGGCTCGTCCAGCAGCAGCACCTCGTCGGTGCCGCGCAGCAGCGCCTCCAGGACGAGGCGTTTCTGCTCGCCGCCGGAGAGGGTGCGCACCTGCCGCCACTGGGCCCGCTCGTACGGCATGCCGAGGGCCGCGGTGGTGCACATGTCCCACAGCGTCTCGGCCTCGTAGCCGCGTGCCTCGGCCCAGTCGGAGGGCCTGCGCGTAGCCGAGCTGGGCGGCCTCGTCGTCGACGGTCATGATGGCGTGCTCGGCCCGGTCGACGGCCCGCGCCACCTCGCGGATACGGGGCGGGGCGACGGAGACGAGCAGGTCGCGCACGGTCGTCTCGTCCCGTACGGAGCCGACGAACTGGCGCATCACGCCGAGGCCGCCGCTGACGGTCACCGTGCCGCCGTGCGGTTTCAGCTCTCCGGAGATCAGCCGGAGCAGCGTCGTCTTGCCGGCGCCGTTGGGGCCGACCAGGGCGACGGCCGCCCCCTCGCCGACCCGGAAGGAGACATCGCCGAGCAGCGTCCTGCCGTCGGGGAGGTGGTACTCGAGGTGCGCGGCTTCCAGATGTCCCATGAGGAGGCATTCTGTGGGCCGCCCGGGGGCCGGGGCAAACCGTTTTATCCGGCGTCCACCGGTTCGCCCGCCGGGCCGCCCTCCCCGGCCGGTTCCACCGCCGCGCCCTCCCAGGCCAGCGCCTTCCACCCGTCGGACGGCGAACCCTCCAGGACGACGACGCCGGTGTTGCGCAGGGGGCGGGCCGCCGCGTACGCGACGTCCACGTTGCCGGCCCGGGCCGCGGTCCACAGGCGGATCGCGGCGCCGTGGCTGATCATGGCGACGGTCGCCGCGCCGCCGGCGGCAGCCTCGGCGACCACGGCGTCGTACCGGGCGAGGGTCTCCTCGCCGTTCTCCCCGCCGGGGATGCGCGGCGCGGTGTCCCCGGCGGCCCAGGCGAACACCGTGCGCAGGTAGCGGGCGCCCAGCGGGGAGTCGCCCGGCAGCATCTCCAGGTCGCCGGCGGTCACCTCGCGGATGCCGTCCCGGACGATCGGCTCCAGGCCCCGGGCGGCGGCCAGCGGGGCCGCGGTCAGCCGGGTGCGCAGCAGGGTGGAGACGTAGACGGCCTCGATGTCCTCGTCCGCGAGCGCCCGGGGCAGTTCGGCGGCCTGCCGCTCGCCGAGCGGGGTGAGCCCCGGGCCGGGTACGGCGGTGTCCAGCAGCCGGTCCACGTTGGACGGGGTCTGGCCGTGGCGAACCAGGAGCAGGCGCATCCGGGTCGTCTCCTCACGCGCCCGTCGGACGGACCGGTGACAGCGGGCCGGTGACCGGCGTGTCCGGGCACAAGAAGCGGGCACTTCAGGGTAACCGGACCCGTATGAGCCCAGACGTCGACCTCACTGTCCCGAGGCCCCGCCTCCGCACCCTGTCCAAGCTGCTCGAGTACGACTGCCGGCTGTTCGAGCTGGCGGCCAGCCGGCACTGGCCCGGCGCCGAGCGGGTGCTGCCCCGGCTGAGCCGGAGCGCCAACCACGGGGTGCTGTGGTTCGCGACGGCCGCGGCGATCGCGGCGAGCCGGTCGCCGCGGGCCCGGCGGGCCGCCACCCGGGGCGTGGCCTCGCTGAGCGTGGCCTCGCTGGCCATCAACACCCTCGGCAAGCGGTCGGTGCGCCGGGCCCGGCCGGTGCTGGACTCGGTGCCGCTGTCGCGGCAGCTCAAGCGGCAGCCGATCACCACCTCCTTCCCGTCCGGTCACGCCGCATCGGCGGCCGCCTTCGCCACCGGCGTCGCGCTGGAGTCGCCGCGGTGGGGTGCGGCGGTGGCGCCGCTGGCGTTCTCCGTGGCCATGTCCCGGGTCTACACGGGCGTGCACTATCCGAGCGACGTGCTGGCGGGGGCGGCGCTGGGCGCGGGCGCCGCGCTGGCCGTACGGGGCCTGGTCCCGACCCGGACCCAGGTGGCGCCCCCGCCGCGGCCCCGGACCGAGGCGCCGGCGCTGATCGACGGCGAAGGCCTGGTGCTGGTCGCCAACCGCGCCTCGGGCACCTCCGACCGGGTGCGGGTGCTGCACGAGGCGCTGCCCGGGGCGGAGATCGTGGAGTGCGCGCCGGAGGACGTGAAGGCGGAGCTGGAGAAGGCCGCCGCGCGGGCGCGGGTGCTCGGGGTGTGCGGGGGCGACGGGACGGTGAACACGGCGGCCGGGGTGGCCCTGCGGCGCGGTCTGCCGCTGGCGGTGCTGCCCGGCGGCACGCTCAACCACTTCGCGTACGACCTCGGGGTGGAGGACGAGCGGACCCTGGCCGACGCCGTCCGGGCGGGCGAGGCCGTGCGGGTGGACGTCGGCCGGTTCGTGGCGGGCGATCACGAGGGGCTGTTCCTGAACACCTTCAGCCTGGGCGTCTACCCGGAGCTGGTGCGGGAGCGGGAGCGCTGGTCGTCCCGGATCGGCGGCTGGCCGGCCGGAATGCTCGGCGCGATGAAGGTGCTGCGCGCCGACCGGCACCCGCTGACGGTGGAACTGCGCGGCAAGCGCCACCCCCTGTGGCTGCTGTTCGTCGGCAACGGCGTCTACCACCGGATGGGTCTCGCCCCCGGACGCCGGACCGACCTGGCGGACGGGCTGCTGGACGTGCGGGTGGTGCACGGCACCCGCAGGCCCGCGCTGCGTCTGCTGGCGGCGGCCGCCGCCGGCCCCCTCACCCGGTCCCCGGCGCACGCGGCGGTCCAGGTGAACCGGCTGCGGCTGACCGGCCTCGCCCCCGGGACGCCCCTGGCGTACGACGGCGAGGTGATCGAGGTGGGCGGGGACGTGCTGGTGGAGAAGCTGCCCGAGGCGCTGACGGTGTACCGGCCGCTGTCCTGACCGCCGGCCCGGGCCGGTGACGCCGCACGGGCTGGTCCGTATGGTGAAACACGGGTCTCATCATTCGGCACGGGCGCGTACCGTTCGGCGTACCGCGCGACGGGGTCTCGGGCCCGCCGCCGGTGACGTCGTCGAGGGGCGAAGGGGCAAAGCCATGCCGGAAGCGCAGGACACCGCCGTCTACACGCACGGGCACCACGAGTCGGTGCTGCGGTCGCACACCTGGCGGACCGCCGCCAACTCCGCCGCCTACCTGCTCGGCGTGCTCAGACCCCATATGCGGGTCCTGGACATCGGCTGCGGCCCCGGCACCATCACCGCCGACCTGGCCGCGCTGGTTCCCGAGGGCCATGTCACCGGCGCCGACCGGGCCCCCGCGATCCTGGAGAGGGCCCGGGCGACCGCCGAGGCGCGCGGTCTGGCCAACGTGGACTTCACGGTCGCCGACGTCCACGCCCTGGACTTCCCCGACGACACGTTCTGCGTGGTCCACGCCCACCAGGTGCTCCAGCACGTGGGCGATCCGGTGGCGGCGCTGCGCGAGATGCACCGGGTGACGAAGCCCGGCGGGTACATCGCGGTGCGCGACGCCGACTACGCGGCGATGACCTGGTACCCCGCGCTGCCCGGCCTGGACGACTGGCTCGACCTGTACGAGGCGGTGGCCCGGGCCAACGGCGGGGAGCCGGACGCCGGCCGGCGGCTGCGGGCCTGGGCGCTGGCAGCCGGCCTGACGGACGTCACGGCGACCTCGAGCACCTGGACGTTCGCCACGCCGGAGGAACGGAACTGGTGGAGCGGGCTGTGGGCCGACCGCACGGTGGACTCGGACTACGCCGACCGGGCCGTGCGGGGCGGGCACGCCACCCCGGAGCGGCTGCGCGCCGCGGCGGCGGCCTGGCGGGACTGGGGCCGGCGGGAGGACGCCTGGTTCGGCGTCCTGCACGGCGAGATCCTCTGCCGCAAGGCGGCCTGAACCGCGGCCCCGGGCGATCCCGGGGCCGCGCGGATCAGTGCCGGGGCAGCAGCGGGCCCAGCGGCCCGAGGTCCAGGTTCAGGTCCTCGGGCCGCAGCCCGTAGCGGTCCCGGAGCTCGGCCATCCGCTCCTCCAGGAGCATCAGGGTGAGCCCGATGCGCTCCTCCTGGTCCTCGGTCAGCTCGCCGGTGTCGAAGCGGCGCACCGCCTGCCGCTCCATGAGCTGGCGCAGCAGTTCCACCACGGTCAGCACCAGTTTGACCAGGTCGCGTTCGACCGTGTCGGGCTCCAGGTCGAGCCGCTTGCGGGCGGGGGCGGTCACAGCAACTCCTCGAAGGGTGAGGGCACCGTCTCGTTCACGGAGCTGATCAGCGCGTTGAGATCGATGCGGACGAGGTCGACGTCGGCGATCCGCAGCGTCAGGTCCCCGGTGATGACGACCCCGCCGGCGAGCAGCCGGTCCAGCAGGTCCACCAGTGCGATCTCACGTCGCTCCACGACGGTCACGCTTCCTCCCCACTGAACGAGTACGCGGCCCAGGGACCGGTGAGCTCCACCCGGATGCCGGGCGTCTCGTCCTTGGTCCGGTCCACCAGCTCCACGAACTCCTCGCAGCTCTCGCGGGGCACCAGGTAGGCCGCGTTGAGCACGTTCTGACCCGACGCGCCCGACAGCGCGGAGTTCTGCGCGGGATGCATCCGGAAGTCCTCGGACTGCCGGCTGAGGCGCTCGTGCAGGGACTGCGCGAACGACTCCGCCCGCTGCCACCTCTCCTCGTGCGCCTCGCTGTGCCGCCGGCGGCTGCGCAGGTAGTCGCGGCCGCTGGCCGGTTTCGCCGCCGGCGCGGCGGCGGACTCGGCGGGCTCGGACTCCACGAACACCTTCACGCCCCACTCCACCCGGCCCTCGAGCCGGTCGAGGGCGCGCCGGAAGTCGTCCTCGCGGGCCTCGATCATCGCCCGGATGCCGCTGTCGTCCCGGAACACGGTCGCGAGACGCAGAGGCAGCGGGGTGGTGACCGTGCTGAGCGCGGCGATCACGCCCTGGTGGGCGCGGGCGGTGGCGCTCAGCCAGTCCAGGTCCTCCAGACGGGCCCGCAGCCCCTGCTCGTCGAAGTCCGCCTCCGGCACCGAGCTGACGACCGCGACCAGCCCGTGGTGGTGCAGCAGCGCCGGCGGTGCGCCCCCGATGCCGGTCAGCTCGGCCTGCAGGGGCGCGTCGAGCGGGCGGCAGACCGCGTAGACGTAGCGCAGTGCGCTCATGGGGCCTCTTCCTCCGTCGGCACGCTGCCGGGCGCCAGTTCCTGGAGTCGTTCGAGCCGCTCCCTGAGCTCGGCGTTCTCCTTCGCCAGCTCGTTCTGGCGGGCGCGGGACGACAGCGCGGGATCGGTCTCCCACCAGTCGATGCCCATCTCCTTGGCCTTGTCGACCGAGGCCACGACCAGCCGGAGCTTGATGGTGAGGAGTTCGATGTCGAGCAGGTTGATCTTGATGTCGCCGGCGATGACGACACCCTTGTCGAGCACCCGTTCCAGGATGTCGGCGAGGTTGGCCCCGCCGCCGCTCTGGCCGTAGGGCTCGGGGAACCGGCTGGCAGTCGTCATCGACGGCTCCTGCCTCCGGAGTACTCAGGCTCCTCCTCGGGCTCCTCTTCGGGCTCCTCCTCCTCGGGCTCCTCCTCGTACTCGTCCTCGTACGGGCCCTCCTGCTCGTCCTCGTACCCCTCCTCCTCGGGCTCGCCCTCGGCCTCGTCCTCGTAGGGCTCTTCGCCCTCCTCGTCCTCGGCGGCGGGCTCCTGCCCCTCCTCGCCCTCTTCGTCCTCCTCGTCCTCGGCGGCGGGCTCCTGCTCCTCGCCCTCTTCGCCCTCTTCCTCCTCGGACTCCGCGGACTCCTCGGGCTCCTCGCCCTCCTCGGGCTCCTCCTGCCCGTTCTCCTCCTGCTCGGACTCCTCCTCTTCCACCGCGTCCTCGTGGCTGCGGACGACCTCGCCGTCGCGGATCTCCCCGCGCCAGCCGTCCTCCGCCTCGCCCTTGAGCGTGATGTGACGGGCGAAGTTCTTGAAGTCGAGCCGGACCCGGCGGCCCTGGGCGCGCCAGATGTTGCCCGTCTTCTCGAAGAGGCCGCTCGGGTAGTACTCCATGACCAGGAGGATGCGGGTGAGGTTCTCGTCGAGCCGGTGGAAGGTGACGACGCCCTTGGTGGTGCCCTTGGCGCCCTCCGACGACCACTGGATCTTGTAGTCAGGGACCTGCTCGACGGTGTGCGCCTTCCAGCTCCGGCTGGACCAGAAGATCTTGGCCTGCCAGTCGGAGTGCGTGTCGTCGGCGCGGCTCGCGCTCTTCACGCCCTTGGCGAAGGTGCTGAAGTCCTGGTACTGGGTCCACTGGTCGTAGGCGGTGCGCACCGGCACGCCGACGTCGACGGACTCGATGATGACGGTGGGCTTGTTGCCCCCGCCCTTCTTGCCCTTGCTCTTGCCGCCCCCGAGGCCCTTCAGCTTGCCCATGACGGTGTCCTTGGCGTGCGAGGCCCCGAGTTCCAGCGCGGAGCGCAGCGGGCCCTTGCCCTCGGTGACCTTGCGGCCGGCGTCCAGGGCGAGCTTGGCGAAGCCCGGACTGTTGCCCTCGGCGATGTCGTTGAGCTTCCCCGTGGTCTCGCCCAGCTTGCGGCCGAAGCCGGTCAGCAGCTTCTGCGCCTGGGCGCCCAGGTATTCCTGGACCTCCTCCTTGAGGCGGTCCGCCGCCTCGCTGTGTGCCAGATCGGACAGCGGGTTGCTCTTGGCCGCTCCGCCCGCGGCCTTGCCGACGGTCTCGGTCATCGGTCATCGCCGCCCTTCGACTGCCCGGACCGGCCGCCGCCGGCCGAGGCCGTCTTCTTCGTGGCCGTTCTGCGGGCAGCGCCCGCCTTCTTGGCGGCCGTGCTCTTCGCCGCGGCCTTCTTCGCGGGCGCCTTCTTGGCCGGCGCCTTCTTGGCGGCCTTCTTCGCGGGCGCCTCGCGGCGGGGCCGCTCGTCCTCCTGCTCGGCGGAGTCCTCGGGGCCCCCCTCGTCCTCCTCCTCGTTCTCCTCCGGCTCCTCCCGCTCGGAGCCCTTGCCGGGCACCACGCCGGAGAGCTGGTCGCGCACCGCGTTGGTACGGCCGTGCAGCCGGTCGGCGAGGGCGTTCATCTGCCGCTCGGCCATGGCTCCGGTGGCGGCCTTGCCGACGCCGCGTAGATCCTGCCGGAGCTGGTCCCCGATCTCCTTGAACTGCGGGTTGTCACGAAGCTGCTGGCTCAGCAGGTCCGCCACGGCCCGCGGAGTGAGGTTCAGCTTCTTCCCGGCCACCACGGAGCCGACGGCGAGAGCCAGTTTGAGCTTCTTGGTGCGTCCCAGCATGTAGCCGGCCCCTATCGCGAGGCCGAGTCCCGTTCGATTCATCACGTCGTCCCGTTGCCAGTGGTTTCGCCGGAGCGCAGGGCGGTCTCCAGCCGGTCGAGCAGTTCGTCCTCGCGGCGGTCGAACTCCTCCTCGCTGATCTCGCCTGCCTCCAGTTGCTCCTCCAGGCGGGCGAGTTCGGCCCGTACGGTGGCGGGGTCGTAGTAGATGCGCTCCGCCTCGCGGTACACCTGCTCGATCGCCCATCCGGCGCCGCGGACCGGTGCGAACGGCAGCAGCAGCACCTCGCTGATCAGTCCCACGATGTCCCTCCTTTCCGTTCGGGCCGAGCCGCCGTTACTGCGCTCCCGCGTCGGCGCCGGCCGTGCTGTCCGCGGGCGCGGCGGGGCCGGGCTCCACGAAGCTGTACGGCGGGAGTGGTCCGTTGACCCGCAGATCGAGATGGGGGTGGCTGGTGCGGACCTGCTCGACCGCGGCCAGGAACTCCTCGGCCGTGTCCCGGGGCACCAGGAACGACAGGTTGACCAGCCAGCCGGTGGACTCGGGGCCCACGCTCAGTGCGGAGCCGGCCGTTTCGAGGGCGGCGCGCACCTCGGCCGCGTCCTCGGCCTCCTTGTCCTTGACCGCCGCCGCGACCATCTCGCCGAGCCGGATCTTGTCGTCGTAACTACCGCCGCCGGACTGCCGGTTGGCCTCGGCCAGGGAACGCACCTCAGCGTTCTCGGCCATCACGCGGTGCAGTACCGCCTCTTCGACGTGCGTGGCCTTGACGTTGTACTCGACCTTGCCGTCCAGCTCCCGCAGCCGCTCCTGGTAGTGCTGCGCGCGCTCGCCCAGCACCTGGGTGACGGAGTCGTCGTCGGGGGCGACGCTGCCGAACCGCATCGGCAGGATGCAGCCGGCCGCGCCGGTCTCGGCGAGCACGTTCTGGTGCGCGAGCAGGTCCCTGCGCTTGGGCCGCAGCCCCTCGGGCGCGTCGCTCACCACGGCCGCCAGGTCGCCGGCCGTCAGCACGCGCACCGGCATCGGCGGCTCGCCCACGCCGGACATGCCTTCGGGGAGCGCCGGGTGCGAACGGGCGGTGATGCCGTAGACGTAGGTGCTCACTCCGACTCCTCCTTACGCCGGGTCGCGGTCTTGCGGGCGCGCGGCCGGGACTCCCGCTGCCCCTCCTGGCCCTCGTCACGGGCCTGCTGGAAGGCGCCGGATATGGTCTCGGCGGCGCCGGACAGGGCGCCCTTGCTCTTGCCGCGGGCACCGGACTCGGTGACCTCGCCGACGATCTCGGGCAGGCCGGGGCTCTTGTTCGGACCCGACTCCAGGTCGAGGCGGTTGCACGCCTCGGCGAAGCGCAGGTACGTGTCGACGCTGGCCACGACGACGCGGACGTCGATCTTCAGGATCTCGATGCCGACCAGGGAGACACGGACGAACGCGTCGATCACGAGCCCCCTGTCCAGAACCAGTTCCAGCACGTCGTAGAGGCCGCTGCTGCCGCCTCCGCCGCCGCTCTGTTGTGCCGGTACAACGGTCATGCCGGCCATTCCTCCTTCTCGGTGATCGGACAAGCGGTGCGCCGGTGGTGCCGGGCGCGGAGGACGGGGGCTCAGCGGCCGCGCGCGTCCGCCCGTCCGCGTTCGTAGCGGCGGACGCGGCGATAGCCCGTGAGCTGCCCCTCCGCGTCCAGCTCCACCTGGTAACTCGCCATCAGGCTCATGGTGTCCGGGACCCGCTCGAGCTCCAGGACCTCCACGTCGAGCGACCATCCGTCCTCGGTCTGCTCGAAGGAGGACACCGACTCCGGCTGGAGCCCGGTCAGCTCGGCGAGCTGGGCGCGTGCCTCGCGCAGCACTTCCATGGGACGCGGCCGCCGGCCGGTGGCCGCGCCCTGCGGCGCGTCGTCGTCCGTCTGGGACGAGTTCTGCTTTTCCTGTGAATCCTGTGAGTCCTGTGACTGTTGAGTGTTCTTTGTGTTCGTCATGGCCACCTCTCCCCTGCGTGTGGCCGCTCATCCCTTGGCCAAACATTCCGGGGACGCGGGTTCTCGAAGCCGCAGGTGACAGACGGTGAACGCGGGCCCGGAACCGGTCAGGACCGGCCGTCGTCAGCCCTTCAGTCCCGCGAGGCGGCGCTGGGCGGGCCCGAGTGCGCGTCCCCGGCCCGGCAGTGCGGCCCACGGGTCCGTGCGGGCCTGGTCGGCGGCGTCGGCGATGGTCCAGCGGCGGGCGTGTACGCCCGGATCGGCCACCTGTTCCCAGCTTAGGGGCACCGCGACGGGCGCGCCGGGCAGAGCGCGGACGGTGTAGGGGGCCACGGCGGTCTGCGCGTAGCCGTTGCGCTGCACGTCCAGGTAGAGGCGATCGCCTCGGTCGCGCTTGCGGGCGGCGGTGGTGAGCCGGCCGGGGTGCTCGGCTGCCGCGAACTCGGCCACGTCATGGGCGAACCGGCGTACCTCGTCGAAGTCGTGGCGGCCGTCGAGCGGGACGACCAGGTGCAGCCCCCGCGAGCCCGTGGTCATCGGCGCCGCGGGCAGACCCAGCTCGTCCAGCAGCTCACGGAGCACGCCGGCCGCCTCCCGGACCGGGGCGAAGGTCTCCTCGGGGGCGGCGCTGGTCCCCGCGGGTGCCGGGGCCGGGTCGAGGTCGAAGACCAGCCGGTCGGGGTGGTCCGGACCGCCGGCCCGGTCGGTGCGGGAGAGCCAGCGGTGCAGGGTGAGGCAGGCCTGGTCGGCGAGGTACAGCAGGGTGGCGGTGTCGTCGCAGACGACGTGCGTCACCGTGCCGCCCTCCTTGGCGACCTCGGCCCGGGTGATCCAGTCCGGGTAGTGGTCGGGGGTGTTCTTCTGCATGAAGCGGGGGCCGTCGAGGCCGTCCGGATACCGTTCCAGCATCAGCGGACGGCCCCGCAGGTGCGGCAGCAGATACGGCGCGACAGACCGGAGGTACTCGGCGAGATCGTTCTTGGTGAAGCCCTCGGCGCCGCCCGGGAGGAGGACCTTCCCGGGCCGCCGGACGCGCACCGTGCGGCCGCCCACCCGTATCGTCCGCGTGTCGTCGTCGCTCATCCCACGACCGCCTCCTCGACCAGCAGCTTGGCCGCGGCCGCGATGCCCGTGGCGTCGATGCCGGCGGCGTGCAGCTGCTCGTCGGGCGCGGCCGAGCCCGGCATGGTGCGCACCGCGAGCCGGACCAGGCGGGGCACGGGCCGCCCGTCGGCGAACGCCTCGGCGACGGCGTCGCCGAGACCGCCCTCCTCGTGGTGGTCCTCGACGGTGAGCAGGCAGCCGGTCTCCTCGCCGGCCCGGCGCAGGGTCTCGCCGTCGACGGGCTTGACGGAGTACAGGTCGATCACGCGGATCTGGATGCCGTCCTGGGCGAGCCGGTCGGCGGCCGCCAGGGCCTCGTGCACGGTGACGCCGGCCGCGACGACGGTCAGCCGGTCCTGCTCACCGGAGCGCAGCACCTTGCTGCCGCCGACCGGGAACTCCTCCTCGGGGCCGTAGATCACCGGGCTCTTGCCACGCGAGGTGCGCAGGTAGCGGACGCCGTCGAGGCCGGCCATGGTGGCGATCAGCCTGGCCGTCTGGTTGGCGTCGCACGGGTACAGCACGGTCGAGCCGTACACGGACCGGAACAGCGCCAGGTCCTCCAGGCCCATCTGCGAGGGCCCGTCCTGCCCGATCGCCACGCCGGCGTGCGAGCCGACCAGGTTGATCCCGCTGCCGCTGATGGAGGCCATGCGGACGAAGTCGTGGGCGCGGCTGAGGAAGGCCGCGAACGTCGAGGCGTACGGCACCCAGCCGCGGGCCGCCATGCCGACGGCGGTGGCGACGAGCTGCTGTTCGGCGATGTAGCACTCGAAGAAGCGGTCGGGGTGCTCCTTCGCGAACACCTCGGTACGGGTGGAGTCGCCCACCTCGCCGTCCAGCGCGACTACGTCGCCGCGGGCGGCGCCGAGCGCGGCGAGGGCCTTGCCGAAGGCGTCCCGGGTGGCCACCTCCTCGCCCTTGTCGTACTGCGGCAGCCGGACCGCGTCGGTGCTGAGGGAGCGGAGGGCGGCCGCGGCGGCCGGCTCGCTGACCCGGACCTTCAGCTCGCGCGGTCCGCCCAGCTCGGCGATGGCCTCCTCGGCCTCGGGCAGCGGCTTGCCGTGCAGGCCCTCGCGGTCCTCGACGGCGGCGACGCCCTTGCCCTTGAGGGTGCGGGCGAGGATCACGGTGGGCTGTCCGGTCGTCGACAGTGCCTCGCCGTACGCGCGGTCGATGGCGTCGACGTCATGGCCGTCGATCTCGACGGTGTGCCAGCCGAAGGCCTGGAAACGGCGGGCGTAGGCGTCCAGGTCGTGGCCGTGCCGGGTCGGGCCGCGCTGGCCCAGCCGGTTGACGTCCACGACGGCCACGAGGTTGTCCAGGTTCTCGTACGCGGCGTGCTCGGCGGCCTCCCAGACGGAGCCCTCGGCCAGTTCGCTGTCCCCGCACAGCACCCACACGCGGTAGCCGGTGCGGTCCAGCCGCTGTCCGGCGAGCGCGATGCCCACGCCGACGGGCAGGCCCTGGCCGAGCGAGCCGGTGGCGGTCTCCACCCAGGGCAGCCGGCGCGGGGTCGGGTGCCCCTCCAGGCGGCTGCCGAGCTTGCGGAAGGTCAGCAGCTCGCCGTCCTCGATGGCGCCGGCCGCCTTGTAGGCGGCGTACAGCAGCGGCGAGGCATGGCCCTTGGAGAGCACGAAGCGGTCGTTGGCGGGGTGCTCGGGGCGCTCGAAGTCGTAGCGCAGGTGGTTGGCGAGCAGCACGGCCATCAGGTCGGCTGCGGACATCGACGAGGTGGGATGCCCGGATCCCGCCGCGGCGGCGGCCCGCACGCTGTCCACGCGCAACTGCTGGCCGAGTTCGGCGAGTTCGGCGGTGTTCATGAATCTCCTTCTGCTGCTTCGGGTGGGTCCGCGGGGGCCGCGGAGTCGGTGCGCCGGACGGGACCGGGGGCGGGACGGCCGGTGGGCGGTGCGGATGCGGGCCGGTCCGCCGCGCGGGGGTCCGCCTGCCGGCCGGCGGACGGTTCGCCGTCGTCGCCGTGTGCGCCGCCGCCCGGACGTCCGGGGCCGCCGGGTACCCGGGCCAGCTCGGGGGATGCCGTGTCGAGGGGGACCGACCAGGACCGCACGAGACCCAACTGCACGGTCTGGCGCGGAAGTACGGAGTCCAGCAGCCAGTCGGCGGCGACGCGCAGGCGGTTGCCGGGCAGTGCGGCCAGGTGGTAGCCGCGGGTGACCGCGGCGGCCGGCGGGCCGGACAGCGGGACGCCGAACGGGTTCGCCGCGGCCCGTACGCCGCCGAGGTCCACGGCGAAGCCGAGGTCGCGGTGGCGGTAGGCGCGCCGGCGGCGGCCGAGGCCGAGCGAGGCGGCCACGTTCTCGCCGGCCACCCTGCCCTGCCGCCAGGCGTGCTGGGCGGTCATCGGGGTGAACTCGCCGGGACGCTCCAGGTCCGGCACGGCCGCCGCGTCACCGCAGGCGAACACCTCGGTGCGGCCCGGCACCTGGAGGTACGGATCGACGATGAGCCGGCCCCGCTCCAGCGGCTGCCCGACGTCCTCGATCAGCGGATCGGGCCGGACCCCGACGCACCAGACCAGGGTCCGCGACGGCACGAACTCGCCGTCGGTGAGCAGGACGCCGTCGTGCGTGGCCTCCTTCACGGAGGTGCCCGTGCGGACGTCCACGCCGCGCGCCCGCAGCACCCGGTCCGCGGTGCGGGAGAGCCGTTCGTCCATCTCCGGCAGCACGCGCGGCGCGGTGTCCAGCAGGATCCAGCGGGGCCGGGCCCCACCGGGCAGGTCGCGGCGGGCCAGGTGGTCGGTGAGCATCCGCATCTGCGCGGCCACCTCGGTGCCGGTGTAGCCGGCGCCGACCACGACGAAGGTGCACCGCGCGGCGCGGACCTCCGGGTCGTCCTCCGTCGCGGCGAGTTCCACCTGCCGGGTGACGTGGTCGCGCAGGTACAGGGCCTCGGGCAGCCCGCGGAACCCGTGCGCGTGCTCGGCGACGCCGGGGATCGGCAACAGCTTGTTGACGCTGCCCACGGCCAGCACCAGCCGGTCGTAGCCGAGGGTCCCGGCGCGGTCCTCGGGGTCCCGGTAGTGGACGGTGCGCCGGTCGAAGTCGACCCGGCCGGCCTCGCCGAGCACCAGACGCACCCCGCGCAGGGTGCCGGGCAGCGAGACGGTGACCCTGCGGGCGTCCAGGATCCCGGCGGACACCTGGGGCAGCAGCGGCAGGTACAGGAAGTAGTCGGTCGGGTTGAGCAGGGTGATCAGGGCGCGGCCGCGGGTGATCCGGGCGAGGGTGCGGGCAGCCCGGTACCCGGCGAAGCCGGCGCCGACGATCACGACACGTGGTCGACTCACGGGTGTCCTTCCGGCGGTGTGGCTCCCTCCAGGCATTCCGCGTAGCCGGGGCCGTCGCACCCAAACGCCGCCCGGCTCACCCGGACGCCGGTCGCGCCCGCGTTTCGCCCGGACGGCGGCGGTTACCCGGCCCGGGTCCCGAAGCCCCCCACCAGTCGCGAATCCGGCCGTCCGGTCGCGCGGAGGTGTCCGTCATGCCCGAATACGGTTATTTCCTGGCCTGCGAGGAGCACGGGCCGGCCGAGCTGATCGAACAGGCCCGCATGGCCGAGCAGGCCGGATTCCAGGCGCTGTGGATCTCCGACCACTACCACCCGTGGAACGGCGAGCAGGGCCAGAGCCCGTTCGTCTGGTCGATGATCGGCGCGCTGTCGGAGGCCGTTTCGCTGCCCATCGAGACGGCCGTGACCTGCCCGACGGTACGGATCCACCCCGCGGTGCTGGCGCAGGCCGCGGCGACCAGCGCGGTGCTGACCGGCGGCCGCTTCCGGCTCGGGGTCGGCACCGGCGAGGCGCTGAACGAGCACATCCTCGGCGATCGCTGGCCCCCGGCGCATGTGCGGCTGGAGATGCTGGAGGAGTCGATCCAGGTGATGCGCCGGCTGTTCACCGGCGAGGAGGTCAACCACCACGGCACGCACTACACGGTGGAGAACGCCCGGCTGTACACGATCCCGGACGAGCCCGTCCCGATCGACATCTCCGGCTTCGGCCCGAAGGCCACCTCACTGGCCGCGCGGGTGGGCGACGGCTACATCACGATGATGCCGGACGAGGAGATGGTCACCCAGTTCCGCAAGGGCGGCGGCGGGGCCAAGCCGGTCAGCGGCGGTACGAAGGTCTGTTACGGGACCGACCGCGACGAGTGCGTGCGGACGGTGCGCAGGCTCTGGTACAACGAGCTGCTGCCGGGCGAGATGGGGCAGGTGCTGCCCTCGCCGCGGCACTTCGAGCAGCTCGCGGAGCTGGTCACCGAGGACATGGTGCGGGAGAAGTCGGTGTGCGGGGACGACGTCGACGAGCATGTCGCGGCGCTGCGGGCGTTCGGTGACGCGGGGTTCGACCGGGTGTACGTGAACCAGATCGGGGCTGATCAGAAGGGGTTCTTCGACTTCTACCGCACGAAGGTGCTGCCGCGGCTCGGGTGAGCGGTGCGTTTTCCGGTGCGGGTGCGTTTTGGCTGGGTGCGCGGTTCCCCGCGCCCCTGACCTGGTTGCCGCTTGCTTATTCGGCTCCGGTGTCGGGGGCGGCGTGGTGCGTTGTCGGGTGCGGGTCTGTTGTGGCTGGTCGCGCAGTTCCCCGCGCCCCTGATGGGCGCGGGGGTGGGGTCAGGCCCTGCGGTGGGGGACTTCGTCCGGGGGGACGGTGGGCATCGGGGGGTAGGGGGTGGGGGCGTGGCCGGGTTTCGGGTGGGCGGCGCCGCGCAGCACGTAGGCGAGGGCGCCCAGGATCGCGGCGGTGATCAGTGCCGCCGCCCAGCCCGGCAGGCCCACGGCCAGGGCGAGGCCCACCGCGAGCGCCAGGGCGCCGCCCGCGTACAGGGCGACGGCGCCCGAGGCGGCGTAGAGCATGGCGGTGCGGCGCTGCTTGCGGCTCTGCTCGCGCAGTTCGTCGCGTACCGTCTCGCGTGCCACCTGTGCCAGCTCTTCGACGAGGTGCTTGTCCAGATGTTCCAGGTGATCCAAACGGTCCATGTCCTACGCCTACCCGCCGGCCTCGCGCGGTAACGGCGTCGCCCGGCGCCCGCCCGGGACTCGCCTGCGCCGGCCCCGACGTCCCAACTAGGCTCGTGCGCATGGAGATTCTGGGCGCCACACTGCGCATCTGCGTCGACGACCTCGACACCGCGGTCCCCTTCTACGAGCGGCTGGCGGGCGGCCGGGCGCTCCGGTTCGAGCGCGGCGGGGTCGAGGTGGCCGCGATCGGCTCCTTCCTCCTGATGAGCGGCCCGGAGGCGGAGCTGGAGGTGCTGCGCAAGGTGACGGCGACGATCGCCGTCAAGGACGTGACCGAGGCGCACCGGCTGCTGACCGACCTGGGCGCCCGGGTCATCGCCGGGCCGGTGCCGACCCCGGCGGGCCGGAACCTGCTGGCGATGCACCCGGACGGCTCGGTCTTCGAGTACGTGGACCAGAGCGGCTGAGCCGCCCGCTCAGCCGGCGTCCGGCCGCATCCGGAAGTCGAGGCGGGCTGGCAGCGGCTCGTCGGTGACCCGGGCCCACAGCCGCTCGATCACGTCCGCGCCCTCCCGCAGGTCCGCCACCTCGAAGCCGTCGTCGAGGACGGCCCGGGCGTCCGCCCGCCGCCCCTCGGCGAGCAGCAGCCCGGCCTCCAGCAGCCGGAACGCGCCGCGGCTCCGCACGGCGGGCAGCAGCCGGTCCCACACCGCGCGGGCCTGCGCCGTGCGCCCGGCCCGCAGCAGCGCGTCGAGCGCCTCCCGGCCGAGCGCGGCCACGGCGGCGGTCCAGGCCTCGCCGTCGGTGGGGGCACCTCCCACGCCGTTCAGGCAGTGGGGGAGCCGTTCGCGGCACAGGTCGTCGAAGGCCTCCGCGTACCGGTCGGCGGCCCGCTCGTGGTGGCCGGACTCCTGGTCGGCGACGGCCAGGCAGCGCAGCAGCGGCCACTGGGAAGGGGCGAGCGGCAGGGCCCGCTCCCAGCTCCGTACCGCCTGGGCGCGGTCGCCGGCGTGCCACTGGGCGACGCCGAGGTGGTACTCGGTGTGCGGGGTGGCGGGCGCGGTCTCCAGCATGTCCCGCCAGTGCGGGGCGACCAGCGTCTCGCCGGGCGGGCGGACCCGGCGCGGTTCCGGCAGCGATCCGGTGCGCAGCAGCTCCAGCCAGGGCTCCTGCGCCTCGCCGAGGGTCGACTCGGGGAACGGCGTGCCGGGCAGTTTCCAGCCGGCGCGCCGGACCTCGAGCGCGCCCCAGCCGGAGCCGGTGGCCAGCCGCTCGCCGGGTTCGGTGTCGGCGTACGGCTGCCAGTCCGCGTACGCCTGCTCGACGCGGGCCCGCGGCAGGACCGCCGCCAGCCGGTCCTCGGCGCCCCGCACGACCGCGGACCACGAGGGGCCGTCGGGGTCGGCGTCCAGCGGGCCGTACGCCTCCAGCCAGGACAGCTCGCTCCCGGGTTCCAGCCGGACGTGCTCGAGCTGGGTGCGGGCGAGACCGGCCTGGATCTCGCAGTAGCCGGCGGTGCCGGGCTCGGTCAGCCACTCCTGCCAGCGCCGGCCGCC
Source organism: Streptomyces sp. NPDC003720 (assembly GCF_042875075.1). Lineage (NCBI taxonomy): Bacteria > Bacillati > Actinomycetota > Actinomycetes > Kitasatosporales > Streptomycetaceae > Streptomyces > Streptomyces sp. NPDC003720. Next base: position 25,645 of record NZ_JBIANZ010000006.1, read on the forward strand.
GGGGCCGCTGCCCCACACGAACAGCTTCCGGCCGCGCAGCGCGTCGGTGGAGGTCTGCACGAGGCCGTGCCCGTCGGTGTCCAGCGCGGCGATCCAGCGGCGCCGGCCGTCCGGGACCTCGTAGAAGTAGTCGGCGGCGTAAGGGCTGTTGAGGGGGTGGGTGCGGTCGACGCCGTCATGGCTGGGGACCGGCACCCGGCGGAGCCGGCGCTCGTAGCCGAACTGCCAGGCCTCGTCGGCGGGGGCGAGGACCCGGCGGTCCTCGGGGACGGCGATGTTGGACCACCAGTAGACGGGCGCCGGGTGCTCGTGCGGGTTGCGGACACGGACGCCCACGTACAGGAAGTCGGAGCCCGGCGGGAGCCACAGGTCGACCTGGAACGGCAGGTCGCGCAGCCGCTCCCACTCCCACAGGCGCAGCATGGCGCCGCCGTCGGGAGCGGGGACGGGGGCGGCGTGCAGAGGTGCGCAGGACAGGGTGGTGTGGCCGGTGGCGCCGATGTTCCACTCGATGCCGCCGGAGTACCAGGCGCCGTTGAGCGCGAAGTTGGCGGGCTGGAACACCGGGTTGCGGTAGAGGAGTTCGCGTCCGGTGGGCAGGTGGACCAGGGAGGCGATGCGGCCGCCGAGGCCGGGCAGCACGGTGGCGCGCAGCCGGTCGTTCTCGATCACCAGGGCCTGCAGGGCGCGGGGTTCGCGGGTTCTGCCGTACCCGTCGCGCACCCGCACCGGCAGGAGGCTGCGCAGCGGCTCGTAGTCGAGCTGCCGGGTCATGTCCCGGGGCATGTCCCCGCGGTCCCGGTCGTCGACGCGGTGCATCTCGTCGAGGGGGCGGAGCGGGGGCAGGGGGTTGTCGGGGCCCAACCGCGCGGCGGGCAGGGTGATGACCTCACGTCGGATCCTCGTCACGATGACCATGGAACCCGGCGTGCGCCGAGTCGGCCAGGGGATCTGCCGGTCAGGATTGCGCAAAGGCGGCCACGACCAGGTCCGCCAGCAGGGCTGCCGCCGTGCCCTCGGGGTCGAGGTCGGGGTCGTAGATGGTGACGTTGAGGCCCACGCAGCGCGGGGAGGCGAGCAACGGGCGGAGCAGCTCCTCCAGTTCGGCCGGCAGCAGGCCGTCGGGGTCGGGGCTGTCGACGGCCGGCATCACGGACGGGTCCAGTACGTCGGCGTCCAGGTGGACCCAGAAGCCGTCGAGTCCGGGTGCCCGGAAGGCCTCGGCGGCGGCACGGGCGACCGGCCCGGGGCCCTCGGCGCGGATACCGGCGACGGTGGCGGCCGGCATCTTCAGCGAGGCGAGTTCGGCCAGGTCGTCCGTGCATGCGTCGCGGATGCCGAAGAACCGCACGTCCTCGTCCCTGAGATAGGGACGGAGCCCCTCTATGTCCGTCAGGTCCGCCTGGCCGCGTCCGGTGCCGAGCGCGACCTCCTCACCGCCCGCGGCGCCGATCCGGCCGGAGTTCCCGGGGTGCCGGAAGTCGGGCGAGGCGTCCACCGCGGCGAGCCCGTACCGGCCGAGGCGGCGCATGGCGAGGGAGGCGCCGAGCTGGATGGAGCAGTCGCCGCCGAGCACGACGGGGAACTCCCCGGCCCGCAGGTGGCGTTCGACGCGGTCGGCGAGCCGCACGGTGTACCCGGCGAGGGCGGCCGCGTTGAACACCCCGTCGCCCTCCCGCCAGTCGCCGCGGTCGTAGCGGGGCGGTACGACGACTCCGCCCTCCCGCGCGCCGAGCCGCCGCGGCAGGCCCTGCTCCCGGAGGGCTCCCGCGAGCTTGTAGCAGCCCGGGACGGTGCCGGGGGCCGGCGGGCGCAGACCCAGGTTCGAGGGGGCGTCGAGCACGACGAGCGTTCGCATGGGCTCTCCTTCGGCCGGACGGAGGTTCAGTCGGCGGTGCGCATCTCGGCGGTCAGCGCCCAGCGTTCGTGGTCGCGCCAGGCGCCGTCGATGAAGATCATGGCCGGTGAGAAGCCCTCCAGCCGGAAGCCGGCGCCGCGGGCCAGGGCGACCGAGGCGGCGTTGTCCGGCTGGACGTTGATCTCCAGCCGGTGCAGTCCGAGCGGCCCGAACGCGTACCCGATCACCAGGTCGAGGCCCTCGCGCATCAGCCCCCGGCCGGCCGCGTGGGCGAAGACGCCGTAGCCGAGGGCGCCGCATTGGAAGCCGCCCCGGACGATATTGTTGATGTTGATGAAGCCGGCGATGCCGCCGGTGTCCTTCTCGCACACGAGGAACCCGGCCCGGGCCGGGTCCTTGATGAGCGCCCCGGCGTAGCTCGCGTACCCCTCGTCGTCGTCCGGCGGGAACAGCCAGGGCCGGTGCAGGTCCTTGCTCTCCCTGGCCCGGGCGGTGAACTCGGGGCCGTCCCCGGGGGTGAAGGCGCGGATGCCCACCCGGGGGCCGGTGGCGAGGTAGTGGGCTGCGGTGTGCGGCATCCGGCCAGCCTACGCGTCACCGGCCCGGGCACCCCACCGTGTTTTCCCGGCCCCGGCCGGCCCCGGCGCGGCGAGCCGGGCCGGGGCCGGCCGGGGCCGCGGGTCAGCGCAGCGCGGGCTCGTCCAGCGTCAGGGTTCCCGCGTCGGCGTCGAGTTCGGCCGTCACTCCGAACGGCACCGTCAGCGCCCCGTCGCAGTGCCCGAATCCGATGTCCTCGACGACCGGCACCCCGAGCCCGCCGAGCCGGTCGGCGAGGACGGCGCGGAGTTCGCCGTACGGGCCGCAGTCCCGCCAGGAGCCGAGCCCGATCCCGGCGACGCCGTCGAGCCAGCCGGAGCGCAGGAGCTGGGTCAGCAGCCGGTCCACGCGGTACGGCTGCTCTCCCACGTCCTCCAGCAGCAGCAGTCCGCCTCGGGCGCCGGGGTGGGCCAGGGGTGTGCCGAGGTCACTGGCGAGCATGCTGAGGCAGCCGCCGAGGGTCACTCCGCGGGCCCGTCCCGCGGCCAGGGCGGGGCGGCCCGAGGCGAGGGTGCGGACCGTCTCCGGTGCGAACAGGGTGGCCCGCAGGTGCTCCTGCGCCCGGGCGTTCTTGATGAAGTCGACGCCCGCGGCGGCCGGCCCGTGCAGGGTGACCAGGCCGAGCCGGGCGGCGAACGCCTGGTGCAGCACGGTGATGTCGCTGAAACCGGCGAACACCTTGGGCCCGGCGGCGCGCATCGCCTCCCAGTCGAGGAGGTCGGCCATGCGCTGGGCGCCGTACCCGCCGCGGGCGCAGAGCACCGCGTCCACGGCGGGGTCGCACCAGGCGCGCTGCAGATCGGCCGCCCGGTCGGCGTCGGCGCCCGCCAGATAGCCCAGCTCCCTGTGCCGGTCCAGCACATGGGGCGCGACCACCGGGTCGAGGTCCCAGCCGCGCAGCACGTCGAGACCGGCCTGGAGGCGTTCCTCGGGCACCGGGCCGCTGGGGGCGACGACGGCCACCCGCGCGCCGGGGGCCAGCCGGTGCGGCCGGCGCAGTTCCCTCATGGTCATGTGCCCAGCTCCAGCTTCGGCACGGCCGGTGTCGGGTCGAGGCCGAACACCTGGGAGTACAGGGAGAGTTCGGCCTCAAGGGCGCGCACCATGGTGTCGGCGCGCCGGAAGCCGTGCCCCTCCCCCTCGAAGGTGAGGTAGGCGTGCGGCACGCCCCGGCCCTCGATGCCGGCGAGCAGGCGCTCGCTCTGGGCGGGCGGGCAGATCACGTCGTCCAGGCCCTGGAGCAGCAGGAACGGCGCGGTGAGCCGGTCGGCGTGGGTGGTGGGCGAACGCTCGGCGTACCGCTCGGGGACCTCGGCGAGCGGGCCGATCAGCGACTCGAGATAGCGCGACTCGAAGTCGTGGGTCTCCCCCGGCCCCCAGGTGGCGAGGTCCAGCACGGGGTAGATGATCGTGCCGCAGGCGTACACGTCCGTCCCGGTCAGCGAGGCGGCCGTGGTCCAGCCGCCCGCGCTGCCGCCCCGGATGGCGAGCCGGCCGCGGTCGGCGGTGCCCTCGTCGGCGAGGGCGCGGGCGACGGCCGCGCAGTCCTCGACGTCCACCACGCCCCACTGCTCGCGCAGCCGCTCCCGGTAGGCGCGGCCGTATCCGGTGGAGCCGCCGTAGTTGACCTCGGCGACTCCGATGCCGCGCGAGGTGAAGTAGGCGATCTCCAGGTCGAGTACGCACGGCACCCGGCCGGTGGGACCGCCGTGCGCCCAGATGACGTACGGCGGCAGTTCGCCGTCGGGGGCGGTGCGGCCGGGGTGGTGCGGCGGGTAGACGTGGGCGTGCACCTCGCGGCCGCCGGGCCCGGTGAAGACCCGGGTCTCCGGCCGCGGGTAGTAGGCGGGGTCCACGGCGTCCCGGTGGCGGGCGCCGATGGCCCGGGCGCGGCCGATCCGGGTGTCGAGTTCCACCACCTCGGGCCCGGTGCGCGTACCGGCCCCGACCGCGACGACCCGCTCGCCGTGGACGGCGAGGGTGGATCCGAACTCGGTCCAGGGCCCGGCGGCGTCGACGACCTCGCCGGACTCGGGGTCGAGTATCCCCAGCACGGCGACGCCGCGGCCGTGCACGACCGCGATCAGGCCGTTGTCCAGCGGCGCGAACCAGTTCAGGCCGAGCTTCCACAGCGGCCCGGCGAACTCCTCCTCGCGCGGGCATAGCGGGGCGCCGTCGCGGTAGAGGTTCCACCAGCCGCCGCGGTCGCTCGCGTACAGCAGGGCGCCGTCGGCGGCCCAGTCCACCTGGGCGACGGACTCCTCGGGGCCGCCGGCGACGGTGCGGACCGAGTGCAGGGTGCCGTCGTCACCGACCTCGCCGACGAGCAGCTCGGTGCCGTCCCACGGCATCCGCGGATGGTCCCAGGCCAGCCAGGCGGCCCGGCGGCCGTCGGGCGAGAGCCGGGGCCCGGTGACGAACCGGTGCCGCTGCTCCACGAGTTCGCGGACGGCGGCCCGGTCGGCGGCGGCCGAGCCGTCCAGCGGGACGGCGGCCGGGACGCGCCGTACGTCGTCCGGGCCGTCCCCGGTGAACTCCTCCAGCACGCACCACACCTCGCCGCGCGCGAGGTCCACCTGCGGCTCCGCCCAGCGCAGTCCGCCCCCCACCGGTGACAGCGGGGTGAGCGGGCGGGGTTCGGTGCCGGGCTCCCACCGGTACAGCCGCTGGTCGGCGAAGTTGGCGAACACCACGAGCGGCGCGCCGTCCTGGACCGTACCGGTCCACGGCCGGCCGCCGTACTCGATGACCCGGGTGCGCACGTTCCACGGCGCGGGCAGCACCGACTCCTCGGCGCCCTCGGCCGTGCGCCGCACCAGCGCCCGGCGGCCGCCCTCGGCGGGCCGGGGCTCGGTCCACCAGACCTCGTCGCCGACGAAGCCCACCCACTCCGGCTGCCCGTCGTGCGCCGCCGCCAGCGCCGCGTCGATCGGCGAGGGCCAGGACCCGTACGGCTGCTGCATGTTCTCCCCCATCGCCTAGGCCGTCCGCAGGAACCGGTCGAGGACCCGGACGCCGAAGTGCAGCGCCTCCACGGGCACCCGCTCGTCGACGCCGTGGAAGAGCGCCTGGTAGTCGAGGTCCTCGGGGAGCTTCAGCGGCGCGAAGCCGTAGCCGGTGATGCCGAGCCGCGAGAACTGCTTGGCGTCCGTCCCGCCGGACATGCAGTACGGCACGACGTGCCCCTCGGGCGCGAACTCCTCGACGGCCGCCCGCATCCTCGCGTAGGTGGGCGAGTCCAGGGGGGCCTGCAGGGCGACCTCGTGGTGGGCGAACTCCCAGTCCACGTCCGGTCCGGTGAGCCGGTCGAGGGTGTCGCGGAACTCCTCCTCGCCGCCCGCGAGGTACCGCCCGTCCACGTAGGCGACGGCCTCCCCCGGGATGACGTTGACCTTGTAACCGGCGTCCAGCATCGTCGGGTTGGCGCTGTTGCGGACGGTGGCCTCGACCAGCTTGGCGGCCGGGCCCAGCTTCCTCAGCAGCCCGTCCACGTCCTCGAAGTCGGCGTCGACGCCGTACAAAGCGGCCAGTTCGCCGAGCGCGGCCCGCACGGTCGGGGTCAGCCTGAGCGGCCACTCGTGCTCGCCGATGCGGGTGACGGCGGCGGCGAGCCGGGTGACCGCGTTCTCCTTGTTCACCTTGGAGCCGTGTCCGGCCCGGCCGCGTGCGGTCAGCTTCAGCCAGCCGGTGCCCCGCTCCCCCGCGGCGATCGGGTAGAGCTGCCGCCCGGAGCCGTCGTGGAAGGTGAAGGCGCCCGACTCGCTGACGCCCTCGGTGCAGCCCTCGAACAGCTCCGGGTGCTCGTCGGCGAGGAACCCGGAGCCGTCCTCGGCGCTGGCCTCCTCGTCGGCGGTGAACGCGACGACGACGTCCCGGCGGGGCCGTACGCCCTGCCGGGCCCAGGAGCGGACGACCGCGAGGATCATCGCGTCCATGTTCTTCATGTCGACGGCGCCGCGCCCCCACACCACGCCGTCGCGGATCTCGCCCGAGAACGGGTCGACGCTCCAGTCGGCGGCCTCGGCCGGCACCACGTCGAGATGGCCGTGCACCAGCAGCGCGTCGGCGGACGGGTCGGTGCCCTCGATCCGGGCGACGACGTTGGTCCGCCCCCGGGTCCGCTCCAGCATCACGGGTTCCAGGCCCGCCCCGGCGAGGCGCTCGGCCGCGTACTCGGCGGCCGGCCGCTCCTGGCAGTCGCCGCCGCCCCGGTTGGTGGTGTCGATGCGGATCAGACCGGAGGTGAACTCCACCACCTCGTCCAGGGCCTGCTGGTCAGCCATACTGCTCCTCCACTGCGGCCGAGACGATCGTGGTGACCGCCTTGAAGGTCCGGATTCCCTCGTACATGGTCCCGCTGGTGTACGCCACCTTGCGCTCGCCGACGCGTGCCACGCCGGGCACGACGGTCGCGGCCATCGCCAGATGCTCGGCGTCGAACTCGACGGCGACCGTGAACGGACCGGCCGCGACCGGCTCGTACCGGACGGCGAGCTGGGCGGCCTCCTTGGCCGCGGCGCGGATGTCGGCGGCGGTGCGGGTGGGAGTGCGGCACACCGCCGCGTACCGGGACACATGGTCCTTGACCGCGACCTTGCGCGCCTCGGGCGCGTACCCGAGGGCGTCCTCGCACGCCAGGTCGTCGCCGGTGACGAGCACGACGGGGACGCCGTACTCGGCGACGACGTGCGCGTTGAGCAGACCCTCGCTCGCGCGGACGTCGTTCACCCACACCCCGGTGATCTGGTTCGCGAGGTAGGTGTGGGCGAGGACGCCCTCCATGCCGGCGCCCGCGTGGTAGCCGATGAACGCGATGCCGTCGACGTCGCCGTGCTGGACGCCCTCCACCATGGAGAGCGACTTGTGCCGCCCGGTGAGCATCTCGACCCGCTCGTCGAGCCGCTCCAGGAGCAGGTTGCGCATGGTCCAGTGGGCCTCGTTGACGAGCACCTGGTCGGCGCCGCCGTCGAAGAAGCCGAGCACCGCGGCGTTCACGTCGGAGGTGAACATGGCACGGCACCGCTCCCACTGCGGTGTCCCCGGGAGCACGTCGGCCGGCCAGGTGACGCCGGTGGCACCCTCCATGTCCGCACTGATGAGGATCTTCATGCACCGCACGTTACGCGGTGTCCCGGGGCGGCGGCTACGACCCCCGTACGTGTGACCGCCGGCCCCGGGACCCCGTCACCTGCGGGCGAGCACGAACCAGCGGGCGGGCAGGTCGATGCGGGTGCCGTCGGCCAGGTGCTCGGTCTGCGGCACGGTGGTCTCACCGGTGGCCAGTATCTCCAGGCCGGCCTCGCCGAGCAGGCGCGGGATCTCCTCGTCGTCGGCGTCGGCGGGCTTGAGGCCGTGGTCGAAGACCCGGCGCAGCTTGGGCCCCGGCCCCTCGGGGCCGCCGGCGGCCTGCTTGAGGACGTCGCGGGACCCGGACGTCAGCTCGACGACGAACGCGCGCCCCTCGGAGCCGAGGAGCTCGGCGACCGCGGCGGCCACCGCGGCGCGGGCGTGCGGCTCGCTCTGGTGGATGACGGCGCGCATGTACACGTTGCTGTCGCCGAGCCGCTCGTGCAGTTCCCGTACGGCGCCGCCGTCCGTCAGGTCGAGCTGCTGGAACTCGACCGGGCCGCCGTTCGCCGCGCGCCGGGCGTGCTCGACTGCGGCGTGCGAGAGGTCGACGCCGACGGCGCGGGCGAACCGGGTGGCGAGGAAGCGGGTCTGGGTGCCGTTGCCGCAGCCCAGGTCCACTATGGGGCGGCCGGTGTCCGCGTACGGCAGGAGCAGCGCGCTGTGCGGCTCGGCACTCAGGGACGGGTCGGAGTCCCAGATCGCCTCTCCCGTCCCGTCGGCGGTCTCCCGCCAGTAACTCTCCCAGTTGTCGCGATAGTTGTCCGAGACGTTCACGGCGATCTCCCCACGGTCGGTTGCGTGATCGGGATATCGCGATCGCCGTGTGCGGGGCAAGGGTCCGGAGGCCACCTTCACCGGATGTACGGGCCGTGGCCACCGCGGGGGGCGCGCTGAGCAGGCGGCGCGCCCCCGGCTCAGCGCCCTTCGGCGAGGCCCTGTTCGAACCAGACGGTCTTGTGGTGCCCGGTGGCGCTGGCGCCCCACTCGCGGGCCAGCCGGCTGACCACCCGCAGACCGCGCCCGGCCTCGTCGTACGGCCCCGCGGCGAGCATGGAGGGCAGGGCCGGCTCGTCGTCCGTGACCTCGAACAGCAGGGCGTCGGTGCGGACCACCCGGAGTCCGACCCGGCCGCCGCCGTGCCGTACGGCGTTGGTGACGACCTCGCTGACCAGCAGCCGCGCCGTCTCCACGGCCTGCGGCAGGTCCCAGTCCAGCAGCCGCTCGCACACCAGGCCGCGGACCCGGCCGACCTCGCGCGGGTCGGCTTCGAAGTGCCACTCGGCGACGTGGTCGCCGGGGATGCCGTTGAGCCGGGCCATGAGCAGGGCCACGTCGTCCTTGCGGCCGCCGTGGGTGTTGAGGGCCCGGATGATGGTGTCGCAGGCGTCGTCCATCGAGGCCGCGGGGTGGGCGGCGGACTCGCAGAGCGCGGCCAGGCCCTCGCCGATGTCGGAGCCGCGCACCTCGACCAGGCCGTCGGTGCACAGCACCAGCCGGTCGCCGGGCGCGACCCGGACGACGGTGGCCTCGAAGGGGACACCGCCCACGCCTATGGGCGCGCCGGTCGGCAGGTCGAGCAGTTCGCTGCGGCCGTCCTCGGCCCGCACCAGCACGGGCGGGATGTGCCCGGCGTTGGCGAGGTGCAGTTCGCCGCGGATCGGGTCGTAGACCGCGTAGAGGCAGGTGGCGAGGTAGTTCTCGCCGAGCCGGCGGGCGAGGTCGTCGAGGTTGCGCAGCAGTTGGGCGGGCGGCGTCTCCATGGTGGCCATGGTCTGCACGGCCGTGCGCAACTGGCCCATCATCGCGGCCGAGTTCAGCCCGTGGCCCATCACGTCACCGACGACGAGGGCGGTGCGGCAGCCGGGCAGTTTGATGGTGTCGAACCAGTCGCCGCCGATCCGGCCGAGCCGGGTGCCGGGCAGATAGCGGGTCGCCACGTCGCAGCCGGCCATCCGCGGGGTGACCTGCGGCAGCATGCTGTCCTGCAGGGTGTCGGCGACGTTCTCCTGGTAGGTGTACATACGGGCGTTGTCGAGCACCAGGCCCGCGCGTGCGGCGAGTTCGGCGCCCGTGGTGCGATCCATGTCGTCGAACGCGGCGCGGTCCGGGCGGCGCATCAGCACCATGAAGCCGAGGACGACGTTGCGCGCCTTGAGCGGCACGATCAGCAGCGAGCGGCCGCCGATGAGCGGCCTGAGATCGCGCTTCTCGAACTCGCCGGAGATGCGGTTGGACAGCTCCTCGGTGACCCTCGGGATCAGCACCGGCTCGCCCGTCACCATGCACCGGTAGAACGGGGTGTGCTCGGGGAAGGCGAACGTCTCGCCGACCGGCACGGTGTCGTCCCAGCGGCCCGGTTCGTCGTTGTGCTCGACCCAGACCCGGTGCATCACCGTGCTGGCGTCCGGCGGGCCGTCCGGGAAGCCCTCGCCCGCCAGCACCGCCGAGCGCAGGTGGGTGCCGGCGAAGTCCGCGAAGCGGGGCACGGCGGCGCTGGTGACCTCGCGGATGGTCTCGCCGAGGTCGAGCGAGGTGCCGATGCCGGAGCTGACCTCGTTGAGGAACTCCAGCCGCTCGCGCACGGCGGCGTACTCCAGGTCCAGCTCCGCTCCGGCCGGGATCACGGGCGCGGTCCGCTGCTGCGGCACGACCGCCTCGGCGCGGTTGCGGCCGGGGCGGCGCGGCACACCCCAGTACGGGGTCACGGGCACCCGGTCGAACTGGCTGAACTCCAGCACGGGATAGCCGAGTTCGAGGATCTGGGAGACGATGCGGCCGCTGAGGTCGGGGCCCATGTTGGGCAGGATCTCGGGGAGCCGGCGTTCCAGTTCGTCGGAGGCGGGGAGTTCGGTGTGGCGGGCGAAGCCGGGTGAGATGTGCTCGGCCGTCTCGTCGTCGTAGCCGCGCTCCTCGCGCAGCCGGACGGCGTCGGCGGCGAGCACCAGCAGCCGGAACGGGCCGGGGCCGACCAGCGGGTAGGCCCACCAGAGGACGTCGATCCGCTCGTCGTCGGTCGCCCCGGCGCCGGACCGCCCCTCCTTGTGCGGGAACTGGCGGGCCCGGCCGGCGGTCGGGTAGGCGGTGCGGCCGCCGAGGGAGGCCTCCAGGTCGGGACCGAGCTCGTCGTACGCCTCGTAGGCGTCCGGCATCGGGTCGTCATGCGGGTCGTCGGAGAGCGCGCCGGAGACCGGCAGCAGATCCACCGCGGGACGCCCGACCGCCTCCTGCCGCCCGACGCCGAACAGGCGGCCCGCGCCGCTGCTCCAGTGGGACACGAGACCGTCGCGGTCGACGACCACCACGGCAAGCGGAATCCGGCCCGCCGCGGCCTCGCCGGCGCCGCGGCCGGGAGGTGTGTCCCGCTCGCTGCCACGGTCCATGGCCCAGGCCCTCTCTCCCCACGGCTGTTCGCAAACGATCTGTGCCGCCCGCCACTACGGTACGGCGGCGGCCGGGCGCGATGTGCGGCAATCCCCGAATTGGTCTCCGCCTCGCGCACCGGCGCGCGGCCGGTCGGCCTGCGGGCGCCGTCCCGTCAGTCCTCGTGCCCCAGTTGCAGATCGCGTTCCGTGCGGCCGCCGCCCGCGACCTGCAGGACGGTCGCGACCGGCGGGTAGCCTGCGGCGATCACCGTGTACTCGCCGGAGGACAGGTCCACGAACCGGAACGCTCCGTCGGCTCCGGTGGTGAGGGTGTCCACCACGTTCCCGGCGGCGTCCAGGAGCGTGACGCGGGCGTCCTCCACCGCGCGGCCGCCGCTCGCCCGGACGGTGCCCCGCAGTACGGCGCCGCCCGCGAGCTCGACGTCCTGCCGGGTCTCCCGGGCGGCCTGCACGGTGACCGGGAGCGCGGCGGGCCGGAAGGCGGGCGCGCTGGCCGCGAGGGTGTACTCGCCCGCCACCAGCTCGGTGATGACGTAGCCGCCCTCCCGCCCGCTGCGGGTGCTGGCGACGACCTCGCCGTGCACGTTGGTGAGGGTGACGGTGGCGTCCCGGACGGGGCTGCCGTCGGCGGTGAGCACGCTGCCGGCGAGGCGTCCCGCGCCGCCGAGGACGACGTCGAGCTCCACGGGCCGCTCGCCGACGGTGACGGAGACGGCCTGCGGCTGGTGGCCGCCGGCGGCGGCGATCAGCACGTACGAGCCGACGCCGGGCGTGGCGAGCGCGTAGCGCCCGTCGTCGCCGCTCGCACCGCGTCCGATCTGCTGTCCGGCGACGTCGATGAGGGTGAGCGCCGCGCGGGGCACCACGGTCCCGTCGGGGTGCTGCACCGTGCCGCAGACGGGAATCCCGGCCGCGTACGGCGAGCGCGGCGCCCCGGCCGGGGGCTGGTGGCGGGCCTGCGGGATGGGGCTGGTCGCGGACACGGGCTCGGTTTCGGCGGCGTTGTGGGACACCAGCGGTTTCTCCTTGAGGAAGAAGGCGATGATCAGGCCGAGGACGAGCACCGGGACCAGGTAGAGGAAGATCCGGGGCATCGCGTCGGCGTAGGCGCGGATGTAGGCGTCGCGCAGCGCCGGTGGCAGCGCGTGCACGAGCTGCGGGGTCAGGGACTCGGGGTCGGGCAGCCCGGCGCCCGCGCTCGGCGGCAGTTCGCGCCGCAGGGCGTCGGTGAGCCGGCCGGCGAACAGCGTGCCGAAGACGGCGGCGCCGACGCTGCCGCCGATCTGCCGGAAGTAGTTGTTGGCGCTGGTGGCGGTGCCGAGGTCGGCGGGGCGCACGGAGTTCTGCACGGCGAGCACCAGGACCGGCATCACCAGGCCGATGCCGGCGCCGAGGACGGCCATCCAGACGCTGTAGTACAGCCGGGGCGTGGCCACCTCGAGCCGGGACAGCAGCCACATGCCCACGGCGGACAGGGCGCCGCCGAGGACGGGGTAGAGCTTGTACCGCCCGGTGTGGCTGATGAGCTGTCCGCCGGCGATCGAGGCGCCGACGATGCCGCCCATCATGGGCAGCATCAGCAGCCCGGACTCGGTGGCGCTGGCCCCGTCGACCATCTGCAGGAAGGTCGGCAGGTAGCTGGCGGCGCCGAACAGCGCCACGCCGATCACCAGGCCGACCAGACCGGTGACGTTGAAGACGGAGTCCCGGAACAGGCGGAGCGGGATGAGGGGTTCGGCGGCGAAGCGCTCGGCGACGACGAAGAGGACGGTGGCCGCCAGGGCGCCCGCGCCGAGGCCGATGATCTCCCGCGAGCCCCAGGCGTACTCGGTGCCGCCCCAGCTCGTGAGCAGCACCAGGCAGGTGGAGGCGGCGGCGAGCAGCAGCGCGCCGGGCACGTCGAGGCGGGCGCGGACGCGGGGCCTGGGCAGTTTGAGCACCGCCGAGACGACGACGAGGGTGAGCAGGCCGAAGGGGACGTTGATGTAGAAGCACCAGCGCCAGGACAGGTGGTCGGTGAAGTAGCCGCCGAGCAGCGGGCCGGCGACGGAGGCGACGCCGAACGCGGCGCCGATCAGGCCCATGTAGCGGCCGCGCTGCCGGGGCGGCACGATGTCGGCGATGATCGCCTGCACCCCGATCATCAGCCCGCCCGCGCCGACGCCCTGGACGGCGCGGAAGGCGATGAGCTGGTCCATGCTCTGTGCCCGCCCGGCGAGCGCGGAACCGGCCACGAAGACGACGATCGCGAACTGGAAGACGCCCTTGCGGCCGAAGAGGTCGCCGAGCTTGCCGTACAGCGGCAGCCCGATGGTGGCGGTGAGCAGGTAGGCGGTGATCGCCCAGGACATCTTGTCCAGGCCGTGCAGCTCGCCGACGATCTTCGGCAGCGCGGTGGCGACGATCATCTGCTCCAGGGCGGCGAGCAGCAGCGCGAGCATGAGCCCGAGGAACACCAACCGCACGCGCCTCGCGTCGAGTTCGGCGGTCCGGGGCAGTGGGGGCGCGGCCGTCCCGGGGGGTGCCGTGACCGGCTCGTCCCGCACCAGAGTCGTCCCACCCACGTACCGCTCCCCTCGTCGCACCTGTCACACAATTCCCGCGCAAGACGACAACTGCGGACAAGTACGGCGAGTTACGGCACAAGCTCGGACGGGATGCGAATCCACTCGAACCGGTGAGGAGCACAACACCCCGGCGCGGGGCGGTCTTTGGGATCGGGCGGAGATCAGACGCGGCTCAGACGGAGGCCGGGCCGAGGTCAGGCGCGGACGCGCCCGGTCACTTCTCGACCTCGCGCGCCAGGTTGGCGAGGACGGCGTCGTAGATCCGGCCGAGGCCCTTGGGCGCGAAGGTCCGCTCGAAGAAGCCGCCGACGCCGCCGGCGCCCTGCCAGGTGGTGGTGACGACGACCCGGGAGCCGCCCTCGCCGGCCGGGGTGACGCGCCAGGTGGTGACCATGGAGGAGTTGCGGTCCTTCTCGACCAGCTCGCCGTCGGTCGGCTCGCTGACCTCCAGCAGGCAGTCGCGCACCCGCTTGCTGGTGGCCTGGAGCTTCCAGTGCACGAGGGTGCCCTCGCCGTCGCCGCCCTCGCGGACCTCGTACTCGCTGAAGTGCTCGGGCAGCAGCCGCTGCCGCGTGCCGCTGTAGTCGGCGAGGGCGTCGAACACCTTCTCCGCGTCCGCCGCGACGACCCGCTCCGTAGTGGCCTCGACCTGCGCCATTGCGTTCCTCCAGGACCAGTTTTCTCGAAGAGGGCTCAAGCCAACCACCCCGGCGCCCGGCCGCCCAAATCGGGGTCGCACGATCATGGGAACAGATGTTCTATTGTGTGCGGCAATGCTACCGAGGAGGCGTCATGCGCTGGGAGAACCTCACGGGCGAGACCGAACACCGCCGGGCCGACCCCGCCCTGTTCGGCGCGGACGCGGTGACCACCCGCACCTTCGACACGCCCGAGTTCGCGGGGATGACCTTCCACGAGGTCCGGGCGCGCTCGATCCTGAACCGGGTGCCGGGCGCCTCCCGGATGCCGTTCGAGTGGACGGTGAACCCGTACCGCGGCTGCACGCACGCGTGCGTCTACTGCTTCGCCCGCAAGACGCACGGCTATCTGGACCTCGACACGGGCATCGGCTTCGACACCCAGATCGTGGTGAAGGTGAACGCACCCGAGCTGCTGCGCCGCCAGCTCGCCTCGCGCCGCTGGCTGGGCGACCACGTGGCGATGGGCACCAACGTCGACTGCTACCAGCGCGCCGAGGGCCGCTACCGGCTGATGCCGGGCATCATCTCGGCCCTCACCGAGCGCGCGAACCCCTTCTCCATCCTGACCAAGGGCACCCTGATTCTGCGCGACCTGGAACTGCTGACCCGGGCCGCCCGGGTGACGGACGTCGGCATCTCGGTCTCGGTGGGCTTCACGGACAACGCGCTGTGGCGCACCGTGGAGCCGGGCACGCCCGCGCCCGAGCGCCGGCTGGACGTGGTCCGCGTCCTCGGCGAGCACGGCATCGGCTGCGGGGTGCTGATGGCGCCGGTCATCCCCTTCCTGAGCGACCACCCGGACCGGCTCCGGGAGACGGTCCGGGCTATCGCGGCGTCCGGGGCCACCTCGGTCACACCCCTGGTGCTGCATCTGCGGCCGGGCGCGCGGGAGTGGTTCATGACCTGGCTCGGGCAGCACCACCCGCACCTGGTGCGCCGCTACGAGCGGCTGTACGCGGAGGGCGCCTACGCGCCCAAGTGGTACCAGCGCCGGATCACCCGTCAGGTGCACGAACTGGCCCAGGAGTACGGCATCGGCCCCGCGCGCGCGGGAGCGGCCCGGCGGATCCGCCCGGCCGGAGCCGCCGAGGCGCCCGCTCCCGCCGAGCCGACCCAGCTCACCCTGCTCTGAGGCGCCGGATCGGAGCGGCTCCGAGCGCGCCCGACTCCGGGAGCGCCGCTGGGAGCGTTGGAGGGCATCCCTCGGACCAATTGGGTCAAGTATGGGCAGAAAGGGTTCTGCGGGGGGCTGATTCCGGGACGATCCGGCGAGGACCGTGATCACACGGTTCGCGTCACCCTCCGTCCCGGGAGGACCCATGAGGACACGCGCAGCCGTGCTGTGCGCAGCCGCCGCCATGGTGGCGGGCTCGGTCACGGCCGTCCCCGCGCAGGCGGCCCCCGCCGCTCCGGCGCCGAAGCTCGTCTGGAAGAAGTGCGGCACCGACGACTACCCGACCCTGCAGTGCGCGTCGCTGAAGGTGCCGCTGGACCACGCGCGGCCGGCCGGCCGGCAGATCACGCTCGCCCTGTCCCGCGTCCCGCACACCGCCCCGGCCTCCCAGGGACCGCTGCTGGTCAACCCCGGCGGCCCCGGCGGCAGCGGTCTCAAGCTCGCCGGCTACGTCGCGTCGGCGCTGCCGAAGGCGGTGGCGGCCCAGTACGACGTCATCGGCTTCGACCCGCGGGGCGTCGGGAAGAGCACGCCGGCGCTGGACTGCTCGGCCGGCCGCTTCAAGCCGGTGCGGCCCGACACCGTGCCCGCGACGCCCGCGCTGGAGCGGGCGAACCTGGAGCGCGCCCTGTCCTTCGCCGCCGCCTGCGGCCGCAAGTACGCGGACGTGCTGCCGTACATCGACACCGTCGACGCCGTCCGGGACATGGACGCCGTCCGCCGGGCCCTCGGCGCGCCGCGCATCAGCTACTTCGGGTACTCGTACGGCACCTACCTGGGCGCGGTGTACGCCAAGCTCTACCCCGAGCGGGTGCGGCGCCTGGTGCTGGACTCGGTCGTGGACCCGACGGGCGTCTGGTACGAGGACAACATCGGCCAGGACTACGCCTTCGACGCCCGCCATCGCGCCCTGATGGCGTGGATCGCCCGGCACGACGCCACGTACCGGCTCGGCAAGGACCCGGCGAAGGTCGAGGCCCGGTGGTACGCGATGCGCGCGGCCCTGGCGAAGAAGCCGGCCGGCGGCAAGGTGGGCGCCGCCGAACTGGAGGACGCCTTCATCCCCGGCGGCTACTACAACGGCTACTGGCCGCACCTCGCGGCGGCGTTCGCGGCCTACGCCAACGAGGGCAGGACCGGGCCGCTGGTGAAGGCGTACCAGGACTACGGCGCGGTGGACGGCCCGGGCGACAACGGGTACAGCGTCTACGCGGCGGTGCAGTGCCGTGACGTGTCCTGGCCGCGCGACTGGAACCGCTGGCGGACGGAGACCTGGGGGGTGTACGCGAAGGCGCCCTTCATGGCCTGGAACAACGCCTGGTACAACGCGCCGTGCGCGTTCTGGCCGACCGGGACGCTGCGGCCGGTCGACGTCGCCAACAGGAAGCTGCCCCCGGCACTGCTGTTCCAGGCGACCGACGACGCGGCCACGCCGTACGCGGGCGGGGCGACGGCCCACCGGCTGCTGGCGGGCTCCCGGCTCGTGGTCGAGCAGGGCGGCGGCAACCACGGCATCAGCCTCAGCGGCAACGCGTGCCTGGACCGCTACCTGGCCGACTACCTGTCCGACGGCAGACTCCCGCGCCAGGCCGGCGTGGCGGGGGCGGCCGACGCGGTCTGCCAGAGGTCGCCGGACCCCGTACCCCCGTCCGGCAAGGCGGCCCCGACGGCCTCGCGCGGCGCGGAGCTGCACCAGCTGCTGGGTTTCCGCCGCTGACCGGCCGGCCCGGCCGCGCGAGGGCCGGTCCGCCGGATATTCAGGGGCGCCGGGCGGACCGGTTCCCTAGGGTGCGGTCATGGACGACCCCTCCCTCCGCATCCGCCCGATGGTCCTCGGCGACTGCGACCGTGTCTCGGAGATCCGGATCCGGGGCTGGCGGCACGCCTACCGCGGGCTCATGCCGCAGCCGTATCTCGACGCGCTGAGCGTGGCGCGGGACGCCGAGCGGCGCCGTACCTGGTTCGAGCAGGGGAACGGCGCGGTGGTGAACCTGGTCGCCGAGCGGGGCGGCGAGGTGGTCGGCTGGGCCGCGTACGGGCCGTACCGCGACGGTGAAGTGCGCACCGGGGACGCCGAGTTGTACGCCGTCTACCTCGACCCGGACCATCTGGGCACGGGCGTGGGCCGGGCGCTGCTCGCGGAGTCGGTCGAGCGGTGCGCCGGGCACCCGCGCATGTTGCTGTGGGTGCTGAAGGAGAACACGCGGGCCCGCCGCTTCTACGAGCGCGCCGGGTTCCGCTGGGACGGCGCCGAGGAGCCCTTCGAGGCGGGCGGCGAACTCGTGCCCGAGGTGCGGTACGCGCGGGCGCTGGGCGGCTGAGCCGGCGTCACTTCCGCTCCTGGCGCGGGATGCGCGCCAGCGCGCGTACCGCCGCCTCGGCGAGCGCCGGGTGCGCCAGGGCCTCGCCCAGCACCCGCCGGGCGCGGGCGTCGCCGAGCGCACCGAGACCGTCCACGCAGGCGAGGGCCACCCGCCGGTAGGGGTCGTGCGGGCGCAGCCGGCGCTCCAGGGTGGTGATCAGCGTGGGCACGGACTCCGGGGCGCGCAGCTCGACCAGGAGCCGTACCGGGTGCAGGGCGTAGGCGACGCGCAGTTCGTTGGTGGCGAGGGCCGCCGCGGCGCGGGCCGTGCGCGGGTCGCCGAGCCGGGCGAGGGCGTGGGCGGCCGAGGCGCAGCGGGGCGGGTCGCGGTGGTTGAGCAGCAGCACGAGCGCCTCGAAGGCGCGCCGGTCGCCGGCCCGGCCCAGCCGGAACGCCGCCAGTTCCCGGGCCCACAGCGGCTGTCCGGGCGCGGTGAGCACCTCGGCGAGTTCGTCGTGGTCCCCGGTCGTCAGCAGCCGCTCGTAGCCGGGTGAGCCGTGCGACTCCTGCCGTAAGCGTTCCGTGAGCGATCGCAACTCTTCGTCCACGGTGCCAGCGTAGGCGGGTCTCCCGGGTGGAGGGAGCTACATCACAAAGTCGGCTTCGGCGCGGGGCTGGCGCGCTCGTTACCGGCCGGTTAAGCTCAGAAGAGCGAGTTACCCACTCGCGTTCGCTCACGACGGTTTGGTGACGCAGCCGTCGTGCGCCGGTCGGTTCGGTACCTCGGTACCGCAGTACGACCCGGCTCCGGGACAGAGCCGGTCGGAATTCCGCCGCTCCCGGGCGTGTGCACGCCCGCGGTGCCGGCACCGGGCGTGTGCGCCAGCAGCCCGGCAACACCCGCACTCCTTCCCGCCCCGGTGTGCGCCTTCGGGCGCACCCGGCGCGTTCCCAGTCGTCACCCTCATTCCTGGAGTCCCGCGATGGCCACTCCCCTGTCCGACACCAATCTGTCCCCGCTCAAGACGATCGCCGTCGTCGGTCTCGGCACCATGGGCACCGGCATCACCGAGGTTCTCGCGAAGGCGGGCCGCGAGGTGATCGGCATCGACGTCGCCGAGGCCCAGACCGCGCGGGCGCTCGCCGCCCTGGAGTCCGCCGCCGCCCGTGCCGTCGAGCGCGGCCGGCTGACCGAGGAGGACCGCGCCGGCCTGCTGGCCCGGGTCCGCCTCTCCACCGACCTGCGCGCGGCGGCCGACGCCGACCTGGTCATCGAGGTGGTCCCGGAGTCGTACGAGGTCAAGCACCAGATCTTCCGCGAGCTGGACGGCATCGTGCGTCCGGAGACCATCCTGGCGACCGGCACCAACGCGCTGTCCGTCACCCGGCTCGCCGCCGACTCCGCGCGCCCCGAGCGGGTGCTGGGCCTGCACTTCTTCAACCCGGCCCCGGCGATGAAGCTGGTCGAGGTCGTCTCCTCGGTGCTGACCGCGCCGGCCGCGGTCGCCGCGGTCACGGACCTCGCGATCGAGCTGGGCAAGGAGCCGGTCGCGGTCGGCGACCGCCCCGGGTTCGTCGCGGACGGGCTGCTGTTCGGCTACCTCAACCAGGCCGCCGCCATGTACGAGGCGAAGTACGCCTCCCGCGAGGACATCGACGCCGCGATGCGGCTCGGCTGCGGCCTGCCCATGGGCCCCCTCGCCCTGCTGGACCTGATCGGCATCGACACCGCGCGCACGGTGCTGGACGCCATGTACGCCGAGTCCCGCGACCGGCTGCACGCCCCCGCCCCGATCCTCAAGCAGCTCAGCGAGGCGGGCCTGACCGGCCGCAAGTCCGGGCGCGGCTTCTACACCTACGAGGCGCCGGGCAGCGCCGCGGTCGTGCCGGACCCGCTGACGCCGGCCGCCGGCGGCGCCGGGGCCGAGGGGCGCCCGGTCCGGTCCGTGGGCGTCGCGGGCTCGGGCACGATGGCCTCCGGTATCGCCGAGGTGTTCGCCAAGGCGGGCTACGAGGTCGTCCTCGCCGCCCGCAGCGAGGAGAAGGCGCAGACCGCGAAGGCCCGTATCGGCAAGTCGCTTTCGCGCTCTGTCGACAAGGGCCGGATGACCGCCGAGGCGGCCGCCGAGACCCTGGACCGGATCACCCCTGCGGGTTCCTACGACGCCTTCGCCGACGTCGACCTGGCGGTCGAGGCGGTCGCCGAGGACCTGGAGGTCAAGCGGCAGCTCTTCGCCGCGCTGGACAAGGTCTGCAAGCCGGGCGCGGTGCTCGCCACCACCACCTCCTCGCTGCCCGTCGTCGCCTGCGCCCGCGCCACCTCGCGCCCGCAGGACGTGATCGGGATGCACTTCTTCAACCCGGCCCCGGCCATGAAGCTGGTCGAGGTCGTGCGCACGGTCCTGACGGCCGACGACGTGCACGCCACCGTCCGCGAGGTCTGCGGGCGGATCCGCAAGCACGCCGTGGACTGCGGCGACCGGGCCGGCTTCATCGTGAACGCGCTGCTGTTCCCGTACCTCAACAACGCGATCAAGATGGTCCAGGAGCACTACGCGACGCTGGACGACATCGACGCGGCGATGAAGCTCGGCGGCGGCTACCCGATGGGCCCGTTCGAGCTGCTGGACGTGGTGGGCCTGGACGTCTCGCTGGCGATCGAGAAGGTGCTGCACCGCGAGTTCCGCGACCCGGGCCTGGCCCCGGCGCCGCTGCTGGAGCACCTGGTGGCCGCGGGCTGCCTGGGCCGCAAGACCGGCCGCGGCTTCCGCGAGTATGCCCGCCGCTGACGGCGTCGGCGACTGGTCCCGCACGGAGACGGACTGGGGCGGACTGCTCGATCCGGCGGGCAGCCCCCCGCCCCTCGCGGGCGGGGGATCCCCCGGACCTGCGCATTCTGCCGCGCACATGCAGTACGTTCGGGTCATGCCCCAGCCCGCCAAGTCCTCACGTACACCAGCCACGCCCGACGCGCCGGAAAGTGCCGCAGGCAGTCGCGCCGCCGCCCAGCGGCTGAAGATGCGCCGGGAACTGGCGGCCGCAGCGATGGAGCTGTTCGCGACCAAGGGGTACGAGGCGACCACCGTCGACGAGATCGCGGCCGCGGCCGGGGTCGCGCGCCGCACCTTCTTCCGCCACTTCCGCTCCAAGGAAGAGGCGATCTTCCCGGACCACGACGACACGCTGATCCGCGCCGAGGCGGTCCTCAACGCCGCCCCCGCGCACGAGCATCCGCTCGACACGGTGTGCCGCGGCATCAAGGAAGTCATGAGGATGTACGCGGCCCGGCCGGAGATCTCGGTCGCCCGCTACAAGCTCACGCGCGAGGTGCCCACCCTGCGCGAGGCCGAGATCGCCTCGGTGGCCCGCTACGAGCGCCTGTTCACCCGCTACCTGCTCGGCCACTTCGACGAGCACGCGCACGCCGACGACGCCAACGACGACCCGCTGCTCGCCGAGGTGGCCGCCTCCGCCGTCGTCACCGCCCACAACCACGTCCTCAGGCGCTGGCTGCGGGCCGGCGGGCAGGGCGACGTGGAGGCGCAGCTCGACCACGCCTTCGCCATCGTGCGCAAGACGTTCGGCACCGGGATCGGCGCCGGACGCGGCCCGGCGCCCGGGCCGGCGGCCACCATGGCGCCGGCGGCGGTCTCCGCGCACGGCGAGGTCCTGGTGACGGTCGCCCGCACCGACGCGCCGCTCGACGAGGTCATGCGCACCATCGAGGAGGCGCTCAAGGAGCGCTGAGACGCCACGCGCCCTGTGATGACGGCCACCCTTCGGGGTGGCCGTTTTGGCATGTCAGGGGCCCTTTTCGGGGGCATTCCGGAGCCCGTTCGATCGATCATCGCTCATATGTTGCGTAAAGATTTCATCTGAGAGCAGCTTCTGGCACTCAGTGCCTTGCGGCATGACACGCGGTGTCATACGTTGAAGGAAGTCCGGGCGGCCGGCGCGCAGAGACCATTCGTGCGCCGGCTGTCCCCGCAAGCCGGACGGCCTGCGCGCCCGGACGCCTGCGTCACAGGCACCCTCCCGCGCCACAAAGCGCTGCCGAAGCTCCACCCCCGCCGAACCGACGGCACACCCTCAAAACCCTCAGCAGCACTCCCAGCAGCACCGACGATCCCCCAGCGCCCCTCCCTCAGGGCGCTCACCGCCGGAGGCAACACCGTGACCGTGAAGGACATCCTGGACGCGATCCAGTCGAAGGACGCCACGTCCGCCGACTTCGCCGCCCTGCCGCTCCCCGAGTCGTACCGCGCGATCACCGTCCACAAGGACGAGACGGAGATGTTCGCGGGCCTGCAGACCCGCGACAAGGACCCGCGCAAGTCGATCCACCTGGACGACGTGCCGCTGCCCGAACTGGGTCCGGGCGAGGCCCTGGTGGCCGTGATGGCCTCCTCGGTCAACTACAACTCGGTGTGGACCTCGATCTTCGAGCCGCTGTCCACCTTCGGGTTCCTGGAGCGCTACGGCCGCACCAACGAGCTGGCCAAGCGCCACGACCTGCCGTACCACATCATCGGCTCCGACCTCGCCGGCGTCGTCCTGCGCACCGGCCCAGGCGTCAACGCCTGGAAGCCCGGTGACGAGGTCGTCGCCCACTGCCTCTCCGTCGAGCTGGAGTCCTCGGACGGCCACAACGACACGATGCTCGACCCCGAGCAGCGCATCTGGGGCTTCGAGACCAACTTCGGCGGCCTCGCCGAGATCGCGCTGGTCAAGTCCAACCAGCTCATGCCGAAGCCGGACCACCTGAGCTGGGAGGAGGCGGCGGCCCCGGGCCTGGTGAACTCCACCGCCTACCGCCAGCTCGTCTCCCGCAACGGCGCCGGCATGAAGCAGGGCGACAACGTCCTCATCTGGGGCGCCAGCGGCGGCCTCGGCTCCTACGCCACCCAGTTCGCCCTCGCCGGCGGCGCCAACCCGATCTGCGTCGTCTCCAGCGAGCAGAAGGCGGAGATCTGCCGCTCCATGGGCGCCGAGTCGATCATCGACCGCAACGCCGAGGGCTACAAGTTCTGGAAGGACGAGAACACCCAGGACCCGAAGGAGTGGAAGCGCTTCGGCAAGCGCATCCGTGAGCTGACCGGCGGCGAGGACATCGACATCGTCTTCGAGCACCCGGGCCGCGAGACCTTCGGCGCCTCCGTGTTCGTCACCCGCAAGGGCGGCACCATCACCACCTGCGCCTCGACCTCGGGCTACATGCACGAGTACGACAACCGCTACCTGTGGATGTCGCTCAAGCGGATCATCGGCTCGCACTTCGCCAACTACCGCGAGGCCTGGGAGGCCAACCGCCTCATCGCGAAGGGCAAGATCCACCCCACCCTGTCGAAGGTGTACTCCCTGGAGGACACCGGCCAGGCGGCCTACGACGTGCACCGCAACCTGCACCAGGGCAAGGTCGGCGTGCTGTGCCTGTCCCCCGAGGAGGGCCTGGGCGTGCGCGACGAGGAGATGCGCGCCAAGCACATCGACGCCATCAACCGCTTCCGGAACATCTGAGGACCCGGAGGTCCAGATGACTGAGCGTCAGCCCTCCGGATCGCGGAGGGAGAAGGACCGGCCGTGGCTCATGCGCACGTACGCCGGTCACTCCACGGCGGAGGCGTCCAACGAGCTGTACCGGCGCAACCTCGCCAAGGGCCAGACCGGTCTGTCGGTGGCGTTCGACCTGCCGACCCAGACCGGCTACGACCCCGACCACATCCTCGCCCGCGGCGAGGTCGGCCGGGTCGGCGTGCCCGTCTCGCACCTCGGTGACATGCGCCGGCTGTTCCAGGACATCCCCCTGGAGCAGATGAACACCTCGATGACGATCAACGCCACCGCCATGTGGCTGCTGGCGCTCTACCAGGTCGTCGCCGAGGAGCAGGGCGCGGACATCACCAAGCTCCAGGGCACGACCCAGAACGACATCGTCAAGGAGTACCTGTCCCGCGGGACGCACGTCTTCCCGCCCGGGCCCTCGCTCCGCCTGACGACGGACATGATCGCGTACACGGTCTCCCACATCCCGAAGTGGAACCCGATCAACATCTGCAGCTACCACCTGCAGGAGGCCGGGGCCACGCCGGTGCAGGAGATCGCGTACGCGATGTCCACCGCGATCGCCGTGCTCGACGCCGTGCGCGACTCCGGCCAGGTGCCCGAGGAGCGCATGGGCGACGTGGTCGCCCGCATCTCCTTCTTCGTCAACGCGGGCGTCCGCTTCGTCGAGGAGATGTGCAAGATGCGGGCGTTCGGCCGCATCTGGGACAAGGTCACCCGCGAGCGGTACGGCATCGAGAACCCCAAGCAGCGCCGCTTCCGGTACGGCGTCCAGGTCAACTCGCTCGGCCTGACCGAGGCGCAGCCGGAGAACAACGTCCAGCGGATCGTGCTCGAGATGCTGGCGGTCACCCTCTCCAAGGACGCCCGCGCGCGTGCCGTGCAGCTCCCCGCCTGGAACGAGGCCCTGGGCCTGCCCCGGCCGTGGGACCAGCAGTGGAGCCTGCGCATCCAGCAGGTGCTCGCCCACGAGAGCGACCTGCTGGAGTACGAGGACATCTTCGAGGGCTCGCACGTCGTCGAGGCGAAGGTGAACGCCCTGGTGGAGGAGTCCCTCGCCGAGATGGACCGGATCCAGGAGATGGGCGGCGCGATGGCCGCCGTCGAGTCCGGCTACCTCAAGGCGCAGCTCGTCTCCTCGCACGCCGAGCGGCGGGCGCGGATCGAGTCCGGCCAGGAGAAGATCGTCGGCGTCAACATCTTCGAGACGACCGAGCCGAACCCGCTCACGGCCGACCTGGACACCGCGATCATGACGGTCGACCCGGCGGTCGAGGCCCGGGTCGTCGCCTCGCTGGAGACCTGGCGGGACACCCGCTACCAGCCGCCCTTCAACCACCCGCGCCCCTGCAAGGCGCTGGAGCGGCTGAAGGAGGCCGCCAAGGGCACCGGCAACCTGATGGAGGCCACGCTGGAGTGCGCCCGCGCCGGGGTCACGACCGGCGAGTGGGCGGGCGCCCTGCGCGAGGTGTTCGGCGAGTTCCGGGCGCCCACCGGGGTGTCCTCCGCACCGGTGGCCGTCACCGCCGAGGCCGGCTCGGCCATGGCCGAGGTCCGCGCCAAGGTCGACGCCACCGCCCGCGACCTGGGCGTCGGCAAGCTCCGCTTCCTGGTGGGCAAGCCCGGCCTCGACGGTCACTCCAACGGCGCCGAGCAGATCGCCGTCCGCGCGCGCGACGCCGGCTTCGAGGTGGTCTACCAGGGCATCCGGCTCACCCCCGAGCAGATAGTGGACGCCGCCCTGGCGGAGGACGTCCACGCCGTGGGCCTGTCGATCCTGTCCGGCTCGCACGCCCAGCTCGTGCCGGACGTGCTGGAGCGCCTGCGTGTGGCCGGTGCCACAGATATACCGGTGATCGCAGGTGGCATCATCCCGAACGGGGACGCCGAGGATCTCCGGGCCGCCGGAGTGGCCGCGGTATTCACCCCGAAGGACTTCGACATCACCGGGATCATCGGCCGCATCGCCGACGAGATCCGGAAAGCGAACAAGCTCGACCCCCTGGAGGTCCCCGCATGACGACAGTCAACCGCCTTCGCCCCCGCCGCTCCTGCCTGGCGGTACCGGGAAGCAACCCGCGCTTCCTGGAGAAGGCCCAGGGCCTCCCCGCCGACCAGGTCTTCCTCGACCTGGAGGACGCGTGCGCGCCGCTCGCCAAGCCGGAGGCGCGGCACACCATCGTCAAGTTCCTCAACGAGGGCGACTGGACGGGCAAGACGCGCGTCGTACGGGTGAACGACTGGACGACCGAGTGGACGTACCGGGACGTCGTCACGGTCGTCGAGGGCGCCGGCCAGAACCTCGACTGCATCATGCTGCCGAAGGTCCAGACGGCCCAGCAGGTCGTGGCGCTCGACCTGCTGCTGACCCAGATCGAGAAGACGATGGGCTTCGAGGTCGGCAAGATCGGCATCGAGGCGCAGATCGAGAACGCGCAGGGCCTGAACAACGTCAACGAGATCGCGCAGGCCAGCCCGCGCGTGGAGACGATCATCTTCGGCCCGGCCGACTTCATGGCCTCCATCAACATGAAGTCGCTGGTCGTGGGCGAGCAGCCGCCCGGCTACCCGGCGGACGCCTACCACTACATCCTGATGAAGATCCTGATGGCCGCCCGCGCCAACAACCTCCAGGCGATCGACGGCCCCTACCTGCAGATCCGCAACGTCGAGGGCTACCGCGCGGTCGCGCAGCGCGCCGCCGCCCTCGGCTTCGACGGCAAGTGGGTGCTGCACCCGGGCCAGGTCGAGGCGTCCAACGAGATCTTCTCGCCGTCGCAGGAGGACTACGACCACGCCGAGCTGATCCTGGACGCGTACGACTACTACACGTCCGAGGCGGGCGGCAAGAAGGGCTCCGCGATGCTCGGCGACGAGATGATCGACGAGGCCAGCCGCAAGATGGCCCTGGTGATCTCGGGCAAGGGCCGCGCCGCCGGCATGCAGCGCACCAGCAAGTTCGAGATCCCGGAGGCCTGAGCGCGATGCAGTTCGGACGCACCTACGAGGAGTTCGAGGTCGGGGCGACGTACAAGCACTGGCCGGGCAAGACGGTCACGGAGTACGACGACCACCTGTTCTGTCTCCTCACCATGAACCACCACCCGCTCCACATGGACGTCAACTACGCCGAGAAGACGACGGACTTCGGCAAGAACGTCGTGGTGGGCAACTACATCTACTCGCTGCTGCTCGGCATGTCGGTGCCGGACGTCTCCGGCAAGGCGATCGCCAACCTGGAGATCGAGTCGCTCAAGCACGTGGCGCCGACGTTCCACGGCGACACGATCTACGGCCAGACGACCGTGCTGGACAAGTGGCCGTCGAAGTCGAAGGACGACCGCGGCATCGTCTACGTGGAGACCAAGGGCTACAAGCAGGACGGCACCCTGGTGTGCGTCTTCCGCCGCAAGGTCATGGTGCCCACCGAGACGTACATCAAGGAGCGCGGCGGCGAGCAGCCCGGCCGCCCGGAGCTGAACGCCCCTTCGGAAAAGACGGAGAAGTAGCCATGGCGCGCCTCGCCCAGACCGCCGGTCTGAACGACGTCCAGCAGGAGATCCTCTCCACCGTCCGCGACTTCGTGGACAAGGAGATCATCCCGGTCGCGACCGGGCTGGAGCACCGCGACGAGTACCCGCAAGCGATCGTGGACGGCCTGAAGGAACTCGGCCTGTTCGGTCTGATGATCCCCGAGGAGTACGGGGGTCTGGGCGAGTCGCTCCTGACGTACGCGCTGTGCGTGGAGGAGATCGCCCGCGGCTGGATGTCGGTGTCCGGCATCATCAACACGCACTTCATCGTCGCGTACATGCTCAAGCAGCACGGCACGCAGGAGCAGAAGGAGCACTTCCTGCCCCGCATGGCGGCCGGCGACATCCGCGGCGCCTTCTCGATGTCGGAGCCGGGCCTCGGCTCCGACGTATCGGCGATCACGTCGAAGGCGGTCAAGGACGGCGACGAGTACGTCCTGAACGGCCAGAAGATGTGGCTCACGAACGGCGGAACCTCGTCGCTGGTGGCCGTTCTGGTCCGAAGTGACGAAGGTCACCCCGAGGGCACGGCCCCGCACAAGTCGATGACCACCTTCCTGGTCGAGAAGGAGCCCGGCTTCGGTGAGGTCCGCCCCGGCCTGACCATTCCGGGCAAGATCGACAAGATGGGCTACAAGGGCGTCGACACCACCGAGCTGATCATGGACGGCCTGCGCGTTCCGGCCGATCGGGTGCTCGGCGGCGTCACCGGCCGAGGTTTTTACCAAATGATGGACGGAGTGGAGGTCGGCCGCGTGAACGTGGCGGCCCGCGGCTGCGGAGTGGCGCAGCGCGCCTTCGAGCTGGGCGTTCAGTACGCCCAGCAGCGGCACACCTTCGGCCGGCCCATCGCCCAGCACCAGGCCATCCAGTTCAAGCTGGCCGAAATGGCCACCAAGGTCGAGGCCGCGCATGCCATGATGGTGAACGCGGCACGCAAAAAGGACTCCGGGGAGCGAAACGACCTCGAGGCAGGCATGGCGAAGTACCTCGCCTCCGAGTACTGCAAGGAGGTCGTGGAGGACGCCTTCCGGATCCACGGCGGCTACGGCTTCTCCAAGGAGTACGAGATCGAGCGCCTCTACCGGGAGGCCCCGATGCTGCTGATCGGCGAGGGTACCGCCGAGATCCAGAAAATGATCATCGGGCGCAGGCTGCTCGAAGAGTATCGATTCCAGGGCTGATTGTCCGGAAACGGGGTGTTTTCTTCGAGAAGAAGATCACACCCCGTCGATACCCCTCAGCCGCCGACTCGGCTTCCTGGCTTGCCCAGTTGTGACCTGCGACCGGTACGATCCCGGGAAAGCCGCCGTCCCCCGTCAGAGCGCGGCATCATCCGCTACGAAGGTCATCCATGCCCCACAGCCAAACCTCTGCACACCGCGACAGCCTGGTAGGCGCACGCCTCGCGCGCGGAGCATCGCCGTGGCTTCTCCCGACCGTCGCCACCGCAGCCCTCAGCCTGGTCCGCGCCCGCCGCTCGGGCGCGGCCAAGGCCGTCGCCGTGCCCGCCACCGCGCTCGCGGCGGGCATGCTGTGGTTCTTCCGCGACCCCGAGCGCGAGATCGCCCCCGGCCGGGTCATCTCGCCCGCCGACGGCGTGGTGCAGAGCATCATGCCCTGGAAGGACGGCCGCACCCGCGTCGCGATCTTCATGAGCCCGCTCAACGTGCACGTGAACCGCGCGCCGCTCGCCGGCACCGTGACGTCGGTCGAGCACATCCCCGGCGGCTTCGTTCCCGCGTTCAACAAGGAGAGCGAGAACAACGAGCGCGTAGTCTGGCATTTCGACACCGAACTCGGCGACATCGAGATGATCCAGATCGCCGGCGCGGTGGCCCGCCGCATCGTGCCGTACATCCCCGAGGGCACGAAGGTCGAGCAGGGCGACCGCATCGGTCTGATCCGCTTCGGCTCGCGTGTCGACCTCTACCTGCCCGAGGGCGTGGAGGTCGCGGTCGAGGTCGGACAGAAGACCGTGGCTGGGGTGACTCGCATTGACCGTGATTGATCCGGAGACCCAGGCGGGCTGGGTGCCCGAGGCCGACGACGTGGACGACGAGGAGGAGATGCCCCTTTCTCTCCGCCTGTCGATAGCGGACACCCTGACGCTGGGCAACGCCACGTGCGGCTTCATGGCGGTGTACTTCACCACCACCGGCATCCTGATCCCGCACCTCACCGGCAGCCAGGAGTCCGGCATGGCCCGCCACAGCGCGGCCACGGCGGTCATCCTGATGCTCTGCGCGGCGGTCTTCGACCTGTTCGACGGCCTGGTCGCGCGGAAGCTGCGCTCCTCCCCGATGGGCGCGGAGCTGGACAACCTGTCGGACCTGATCAGCTTCGGCCTGGCGCCCGCGTACTTCGTCCTCGTCTACGGCATGGTCGCGGACGACGCGCACCAGAGAGTGGCGGCGCTGGGGGCGATCGTGGTGCTCCTCGCGGTGGTGCTCAGGCTGGCGCGGTTCAGCTGCGTGACGGTGAAGGACGGCACCTTCCAGGGCATGCCCTCGCCGTTCGGCGCGCTCACGGTCGTCTCGATCGTCCTGCTGGAGCTGCCCTTCGTGGCCACCCTGCTGGCGATCCTCGGCACCGCGTGGCTGATGGTGAGCCGGGTGGAGTACCCGAAGCCGCGCGGCCGCCTCGCCGGGGCGATGCTCTCGTGGATCGTCCTGTCGATGGGCCTGCTGGCCGCCTGGGCGTTCGACGCCCCGAGCGGGCAGCTGCTGCTGCAGACCGGCTGCGCGCTGCAGCTCGTCATGGGCGCGGTGATCCCGCTGTTCGCCACGGCCCGCCGGGTGAACAACTTCCGCGACAACCGCCGCGAGTCGCGGGCGGCCCAGCTGCCCTGACGCCCTCGCCGGCATCGACGGGTGTGGCCCGAGTCCTGAGGACTCGGGCCACACCCGTTTCGGCTTCAAGGGAGGAAGCGGCTCACCCGTTGACCCGTCAAGTACCAGCTGTCGTGGCCGAGTTGCAGCAGATCGGACAGCAGAGGAGGGTGGAAAAGGGAGCATTCTACCTGAAACGTCTGATTTCACTGGCCCAGGGAGACGGCCATGCCCGCACCCACCCTCAACGAGTACAAGGTGCCGCTCGCCTCGAAGGTCCCGGCGAACTACGGCGACCCGGTGGAGCTGTTCGTCCGGGAGTACAACGGCACCAAGACCAACAAACCACCCCTGCCCGTGCTGATGCTGCACGGCAGAAGCGTGCCCGCGCTGCCGGGGTTCGACCTGGCGCCGGTACCCGGCGGTTCCGCCACCCGGTACAGCTGGGCGCAGGAACTCGCAGACGACGGCTACGACGTGTTCATCATGGACCTGCAGGGATCCGGACGTTCCACCCGCCCCAAGGTGATGGACGAAGCCTGCAACGCGAACCCGGCCCAGCAGCAACAGGTCCTCGTCCCGCACCCCCTCACGGAGCCGTGCCCTCCCCCGCCGCCCTACGCGCACGAGCTGGGCAACTCCGAGAGCGACTGGGCGGAGCTGGACAAGGTGGTCGCGTTCATCCAGAACCTGCCGGGCCGGAACAAGCCGATCCGCTTCATCGGCTGGTCCGCGGCCGCCTTTGTGATGGGGCCCTACACCCTGCAGAATCCCGGCAAGGTCGAGAGCCTGCTCCTGCTGGCCCCGATGTTCCCGCCGAAGGGACGCTGGTCCCAGAAGCCCGCGGAGCCCTTCGGGCGCCCGATGGAGGCCGGGACCCTGCCCGTGTCCAAGCCGCCCAACATGTTCGGTTTTCCGATGAACGTCGGCAGCATGACCGGGGTGAAGGCCTCTCTGGCCAGTACCCCGGACCTGTGGGAGCCCGGTATCCCGGACCTCGTGTGGGCCGCCTGTATGGCGAACGACGCGCTCGGCAGCAAGTGGGGCCCCGAGGTGGCGGGCGCACCCGGCACGTACGAGGGCGTCCTGCGGTACCGCAACACCTACTGGTGGGGTTGGAACAACCAGACCGTGCCGTACGAGAACCCGGCCGGCACCCGGGTGCTCGGCGAACGGGTGCCCGTGCTCATCGTCTACGGGGACGCGGACCGGACCGCCAACAGCCCGGCCACGTTCCCCGACGTCCTGCGCTTCTCCGTGCCAGACCTCTACGCGGCCGTCCCGGGGCCGCAGAAGCTGATGTTCCGCCTCGCCGGTGCGGGACACTCGCTCGTCTGGGAGCGCACCGCGAAGCCCCTCCACCACATGTCGAAGCAGTGGTGCAAGAACCACAAGGTGGAGGGCCTGACCAGCGGCAGCTGGTTCCGGGACTTCGACGGTGAGCTGACCCCCGTACAGTGACGGCTCAGCCGAGCAGGTCCCGCGCGATCCGCTCCGCGACCCGTTCCAGGATCGGCCCCGCGTCCGCGATGCACGTCGCGACGTCCGGCTCGACGGACGTCAGCGGGTACGCCCGGCCGATCCCGGCCCGGCGCAGCGACTCCTCGGGCAGGGCGAGCCGCCCGCACACCGCGACGACCTCCTTGCCCGCCGCGCGGGCCGCGGCGGCGACCCCCGCCGGGGCCTTGCCGTGCAGGGTCTGCTCGTCCAGCGAACCCTCCCCGGTGATCACCAGCGAGGCGCGCTCCAGTGCCGGGGCGAAGCCCAGCACGTCCAGCATGACCTCGATGCCGGGGCGGAACCGGGCGCCCAGCAGGAGGGCGCCGTAGCCGATGCCGCCGGCCGCCCCCGCGCCGGGCGCCGCCGCGAAGTCCGCGGCCCGCGGGCCCACGGCGGTCTCCAGCACCTCGGCGAAGTGCGCGAGCGCGGCGTCCAGGGCCGCCACGTCGTCCGGGGTGGCGCCCTTCTGCGGCCCGTACACCGCGGGCGCGCCCTTCGGCCCGGTCAGCGGGTTGTCGACGTCGCTGGCGAGGACCAGTTCCACCGAGTCCAGGCGTGGGTCGAGGCCGGACAGGTCGGCCCGCGTCAGCGCGGCGAGGCCGCCGCCGCCCGGTGGCACCGGCTCCCCGTCCGCGTCGAGGAACCGCGCGCCCAGCGCCGACAGCATCCCGGCGCCGCCGTCCGTCGTGGCGCTGCCGCCGACGCCGAACACGATCGTCCGCGCGCCCGCGTCCAGCGCCGCGCGCAACAGTTCGCCCGAGCCGTACGTCGAGGCGGTCAGCGGCGCGAACACCCCGGCGGGCAGCCGCTGCAGTCCGCTCGCCTCAGCCATCTCCACGACCGCGGTGCCGCCGCGCAGCGCGTACGCGGCCGTCACCTCCTGCCCGAGCGGCCCGGCCACCCGGACCTCGCGGCGTTCGAAGCCGGCCGCGACGGCCGCGTCCACGGTGCCGTCGCCGCCGTCGGCGACCGGCAGCGCCTCGACCTCGACATCCGGCACGACCCGGCGCAGCCCGGCCGTGATCCGCTCGGCGACCCGCACGGCCGTCAGCGAGCCCTTGAACTTGTCCGCGGCGATGAGCACCCGACGGGTCCCGTTGCCTGCAGCGTCCGCCACCTTGCATTCCCCTTGCTCTCCGGGCCCCGCGCACGTCGGGGCCAGTCGCGCCGCTGTGACCTTAACCTCAGGACGTCCGCGCCGCCATGCCCTGCCCGAACCGTGGGAACCGGCTGGGAGGCGGCGGGGGAAAGCGGGTAGGGACCAGCCATGAGCGACCTCGACGACGGCCCGGACCTCGCCGACCGCGTCCACGGCGGCTGGCTCGGCCGGATCGCGGGCAACATGCTCGGCAAGCCGGTCGAGCAGGGCGAGGTGTGGACGCGCGAGCGCATCGACCGCTATCTGCGCCGGGCGGACGCGCTGCCGCTCACCGACTACCTGCCCGAGCCGGCCGACCCCGCCGACGCCGCCCTGCTGCGGCCCGAGTGGCGCCGGTGCGTGCGCGGCCGCGTCCACGGGAGCTGCCGGGACGACGACGTCGACTACGCGATCCTCGGGCTGCACCTGCTGGAGAGCCACGGTTTCGGCTTCAGCACCGAGCAGGTCGGCGACCTGTGGCTGCTCGGGCTGCCGTACCTGCAGACCTTCACCGCGGAGCGGGCCGCGTACCGCAACCTCGCCAACGGTCTGAAGCCGCCGCTGACGGCGACGTACGACAACCCGTACCAGGAGTGGATCGGCGCCCTGATCCGGGCCGACGTGCACGGCTGGACCAGCCCGGGCGACCCGCGCCGCGCGGCCTCGCTGGCCCGCCGGGACGCGGTGCTGTCGCACACCGGCAACGGTGTCTACGGGGCGATGTGGGCGGCCGCGCTGATCGCGGCGGCGTTCACCGCGCCGGACGTGCGGGACGCGCTGGAGAGCGCGCTGGCCGTGATCCCGGCGAGCAGCAGGCTGGCCCGGACCGTGCGCCGGGTGACGTCCCTGCACGGGGCCGGGCTGTCCTGGGAGGAGACCCTGGGCACGGTGTCCGAGGAGACCGCCGGGCTCGGCTGGATCCACACCGTCCCCAACGCGGCCGTGCTGACCGCCGGGCTGCTCTACGGCGACGGCGACTTCACCCGGACCGTCGCCCTCACCGTCCGTGGTGGCCTGGACACCGACTCCAACGGCGCGACGGCCGGTTCGGTGGCCGGGGTGATGACCGGCGCGGCCGCGATCCCGCCCCAGTGGACGGAGCCACTCCAGGACACGGTGCGCAGCGCGGTGTTCGGCTTCGACGGGGTGCGGATCAGCGCGCTGGCCGAACGCACCGTGCGCCTGGCGACGGCCGGGCGTTAGCGTCCGGTGTCCGGTTACCCTTCCTGGATGACCAGCACGGACACCTTCGCCGCATACATCGCGAGCCTGCCCCGCGTCCTCGCCGCCGCAGCCGCGCTCTTCCGGGACTCCGAGGGGCGGGTGCTGCTCGTGGAGCCCAACTACCGCGAGGGGTGGGCCCTTCCGGGCGGGACCGTCGAGTCCGACGACGGGGAGAGCCCGCGCCAGGGCGCCCGCCGGGAGACGCTCGAGGAGATCGGCCTCGACCGCGAGCTCGGCCGGCTGCTTGCGGTGGACTGGGTGCTCGGCACGGGACGGCCGCCGCTGGTGGCGTACCTGTACGACGGCGGGGTCCTCACCGGGGCGGAGTTCGACGCCATCCGGCTGCAGGAGGAGGAACTGCTGTCCTGGCGCCTGGTGCCCCGCGAGGATCTCCCCGCGCACCTGCCCGGCGCGCTCGGCCGCCGGGTGCTGGCCGCGCTGGACGTCCTGGCGGAGGGCGCGGGCACGGCGGAGCTGGAGAACGGCCACCGGGTCGCCTGAGGGTTCAGCCCTCCGGGTCCGGGGGCCTGGCGTCCACGTCGCGCAGCGCCTCCTCGCGCTCGGCGACGCGCGCCTCGGTGCGGTGCCCGCGCTGGATGTAGTCGCGGACCACGAGTTCCACGGCGTCCTGCGGGTCGCCGACCCCCGCGAGCACCATGACCTCGACGACGAGCTGGGCGTCGAGCGAAACGGTCACCTTGGCCATGCCGCGACGCTAACAGCCGACGCCCGCCGCCGCGGCCGTATCCGAGGACGACGCCGGGGCCGGCGATATCCGTTCGCGGTGTCCTTGATCGGGGTCCTACCCTCGGCCGTATGACCAAGCCCCTCGTCGCCCTGCTGAGCGGGGCCGGCATCTCCACCGACTCCGGGATTCCGGACTACCGCGGGCCCGACGGGCTGTGGCGGCGGGACCCGGAGGCCGAGAAGCTCGTGACGTACGAGTACTACATGGCCGATCCGGAGATCCGGCGGCGGTCGTGGTTGATGCGGCGCGCGAGCGGGGCGCGCGGCGCCGAGCCCAACGCCGCGCACCGGGCCGTGGCCGCGCTGGAGCGCTCCGGGGTCCCGGTCCGGGTGATCACGCAGAACGTGGACGGGCTGCACCAGCTCGCCGGGATGCCCGCCCGCAAGGTCCTGGAGCTGCACGGCACCGCGCGGAGCGTGGTGTGCACCAAGTGCCACGCCCGGGGGCCGATGGAGGACGCCCTGGCCCGCGTCAAGGCCGGTGAGGACGACCCGCCGTGCCTGGGGTGCGGCGGCATCCTGAAGTCGGCGACCGTGATGTTCGGTGAACGGCTCGACCCGGTCGTGCTCGGCGAGGCGGTCGCCGTCACCAAGGCCTGCCAGATCTTCATCGCCGTCGGCACCAGCCTCCAGGTCCAGCCCGCGGCCGGCCTCGCCGGCGTCGCCGCCGATCACGGGGCGCGGCTGATCATCGTCAACGCCGAGCCGACGCCGTACGACGACCTGGCCGACGAGATCGTGCGCGAGCCGATCGGCACGGCGCTGCCGGCCCTGCTGGACCGGCTGGGCGCGACGCCGGAACGGGGCGTGTGACCACGGCCGCTAGAACAGGGCCGTTCCCCGTTCGAAGTCGAGCAGGCGGCGTTTGCGGTCGAGTCCGCCGCCGTAGCCGGTCAGGGAGCCAGCCGCGCCGATGACCCGGTGGCAGGGCACGATGATGCCGATCGGGTTCCTGCCGTTGGCGAGGCCGACCGCGCGGGACGCCTTGGGGTTGCCCAGCTCGGTGGCGAGTTCGCCGTAGGAGCGGGTCTCTCCGTAGGGGATGCGGGTCAGCCGGTCCCAGACGCCGCGCTGGAACGGGGTCCCGGACAGGCGGAGTTCGAGGGTGAACTCCTTCAGCTCGCCGGCGAAGTAGGCGGAGAGCTGCTCCCGGGCCTCGGCGAAGGGGGTGTCGTCGGGGTCGCCGAAGGTCTCCTCGGGTGGGCGGTGGCGCTGGCCGGCCATGTAGAGGCCGCACAGGACGCCGTCCTCGGCGACGAGGGTCAGGGGGCCGTAGGGGCTGTCGGTGACGGTGTGCTGCTTCATCGTGAACGTCCTCACACGGGCAGGAAGTTGATGGGGTGGTCGTCCGTCGCCCACAGGTACTGGACCGCGTAGGCCCGCCAGGGGCGCCAGGACTCGGCGCGGGCGGTGAGCGCCGCCGGGGTGGCGGGCAGACCCAGTTCCCGGGCGGCGCGCCGGATCCCCAGGTCGGTGGGGAGGAAGGCGTCGGGGTCGCCGAGGGCCCGCATGGCGACGACGTCGGCCGTCCACGGGCCGAAGCCGGGCAGGGCGAGCAGGCGGGCCCGCGCCTCGGCCCAGTCGGACTCGACGCCCAGGTGCAGGGCGCCGTCGGCCAGTTGGCGCACCAGGGTGGTCAGGGTGGTGCGGCGGGTCCGGGGCATGGCCAGGGTCTCCGGGTCCACGGCGGCCAGCGCCTCGGGTGACGGGAAGAGGTGGGTGAGGCCGCCCTCGGGGTCGTCCAGGGGCTTTCCGTGCGCGACGACCAGGCGGGCCGCGTGGGTGCGGGCCGCGGCCGTGGAGACCTGCTGGCCGAGCACCGCGCGGACGGCGAACTCGGCCTCGTCGACGGTGCGCGGCACCCGGCGGCCGGGCGCCCGGTCCACCAGCGGCGCGAGCAGCGGATCGGCGCGCAGCCGCTCGTCGACGGCGACGGGGTCGGCGTCCAGGTCGAGCATGCGCCGGCAGCGGCTGATGGCCACGGTCAGGTCGCGCGGGTCGCCGAGGGTGAGCCGGCAGGCGATGTGGTCGGGGTGCGGGGTGAGGGCGACGATGCCGTGTCCGTAGGGGAGGCGCAGGGTGCGCCGGTACGCGCCGTCCCGCCACTCCTCCACGCCCGGTACGGCGGTGGCGGCGAGGTGGCCGAAGAGGTTGTCCGGGTTGAGCGGGGCACGGAACGGCAGTCGCAGCGCGAGGGTGCCGGGGGTGCTCGCCGCGCGGTTCCCCGGCACCCGGGCGCGCAGCTCGCTCGGGGAGAGGGCGAAGACCTCGCGGACGGTCTCGTTGAAGGCCCGGATGGAGGAGAAGCCGGCCGCGAAGGCGATCTCCGCCATGGGCAGCGAGGTCGTCTCGACGAGCAGCCGCGCGGTCTGGGCGCGCTGTGCCCGCGCCAGGGCGAGGGGCCCGGCGCCCAGCTCGGCGAGGAGCTGGCGTTCCACCTGCCGTGAGCTGTAGCCGAGCCGGGCGGCCAGCCCGGTCACGCCCTCGCGGTCCACGACGCCGTCGGCGATCAGCCGCATCGCCCGGGCCACCAGGTCGGCGCGCAGGTTCCACTCCGGGGAGCCGGGGCTGGTGTCCGGGCGGCAGCGCTTGCAGGCCCGGAACCCGGCCTGCTGGCAGGCCGCCGCGCTCGGCAGGAACGTCATGTTCTCCGCCTTGGGCGGCACGGCCGGGCAGCTCGGCCGGCAGTAGATGCGGGTGGTCAGGACGGCCGTGAAGAACCATCCGTCGAACCGCGCGTCCTTGGACCGCACGGCGCGCACGCAGTGCTCCCGGTCGAGGTGCATCCCTGTCTGCATGGCTCAAGGATCGGTCACCGAGGGGGCCGCTCGCTGGCGGGAATCCGACACGTACGTCGCGGTGACCGGCGGACGCCGACCCGCCCCGCGGGTGGTCAGTCCGTCCGCTCGCCGTGCCGGAACCGGGCTATCCACTCGGACGTGGCCCGCAGCCCGCCGAACGTGTAGAAGTGCACCTTCACCCTGCCGTGCCGGGCGGGGTCGTGGCGCCGGGCCAGGGCGTGCAGAAAGCGGTCGGGGCCCGCCGTGCCCATCAGGTTGGTCAGTGAGAACCCGTACTTGCGGGCCACGGAGGCGCTGGTGGCGACGCCGAAGCGGGTCGCGTACGTCATCAGCCGGCGCACCCCGGCGGGGCCGGGCACGCCGATGCGGACCGGCAGGGCGACGCCCCGGGCGCGGACGGCCTCCAGCCAGCCGAGCACGGGGTCGGCGTCGAATCCGAACTGGGTGATGACGTCGCCGGTGAGCCGTTCGGCGCCGAGGGCCGCCGACTTGTCGGTGAGCGCCGACCACAGCGCGCGGTCGGTGATCGCGGGGTGGCCCTCCGGGTAGCCGCTGATGCCGATGTGGCGCACTCCGTGCCGCTGTAGCAGCCCGGTGCGGATGACGGACAGGGCGTCCGGGTACGGGCCTTCCGGGCGGGCGGGGTCGCCGCCGACCACGAAGACGTTCTCGGCGGTGCCGTCCGCGGCCAGGCCGGCCAGGAACTCCTCCAGGTGGGCCCGGGACGGCAGGCGGCGGGCGGAGATGTGCGGCACCGGGACGAAGCCGAACCGCTTGACCTCGCGGGCGGCGGCCAGCCGCGTGGCGAGGTCCTCGCCGGCGAGGAACGTGACGTTGATCCGCGTCCCCGGCGGGATGGTGTGGCGCGCCTCCCGCAGCTTGGGCACGTCCTTGCCGGTCATCTCCAGCGAGAAGTCGTCCAGCAGCGAGGCGCCCACCGCGGGCGGGGCGGTGAGACCGGGGTTCATCGTGCTCCTCGTGCGGCTCCTGCCACCGCTTCCGGCGTCGGTCCTGACCGGGGCCGATGATGTCACGCGCGGTGCGGGCGGCGCGGAGCCGGGGGTCGCCCGGCATCCGGGACCGGCGGCTCCGCCCCGGCCCCCGTCTCCGGTTCCGCGCCGGCTCCCGGCGCCGAGCCGGCCGTCGCGTCCGCGGCCGCCGTGCGGTCCGGTGCGCCGGGCAGGCGGGCGGCGGCGGCGAGGCCGCCGAGGCCGATCACGCCGAGGGTGATCATCGCGGCGGCGTAGGCGCCCGTGGTGAGACCGGCGACGAGGATGGTGCCGGCGATGGCGGTGCCGAACGACGAACCGAGGTTGGACACGCTGCGGGACAGGCCGGAGATCTCGCCCTGCCGCTCCTCCGGGAAGCTCGACTGGACGACGTTCACCGACGGGGTCAGCATCACGCCGAGTCCGAGCCCGATGAGCAGCAGCCCCGGCACGAAGGCCCAGGCGGTGGAGAAGGAGGCGACCAGGGCCACCAGCACCGCCACGCCCGCGACGGAGAGCGTGAAGCCGGCCATGATCAGCGTCCGCTGCGACCGCCGCTCGGCCAGCCGCTGGGCGGCCAGCGAGGTCAGCAGCAGCCCGAGCGTGGCCGCCGTGAAGATCACTCCGGTCCGGATGGCGTCGTAGCCGCGGACCACCTGGAGGTAGGCGGCGACCGTGAAGGACGTGCCCATGAGCAGCAGCCACTGGACGTTCTGCGTGACGAGCCCGAGGTTGGAGGTGCGGTCGCGGAACAGGCTGAGCGAGAGCAGGGGCTGGCGGCCGGCCCGTTCCTTCGCGCGCGTCGACCGGAAGAACCAGACGAGGACGAGGCCGCCGAGGACGAGCAGCGCGATCATGAGCCGGACGTCGTTGTCCGCCGCCAGGATGCCCATGACGATGAGTACAAGACCGGCGGCCGACAGGACCGCTCCCCCGGTGTCGAAGGCGCGGTGCGGGTCCGGGGGCAGGGGGTCCTCGATACCGCGGCTCAGCCACACGATCAGCGCGATGACCAGCGCCTGGAACACGAAGGCCGCCCGCCAGCTGATGCCGGTCGTGATGAGTCCGCCGATCAGCGGTCCCGCCGCCGCGCCGATGCCGCCCAGCGCCATGATCACCCCGAAGGCCCGGGCACGGGAGGTGACGTCGGGGTACAGCAGGGTGGTGAGGATGTAGACCGGCGGGATCAGCAGGGCGGTGCCGACGCCCTCGAGGATCGAGTTGCCGAGGATGAGGACGCCGAGTCCGGGCGCCCCCGCGCACAGCAGCGCGCCCACGGCGTAGACGACGAGCCCGGCGAGGAAGCACCGCTTGCGGCCGTAGCGGTCGGTGATCTTGCCGCCGGGGATCATCAGCGCGGCCATGACCAGCAGGAAGAGGGTGATGGAGACCTGCACCCCCTGGACCGTGGTGTCCAGGTCCCTGCTGATGTCGTTGATCATCACGTTCATGTTGGAGCCGGCGAAGCTGCAGATGAACTGGGCGAGGGCCAGCGCGGCGAGGACCCGCCGCTCCTCCGGCGGGACCTTGGCCGGTACCGCCTGGTCAGCCATCCTCGGCTC
Organism: Streptomyces sp. NPDC003720; assembly: GCF_042875075.1. Taxonomy (NCBI): domain Bacteria; kingdom Bacillati; phylum Actinomycetota; class Actinomycetes; order Kitasatosporales; family Streptomycetaceae; genus Streptomyces; species Streptomyces sp. NPDC003720. The sequence continues at coordinate 65,244 of NZ_JBIANZ010000006.1, forward strand.
CCGCGTCCGTGGACTCGGGCGGCACCTTGAAGCCGTGGACGCCGGGGTGCCGGGTCCCACCGTCGCTCGGCAGCGCGTTCGCCCGGTTCAGCTCCTCGTCGAGCGCCATGGCGGCGGTGACGAGCGAGAGGTGGGTGAACGCCTGGGGGAAGTTGCCGAGCTGCTCGCCCGAGGGGCCGATCTCCTCGGCGAACAGGCCGACGTGGTTGGCGTAGGTGAGCATCTTGTCGAAGGCGTGCCGGGCCTGCAGGAGGCGGCCGGAGCGGGCGAGCGCCTCGACGTAGAGGAAGCTGCAGAGGTTGAACGTGCCCTCGGAGCCGCGCAGTCCGTCGGGGGACGCGGCGGGGTCGTACCGATAGACCAGGCTGTCGCTGACCAGTTCCTCGTCCATGGCGTCGAGGGTGCTGATCCAGTCCGGGTCGTGCGGGGAGAGGAAGCCGACCCGGGGCATCAGCAGCAGCGAGGCGTCCAGCACGTCGGTGTCGTAGTGCTGAACGAAGGCCTTCCGCTTGTCGTGCCAGCCGCGCTCGGTGATCTGCTCGAAGACCGCGTTCCGGGCGGCCGTCCAGCGCTCGACGTCGCCCGGGCGGGAGAACTCGGTGGCCGCGCGGATGCCCCGGTCGAACGCCACCCAGGCCATCAGCCGGCTGTAGGTGAAGTTCTGCCGGCCCCCGCGGGTCTCCCAGATGCCCTCGTCGGGGCGGTCCCAGTTGTCCGCCAGCCAGTCCAGCACGCCGCTCAGCGCCTTCCAGCCGCGTATCGCGCCGACGTCCCGGCCGACCACGAAGGCGTCGGAGGCCTCGCCGTAGATGTCGAGCTGGAGCTGGTCGGCGGCCGCGTTGCCCGCCCGTACCGGCCGTGATCCCAGGTAGCCCTCCAGGTGGTCGAGGGTCTCCTCGGTCAGGTGGGGGTCGCCGTCCACCCGGTACATGATCTGCAGGGGGTCGCCCGAGGTGGTGCCGCCGGCCTCGACGCGGTCGCGCAGCCAGCGGCGGAAGGCGTACGCCTCCTCAAGAAAGCCCAGGTCGATCAGGGTCCCGACGGACAGGGAGGCGTCCCGGATCCAGGTGTAGCGGTAGTCCCAGTTGCGCTCGCCGCCCGCCTGCTCGGGCAGTCCCATGGTGGCCGCGGCGACGGGCGCGCCGGTCGGCCGGTAGGTGAGCAGCTTCAGGGTGATCGCCGAGCGGTTGACCACCTCCTGCCAGCGGCCGCGGTAGGTGCAGGACCGCAGCCAGGACAGCCAGAAGTCGCGGCACCGCTCCAGGTCCTCGGCGACGCCGTTCAGGGACGGCGTCGCGGGGGCCGGAGCTCCCCCGTCCGCGCTGGTCAGGACGACGGCGGCGGCCTGGCCCGCGGAGAGGGTGAAGCGGGCGGTGACGTCGTCGCCGTCGGCCCGCAGCGTGATGCCGCCGGTGGTCTGGACGTGCAGGTCCGTGCCCGGGCCCCGCAGGACGCCCGCGTGGCCGCCCGTGAGGGTGAGGGAGTGCCGGGCGCGTCCGTAGTCGAAGCGCGGCCGGCAGGTGAGGACAAAGGGCAGGGACCCCCGCACGACCCGGGCGATCCTGATCAGACGGTGCCGGCCGGTGGGCTCGGGCGAGTCGACGGGGACCATGAAGTCGGCGACCTCGCCGACGCCGCCGGGGCCCATGAACCGGGTGACCAGGATCGCCGTGTCGGACAGGTACAGCTGACGCACCGTCATCCCGTCGCCGTCCGGGTGCTCCGCCGCCAGCCGGCAGTGCCCGCCGCGTTCGCTGTCGAGCAGCGAGGCGAAGACGCTGGGCGAGTCGAAGCGCGGGGTGCACCACCAGTCGACGGTCCCGTCGGACGACACCAGGGCCGCCGTCTGGAGATCGCCCACCATTCCGTGCTCCGCGATGGGCGGATACCTGTCCATGCGTCCTCCTCGCGCGCGGCGGCGACGGGTCGCGCACCCGCGCCCGGGGCGTGTCCGCGAAGCCGCCGCGCGGGCGTGGCTTCGCGGACACGGACTAGGGCATCGTGGCGGCGTCGTCGCGCTTGACGACGCACAGGGCCCAGATGATGAAGCCGGACAGCGCGATCATCACGACCGACCAGACCGGGTAGTACGGCAGGGACAGGAAGTTGGCGATGATGACGAGCCCGGCGATGGCCACGCCGGCGACCCGTGCCCACGTCGACGGCCCGAACAGACCGAAGCTGACGGCCACCGCGATCACACCGAGGACCAGGTGGATCCAGCCCCAGCTGGTGAGGTCGAACTTGAAGACGTAGTTCGGGGTCGTGACGAAGACGTCGTCCTGGGCGATCGCCATGATGCCGCGGAACAGGCTGAGCAGTCCGGCGATCATGAGCATGATGCCCGCGAAGGCCGTCAGTCCGCCGGCCCACTGCTGCTTGGCGGTCCCGGTGTGCGTGCTGGTGCGCGGTGCGGTCATACCAGTGCCTCCATTCGTCGAGGTGGGAGGTGCTCAGCGGCCGGACGAGGTCGGCACGCCGCGGGCGGGCTGCTGCGCCGTCCCGGAGCCGGTGCCGGTGCCCGTGCCGCCGCCGCCGCTGAGGACCAGTTCCTTCGCCCTGCGGAACTCGTCGTCGCTGATGTCGCCGCGCGTGCGCATCTCGGACAGCTTGGCGAGTTCGTCGGCGCTGCTCCTGCGGTCCGCGCCGCCCAGCGCGGTCTCCCGGACGTAGGAGTCGAAGGCCGCCTGCTGGGCCCGTGCCTGGTTCATCTCCCGCTCCCCCATGCCCCTGCCGCGGGCGATCAGGTAGACGAGGACGCCCAGGAACGGCACCACGATCACGAAGAGAGTCCAGCCGGCCTTGGCCCAGCCGCTCATGCCGTCGTCACGGAACACGTCGACGATGACCCGGAACAGCAGGACGAACCACATGATCCACAGGAAGAACACCAGCATCGTCCAGAAGGCGCTCAGCAGTGGATAGTCGTACGCGAGGTAGGTCTGCGCGCTCATTTCTCTCCTCAGTCCGGGGCTCCGGCCTGTCGAGCCGGCCGGGGCGTTGTCTGCCGATCCCAGCGTGCGCGGGGCGGGGCGGGCCGGCCTCACCCGAGGCGGGTGATCGTGGCCCCGGGCGCCACCGCCGTCCGGCGGCGGGCGCGACGGCGAGCCGGGTCCGTGCGGCCGCCGCCCGCCGGCGGTGCGGGCCGCACGGACCCGGCTCGCCTCGCGGGGCGTCTCGCCGGGCGCCCCCCGGGGTGTCTCACGGCGCGTGCCGCGGGGCGGCCTGCGCGGTGCCCGCCTTGCGCAGCGCGGACCGCCAGGCCAGGGCGACCGCGAGCTCGACCAGGCCCAGCAGGATGAGCCACAGCCCGAGCAGCCGGGTCAGCGCCCGCGCCGACTCGGTGGGCAGGACCAGCACCACGATCCCGGCGACGATGCCGAGCAGCGCTCCGCCGAGGACCACCCCGCGGTGCGGGAGGTCCTCGGCGGAGATCGCGGTGTAGAGCGTGAGGATGCCGGACACCAGCCAGGCGAGCCCGACGATCAGTGACAGCGCGGCGATGGTCTGCAGCGGGTTGCGCAGGCAGAGCACCCCGGCGAGGACGAACAGCAGCGCGATGAGCAGTCCGGGCAGCCGTTCCCCGGCTCCCTCCCGGGAGAAGGCGGTGACGAACCGCAGCGCGCCGATGAGCAGCAGGTAGAGGCCGATGAGGACGGCCAGGACGTGCAGGGTCTCGTCCGGCCAGACCAGGATGAGGATTCCCGGGACCAGCGTCACGAGCGCCGATCCCAGGATCCAGAGCCAGGACCGGGCGAGCACCGTCATGGCCTCCCCCGGCCCCTGTCCCGGTCCGGCGGCCGCCCCGCCGAACGCATGCGACGGTCCGTTGCCCGGTGCCGCACCACGCGACTCGGTCATGGCTCCTCCTCGCGTGAGCGACGGGGGCGTCTCCGGACCGCCAGGCGGGGCGGCGCGCGAACCCCTCGACGGCCAGCATTCCGTTCCGGGGGGCGGGAGGGATCACCCACCACGGGTGATCCCTCCCACCGGGCGGAACGGGTGGGGTGGAGTGGCACGGGGTGAGGCACGAGGAGGGCACGCACATGACCGCACCGAGTGCCGTCACCGGCTCCCGGTCGCTGAGCGACCGCATGGCCCGGGGCCGGAACGCCCGCTCCCACGTGCCGCGTTCGGCCCACGGCGTCTTCGAGCCCGCGCCGGACCGGCCGGACGTGATCGAGGTGCTGGAACATCAGTCGGCCACGCGGCTGCCGGAGTTGGTGCCGATCCGCTACGGCCGGATGCTCGAATCCCCGTTCCGCTTCTACCGAGGGGCCGCGGCGGTCATGGCGGCGGATCTCGGCCCGCTGCCCGGCACCGGGCTGCAGGTGCAACTGTGCGGCGACGCGCACCTGCTGAACTTCCGGCTGCTGGCCTCACCGGAACGGCATCTGGTCTTCGACATCAACGACTTCGACGAGACCTGCCCGGGTCCGTTCGAGTGGGACGTGAAGCGGCTGGCGGCCAGCTTCGTCATCGCGGGCCAGGCCAACGGCTTCCCGGCCCGGCAGCAGAACGAGGCGGTGCTCCGCTGCGTGCGTGCCTACCGTGAGCGGATGCGGGAGTTCGCCCGCATGCGCACGCTGGACGTCTGGTACGCCCAGGACGACGCCGACCGGATGCGCGAACTGCTGGCCTCCTCGATGGACAAGGCGGGCAGGCGCCGCACCGAACAGGCGACGGCGCGCGCCCGCTCGCGCACCCACATGCGGGCCTTCGCCAAGCTGACCACGCTGACGCCGCAGGGGCGTCGGATCGCGGCGGACCCACCGCTGATCACTCCTCTGCGGGACCTGGAGGCCGGCAAAACGGCGGAGCAGGAGGACCGGTACCTGCAGTCGCTGCTGGAGGAGTACGCGCGCACGCTGCCCTCGGAGCGGCGGCATCTGCTGGACCGCTACCGGCTGGTGGACGTCGCCCGCAAGGTGGTGGGCGTCGGCAGTGTCGGCACCCGCTGCTGGATCCTGCTGCTGCTCGGCCGGGACGACGACGATCCGCTGCTGCTGCAGGCCAAGGAGGCCCAGGAGTCGGTGCTCGCGCCGTACACGCACGGGCAGCGGTACGACAACCAGGGCCACCGGGTGGTGGCCGGGCAGCGGCTCATCCAGACGACCAGTGACATCTTCCTGGGCTGGACCCATGTCATCGGCCTCGACGGACTGGGCCGGGACTTCTACGTGCGCCAACTGCTGGACTGGAAGGGCATCGTGCGCCCGGACACCATGGACCCCGCTCTGCTGAACCTGTTCGGGCAGGTGTGCGGGGCCTCGCTGGCCCGGGCCCACGCCCGCTCCGGCGACCCTGTCGCCATCGCCGCCTACCTCGGCGGCGGGGACCGCTTCGACCGTGCGCTGCCGCACTTCGCGCAGGCGTACGCGGACCAGAACGAGCGGGACTTCGCGGCACTGGGCGAGGCCGCGCGCTCGGGGCGGATCGAGGCGGCGGACGTGTGAGTCGCGGCGGCGGGCCAGGGGGGACGCGTCCGGGCGGCGGAGAGCGGACAGGGGCGGGCCGGAGCCGATCCCGGCCTTCACTCGGGGACTTGACGCATCTCCACGACCCGCAGTCCCAGTGACTGGAAGCGGACCAGCAGCCCGTAGAGATGCGCCTGGTCGATGATCCGCCCGAACAGAACCGTCTGGCCGGACATCATCACATGATCGAGTTCGGGGAATGCCTTGGTCAGGGTCTCCGACATGTGTCCATCGACGCGGATCTCGTAGCGCATGTGCCGTTCTCCCGCCGCGGGCCGCCTGCGGTCTCACCTGCGATCCTGCTCCGCCACCGGGGCCCGGGCCTCACCCGGCACAGGTGATACGGGGGCCGCGCCCGGGATCGGCGGACGACCGCGGGCGCGGGCGCGTCAGTGGGTCAGTGGGTCAGCGCGATCTTGAAGGCGATGATCACCAGGCCGAGCAGCAGATTGACCGCCGCCGTGACGGACACCAGCCGCCAGGACGCTCCCGCCTGCCGTGCGCCGACCGCCGACCAGCCCACCTGGCCGGCCACGGCGACCGCGACGGCGAGCCACACGGCGCCCGCCACGTCCAGTCCCAGCAGCGGGCTCACGGCGACGGCGAGGGCCGGCGGGACCGCCGCCTCGACGATCGGCCACTCCTCGCGGCACACCCGCCAGACGGTCGGGCCGGTCAGCGACCGCTGCGCGAGCCGGGCGCCGAACAGCGTGGCGTGGACGTGCCCGACCCAGAAGACGAGACCGGTGAGCACCAGCAGCAGCACCAGTTGCACCCGGGGGAACTTGCCCGGGCCGCCGGCGCCGATCACCACCGACGCGGCGAGCATCGAGCCGTAGACGGCGCCCGTGTAGTCGGCGTGGCTGTGGCGGCCGGCACGCTGCGTCCGTGCGGTGGTCGGGCGGGTCGAGGACATCGGCGCATCCTTTCGGGCTCACGGGACGGGGTCGCCGGCGCCGGCCGGGGCGCCGCGCTCCGGCCGCTTGGCGCCGCGCTCCGGCGCCGACGGCAGGCCGGGCGTGACGAGGAAGCTCGCGAGGGTGATCGCGCCGGTGGCGAGGATCGCCGCCCTCAGGCCGTCGAGCTGCGCCGAGGCGTAGGAGCCGGTGAGCGCGTCGACCTCGGCCGGGGGCAGCCCGGCGTGCTCGGCGGCCGAGCGGACCTGGTCGGTGGGCACGAAGGTGAGACCGGCCTCGAGGGCCACCCCGGTCTGCTGCTTGGTCTGCGCCGACAGCACCGGATCGTTCTCCACGTCGGCGGTGAAGGCGTGGGCCAGCGCCCCGATCAGCATCGACCCGATGAGCGCGGTGCCCAGCGCCGACCCGAGGTTCTGCGCGGTGAACTGCAGGCCGCCGACCTCGCTGCGCTCCTCCTCGCCCACGCTGGACTGCACGACGTTGCCGAGCTGCGAGGCGAGCAGGCCCATGCCGATGCCGAGCACGGCCATGGCGGCGGCGAACTGCGCGTCGTCGATGGCGGGCTTGATGGTGGCCAGCAGCCACACGATGGACACGGTGAGCGTCAGCAGGGCCAGCCGTACCACCCGGCGCGGCCCCATGGTCCGGCCGAGCCGGGCGGCGGTCAGCGACGTGACGAGCATCGTGATGGACACCGGCAGCAGCCGCAGTCCCGTCTGGAAGGCGTCGAACCCCTGCACCACCTGCAGGTACAGGGGGATCGTGAAGAACAGCCCCAGCAGGATCAGGTTCTGGCTCAGCAGGGTCAGCAGCCCCGACCGCAGGGGCGGCACCCGGAACAGCGGCAGGTGCACCAGCGGGTCGGCGCCCCTGGCCTCCCGTGCGTGCTCCCAGCGCACGAAGAGGTGCAGCAGGGCCACCCCGGCGCCGACGACGAACAGGGTCGGCGCGAAGCCGAGGACGGTGAAGGGCGGGTTGCGCGGCTGCACCCAGCCCCAGGTGCTGCTCTGCAGCACCCCGAGCACGCCCAGCGCCAGCCCGGCCGCCGAGAGCACCGCGCCGGCCACGTCCATCCGGGGCGCCGGCCGGGTCCGGCGGGACTCCTTGATCACCCGGTGGCAGCACAGGACGGCGACGACGACCACGACCTCGCCCGCGAAGACCAGCCGCCAGGTCAGGTACGTGGTCACCCAGCCGCCCAGCAGCGGACCGACCGCGATCCCCGCACCGGCCAGCCCGCCGATCACCCCGTAGGCGACCGCCCGGTCCTTCCCCCGGTAGGACTCCGCGACCAGGGCCGCCATGGCCGGCAGCACCATCGCGGCGCCGAGTCCCTCGATGACGGACCAGCCGAGGGCGAGGACCCACAGCGTGGGCGCCAGAGCGGTCAGGGCCGACCCGGTGCCGTACACGGCGAGACCGAGGAGGAAAAGACGGCGGCGGCCGTGGATGTCGCCCAGCCGGCCCCCGATGATCATGAACGCCGCCATGACCAGCGCGTACAGGGTGATGACGGCCTGGATGGCGGTGACCTCGGTGTCGAAGTCCTCGACCAGCCGGCTGATGGAGACGTTCATGACGGACGTGTCCAGGACCATGAGGAACTGGGCCGTGCCCAGAACCATCAGCGCTCGCCAATGTCTCACGCGCTCCACCTCGCCGATCCGTGCCGGGGTCAGATCAACCCGCGTTCGCGGGCCAGCCGCACCGCGTCGCCGCGCCGGTTCACCCCGAGCTTCCGGTAGACGCTCTTGAGGTGGGTCTTCACGGTGTTGACCGACACGTACAGGTCCGCGGCGATCTCCTCCGTGGACATCATCTGGGCGAGCCGGCACAGCACCTCGCGCTCCCGTCCGCTCAGCTCCTCGACGACCAGCGGCGCCGGCTCGGCCGCCGCGCCCGGACGGGCCCGCGCCGTGGAGCCGCCGGGTACGAGCCAGCCGGCGGCCAGGGCCTGCAGGGGCGGGGTGTCCAGGAGGTGGCGGATTTGTGGTCCGGCCTCGAGGAAGGGGCGCCGCAGCCGTTCGCCGCGGGCGTCCAGCAGGGCGCGGGCGAGCAGTTTGCGGGCGGTGGCCTCGTCTCCGTCCTCCTGTGCGGCCCGCGCGCGCACCAGCGCGGCCCGGACGGTGACCCCGGGGCCGGTGCCGTCCCGGTCGTCCAGCAGGCCGAGGAGGCCGATCGCCGCGTCGCGGTTGCCGGCGGCGAGCTGGGCCCCGGCCAGTTCCGCCGCGTACGCGGGCTCGCCGTCGTACGGCACCTCGTCCAGCACCTTCGCGGCGGAGTCCGGCCGACCTTCGGCCAGATGGGCGGCGGCGGTGACCAGCGCGGTGTGCACCTCCGCCCAGGGGGATGCCGTCAGCGTCGGTACGGCCGGGTCGGCGACGGCCGCGGCGGCTCTGGGCTCGCCCCGCGCCAGCAGCAGCCGCGCCGTCGCCAGGGAGCGGCCGGCGGCGGTCACCGGGTCGAGCGGGACGGCCCTGGAGCCGGCCGTCTCGTCCAGCAGTCCGCGGGCCCGCGCGAGGTCGTCGCGTTCGACGGCCACCGCGGCCAGCACCAGTTGTCCCAGGCCGGGGTCCGCGGGGCGGCCCAGACCGAACCGCTCCGTCTCGCTCAGCGCGGCCAGCGCCTGGCGCTCCGCCCTGCCGAGCCAGCCGTTCAGATAGTCGATCAGGGCGAGCTGCCCCAGGGAGTCCTCCCTGGGCAGCGCCGTCGACGCCCCGCCGGGGCAGCCGGCCGCCTCGGCCAGGGCGTCGCGCGCGTCATCGAAGCGGCCGGCCCACAGCCGGGCGGAGCCCAGGTGGGTGAGCAGCAGGGCGGTCAGCTCGGGGTGCTTGTCCAGCAGCGGGGCGGGGACCTCGTCGCGCAGCTTCCCGGCCTCGGCCACCGCTTTCTCGGCCCGGCCGGGCGATCCGGTCAGCCGCGCCGCCAGGGCCTCCAGCAGCACGCAGCTCAGCCGGGCCGCCGCGTCGGAGGGGAACGCTGCCGGGACGTCCCCGGCGTGCCGGCCGCCCCCGGTGCGCGGGCCGTTCCCGTCGCGCAGGCCGTCCTCGGCCCGGCGCAGATGGGTCAGGCCGCGGTCCACGTCGCGGCCCGACAGGTCGCGCGCCGCGCGCACCAGTTCCGCCGCCGTGCCGGGGACCTCCGGCCCCATCCGGGCGAACAGCTCGGTGAGGTCGTCGGCCCGCAGGCCGGTGAAGAGCTGGCCGATCGCCAGGTCGTCGACGAGGGCACGGGTGGTGAACTCCCAGTCGCTCGCGGCGGCGCCGTGCGCCAGTGCCTCCGGCAGGGAGCCCGAGGCCCGCAGCCAGCGCGCGGCACGCCGGTGGAGTTCCGGTTCGAGGCCGGGCGAGCGGACCCGCAGATGGGTCCGGAGGATCTCGCCGAACAGCGGGTGCAGCCGGTACCAGGAGTGCCCGAGGTCCTCCACGAACGCGTTCTGGGTGTGCAGTCCGGCGAGCTCCGGCTCGACGCCGCCGGTGCCGGTCAGCGCCTCGGCGAGGTCGGGGCAGAACCGCTCCATCACGCTGACGCCCAGCAGCAGTTCCTGGGTCCGGGCCGGCTGCCGTTTCAGCACCTCGGCCAGGAGGAAGTCGGCGATCGTGCTCCGGCCGGCCTCGAAGTCCGCCAGGTACGCCTCGGGGTCCGGGTGCTGCTGGGCGGCCATGGCGCACAGCCGCAGCCCGGCGGCCCAGCCCCGGGTGCGCTCCACCAGGGCGCGGGTGGCCTCGGCGGAGAGCCGCAGGCCGTGCCGCTCCAGCAGGGCCACGGCCTCGTCGGCGGTGAAGGCCAGCTCGGCGTCCCGGATCTCGGTCATCGCCGCGGCGGCCCGGTACCGGTGCAGGGGCAGCAGCGGCTCGGTGCGGGTGACGAGTATCAGGCGCAGTCCCGGGCCGGCGTGGTGCAGGACGAACTCCAGCTGCTCCGCGATCCGCGGGGCGGTCACCCGGTCGAACTCGTCGAGCACGAGGACGGCGGGGCGCGCCCGCCCGCTGAGCGCGTCGGCGAGGCGGGCCAGCAGGGTGTGCTCCACCCGGCCGGCGTCTCCGGGGCAGTCGATACCGGCGGGCAGGGACACCCCGGCGGCGCGCAGGGCCTGGAGGACGTACGCCCAGAACATCCCGCAGCCCTGGTCCTCCGCCTCGTTGGTGAACCAGGCGACCGGCTGTCCGAGCCGGGCGGCCCAGTCCGCGACCAGCAGGGTCTTGCCCGCGCCCGCCGAGCCGTTGACCATCGTCAGCGGGGTGCCGAGGGCCTGGTCGAGGTGTTCGGTCAGCCGCCGCCGGCGCAGGAAGGTGGCCGGTCTGGCGGGCAGGGCGAAACGGGTCTGCAGAAACGGCTCTCCCAGTGGGTCGACGTACCCGACGGCTGGTCCCCGTGTGTTCTCGTGTCTCGCAGCCACGGGGTCATCACCCCCGTCCGAGGGCCGATGGACGCTTGCACTCCACGATCAGCATCGCAGTGTTCCCGTCCCCGCGCAGTTCGCACGGGTACGGGACGTGCCGGTGCGTCGCTTCGCGCACTCGCCCGCGCCGGGGAGCGGGCCGGCGCGGCGGCGCCGGTCAGGTCTCGTTCCCGGGCGGGCGCGCCTGCCCGCGTGCCTGGTGGAGCTGGGTGCGGCCGGCCGCCGCGAGCAGCGCGAGCACGGCCAGGACGCCGAGCAGCACGAGGACCAGCAGCAGGACCGTGAGCACGGTCGGGTGGTTCCACAGCGCGAAGACCAGCGCGATGATCAGCAGCACGACGAGGGTGATGGCCCGGCGGTAGGCCAGTGCCCAGGAGCCGACCCGCCCGGTGCTGACGTGGTGGGCGGCCGCCCAGCGCGCGGCGGAGTCGGCGGTGTGGTCGGACGCGCCGCGCACGGCCACCGGCAGCCTGCCGGGCCCGACGAAGTACGCGCCCAGCGCGATGACGACGCCGAGGACGACGGCCGTGCGCAGGCTGATCCGCAGGAAGTGCAGCAGGGTGTCGAAGACGGCCGCGGCCGCGGCCTTCGACTGCACCTGGGGCGGGAGGTGGTCGAGGTAGTAGCGGCGGGCCACGACCAGGGCGATGGCCACCACCAGGCAGGCGAAGGCGGCGCCCAGCGCGGTGCGGGCGAGCGCTCTTCGGCGTTGGCGGGCCAGGAACACGCCGGCGGCGCCGAGGACGACGACGAGCACCGGGAACCAGTTGCCGACGACGTCGAGGAGGTGGGCGGCCTTGCGGAACTTGGCGAGTTCGTCGGAGTGGAACAGCACCAGTTGCTTGTTCACCTGCGGGATCTTGTCGGCGGGTTTCAGGCCCGCGTTCACCAGCTCCTGTTTGACCCGGTCCACGGCCGTGCCCACGTCCAGGGTGACCGTGCCGTCGCTGACGCCGACCGCGCCGCGGCCCTGGCCGGTGAGGGCGTGCACGACGGCGTTGTGGGCGGCGCGGTTGGCGGTGTTCCACACCGTGGCGAAGGCGTCGCTGTGTACGACGCGGGTGGCGGTCTTCGTGACGGCCTGGTTGACGGCGGAGTCGAGCTGCGGGCCCAGCCCCCTGACCGCGTCGGCGGCGCGCGGCGGCAGGCCCTGGGACTGCAGCCAGGAGGCGATGTCGGCGGCGGCCCGCTGACCGTCCACGCGGGCGCCGACGGCCTCGGTGATGCGGTGGACGGCGGCGTCCTGGATCGCGGGGTCGGTGGCCAGCGGGTCGACCGTGGCGACGTAGCGGTCGGTGTCCAGCACGATGTCGTGCACCCAGGTGGCGAGCAACGCGACGGGCACGAGCACGCAGGTCAGCACGATCAGCACGGCCGAGGCGACGGCCCGCGCCACATGCCCCGCGCCTCCCCCGGTCCCCGCCTTGGGGGAACCGCCGGGCGGAGGCCGGTCACCGGGCCCCGCCTTGGCCGACCCCCCGGGCGGAGGCCGGTCACCGCCGGACGGAGGCCGGTCGCCGCCGGGCGGAGGCCGGTCGCCGCCCGGGCCGCCCCCGTGCGCCGGGGCCCCGGAGCCCTGCGAACCGGCCCCCGACCCGGCCGGGCCCGGAGCCGACCCGGCGGAGCCCGGAGCCGACCCGGCGGAGCCCGGAGCCGACCCGGCGGAGCCCGGAGCCGACCCGGCGGAGCCCGGAGCCGGCCCGGCTGAGCCCGGGCCCGGCCCGGGGTGACCGGGGTCTGACGCGGACGCGTGCGGGGGTGGGGCCGGGTGCGGGGATGCGGGATTTCCTGCGGGCGAGGCCGGGGGCGGGCGCTCAGGGCCGCCGGGGCCTGCTGCGGACGAATCCTGAGCCGGGCGTTCGGAGCCGGGGCCCCCTGCGGGCCAGGCCTGGCTCGGGCGGTCGGGACCGGAGTCCGGCGCGGGCGCGGCTGGGCGCTTGTGCTCAAGGCCGGGGCCGCCCGCCGAGGACGGATGGTGATCCGGGCGCTCGGAGCCGGAATCCGGCGGGGTCGGGGGCTGGGGGGCGGGGCCGGGTGCGTGCGGGTCGGGTGAGGCGGGCACGTGGGGCCTCCGGCGTGGTAGGGGCCTGAACATCCCCATTGCGTCAGGCCCGTGGGTTCCACGCGCGCTGGGTAGACCGGACGGGCGAGCGGCAGTGGCCGTACGGGCGATGACGAGGAACGCTTCTCGCGCGGCGGCCCTTCGGCGCGGCGGCCCTTCGGCGCGGCGGCCCTTCGGCGCGGCGGCCCTTCGGCGTCTCAGGCGGTTCGCGGGTCGCGGTCGCGCAGGGGCGGCGGGCTGCCGAGGCGGTGCGCCAGGAACGGCTCCTGGGCCATGACGGCGCCGACGCTGATGCTGACGGCTCCCGCGACGCAGACCACGATCAGCCAGGACAGCAGTACGAAGACGGAGCCGACGGGTCCGTACTCGGCCAGCGCGCTGTTCAGCGCCCGCGGCATGTACAGGCGCGCGGTCATCGCCAGCACGGTGAGCACGACCGCCGTGAGCACGGCGCCCGGCAGCAGCGGCTTCCAGCCGATCAGCCCGCCGAGCAGCAGGTGCTGGGTCCACCACCACAGTCCCACCTGCGTGAGGAGGGTGAGGGGGACGCCCAGCCAGGCGCCCACGCCGAACCCGTCGCGGACCGGGCCCTGGAGCACCAGCACCCCGAGCCACAGCGCGAGCCACGCCAGCCACCGCCACGGCGCGATGTGCGTGCCCGCGCGCGGGATCTCCCAGGCGCGCTTGCACAGCCGCTGCATCGCCCGGCTGACGGCGGTGGCGGACAGCAGGACCATCAGGCCGCCCACGACGCCCGTGGCCTGCTGGAGGTTGCCCGTCGTGGGTTCGAAGACCTTCACGAACTCGGCGTTCGCCGCGCCCGTCAGCCCGAACACCGCCCGCACCGAGTCGATCAGCTGGTGGCGCACCGACGCGGGCGCGTAGGCCGCGACGACGAAGAGCAACGGGACCGCGGTCAGGAAGCACTGCGCGGCGAGGCGGGTGCCGGAGTCGAAGATGTTCACCGACACCATCCGGTCCGCGAGATGCGTGACCACCGGGAAGCGGCCTTCCGCCCGGCGGTGTGCCGACTTCGCCCAGGCGACCATCCGGCCCACCGACGGCACCCGTGCGGAGGTCGGCATGGTGTGGCTCCTTTCGCTGCGTCCAGATTGGGGGGCGGCGCCCGGCACGGCACCCCGGAGACGGTCCGCCGGCCGGGAGCGGCGGCCACGAGATGTCGCTCCGGCGGGCGCTGCCTACGCTCGTGGTGTTCCGACACGTAGGGGTCCGCCATGGTGCTCGACCTGCTGCTCATCGGCCTGGCCATCACGCTCGACCCGCTGCCCCTCATGGCCTTCGTCCTCGTCGTGGCGTCGGCGAAGGGCGTGTGGAAGGGGCTGGTGTTCATCCTGAGCTGGCTGGCCTGTCTGGTCGCGGTGATCGCGATCGTCCTCGCCTTCACCGGCGGGCAGCCGCCACCGCCCAAGTCCCCGCCCTCGACCGCCGTCCTCGCGGTCAAGCTGCTCATCGGCCTGTCGCTGATCCTCTACGGCGAGCGCCGGCGCCGTCGCCGGGCGGCCGGCGCGGTCCCGGTCAGGGAGTCCTCGTCCGCACGGCTCACCGCCCGGAGGCTGGTGGGCAAGAGCATCTACCAGCTCACCGGTTGAGCCGTGCCGGTTCGGAAGTGCGGGGCCCCGTGCCGCGTGCTGGAATTGGCGCTGGGGGCGGACGCACGCGGCTTGCAAGGAGTGGTCATGGAAAGCGTCGAAGAAATGGGCCCCGTCGACTACCTCGTGATCGAGTTTCCCGGCAACCGCATGACGGGCGAGGCGTTCCCGCTGCTGGTCGATCTCGCCGAGCGGGGCATCGTCCGCATCATCGACCTGGCCTTCATCCGCAAGGAGACCGACGGCTCGGTCGTCGCGCTGGAACTGCGCGACCTCGGCGACGAGATCGACCTGACGGTCTTCGAGGGCGCCTCCGCCGGTGTGCTGGACCAGGGCGACATCGAGGAGGCGGGCAACGCGCTGGAGCCGGGCAACTCCGCCGCGGTGCTGGTCTACGAGAACCTGTGGGCCGCTCCCCTGGCCCGCGCCCTGCGGCGCAGCGGCGCCCAGCTCGTGGCGAGCGGCCGCATCCCCGTCCAGGCCCTGCTGGCCTCGCTGGACGCCACGGAGGAGACGGTTCCGCCCGGCGGTTCCGCGGCCGCCTGACCGGCGGGCCCTCTTCGACACTGGGAGATGACGATCATGCCCGGACTGCTCAGGGGCGTCGCACGCACCGCCGTCGTCGCCGGAACCGCGACCGCCGTGTCCAACCGTGTCTCGCGCCGCCAGGCCGGCCGGTGGGCGCAGCAGGACAGCGCGCAGCAGCAACAGCAGTACGAACAGCAGCAGTACGCGCAGCAACAGCAGCAGACGGCCCCGCCGCCGCCCGCGCCCGCCGCCGCGCAGCCGGCCGCCGGTGACGACATGTCCAGCAAGATCGACCAGCTCAAGCAGCTGGCCGACCTGAAGACACAAGGGGTGCTGACGGACGAGGAGTTCGAGGCCCAGAAGCGCCGTCTGCTGAGCTGACGGCGGGGCGCCCGCGAAGTCGGCCAGCCCCGTCGGAGGGCGATCACGGCGCGCATCAGCGTGCCCTCGTCGGAACGCCCAGGTCCTGGAGGCCGCCGCGAATGGATTGCGTATCCGTGCGTACGGGCCACGGATGGTCGGCGAGGCGCGGGCACGCCGGTATCGACCCGTTGCGGCGCCGCCCCCGATCCCCCCACGCGGCGCTGCAACCGGCCTCGCGTACAAGTGGTTGCGCCTCGCCGGCGGCGACGCCCCCGTGCCCGTCGCGTCCGTCAGGGGAGGTGCGCGGCGAACGCCTCGTACGCCCGCTCGTCGAAGAGGACGAAGCGCGCCTCCTCGACCGAGGTCGGTGTGTCGCGCACCGTCCGCACTGCGATGCGGGCCGCGTCGTCCATGGGCCAGCGGTAGACGCCGGTGGAGACGGCCGGGAACGCGACCGTCCGGGCGCCGAGTTCGTCGGCGACCTTCAGGGACTCGCGGTAGCAGGAGGCGAGGAGTTCCGAGCGGTCCTCGGTGGCGGACCAGACCGGGCCCACCGTGTGGATGACCCAGCGGGCGTCCAGCGCGCCGGCCGTGGTGGCGACCGCCTGGCCGGTGGGCAGTCCCTTGCCGTATCGGGAGGCGCGCAGCTCCCGGCACTCCTCGAGGATGGCGGCGCCGCCCCTGCGGTGGATCGCGCCGTCCACGCCTCCGCCGCCGAGCAGCGAGGAGTTGGCGGCGTTGACGATCGCGTCGGCGCTCTGCCGTGTGATGTCGCCCTGGACGAGGGTGATGGTGGTCATGTCTGCCTCAGTCTCCGCCAGACGGCCTTCGCCGCGTTGTGCCCCGACATGCCGTGCACGCCGGGGCCCGGCGGGGTGGCCGAGGAGCAGATGAAGACGGCCGGGTGGGGGGTGTGGTACGGGAACAGGGACAGTCTGGGGCGCAGCAGCAGCTGGAGCCCGGAGGCCGCGCCGCAGGCGATGTCACCGCCGACGTAGTTGGCGTTGTGCGCGGCGAGTTCGGCGGGGCCGGTGGTGGCGCGGGCGAGGACGCGGTCGCGGAAGCCGGGCGCGAAGCGCTCCAGTTGGCGTTCGATGGCGTCGGTGAGATCGCCCCGCCAGCCGTTCGGGACGTGGCCGTAGGCCCAGAAGACGTGCTTGCCCTCGGGCGCCCGGGTGGGGTCGGCCACGCTGGGCTGGACGGTGATCAGGAACGGCCGGTCGGGGGCGCGGCCCGCGCGGGACGCCGCGTGCAGCGCGGTGCCGATCTCGGCCTGGCTCGCGCCGACCTGCACGGTGCCGGCGACGCGGGCCTCGGGAGCGGTCCAGGGGACCGGGCCGTCCAGCGCGTAGTCGATCTTGAAGACGCTGGGGCCGTAGCGGAAGCGGTCGTAGTGGCCGCCGAAGCCGGCGATGCGGGCGAGCGCGGCGGGCGAGGTGTCGAAGACGTACGCGCGGGCCGGAGGCAGGTCGTCGAGGCGCTTGACCTCGTAGTCGGTGTGCACGGCGCCGCCGAGGTCCGTGAGGTAGGCGGCGAGGGCGTCGGAGATGGCCTGGGAGCCGCCGCGGGCCAGGGGCCAGCCGCGGGCGTGCGCGGCCAGCGCGAAGACCAGGCCGACGGCGCCGGTGGCGAGGCCGCCGAGGGGCGCCATCACATGGGCGACAAGGCCGGAGAAGAGCGCCTTGACGGGCTCGTCGCGGAAGCGGCGCATGAGCAGGGTGGAGGGCGGCAGTCCGGCGAGGCCGAAGCGGGCCAGGGTGACCGGGTCACGGGGCAGCGCGGTCGACGGCAGGGACATGAAGTCCCGGGCCAGGGTGTCCCACTTGGCCAGGAACGGCTCGACCAGCCTGCGGTAGGCGCCCGCGTCGCGCGGGCCGAAGGAGGCCGCCGTCTCGGCGACGGACCGGGCCAGCACCGCCGCGCTGCCGTCCGGGAACGGATGCGCCATGGGCAGACCGGCGTGCACCCACTGGAGTCCGTACCGCTCCAGGGGCAGGGCGCGGAAGGCGGGCGAGTTGACGCCGAGCGGGTGGGCGGCCGAGCACGGGTCGTGCCGGAAGCCGGGCAGCGTCAGTTCCTCGGTGCGCGCGCCGCCGCCGACGGTGGAGCGGGCTTCGAACAGGGCGACGGAGTGGCCCCTGCGGGCCAGCTCCACGGCAGCGGTCAGACCGTTCGGTCCCGCACCCACCACGACCGCATCGAGCATCGACGGCACCTTCGGACTCCTTCGTCAGCCGATGGCCACTCGCGATCAGGATATGCCGGTGCCTCCGCGGTGACCGGTGCCGGGTGCCTCAGCCGCCCGTGCGCAGCAGCCCCGCCACGCGGCGGGCGGTGGCGGCGTCCCGGGCGGCGGTGAACGGCAGTGTGTTGCCGCCGGTCACCCGGAACGGCTCACCGGTGAGCGTGAGGTGGGCGCCGCCCGCCTCCTCGACCAGCAGCAGGCCCGCCGCGTGGTCCCAGGCCGCCTCCCAGGAGAACGCGACCGCGTCCAACTCGCCCCGGGCGAGGGCGAGATACTCCAGTCCGGCGGAGCCGCAGGGGCGCGGGGCGACCCCGTCGGTCCACAGGGCGCGCAGCGCGTGCTTCTGCTCGTCGGTGGTGAAGTCCGGGTGGGAGGTGGCGACGGTGAGGTCGCGGCCGGGCGCGGGCGGGCCCGCGAACAGGCGCTCGCCGTCGAGGTGGGCGCCCCGGCCGCGGACGGCCGTGGCGAACGTGTCGGTCACGGGGGCGTAGGTCCAGGAGGCCTGGACGACGCCCCGGTGGGCGAGCGCGACCAGCGTGCAGAAGCCCTCGTCGCCGTGCACGAACTGGCGGGTGCCGTCGACCGGGTCGATGATCCAGACCGGTGCGTCGCCCCGTATCGCCTCGTAGGTGGCCGGGTTGGCGTGCACCGCCTCCTCGCCGACCACGACGGAGCCGGGCAGCAGGGCGCCCAGGACTTCGGTGAGCCGCTGCTCGGCGAGCCGGTCGGCGTCCGTCACCAGGTCGTGCGGGCCGCTCTTGCGGTCCACCTCGTGCTCGGCGAGGCGGCGGAAGCGCGGCAGGATCTCGGCCGCGGCGGCCTTGCGGACCGCTTCCTCCACGTCGGCCGAACCGCGGATGAGAAACTCCTCGATGGTTTCCGTTTCGTCGATCATGTCCTCCATGAGAACACGCGCCGCTGACAATCCCCGCCCGGCCGGTGGACACCGGGTGGAATCGGGATGAAGAGCGGGTGCCGCGGCGGCCGTCAGCGGCCGACGGCGTACCCCTGCATCCCGCGCGGGTTCGCGGCGGCGGACAGGACGCCCGTCTCCGGGTCCCGGGCCACCGCGCACAGGCGGCCCTCCGACCAGCCGGGGCCGACGGTGACGTCGTGGCCCCGGCGGCGCAGCGCGTCGATCACCCCGGGGTCCGTGCGGGACTCCACGGTGACGCTGCCGGGGCGCCGGCCGCGTGGATGGAAGGAGCTGGGGAAGCTGTCGTTGTGCCAGTTCGGGGCGTCGATCGCGCCCTGCAGGTCGAGTCCGCCGCGGACCGGGGCGCGCAGCACGGCGGCGAGGAAGAAGTGCGGCTGCCACTGGTCCTGCTGGTCCCCGCCGGGCGTGCCGAACGCCATCACCGGGACACCGCCGCGCAGCGCGAGGGACGGGGTGAGGGTGGTGCGGGGGCGTCGGCCCGGGGTGAGGGAGTTCGCCAGCCCCTCCTCCAGCCACGTCATCTGCAGCCGGGTGCCGAGCGGGAAACCGAGTTCGGGCACGACCGGGTTGGACTGCAGCCAGCCGCCGCTGGGCGTGGCCGCGACCATGTTGCCCCAGCGGTCCACGACGTCCAGGTGGCAGGTGTCGCCGCGGGTGCCGCCGTCGGCGGCCACCTGGGCCTCGCCGGTGAGGTCCGCGACGGTCGGCTCGCCCGCGCCCATCGGGCTGAAGCCTGAACCGGCGGCGGTCACGCGCGCGAGCGCCTGCGCGGGCAGGCGCGGGGTGCGGCCGCCCGGGCTGCCGGGGCGCAGCTCGTAGGAGGCCTTCTCGCCGACGAGCGCGCGGCGGCCGGCGTTGTACTCGTCCGACAGGAGGGCGGCGAGCGGCACGTCGGCCGCGTCCCCGTACCAGGCCTCCCGGTCGGCCATGGCGAGCTTGCAGCCCTCGATCAGCAGGTGGACGTAGTCCGCCGAGCCGTACGCGGGCAGCTCGGGCGGGAGCAGGGCCAGCTGCTGGAGGAAGACGGGGCCCTGGCTCCACGGGCCGGCCTTGCACACGGTCCAGCCGTTCCAGTCGTAGGTCACCGGGGCCTCGTACGTCGCCGACCAGCCGGCCAGGTCGGCCTCGGCGAGGGTGCCGGTGTGCCGCCGCCCGCTGGTGTCGAGGGTGGGCCGCCGGGACTGCCGTACCAGGGCCTCGGCGATGAAGCCGGAGCGCCACACCTCGCGCGCGGCGTCGATGCGCGCCTCCCGGTCGCCGGCCCGGGCGGTCTCGGCCAGCAGCCGGCGCCAGGTGGCGGCCAGGGCGGGGTTGCGGAAGCGCTCGCCGGGCCGGGGCGCGCGCCCGCCGGGCAGGTACACCTCGGCGGAGGAGGTCCACTCGGTCTCGAACAGCCTGCGTACGCTCTCCACGGTCGCGCCGACGTTCTCCACGGGCGCGTGCCCGTCTTCGGCGTAGCCGACGGCGTACTTCAGGACGTCCTCCAGCGGCTTGGTGCCGTGGTCGCGCAGGAGCAGCAGCCAGGCGTCGAAGGCGCCGGGCACGGCGGCGGCGAGCGGGCCGGTGCCGGGCACGAGGTCCAGACCGAGCCCCCGGTAGTGCGCGACGGTGGCGGCGGCCGGGGCGACGCCCTGCCCGCACAGCACGCGGACCTCGCCGCCGGCCGGCGCCAGCAGGATGGGCACCTCGCCGGCGGGCCCGTTCAGGTGCGGCTCCACCACATGCAGCACGAAGGCGCCGGCCACGGCCGCGTCGAAGGCGTTGCCGCCGTCCTCCAGCACCGCCATCGCCGACTGGGCGGCCAGCCAGTGCGTGGCGGACACCATGCCGAAGGTGCCCTGGAGGGTGGGCCGGGTGGTGAACCGCATCTGTCACCTCGGGGGTCGCGCGCGGGGGCCGGGACCACCAGTATCGGACCCGCCCGGCGCGGACGCCGTGTTTTTCCGGCCCCGCTGAACCGCCGCTTCCGCCGCCCCCGCGCCGCCTCTTCCGGGCGGGAGCACCCTTCGCGCCGGGAACACCGCCGGGCTCCGCGGCGTTGATCCCGGGGCGGGAGCACCCTTCGCGCCGGGAACACCGCCGGGCTCCGCGGCGTTGATCCCCGGGTGGAAGAGGGAGGCCCTGACAGTGCACGGTGAGTACAAGGTGCCCGGCGGCAAGCTGGTCGTGGTGGACGTGGCGGCCGAGGACGGTGTGCTGCGCGACGTGCGCGTGGCGGGCGACTTCTTCCTGGAGCCGGACGAGGCGCTGGACGCGGTGAACCGCGCGCTCGAGGGCGCCCCGGCGGACACCGACGCGGCCGGGCTGGCCGCGCGTATCGACGCGGCGCTGCCCGCGGGGACGGTCATGTACGGCCTGACCTCGGAGGGAGTCGGGATCGCGGTGCGCCGCGCGCTCGCGCACGCCACGGACTGGACCGACTACGACTGGCAGCTCATCCACGAGGGCCCGCAGCCGCCGGCCCTGCACATGGCCCTGGACGAGGTCCTGACCGCCGAGGTGGCGGCGGGCCGCAGGCCGCCCACGCTGCGGGTGTGGGAGTGGGGCGCGCCCTCGGTGATCATCGGCAGCTTCCAGTCGCTGCGCAACGAGGTGGACCCGGAGGGGGCCGCCCGGCACGGCATCGAGGTGGTGCGGCGGATCTCCGGCGGCGGCGCCATGTTCGTGGAGCCCGGCAACACGATCACCTACTCCCTGTCCGTGCCCGAGTCGCTGGTGCAGGGCCTGTCCTTCCAGGACAGCTACGCCTATCTGGACGACTGGGTGCTCGGCGCCCTCGGCGAGATGGGCATCCGCGCCTGGTACCAGCCGCTGAACGACATCGCCACCGACCAGGGCAAGATCGCGGGCGCGGCGCAGAAGCGGGTCGTCGGGCCGGGCGGGGGTCCCGGCGCCGTGCTGCACCACGTGACCATGTCGTACGACATCGACGCGGACAAGATGGTCGAGGTGCTGCGGATCGGGCGGGAGAAGCTGTCCGACAAGGGCACCCGGAGCGCGAAGAAGCGGGTCGATCCGCTGCGCCGGCAGACGGGACTGCCGCGGGACGCGGTCATCGATCGGATGATCGGGTCGTTCCGCGGGCGGTACGGCCTCGTGGACGGCAAGGTGACACCGGAGGAACTGGCGCGGGCCGAGGAGCTGGCGCGGACCAAATTCACCTCGCCGGAGTGGACCGCCCGCGTCCCCTGACCGGACATAACGGTATTTTCAACACGGCGTCCGTGGGGCTGAGTTACCGGCCGGGCACACAGCGAGTTCGGCCTTCCGCCGCACACTCAGTCGTGTGACACTGTCGTCCCAGCCCACCCCGCGGGACCCTTCCGCGCCCCCTCCCCCACGAGAAGTGCGCCGTGCGTTCACTGCCTCTGCCGCTCGCCCTGGCCGCGCGCCTGATGCCGGTCGTCGTACTCGCCTGCGCCGGCTGGTCGATGTCCTCGGAGCCCGCCGCACCGGCGGCCGCCGATCACCGGCCGTCCCGGCAGACGCCCACCGACTCGGCGTCCGCGCCGTCGTCCACCGCGGTGTCGAAGTCGTACAAGGCCGCGCCCGCCCCCTGCTCCAGCGTCCCCGTGGCGACCGTCAAGTCCCTGGTGCCCGGGGCGAAGACGTCGGGCAAGGAGATCCCGTCGACGGACACCGCGCTGCGCCGCACCTGCTCCTGGAACGCCCTCAAGGGCTACGACTACCGCTGGCTCGACGTCTCGTTCGAGATCACCGCGTCGGACGACGCCGCGAAGAAGGAGTACCAGCAGCGTGTCGCCGAGAAGAGCGGCGGCGGCGAGGTCCCGGGCGTCGGTGACGCCGGCTACTCGGTCGTGAACCTCACCACCGAGAGCAAGCAGGAGACCCGCGAGGGCGTGGTGCTGGTACGGGCCTCCAACGCGCTGGTCGTCGTCACCTACAACGGCAGCGACTTCGAGACCAAGAAGGCCCCCAGCACGGACGAGATCAACAAGGGCGCCATCAAGGCGGCGAAGAGCGCCGTGGCCGCCCTCGGGTCGGGCACGTCCGGCTGACCGTCCGTCAGGAGCGGGTGAGCGGCAGCGCCAGGTCGCGTATCTCGCGTTCGGTGACGGGCCCGGCGTGGACGGCCGCGATCCTGCCCCGGGTGTCGATGACGACGGTGAACGGCACGCCCGGCGGCACCGTACCCCTGGGGAACCGCAGCATCTGCCGGCCGGACGGGTCCCGGAAGCTGGGGTAACCGAGCCGGTGCTCCCGCTGGAAGGCACGGCCGCCAGCGGGGTCGGTGTCGGCGTCGAGTCCGACGACCCGCACGCCCTTCCCCGCGAGGTGTTCGTGCGCCGCGCGGAGTTCGGCCGCCTCGGCCCGGCAGGGGCCGCACCAGGACGCCCACGCGTTGAGGACGACGACCTCCCCCCGGTAGTCGGCCAGTCTGAGCGGTCTGCCGTCCAGGCTGTCGCCCACGAGATCGGGCGCGTCCTTGCGCTGAGCCGCCGGCAGGGGCCCGCTCCGCTCCGCCCCGGAACCGGCGGTCGCCATCCCGGCGTGGCAGGAGGCCAGCGTCAGGCAGGCGGCGGCCCACAGAATCGCTCGTCGCTTCACAACGGGGAGTATCTCAACAGCCTTGTGATCGACCTGTGTTGGGGGTGCCGAGAGCGCGCCCCGTGACGGGTGGGCGGCCCCGGCGGCCCGGGGCCGCCGGGGCGGGCCGTCTCAGACCGCCGCCTCCGCCGGGTCCTCCTTCCGCCCGGTGAGCCAGGTCAGCGCCAGGTACAGCACCAGGGAGGTGCCGAGGCCCACCGCCCAGCCGTAGTCGGCGAGGGGCGACAGCGCCGGGACGGGGCGGCCGTCGATCAGCGGGTGGAAGTCGGCGCCGCCGACCGCCAGCACGCCGCCGGCCAGGAACGCGGCGACCGCCCGCCAGTTCCAGCCGCCCGTGTACCAGTACCGGCCGCCCGCGCGGTACAGGTCGGCGAGGACCAGCCGGGTACGGCGCAGGATCCAGTAGTCGGCGACGAGGATGCCGGCGACGGTGCCGAGCAGGCCGCCGACCAGGCCGAGCCAGGTGAAGATGTAGCCCTGCGGGTCCGAGTACAGCTTCCAGGGGAAGATCAGCACGGCCAGGACCGCGGTGATCAGCGCGCCGGTGCGGAAACTGACCTTGCGGGGAGCCACGTTGGAGAAGTCGAACGCCGGGGAGACCAGGTTGGCCGCGATGTTCACGGACAGGGTGGCGACCAGCACGGTGACCAGGGCGTAGAGCAGGCCGGCCACGTTGTCCGTCTTGGCGGCGAGCTGGACCGGGTCCCAGACGGGCTCGCCGTAGACCGCCTGGGACCCGGAGGTGACCAGCACGGACAGGAACGCGAACAGGGTCATCGTGGTGGGCAGGCCGAGGGCCTGCCCCCGGGTCTGGGCCCGCTGGCTGCGGCCGTAGCGGGTGAAGTCGGGGATGTTGAGCGACAGGGTCGACCAGAAGCCGATCATGCCCATCAGGGAGGGCCAGAACAGCTTCCAGAAGTCACCGCCCCAGCCCAGCTTGGACGGCTGGTCGAAGAGCGGTCCGACGCCCCCGGCCTTGCTGCTCATCCACCACAGCATCACGAACGCGCCGACCAGGACGAAGGGCGCCGCCCAGTTCTCGAAGCGGCGGATGGTCTCCATGCCGCGGTGGATGATGGCGATCTGAATGGCCCAGAAGATGGCGAACGACAGCCACATGGTCCAGGCGTGGCCGCCGATGTGCGAGGCGTTCGCCCAGCGGTCGCCGATGAGCTTGCCGGCGAGGAAGTAGATGGCCTCGCCGCCGATCCAGGTCTGGATGCCGAACCAGCCGCACGCCACCAACGCCCTGACCACTGCGGGCAGGTTGGCGCCGCGCACGCCGAAGCTGGCGCGGGCGAAGACCGGGAAGGGGATGCCGTACTTGGGTCCGGCGTGGCCGGTGAGCAGCATCGGCACGAGCACGATCAGGTTGGCGAGGGCGATGGTGAACACGGCCTGCTTCCAGTCCATGCCCACCGCGATCAGCCCGGAGGCCAGGGTCCAGGAGGCCGTGTTGTGGGCCATGCCCACCCACAGCGCGGAGAAGTTGTACGTCGTCCAGGTGCGTCCTTCCACCGGGACGGGGAGCAGGTCCTCATTGGCGTACCGGTCGCCGGGCGGCCGGGTGCCGGGGGCGAGTTCGACCCGCCCGTCGGGCTGGGTCACCTGGCCGGACAGGGGTATGGCTGAGGGAGCGGTGTCGGTCATGGGCAGGCCAATCGGGGTGAGGTGGGTCGGGAGAGGCCGTGCGGGCGGCGCATGGGGGGTGCGCGGGTGAGCGCCCTGTGCCCCCTCGCCGCGACGGGACCGCGGCGAGGGGGAGACCAACGCGAGGGTGGCGGTCAGGCGTTGACCGCCGGGATCACCCGGGAGCCGTAGGCGTCGATGACGGCTTCCTGGGCGTCGTGCATGTCGTACACCGCGAACTGGTCGACGCCGAGCTCGCGCAGGGCGTTCAGCTTCTCGATGTGCTTCTCGGCCGGCCCGATCAGGCAGAACCGGTCGACGATCTCGTCGGGCACGAACCGGGTGTCGGGGTTGCCGCTGCGCCCGTGGTGTGCGTAGTCGTAGCCCTGGCGGGCCTTGATGTACTCGGTGAGTTCGTCGGGGACCTCGGCGGAGTGCTCGCCGTACTTGGCCACCAGGTCGGCGACGTGGTTGCCGACCATCCCGCCGAACCAGCGGCACTGCTCACGGGCGTGGGCGAGTGCCCCGGGCGAGTCGTCGGCGGTGACGTAGGCGGGGGCGGCCACGCAGACGGTGACCTCGGACGGGTCGCGGCCGGCCGCGGCGGCCGCGTCCTTGACGGCCTTCACCATGTGCTCGGTGAGGTAGAGGTCGGCGAGCTGGAGGATGAAGCCGTCGGCCTCCTCACCGGCCATCTTCAGCGCCTTCGGGCCGTACGCGGCCATCCACACCGGGAGTTCGGCGCCGGGGGCGACCCACGGGAAGCGGATCTTCGTGCCGCCGAGGTCGGCCTCCTCGCCCCGGCCGAGGGCGCGGATGACCTTCATGGCCTCGCTGATCCGGGCCAGCGTGTTGGGTTTGCGGCCGGCGACGCGCATCGCGGAGTCGCCGCGGCCGATCCCGCACACCGTGCGGTTGCCGAACATGTCGTTGAGGGTGGCGAAGGTGGAGGCGGTGACCTCCCAGGTGCGGGTGCCCGGGTTGGTCACCATGGGGCCGACCCGCAGCCCAGTGGTGTTCGCGAGGATCTGGCTGTAGATCACGAACGGTTCCTGCCACAGCACGGCGGAGTCGAAGGTCCAGCCGTGGCTGAAACCGTTGCGCTCGGCCCGCTTCATGAGGCTGACGACACGGGAGGCCGGTGGGTCGGTCTGCAGGACGAGTCCGAAGTCCATGGGCGCCGCTCCTAGTTGAGGTACTGACAGGTGGTGCGCGGAGTGAAGGCGCCGTGGCCGGCGCGCCCGGTGTACTCCCGCTGGTCGATGACGACCTCGCCGCGCGAGAGCACCGTCTCGACGCGGCCGGTCGTGCGCCTGCCCTCGTAGGCCGAGTAGTCGACGTTCATGTGGTGCGTCTCGGCGGACATGACCTGCTCGGCGTGCGGGTCGTAGACGACGACGTCGGCGTCGGCGCCCGGGGTGATGGTGCCCTTCTTCGGGTAGAGGCCGAACATGCGGGCCGGGGTGGCGCAGGCGATCTCGATCCAGCGGCGCCGGGAGATGTGCCCGTCGACGACGGCCTGGTGCAGCAGGTCCATGCGGTTCTCCACGCCCGGCAGGCCGTTGGGGATCTTGGAGAAGTCGCCCCGGCCCAGCTCCTTCTGGCCGGTGAAGCAGAACGGGCAGTGGTCGGTGGAGACCACCTGCAGGTCGTTGGTGCGCAGGCCCTGCCACAGGGCGGCCTGGTGCTCCCTGGGGCGCAGCGGGGTGGAGCACACGTACTTGGCGCCCTCGAAGTCCGGTTCGGCGAGATTGTCCGTGGACAGGAACAGGTACTGCGGGCAGGTCTCGCCGAACACGTTGAGCCCCGCGTCCCGGGCCCTGGCCAGTTCGGCGACCGCCTCCTGCGCGGAGACGTGCACGACGTACAGCGGGGCCCCGGCGACCTGCGCGAGCCTGATGGCGCGGTGGGTGGCCTCGGCCTCCAGCAGGGCCTTGCGGACCTCCCCGTGGTAGCGGGGGTCGGTCTCGCCCCGGGCCAGCGCCTGTTCGACCAGGACGTCGATGGCGATGCCGTTCTCGGCGTGCATCATGATCAGGCCGCCGTTCTCGGCGGCGCGCTGCATGGCCCGCAGGATCTGGCCGTCGTCGGAGTAGAACACCCCGGGGTAGGCCATAAACTGCTTGAAGCTGGTCACACCCTCCTCGACCAGCAGGTCCATCTCCTTGAGCGTCTCCTGGTTCACATCGGAGACGATCATGTGGAAGGCGTAGTCGATGGCGCAGTTGCCCTCTGCCTTGGCGTGCCAGGCGTCCAGGCCCTCGCGCAGGGTGCCGCCGACGCTCTGGATCGCGAAGTCGACGATCGTGGTCGTACCGCCCCAGGCGGCGGCGCGGGTGCCGGTCTCGAAGGTGTCGGCGGCGGTGGTGCCGCCGAACGGCATCTGCATGTGGGTGTGCCCGTCGACGCCGCCCGGGATGACGTACTTGCCCGTGGCGTCGATGACCCGGCCGTCACCGAACGCCTCGGCGGCCGGGGTGCCGGAGGCGGCGAGGGCGGCGATGCGGCCGTCCTCGATCAGGACGTCGGCGTGGATCTCGTCGGACGCGGTGATGACGAGACCACCGCGGATGACGGTACGGCTGCTCATGGTCCCTCTCCTCCCAGGGTGGGCGCTGCGGTCAGGGCGCGGTCAGCGGCGTGTAGGCGCCGGGCGCCCGGTCGCGGTAGAACTGCCAGCGGTCGCGGACCTCGCGGAGCTTGGCCAGGTCCAGGTCGCGGACGACGAGTTCGGGCTCCTTGTCGCTCGCCACCTCGCCGACGAACTGGGCCTCGGGGTCCACGAAGTAGGTGGTGCCGTAGAAGTCGTTGTCGCCCAGGTCCTCCACGCCGACCCGGTTGATCGCGCCGACGAAGTACTCGTTGGCGACGGCCGCCGCCGGTTGTTCGAGCTGCCACAGGTAGCGGGAGAGGCCGCGCGAGGTGGCCGAGGGGTTGAAGACGATCTCGGCGCCGGCCAGGCCCAGCGCCCGCCAGCCCTCCGGGAAGTGGCGGTCGTAGCAGATGTAGACGCCGATCCGGCCGACGGCGGTGTCGAAGACCGGCCAGCCGCTGTTGCCGGGCCGGAAGTAGAACTTCTCCCAGAAGCCCTGCACCTGGGGAATGTGGGTCTTGCGGTACTTGCCGAGGTAGGAGCCGTCCGAATCGATCACGGCGGCGGTGTTGTACAGGACGCCCGGCTGCTCCTCCTCGTACATGGGCAGGACCAGGACGATGCCCAGCTCCCGCGCCAGCGCCTGGAAGCGCCGGACGGTGGGGCCGTCGGGGATCCGCTCGGCGTACTCGTAGAAGGCCTTGTCCTGCACCTGGCAGAAGTAGGGGCCGTAGAACAGCTCCTGGAAGCAGAGGACTTGGGCGCCCTGCGCGGCCGCGTCGCGGGCCGCCTGCTCGTGGACCTGGATCATCGACTCCTTGTCGCCGGTCCAGGCGGTCTGGAAGAGGGCGGCACGGATCACTCGGCTCATCGGGACCTCCGGTCGCTCGGTGTACGCCGAGACTAGGAAGCCCGGTGGGCCGGTTTGAGTTGCATCGTGTCACGTCCGCGGGCGGTCGGCGTGCCACCGTGTCACGTGTTCGCCGGTACATGTTTCACCGCCGTTTTCCCAGGTCGTCGCATGTTTCACCCCTGTTGCGCGTCGTGCGCGAGGAGCGCTATGTGCACGGAGGCCGCTTGTTCGAAGTCGTCGAGGTCGACGCCGAGCCGTGCCTGTATGGCCTCCAGCCGGCGGTAGAGGGCGGGCCGCGAGACGTGGTGCAACTGCGCGGTGCGGGACTTGTTGCGGCCCGTCGCCAGATACGTGCGCAGCACGTTCAGCAGCCCCTGGTCGGCCCCGCACAACAGCCCGTCCAGCTCCCGCTCGGCGAAGGACTGCACATGCGGGTCGTCCCGCAGCAGCCGTACCAGGCCGCGCAGGTGGACGTCGCGCAGCCGGACGACGGCCGGCAGGTCGAGTACGGCGGAGGAGTCGGCGACCGCGTCGGCGACGTGCCGGGCCTCCCGCAGCCCCGCGGGCACGTCCTCCCAGACGGTGCGGGGATCGGCGGCCGCGACCACGGCGTTCGGCGCCCCGCTCGCCGTCCGCAGCCGCGCGGCGAAGTGCGCGGTGAGCGCCTCGGCGTGCTGGTCGCGGGCGAGGCTGAGCAGCACGGCGGTGGCCCCGTCGGCCAGCTCGGCGACCAGCCCGGGCAGTCCCAGCAGCCGCAGCATCCGCTCGAGTCGGCCCGCGTCCCCGCCGGGCACGACGAGGGGGACGAAGGTGCGCCGGTTGACCGGCAGCCCGGCCGCCCGGACCCGGGGCAGCAGTTGCCGGGCGGGCACCACCCCGGAGACCAGGTCGGTGAGCAGGCTCTGCGCCGACTGCTCCTCCCAGGTGCGGGCGGAGCCGCCGCCGAGCATGCGGTGCAGCACCAGCGCCTCGGCGGTCCGGTCGGCGAGCAGCCGCCCGGTGGCCGTGTCGCCCCGGTACCCGCACAGCAGCAGCCGGCCCCATTGCTCACCGCGCCCGCCCAGCTCGGCGCGGATCCAGCCGTCGCCCCCGCCGCCTGCCCCGGTGCCTGAACGGCCTGGGGGGTGCCCCCACGCCTGGCGGGCGATCCGCTCCCAGTCGCGCAGCACGTCGTCCACCGCGGGGCGCTCCCCCGCCGTGGCGAGGACCCGGTGGGCGAGGTTGGTGACGACGACGGGGCAGCCGCTGTGCTGGGCGGCCTCGTCGAGCAGGTGCTGCAGCGGAGCACCCGCGGTGATCAGCCCGGTGAGCGCGGTGCGGACGGTCTCCGACAGGCTCACCGCCGCGAACTTCCGCCGTACCAGGCGGGACTGCACCTCCTCGGTCAGCTCCGCGAACGGGAACGGCCGGTGCAGCACCACCATGGGGAGCCCGCACCGCTCGGCGGCCCGGCGCATCACCTCGGGCGGTGCGGGGAAGGCACGGCCGAGCCCGAGGACGACGGCCGCGGCCTCCGCCCGGTGCAGGGACTGGACGTACTCGGCCTGTTTGGCCTCGTCACCGGCCAGCAGCACGCCGGTGGTGAGCACCATCTCGCCGCCGGTGAGCATCACCCCGACGTCGGCGGCCTCGGCGACGTGCACCCAGCGCACCGGCCGGTCGAGCTGCCCCGCTCCGGCCACCACCTCGGGCTCCCCGGCGAGCACCCGCTCCAGGGTGAGCACCTGCCGGACGGACAGGGCGGGTTCCAGCGGCTGCCAGCCGGGCTGCCGGGAGTGGGAGGAGGTGGTGGTCATCGCCGTCGGCCCGCTCTCTAGTACGTGCTCCTCAGCGCGCGTTCCAGGATCGCCGCGCCCTCCTCGGCCTCCGCCACGGTCAGGGACAGCGGCGGGGCGATACGCAGGGCGCTGGTGTTGTGGCCGCCGCCCTTGCCGATGAGCAGGCCGCCGTCGCGGGCCGCCTCCAGGACGTTCGCGGCCGCCCGCGGATCGGCCTCGTCGGTGCCGGGCCTGACCAGCTCCACGCCGATCATCAGACCGCGACCGCGCACCTCCCGGATCCCGGGGAGCTGCGCGCCGACCGCCCGCAGCCGTTCGAGGAGCATGCCGCCGACCCGCCGGGCGTTGCCCTGGAGGTCGTGTTCGAGGAGGTAGCCGAGGTTGGCGAGACCGGCGGCCATGGTGATCTGGGTGCCGCCGAACGTCGAGATGCTGTTGGCGTCCAGGCAGTTCATGATCTCGGAGCGGGCGATCACCCCGCCGATGGACATGCCGTTGCCGATGCCCTTGGCGAAGGTGACGATGTCCGGCGGGCCGTTGCGGGCGTGCGCCTGCCAGCCCCAGAAGTGGTCCCCGGTGCGGCCCCAGCCGGTCTGCACCTCGTCGCTGATCCAGAGGATGCCGTGGGCGTTCAGCACCTCCCGGAAGGCCGCGTAGAGGCCGTCCGGCGGCGAGGTGAAGCCGCCGACGCCCTGGACCGGTTCGGCGATCAGGGCGGCGGGGGGCCGGGTGTGCCCGAGGACGTCCTTCAGGTCCGCCACGCACGCGTCGATGAACGCGCGGTCGTCGAGTTCGGCGAACGGGCCCCGGCTGCGGACGCCGCCGTGGACGTACAGGGTCTGCAGCGGGGACAGCGAGGTCGGGGACCAGCCGCGGTTGCCGGTGATGCCGACCGTGCTGAAGGAGCGGCCGTGGTAGCTGTTGCGCATGGCCAGCACGGTGTTGGTGCGCCGGTGGGTGGTGGCGAGCAGCAGGGCGGTGTCGTTGGCCTCGGTGCCCGAGGTGGTGAAGAACACCCGGGCGTCGGGGATGCCGCTGAGCTGGGCGACGCGCTCGGCCAGTTCGACCATCGGCCGGTTGAGGTAGAGGGTCGAGGAGTGGACGATCCGGCCGGCCTGCTCGGTGACGGCCTTGGTCACCTCGGGCAGGGCGTGCGCGGTCATCGTGGTGAGGATGCCGCCGAAGAAGTCGAGGTAGCGGTTGCCGGCCGAGTCCCAGACGTGCCGGCCCTCGCCGTGGGTGATCTCCAGCGGCTCGTCGTAGTAAAGGGCCAGCCAGTCGGGCAGGACGCCGCGGTGGCGGGCGTAGAGGTCGTTCACGGCTGCACCAGTCCTTCGTAGGCGTCGGGGCGGCGGTCTCGGTAGAAGGCCCACTGCTGCCGGACCTGCTCGATGAGGTCGAAGTCGAGGTCGCGGACGACGAGTTCCTCGCTCTTGTCGCTCGCCGGGTCGCCGACGAACTGCCCGCGCGGGTCGACGAAGTAGCTCGTGCCGTAGAAGTCGTTGTCGCCGTACTCCTCCTGGCCGACCCGGTTGATGGCGGCGACGAAGTACTCGTTGGCGACGGCCGCGGCGGGCTGCTCGAGCTGCCACAGGTAGGAGGAGAGGCCTCGGTGGGTCGCCGACGGGTTGTAGACCAACTGGGCGCCGTTGAGCCCGAGTTGCCGCCAGCCCTCGGGGAAGTGCCGGTCGTAGCAGATGTAGACGCCGACCTTGCCGACTGCCGTGTCGAAGACCGGCCAGCCCAGGTTGCCGGGTTTGAAGTAGTACTTCTCCCAGAAGCCCTTGACCTGCGGGATGTGGTGCTTGCGGTACTTGCCGAGGTAGGAGCCGTCGGCGTCGATCACGGCGGCGGTGTTGTAGTAGAAGCCGGACTGCTCGACCTCGAAGACAGGCACGACGATCACCATGCCGGTCTCGCGGGCGAGGTCCCGCATCCGGCGGACCGTCGGCCCGTCGGGCACCGGTTCCGCCCAGCGGTAGTGCTCCGGCTCCTGGACCTGGCAGAAGTAGGGGGCGTTGAAGACCTCCTGGAAGCCGATGACCCGCGCGCCCCGGCGGGCCGCCTCGCGCGCGTGCTCCTCGTGCTTCGCCACCATGGACTCGGTGTCGCCGGTCCAGGTGGCCTGGACCAGTGCGGCACGTACGACGTTGGCCATGAGCTGCTCCTTCGACGCTACGTCCGAGCCTCTACGCCCGTAGAAACGGCCCGTAGAGGGACGAAAGTAAGCCTCCCGGACGTCCTTGCCAAGACCATCGTCGCCAACCCGCCAAGTCGATCACGTTTGACACTCCTTAGGGTGATCGCGGCGCCGGTCACGGAGCGAACCCGGCGACCCGCAGGGCGTGCACCAGGTCCCAGTGGCGCTCCTCGGACGCGCCCGCGGCGGCCTCCAGCAGGAGCGGGACGAGCCGGTCCGGGTCGGCGGCGGCGCTGCGGGCCGCTTCCTCGGGCGTGCGGACCCGGACGTAGGCGTCCAGCAGTGCCCGCACCTCGCGGTCCCGTCCCTGCCCGGCCAGCTCCAGCACGGCCGCGCCGATCTCCGCGGCGGGCCGGGCCACGCCCTGCCGGAGCATCTGCCGGCCGTCCGCCGCCCGCCCGGCCGCCCGGAGCGCGTCGGCCGCGGCGACCAGCCGCTCGGCGGGCAGCGAGGCGGCCTCCCAGAGCAGGGTGTCCCAGTCGGCGCCGAGGCCGGCGCGCCGCAGCCCGTCCGCGAGCAGCGGGAGCCGGCCGGCGGGCCAGTGCGCGATCTCCACCAGCAGCGCGTGCGCCTCGCCGGTACGCCCCTCGGCCCGCAGCCGCACCAGCCGCTCCACGGCCCCGGCCACGGCTGCCAGCGCCTGCGCGTCCACCGCCTCGGCGGGCCGCTCCGCAGGCTCCTCCCCCGCCACCGCGCCGGCGAACCGGGCCCCTCGCGGCGAACGCCGGCCGCCCGACGCCCCGGGCACGGCGGGGAGGGGCGCCTGCGGCGGCACGGCGACAGGCACGGCACCGTCCTCGACGCCGCCGGCGAACCGGGCCCCGCCCCGGCGCCGCCTGCGGGCACCGGCGGGGGGCGGGGCGGGGTCGGGGGCGGGAGTGACCGTGCGGGGCTCGGCGGGGCCGCCCACGGGCGCACGACCGACGTCCGGGGCGCCAGGCCCGGAGGCCCGGAAGGCGGTTGCCTCCGGTGCCCCGGAGCGCGGCCCCCGCCCCGTCGCCGGAGGAACTCCCGGGTCATGCCCCGCTCGCGACTCCCCGGGCCGGGGCTCGTCATCGGCCGTTGACGGACTTCCCCAGTCGCGCCCCTCCCGCGACACTCCCGGCCCGGACTCCGGCTCGACCGTTGACGGACTTCTCCAGTCGCGCCCTTCCGGCGACACTCCCGGCCCGGACTCCGGCTCGACCGTTGACGGACTTCTCCAGTCGCGCCCTTCCGGCGACACTCCCGGCCCGAACTCCGGCTCGACCGTTGACGGACTTCTCCAGTCGCGCCCTTCCCGCGACGCACCGGGCCGGGGCTCCGGTTCGGCCGCCGGCGCGGCGAACCAGGGGTTCGGCGGGGCGCCGGAGTGCCGCTCGTCCAGCGGCGGCCCGTCCTGCGGGCGCGAGGGCCCCGCCGGATACGGCCCGGCGCCCCGCGCGCCCGCGTCCAGCCGGGACAGCCGGGCCTTCAGCTCGGCGCGGCGGGCGGTGGCGCGGTCGTGGTCGTCGTGGGCCCAGGCGAGGTCGAGGCGGAGGGCTTCGGTCTCCTCGCGAGAGGTGGCGGCGGTGAGCCGGCGGGTCAGTTCCGAGCGGCGTTCGGCGGCGTACCGCTGCTCGCGGAGCATGACGTCGAGCCGGTCGCCGAGGGCGTCGCGGGCGCCGGGCAGGGTGTCGTACGCCGAGGCCGCCGCCGCGTGCAGGGCGCGGGCGCGGTCCCGCTCGGCCGTGGCGACGGCGGAGCCGTGGGCCGCCGCGAGGTCCTGCAGCAGTGACTCCAGCACGTCCCAGGGCGGCAGCTCCCGGCCGTTGAGACAGACCCGCATCCCCTCGGGGTCCCGCTGCCAGAAGACGGCGCACCAGCCGCCGCCCTGGTCCAGACGCCCGAGGAGGCCGTCCAGGTAGTTCGCGAACTCCCGGACGCGAGCCGGAAGTTGCTCCACAGCCATGCCCGACTCCCGCCCGATCGCCAGCGCTTCGCCCGTCAGGCAACACCAGCCGTGTTACGGGTCCGCTACGCGGAGTTTTCGGCGAGTGTGCGGGCGGCTCGCCGCGCGGTCCCGGCCGGGGTGCGCGCCGGCTCGCGTCCGGCGCCCGTCAGACGCCCACGGGAGCGCACCGGGCCAGCAGGTCGTCCATGGACAGCCCGAGCGCCCCGGCCAGCGCGGCCACCGTGAAGAAGGCGGGGGTCGGGGCCCGCCCGGTCTCGATCTTGCGCAGCGTCTCGGCGGAGACGCCCGCCGCCGCCGAGACCTCGGCCATGCTCCGCCCGCCGCGCGCGTCGCGCAGCAACTGCCCGAGCCGCTCGCCGCGTTCGCGCTCTTCAGGGGTGAGAGGGGTGCGCACCATGACCCCATTCTAATACCGTCGCACGGCGGGTACCCCATTCAAATACCGGTATAGTAATTGGCATGATGGATCTGAAGACGGACACGTCGATCGACGCGATGCACGCGGCAGGACAGGTGGTGGGCCGGGCCCTCACCGCCGTACGGGAGGCCGCCGGCGTCGGCGTCTCGCTGCTGGAGCTGGACGAGGTGGCACGGGACGTGCTGCGCGAGGCCGGGGCGTCCTCACCGTTCCTCGGCTACCGCCCCTCCTTCGCGCCCACCCCGTTCCCGGGGGTGATCTGCGCCTCCGTCAACGACGCGATCGTGCACGGCATCCCGACCCGGCAGCGGCTGAGCGACGGCGACCTCGTCTCCATCGACTGCGGCGCCGAGCTGGACGGCTGGGTGGGCGACTCGGCGATCAGCTTCGTGGTGGGCCGCCCGAGCCCGGCGGACCTGCGCCTGGTCGAGACCGCCGAGCGCGCGCTGGCGGCGGGCATCGAGGCGGCCCGGGTCGGAAACCGCGTCGGCGACATCGCGCACGCCGTCGGCCGCGTCTGCCGTGCGGCGGGCTACGGCATCCCGGCGGGCTTCGGAGGCCACGGCGTGGGCCGCCGGATGCACGAGGAGCCGGACGTCCCCAACGAGGGCCGCCCCGGCCGGGGAGTCCCGCTGCGCCACGGCATGGTCCTGGCGATCGAACCCATGCTGATCGGCAGCGGCAAGGACGCCTACTACGAGGCGGGCGACGGCTGGACCCTGCGTACGTCCGACGGCTCGCGCGCGGCGCACGCGGAGCACACCGTGGCCGTCACGGACGACGGCCCCCGGATCCTCACGGCGCGCGAGGCCTCCTGAGAGGCGGCGGGCGGGGAGCCGAAGGGCCTGCTGAGCGAGCGTTCCTGCACATGCCCTTCGCAGAAGCTCGTGTCATCGTGGCATGAGCGGCCCGCCCCCGGGTTACCCGGCCGCTCCGCACGTCGTCTGCGAAGGAAACGAAACGATGACCAGCGGCTACAACGGCCCGGAGGACCCCTTCGGAGAATTCTTCGCCCGCTTCTTCGGCGGCACCGGCTCCGGCGTCCCCGGCGGACGCGGCGCCCCCCGCCACATCGACATCGGGCGCTTGCTCAGCCAGCCGGCCCGTGAGCTGGTGAGAGGAGCCGCCCAGTACGCCGCCGAGCACGGCAGCCGCGACCTGGACACCGAGCACCTGCTGCGCGCCGCCCTCGCCGCCGAGCCCACCCGGAGCCTGCTCAGCCGCTCCGGGGCCGACCCGGACTCAATGGCCACGGAGATCGACCACCGCGCCGGTCCCGCGCACCAGCCGCCGGGCGAGGCGCCGCCGCCGACCTCGCTGTCGCTCACCCCGGCCGTCAAACGCGCCCTGCTGGACGCGCACGACATGGCACGGGCGAGTGGCGCCGGGTACATCGGGCCGGAGCACGTGCTGAGCGCGCTCGCCATGAACCCGGACTCGGCGGCCGGGCACATCCTGAACGCGGCGCGCTTCCAGGCGGGCGCCCTGCCGCCCGAGGCCCCCGAGGCCGCTCAGCCGCGCCCCGAGCGGCAGCGGCCCACCTCGACGCCGACGCTCGACAAGTACGGCCGCGACCTGACCGACATGGCCCGGCAGGGCCGGGTGGACCCGGTCATCGGCCGCGACCAGGAGATCGAGCAGACCATCGAGGTGCTGTCCCGGCGCGGGAAGAACAACCCGGTGCTGATCGGCGACGCCGGCGTCGGCAAGACGGCCGTCGTCGAGGGGCTCGCGCAGCGCATCGCGGACGGTGACGTGCCGGAGATGCTGGCCGGGCGCCGGGTGGTCGCCCTCGACCTGACCGGGGTCGTCGCCGGCACCCGCTACCGGGGCGACTTCGAGGAGCGGATGAACAACATCGTGGACGAGATCCGCGCCCACTCCGACCAGCTGATCGTGTTCATCGACGAGCTGCACACCGTCGTCGGCGCCGGTTCCGGCGGCGAGGGCGGCGCGATGGACGCGGGCAACATCCTCAAGCCCGCGCTCGCCCGGGGCGAGCTGCACATCGTGGGCGCGACCACGCTGGAGGAGTACCGGCGGATCGAGAAGGACGCGGCGCTGGCCCGCCGGTTCCAGCCGATCCTGGTGCCCGAGCCGTCGGTTCCGGACACCGTGGAGATCCTGCGCGGGCTGCGCGACCGGTACGAGGCCCACCACCAGGTCCGCTACACGGACGAGGCGCTGGTCGCCGCCGTGGAGCTGTCCGACCGCTATCTCACCGACCGCCGCCTGCCGGACAAGGCGATCGACCTGATCGACCAGGCCGGCGCCCGGGTGCGGCTGGGCGCCGGG
This sequence comes from Streptomyces sp. NPDC003720, assembly GCF_042875075.1. Taxonomy (NCBI): domain Bacteria; kingdom Bacillati; phylum Actinomycetota; class Actinomycetes; order Kitasatosporales; family Streptomycetaceae; genus Streptomyces; species Streptomyces sp. NPDC003720. The sequence goes on from NZ_JBIANZ010000006.1 coordinate 102,053, forward strand.
ACCAAGGGCACGGACGTGCGCACCATGGAGCGCGAGGTGGAGCAACTGGTCCGGGACAAGGACCAGGCGGTCGCCGACGAGAGCTACGAGCAGGCCATGCAGCTGCGCGACCGGATCGGCGAGCTGAAGCGGCGGATCGCGGAGTCCAGCCAGGACGGGCAGGCCGACGAGGGCCAGCTCGAGGTGACGGCGGAGTCCATCGCCGAGGTGGTGTCCCGGCAGACCAACATCCCGGTCAGCCGGCTGACCCAGGAGGAGAAGGAACGGCTGCTCGGCCTGGAGGAGCATCTGCACCAGCGGGTGGTCGGCCAGGAGGAGGCGGTCGCGGTGGTCGCCGAGGCGGTACTGCGCTCGCGCGCCGGGCTGGCCAGCCCGGACCGGCCGATCGGCAGCTTCCTCTTCCTCGGCCCGACCGGCGTCGGCAAGACCGAGCTGGCCCGGGCGCTCGCCGAGGCGCTGTTCGGCAGCGAGGAGCGCATGGTCCGCCTCGACATGAGCGAGTACCAGGAGCGGCACACCGTCTCCCGGCTGGTCGGCGCCCCGCCCGGGTACGTCGGCCACGAGGAGGCCGGCCAGCTCACCGAGGTGGTGCGCAGGCACCCGTACTCGCTGCTGCTCCTGGACGAGGTGGAGAAGGCGCACCCGGACGTCTTCAACATCCTGCTCCAGGTGCTGGACGACGGCCGGCTGACCGACTCGCAGGGCCGCACGGTGGACTTCACCAACACCGTCATCGTGATGACCAGCAACCTCGGCTCGGACGTGATCAGCCGGCGCGGCGCCGGGATCGGCTTCGGGCCGGGCGGCGCCGACGCCGACGAGGAGGCGCGGCGCGAGCAGATCCTGCGTCCGCTGCGGGAGCACTTCCGGCCGGAGTTCCTCAACCGCATCGACGAGATCGTCGTCTTCCGCCAGCTCACCGGCGGGCAACTGCGGCAGATCACCGACCTGTTGCTGGAGCGCACCCGCCGCCTGATGCTCGGGCAGGGCGTCACGGTGAGCTTCACGGACGGCGCCGTCGACTGGATCGCCGAACGCGGCTACCAGCCGGAGTACGGCGCCCGCCCGCTGCGCCGCACCATCCAGCGGGAGGTGGACAACCAGCTTTCCCGGCTGCTGCTGAACGGCACGATCTCCGAGGGCAGCCGGGTGACGGTGGACGTCGCGGACGGGCGGCTGGACTTCCGCACGGAGCGGAGCACACCGGCCGCCCCGCCGCCGGCCGCGCCCGCGCCGTCGGCACCGCCGCCGCCCGCTCCCCCGGCGGCCGCCGATACCCCGCCGGCGGGCACCGGACCGGCGGCGCAGGACCGACCGGGCGAGGACGCCGGACCGGCGGACGAACCGCCGCCGCCCGCTCCCGAGTTGTAGGACCGGGCCGCGGGACGGCGGCGCGCGGGGCGGGGTTACGGCGCCGGGTTCACCACCATCGCCGAGCCGCCGCCCCGCCGGACCTTCTCCGCGGCCGCCAGCCACTTGCCGTCCGGCAGCCGCTGGACGCCGGTGGCCGCGCCGATCTCGGGGTTGAGCTTGAAGCTGTGCCCGACCGCCTCGAGCTGTGCCCGCAGGTCGCTGTCGTACAGCGCGGGTTCCAGCTCGGTCTGGGCGGCGTTGCGCTGGCTGGCACGCGGTGCGGCGATGGCGTCGACCAGCGGCAGGCGCCGGTCCAGGAAGCCGGTCAGGGTCTGCAGCACGGTGGTGATGATGGTCGCGCCGCCGGGGGAACCCAGCGCGACGACGGGCCTGTCGTGGCGGTCCAGGACGATCGTCGGGGAGATCGAGGAGCGCGGCCGCTTGCCCGGGCCCGGCAGGTTCGGGTCGTGCACGGCCGGGTCGGCGGGCGTGAACGAGAAGTCGGTCAGCTCGTTGTTGAGCAGGAAGCCCCGGCCGGGGACGGTGATGCCGCTGCCGCCGGTCTGCTCGATGGTGAGCGTGTAGGCGACGACGTTGCCCCACTTGTCGGCCACCGTGAGGTGCGTGGTGTTCTCGCCCTCGTAGGTGGTCGGGGCCGCCTTGCCGCCGGTGCCGCAGGCCGCCGGGTGCCGCGGGTCCCCCGGCGGGACCGGGCTCTTGAGGACCGCGTCGTCCTTGATCAGGCAGGCCCGCGAGTCGGCGAACCGCTGCGAGAGCAGCTCCTTCGTCGGTACGTCCTCGAAGGCGGGGTCGCCCACCCAGCGGCCGCGGTCGGCGAACGCGATGCGGCTGGCCTCGATGTAGCGGTGCAGGTACTGCGCCCGGCTCGCCTTCGACAGGTCGCTGCGCTCCAGGATGTTGAGCGCCTCTCCCACGGTCGTGCCGCCGGAGGAGGAGGGTGCGATGGAGTACACGCCGAGGCCGCGGTACGAGGTCCTGGTGGGCGCCTGGAGCTTGGCCCGGTAGACGGCGAGGTCCTTCTCCGCCAGCTTGCCGGGGCGCGCGTTCCAGCCGGATGCGGGGTCCACCGGCGGGTGTTCGACCGTCTTGACGATGTCGTCGCCGATGTCCCCGCGGTAGATCGCGGCCACGCCCCTGCGGCCCAGTTCCTCGTAGGTGCGCGCGAGTTCCGGGTTCCTGAGCGTGGAGCCGACGACCGGGAGCCTGCCGTTCGGCAGGAACAGCTTGGCGGTGTCCGGGAAGTAGCGGAACCGGGTCTCGTTGGAGGCGGTCTGCGAGCGGAAGGTGTCGTCCACCGTGAAGCCCTGGCGGGCGATCCGCTCGGCCGGCTTCAGGACCGTGCCGAGGCGCCGGGTGCCCCACTGGTCCAGCGCGGTCTGCCAGGTGGCGGGCGTGCCGGGGGTGCCGACGCTCAGGCCGCTGCTGACCGCGTCGGCGAAGGCGAGCGGCTTGCCGTTCTCGGTGAACAGGTCCGAGTCGGCGGACAGGGGCGCGGTCTCGCGGCCGTCGACGGTGTGGACGGTGCGGGTCCTGGCGTCGTAGTAGACGAAGTAGCCGCCGCCGCCGACACCGGCCGAGTAGGGCTCGGTTACGCCGAGCGCGGCGGCGGTGGCGACGGCCGCGTCGACCGCGTTGCCGCCCTTCTTCAGCACCTCGATGCCGGCGGCCGAGGCGTCCGCGTCGACGCTGGAGACGGCGCCGCCGTAGCCGACGGCCACCGGCGCCTTCTTGGCCGTGCCGCCGCTCCTCCCGGCGGGCGGCGCGGCCGCTCCCACCGTGACCACGACGGCCGAGACCGCCAGAACCGCCAGTTTCCGCGTGCCAGGACGACCCATCCGTACCTCCCGCAGGGACAAGTCCGCGCAGCGTAACGAGATTGCCTCCGTACCGACAGTACGCCTCGGGCACCCGCCACACGACCGTCACACCTCGAACACGGGTACGTGGTGGACGTGCCGGACCGCTACCATGCGCGGCCATGAACGACGACGTGCGCAACATCGTCCTGGGTGTCATAGCGGCGGGCGTCAGTGCCGCACTGGGCTGGCTGGCCCGGACCTACCTGTGGCGGCGCCGGCTCCGCCGCAAGCAGGCGTTCTTCGGGCTGCCTGACCACTCGGAGTCGCTGCTGGTCGTCAACCGCAACGCGGGCGGCCCGGAGCTGTCGGTGATGCGGCACGACGTGTTCGCCCTGCTGGAGCTGTCCGCCCTGATCAAGGACTGCAACGCGCACGCCCGGGTCGTGGCGCACGACGCGACCCAGCAGGGCTTCGGCGAGCGCACGGAGTTCTGCCTCGGCGGGCCCAGCTCCAACCGCCGGATGGCGGCCCACCTTTCCTCCCTGCTGCCGGGCGTGGGGGTGAACACCGAGGCGGAGTCGGGTCCGGAGGCGGGCGCCTTCCACATCGGCGGCGAGGACTACCGCGTGGAGGCCGGGAGGAGCGAGTACGTGCTGCTGGCCCGGCTCACCGCGGGCAGCCGGGGCGAGGAGGCCCGTCCGGTGTTCCTGTTCTGCGGCCAGCGGGCGATCACCAACCAGGCGGCGACCCGTTACCTGGCGCGCGGCCACGAGCGGTTGGCCCGCAAGTACGGCTCCGGTTCCTTCGTGCTGCTGCTGAAGGTGGTCAACTCGCAGGCGTACGGCCCCGATGTGGTGGAGCTGGTGGCGGACGTGACCCGGGCGGCCCGGACGCCGCTGCCGGAGGCAGCCGCGGCGACGGGCTCCTAGGGTCCTCAACAACCTTTACCCGTACGTAACTTACCGGCGGGTTACTTACGGCGGGAGCGCACGGCTACCGTCGGGTCACTTTGCACCTTACCGAGTCACCGAGTGAGGAGTGACCCCATGAGAAACGGTCGCACCGGCCTGCGCGCCTCCGTCACCGGAGCCGTCGCCACGGCGCTGGTCGCGGGTACGGTCGTCGCACTGGCCCCGGCCGCCCAGGCCGCCCCGTCCGTACGGTTCGTGGACATCACCGGCGCCGACGGCACCGTACTGAAGGCGAACGTCGTCACGCCCGCGGGCGCCGACGGCTCGCGGACCTACCCGCTCGTCGTGCTGCCCACGAGCTGGGGCTTCCCCCAAGTGGAGTACCTGGCCCAGGCGAAGAAGCTCGCCGACTCCGGGTACGTGGTGCTGACCTACAACGCGCGCGGGTTCTGGCAGTCCGGCGGCGAGATAGAAGTGGCCGGTCCGCCGGACACAGCGGACGCCTCCAAGGTGATCGACTGGGCACTGGCCAACACCCCGGCCGACGAGCACCGCATCGGCATGGCGGGCGTCTCCTACGGCGCCGGCATCAGCCTGCTGGCCGCCGCCCACGACAAGCGGATCAGGGCGGTCGCCGCGCTCAGCGGCTGGGCCGACCTGATCGGCTCCATCTACTCGGGCCGCACCCAGCACGTCCAGGCGGCCGCCGTGCTGGACGGGGTGGGCACCCTCACCGGCCGGGAGAGCCCCGAGGTCCGGCAGGTCTTCGACCGGCTCTACGCCGGCGACCTGTCCCACGAGCAGGAGATGATCGACTGGGGACGCAAACGTTCGGCCGCGACCTACGTCGACCGGCTGAACCGCAACGGCGCCGCCGTCCTGCTCGCCGACGCCTGGGGCGACACCGTCTTCCCGGCCAACCAGAACGCCGATTTCTACCAGAAGTTGACCGTGCCCAAGCGGCTGGAGCTGCGCCCCGGCGACCACGCGACCGCCGAGCTGCCCGGCCTGTTCGGAGTGCCCAACGACGTGTGGACGGACACCGGGCGGTGGTTCGACCACTACCTCAAGGGCGCCGACAACGGCATCGACCGTGAGCAGCCGGTGCAGCTCAAGTCCCGCAGCGCGGAAGGGTACGAGGGCTACCCCGACTGGAAGTCGGTCGGCGCGACCCGCCGGAAGGTCGCGCTCGGCGGATCCACCACCATCCACACGGGCGTCGACTCCGGCGCCGACGGCGGGACCGTGTTCCTCTCCAGCATCCTGGACCAGGTCGCCCAGCTGCCGCCCGTGGCGTCCATACCGCTGCTGCCGCGCCGCTGGGCGGCCGTCTGGCAGTCGGAGCGGTACGGCACCGCCCAGCGGGTGCGCGGCACCGCGGCGCTGCACACCACGCTCACCCCGACCGCGGAGAGCGGCACCATGATCGCCTATCTGTACGACGTGGGCCCGCTCGGCTTCGGCAAGCTGGTGACCAACGCGCCCCTCACCTGGCACGGCAGGACGCCCGGTGAGCCGTTCGACGTGGACCTCGACCTGTTCTCCACCGCCTACGACGTCCCCGCCGGACACCGCCTCGCGCTGGTGGTGGACACGGTCGACCCGCTCTACACGGAGCACAACCCGTCCGGCGCGCAGCTGACCTTCTCCTCGCCGGCGGACGACCCGTCGTACCTGTCCGTCCCCTTGCGCGAGCAGTGATCTCCGGCTGCCGCCGGACGAGCCTGGCCCGTATGAACTGCCACCCCCCCTACGGTCGCGGGGCCGTGGGGGGTTCCCCACCCGGCAGCAGCGCCCCCGGACCGGCCGTGACGACCGTCACCGCATCGGTCCCGGGACTGCGCTGCCCACGGCGGGACACCCGGCCGGCGAACCACGAGAGCAGCGTGCACATCCCGATGCGGATCGGCGCGATCACCATCACCACGGGGATGAACGGCAAATCGTAGTCGAGGTTGGACGCGATGAGCTTCCCCGCGTGGAGGAACTCCTCATACGTGATGAGAAAGCCCAGGGAGGTGTCCCTCAGCACGACCGTCAACTGGCCTACGACGGCGGGCAGCACGGCCGGCGGGAGCAGCCGCTGGACGCCCTCGTGCTCGAACGGCGTCCACGGGGCGGAGGTGAACTGGCCGGTGACGGGGAGGAGATCAGGGCCCGGCGAAGGAGCCTGGGCGCCGAGCCGTCCGGTGACGCTGAACGCGCCCGCGATCGACTCAGGCCTCGGAGACCTCGGCGTAGAGCTGCGACAGTTCGGGGACACCGCTCGCGGCCCACTCCTGCCCCGCCCGCACGAGCTCGAATTCACGGCCGGAGGCGAGCCGCACGACCGGTTCGCCGTCGGCCCGGATCCGCCAGGCCGCGCCGGGCACGGTGCGCACCACGACCGTGCCCACGTACAGCCCCGCGTCATTGCCCAGCCAGGGCAGGATCTCCGGGTCGTCGCGCCAGCGCGGGACGAGCTGGTCCAGGGCCTCCAGGGAGGCCGGGGTGTCGTCGAGCCGGACGCCCGCCTGGGCCGCCTGCGAGCGGAGCAGCTCACACTCGGACAGCAGCGCGGCGATCGCCTCGGGGTCGGCCGGAAGCGCCGCGCGGCCGTTCTTGTGGTGCCGGTGGCCCAGGAACGGAATGTTCATGGGCCCAGCGTGGCATCACACGTCCAGGTCGACCACCACCGGCGCGTGGTCGGACGCGCCCTTGCCCTTGCGCTCCTCGCGGTCGACGTAGGCGTCCTTCACGGCCGCGGCGAAGGGCGCGTTGCCGTACACCAGGTCGATGCGCATGCCGCGGTTCTTGGGGAAGCAGAGCTGGCGGTAGTCCCAGTAGGTGTAGGGGTGGTCGTACTTCAGGGGGCGCGGGACGACGTCCGCGAGGCCCGCCTCGCGCAGCGAGGCCAGGGCGGCGCGCTCGGCCGGGGTGACGTGGGTGGAGCCCTCGAAGGCGGCCCGGTCGTAGACGTCCTCGTCGGTCGGCGCCACGTTGTAGTCCCCCAGCACGGCGAACGGGCGGCTGCCGGCCGCGTCACCGGCCACGGCGGCCCGCAGGGCCTCGAACCACTGGAGCTTGTAGGCGTAGTGCGGGTGCTCCACCTCGCGGCCGTTGGGCACGTACACCGACCAGACGCGGACCGGGCCGCAGGTCGCCGCGAGGGCGCGCGGCTCGGTGGCGCCGTCGTACCCCGGGTCGCCGGGCAGGCCCTTGACCACGTCGTCGATGCCGACGCGGGAGAGCACCGCCACGCCGTTCCACCGGCCGGTGGCGTGCACCGCCGCCTCGTAGCCCAGCTCCCGCAGCGGCTCGAACGGGAACTGCTCCTCGGCGATCTTCGCCTCCTGGAGGCAGAGCACGTCGGTGCCGCTGCTCTCCAGCCAGGCGAGCAGCCGCGGCAGGCGGGCGGTGATCGAGTTCACGTTCCAGGTGGCGATGCGCATGTCTCACAACCTACCCGCCGGGTGTGACAGCCGGCCCGGGTCACAGTTCGGCGGACGCTCCAGGCGCCAGCCGGCGGTGGTCCGTGCCGCCCAGGCGGCCGAGGTGGCCGTCGTAGATCGGGCGGGCGAGGTCGGTGAGCAGGGCGTCGTGCACGTCGAGGGCGCGCTGCGGCCGGACCTCCCGGACGTAGTCGATGACCTCGGAGATCTTGTTCCAGGGGGCCATCACCGGGACCATCAGGGTCTCGACCGGCTGCCCGGGGACCGTGAGGGCGTCGCCCGGGTGGAAGACCCGGCCGTCGTCGATCAGGTAGCCGACGTTGGTGACGCGCGGGAGATCCGGGTGGATGACCGCGTGCAGCTCGCCGTGGACCCGCACGTCGAAGCCGGCCGCGGTGAAGGCGTCGCCGTGGCCGACGGTGTGCACGCGGCCCGGGAAGGCCGGCGCGAGCAGGGCGGCCACCGACTTCAGGGTCCAGATCTCCGTGCCCTGGCGGGCCTCCAGCGCGGCCCGCAGCCGTCCCTCGTCGAAGTGGTCCGGGTGCTCGTGCGTGACCAGGATGGCGTCGGCGCCGGCCGCCGCGTCCTGCTCGCTGAACCCGCCCGGGTCGATGACCAGCGTCCGCCCGTCCTTCTCGAGGCGGACGCAGGCGTGGGTCTTCTTGGTGAGCCTCATGGCTCCCCATCCTGCCGCGTGCGGCGGCCTGGGGCCTCACTCGGCGGGGGTGGTCTCCTCCCGGACGACCTGCCGGGCCACCCGGAACGCCCGGCTCGCCGCCGGCACCCCGCAGTACACGGCCGCCTGGAGCAGCACTTCCCTGATCTCGTGGGGGGTGAGTCCGTTGCGCAGGGCGGCGCGGACGTGGAGGGCCAGGTCCTCCAGATGGCCGCCGGCGATCAGCGCGGTGAGCGTGACGCAGCTCCGGGTGCGGCGGTCCAGGCCGGGCCGGTCCCAGACCTCGCCCCAGGTGTAGCGGGTCATGAACTCCTGGAAGTCCCCGGAGAACTCGTCGGCCTGCGCCAGCTCCTGGTCGACGTGCGCGTCGCCCAGCACCTCCCGGCGGACCTTCAGCCCGCTCTGGTACCGGTCCGGCGGCCCGGGCGGCTGCGGCGGCACGAAGGGGGCGATCTCGGCGACCGGGCCCGCCTGCGGCGGCGCGGCGACGGCCGGATGGACGGGCGCGGCCGGCAGGGCGGTCTGACCGGTGTCGTAGGGCTGCTGCCAGGCGGTGGAGAAGTGGCGGACCAGCAGGTCGGTGACGGCGGCGGGCTGCTCGACCGGGACCAGGTGGGAGGCGCCGGGCACGACCGCGAGGCGGGCGTCCGGGATGCCGGCGACCAGGGTGCGGGCCTCGGCGGGGCCGGTGACCTGGTCGTCGGAGCCGACCAGCACCAGCGTCGGCACGCCGACCCGGCCCAGCTCGGGCCGCACGTCGAAGCCGGCCAGGGCCTCGCAGGCGGCGATGTAGCAGCCCGGGTCGGTGGTGCGGACCATCTGCACCGCCCACTCGGTGATCGCGGGCTGGGCGGCGGCGAACCCGCCGGTGAACCAGCGGTCGGGGGAGGTCCGGGCGATCGGGTCGAGCCCGTTGGTGCGGACGATCACCCCGCGCTGGCGGAACTCGTCGGCGGTGCCGAACCGGGGCGAGGCGGCGACCAGCGCGAGCGAGGCGAGGCGCTCGGGGTGCCGCAGGGCCAGTTCGAGGCCGACCGCGCCGCCGAGGGCGCAGCCCGCGTATCCGAAGCGCTGCACGCCGACCGCGTCCAGCGTGGCCAGCAGCCGGGCCGCCAGCTCGCCGACGGACGGGGCCGGGTGTGCGGGTGCGCCGCCGTGGCCCGGCAGGTCGAACCGGAAGACCCGCCACTGCTTCGTCAGCTCGGGGATCTGCCGGTCCCACATGTGCCATGTGGTACCCAGTGAGGGACCCAGGATCAGGACCGGAGCGTCCTCTGGCCCGTCGAAGCGGTATTGCAGGGTGTTCGGGGGTGTCTCACTCACGCCCCAGACCCTCTCACGTCTCACGGACGCCCCTATAACAGGGGGACGCTGGATACTGGTCTGACCAGGTTGAAGACCTCGCGGGCGGCGTATCGCTTCAGGCATCGGATGATCTCGCGTCGGGTCTTGCCCTCCTGGGTGCGGCGTTCGAAGTACGCCTGGGTACGCGGGTCGTGGCGCAGGCGGGTGAAGACGATGCGGTGCAGGGCGGCGTTGGCCTGTCGGTCGCCGCCGTAGTTGAGCCGGCGCGTGCTCCGACGGCCGGAGGAGTACTCGATGGGGCTGACTCCGCAAAGGGCAGCAAAGGACGCCTCGGTGTTCAGCCGCTCGGGGTTGTCTCCCATGGTGATCAGGAGAGTGACGGCGCTGTCCGGACCGATGCCCACCGGTACGAGCAGCTGTGGGGCGTGGTGTTCGACGAGCTGGGTCAGGCGTTGGTTCAGCTCATTGATCTGCTCGGTGAGCTGTTCGATGCGCTCGGCGAGCATGCGCAACGTCAGGTGGGTGGCCTGGGCCACCGCGTCCTCGTCTCCCCCACCGGCGGGTAGGCCGAGGCGTGCGCAGGTGCGGAACAGCTCGCGGTTGCCCAGGCTGGACAGTCGTTCCCGCAGTGCGGGGTCGGCGATGACCAGGACGGCTTTGAGCTGGTTGATCGCCTGGGTACGGGCTTTGACTGCGGAGTCCTTGGCGAGTTTCAATATCCGGGCGCTGTGCACTGGACCGTCGCCGGACTTGGCCCGGGCCCGGGCGCGACCGCTGAGCACGGCTCGCGCTGCGGCCTGGGCATCGAGCGGGTCCGACTTCCCCAGCAGCCGGCGGGCCGAGCGATCCGGCCGGTTCACCTCGTATACCTCGACGTACTGGGCCAGCAGGTAGCGGGACAGGCCCGCGCCGAAGGTGCCCGTGCCCTCCACGCCAGCCCGGCGCACCGTCCCCCGCCTGCGGGCCCAGACGAGCAGCTGCCGATAGCCAGCCGCCGTGGCCGGAAAGGACGCGCTGCCCAGGACTTCCCCCAGGGGGGAGATCACGGCGGCGACATGCACCTCGCCGTGCGTGTCCACGCCCAGCACGACCTCTTTCCGCACGGGAGGATCCGTGCTCGAGGAGGTGCTGCGCTGTCTGATCGTCATGGTGGTTCGCCTCCCGCGTGGTGACGTGCCGGGTGAATGACACCGGCCTGCTCGGGCGGTCTGAACCGTGATGGCGCCTGAAACTCGGCAAGGCCCCTATAGGGACACGCCCTGTGGCTCGGTGGCAGGCAGCATCCCGCAACGGCAGTCGACAGGTCCGTGACTGGACACTTCGGTCATAGATCTCATGAGTCAGACCCCCGCCCGGGACGGCACTGCGTAACCGTCCCATTGCTGTCGGCACAACGGCATGACTCGATCACTGTCGGATGGCTTCTTCCGAACCAGCGCTCAACCTGGCCTGGGCAGGCTGACGATGGTTTGGCTAGTCGCCCACTAATGACCGGCATTGACGGCCGGCCACTGCCCCCCGCCCTACCGGTTGCCCTTCCTCGGCCACGGCACGAACTCAGGGCAGTCCTGAACGGTCCCTGGTCGCAGCGAACTCGTCCGGTGAAGCCAGCCGGAGTCGAACCAGGCGTTACGGCAGCTGGCCGCAGGAGGCGTGGCGACTGGGTGGTGCCGGGGACCCGGGCCGAGGCCGCCCTGGCGTCGCGGCCGGGGATGATGCCCAAGGCGCCGGGATCGGCCGCCCCGGCGACGACCGAGGCGATCAGGCGGTGCGACGGCTGGTGCCGTCTCGTAGGCTGCAGGCCATGAGCGATATCCCCACTCCGACGCCCTCGGAAGCGTTCGAACTGCTGCTGGCCGGTAACCAGCGCTTCGTCACCAACGCCCCCGAGCACCCGAACCAGGACGCCACCCGCCGCGCCGAGATCGCCCCGGGCCAGCAGCCCTTCGCCGTGCTGTTCGGGTGTTCCGACTCCCGGCTGGCCGCCGAGATCATCTTTGACCGCGGCCTGGGCGACCTGTTCGTGGTGCGCACCGCCGGCCACGTGGTGGGGGCGGAAGTGCTGGGCAGCATCGAGTACGGCGTTGACGTGCTGGACTGCCCGCTGGTCGTGGTGCTCGGCCATGACTCCTGCGGCGCGGTCGGCGCGGCGTGCGCCGCGCTGGAGGACGGCATGGCCCCGGCCGGCTACATCCGGGATGTCGTCGAGCGGGTGACCCCCAGCGTGCTGGCGGCGCGAGCCGCCGGACGGGTGGAGCCACAGGAGGTCCTCGCCGAGCACGTAAGGCACACCGTCGACCTGCTACTGGACCGCTCTCGCGTCCTCGCCGAGAAGGTGGCCGCCGGCCAGGCCGCCGTGGTGGGCCTGTGCTACCGGCTGGCCGACGGCAGCGCGCAGCTCGTCGCGGCCCGCGGCCTCGACACGCACGTCGCCACCGCTTCCTGACCACCCGGCCGCGGCTGCCCGGGAATGTGCCGCGGCCGGAAGGGACTCCACGGGCGCCGTCAGGATTGGTCGCGCCGACGGGAACACCGAGCGGCGTGGGTGCTGGTCACACCGTGGGCCGGGGCCCGGCGGCGCGGCGGAGCCGGTTGGCGATCGCCAGTCCCAGCCCCTCCTCCGTCGGCAGGGACGCGATGATGAGGTCGCACCCTCGCTGGTCGAGTTCGCGCAGGAACCCGTACAGCCCGCGCGCGTAGGCTGCCGTCGAGGCGGGAAGGGCCACCACGGCGTGCACCTTCACGGGGGCGTCGGTGAGGGAGGGCGGAAGGAAGACGCCGACCTGGTGGCCCAGCTCCTGGGCGAGCTCCGCTTCGGCGACGACCTTCTCCGGTTCGATGAGGACGACCCGCGCCCGGGGCGCGTAGTGCGACGGATGCTGGCCCGGCACCCGGACCTGGCTCGTCGAAGGGACCGTGATCGGGCACTTCAGCACCGCTTCGAGGTCCTCGCGGGTCACCCCGCCGGGCCGCAGGATGCTCGGGATGTCGCCCGTGGCGTCGACGATGGTCGACTCGACACCCACCTCGCAGGGGCCGCCGTCCAGCACGAAGTCGACGGCATCACCGAGCTCCGCCCGGACATGGTCCGCGGTGGTGGGGCTGACCGAGCCGAAGCGGTTGGCGGATGGAGCGGTGACACCGCCACCGAAGGCCGACAGCAGCGCCAGCGCCACGGGGTGGTCGGGGACGCGCACGGCCACCGTCTCCAATCCGCCGGTCGCTTCGAGCGGCACCCGTCGGCCGCGCCGCAGGACCAGCGTCAGCGGTCCCGGCCAGAAGTGCTCGGCCAGCAGGCGCGCGGTGGCGGGCACCTCCTGGACCCAGTCGTCCAGGTGTTCCGCGCCGCCGATGTGGACGATCAGCGGATGGGACGGCGGGCGCCCTTTGACTTGGAAGATGCGCGCAACGGCGGCCGGATCTTCGGCGTCGGCGCCCAGACCGTAGACGGTTTCGGTCGGGAGGGCCACCAGGCCGCCGGTGCGCAGCACCTCGACTGCCTGCTCGATATCAGCGGTTCTTGCCATCACCCGAGTAATCCTCCCACCACGTCTACAGCGTCGTGCCTCTCGCCGATCGCCGACCCGGACCGGCAGTCCTACAGCGCATACACCAGCTGCAGGGGGCACGACGAAGCCGCCTGATCCGCGACGTCCCTCGGCCGGTTACCGGGTCGGTGACGGCCAAGGGACGTCTGCCATGGCCCCGGCGCGACAGCAGGAACCAAGCCGGGGACCTCTGGACACCGGTGCACGCGCCCTGCCCAGCCCAACGCTCCCCGGGCCGATCGGTCACCGGAGCGTCAACCGGCCGCGTCACCCTCTTCTCCTGGTCAGCGTCGTCGGCCCGGGCGGCCGGCCGTGTCTCCGAGGGCATCGTCGGCCGGCATCACCGCCGCCATCATCCGCTTGCCGACCGGCTCGCGGTGCACCTCGAAGTGCGAGCAGGCGGCCATGACCAGCTCCAGCCCGTGCTGACTCACCCGGCCCGGATCCGGCGCATGCAGCACCGGGAGGTGCGCCGGGAGGTGTCCACGGCGTGACACCGCGGCGGACTGTCCGCCCACCGACCCGGGTAGCCCTTATTGCGACTAGCATGCAACAGCTATTGATCAGCAATAAGGGTGTGAGGTCCATGACGGTCCGACGGATACGGACAGCCGCCGCTGCGGCGATACTCACGGGTGTCGCCGCCTGCTCGGCCCCCGGCAACGGCACGGGAGGCGGCGAGGCGGCCGACTCCGTCGTGATCGGCGTGGCCTCCGAGCCGGACACGCTCAGCCCGCTGCTCGGCTACGGCAAGGACGGCAACTCGAAGATCTTCGACGGTCTGCTGGCCCGGGACGCCGGCTTGAAGTTGAGACCGGCGCTGGCGAAAGCCCTGCCCGAGGTCGCCGCCGACGGCCTCACCTACACCTACACCCTGCGCGACGGCGTGAAGTTCTCCGACGGCAAGCCGCTGACCTCCGCCGACGTCGTCTTCACGTACGACACGATCCTCGACGCGAAGACCAACAACACCAACCGCAGCGAACTGGACGCCATCAAGGACGTGCGGGCAGCGGGTGACGACAAGGTGGTCTTCACCCTCAAATACCCGTACGCCCCCTTCGCCGGGCGTACGGTGCTGCCCATCGTCCCCGAACACGTCGCGGCCAAGCAGGACCCCAACACCGGCTCCTTCAACACCAAGCCGATCGGCACCGGCCCCTATCTGCTCGCCTCCTGGAGCAAGGGCGAGAAGCTCACCTTCAAGGCCAACCCCAACTACTGGGGCGGTGCACCGAAGGTGAAGAAAGTGACCATGGCGATCATCGAGGACGACGACGTGCGGGCCACCCGGCTGCGGTCCGGCGACCTCGACGGCGCGATCCTGCCGCCCAACCTCGCCGCCACCTTCAAGAACGACAAGGCGAAGAAGACCTACGACGCGAAGACGTACGACTTCCGCACGGTCACCCTTCCTCAGGAGAACAAGGTCACCGGCGACCACGCCATCCGCCAGGCCCTGGACGCGGCCGTGGACCGGCAGGCCATGGTCGACAAGATCCTCGACGGCGCCGGGCGTCCGGCGTACGGGCCGCTGCCGGTCGACGACCCCTGGTTCGCCAAGGGCATCGAGCGCAAGCAGGACCTCACCAAGGCCAGGCGCATCCTGGACGAGGCGGGCTGGAAGAGCGGCGAGGGCGGCATCCGTGCCAAGGACGGGCAGCGGGCCTCGTTCACCCTCCTCTACCCCTCCGGGGACAAGGTCCGCCAGGACCACGCCCTCGCCTACGCCTCCGACGCCAAGAAGGCCGGTATCGAGGTGAAGGTGGAGAGCGCCACCTGGGAGGTGATCGAGCCGCGGATGAAGACGGACGCGGTCCTGGCCGGCTTCGGCAGCAGCGGCGACCCGGACTACGGCCTCTACACGCTGCTGCACTCCTCCCTTGCCGGCGACGGCTTCAACAACATGGCCCGCTACGACGACCCGGTCGTGGACAAGGCTCTCGACACTGGCCGCCACAGCTCGGACACGACGGCCCGCAAGGCCGCCTACGACAGCCTGCAGCGCGAACTGGTGAAGAACCCCGGCTACACCTTCCTCACCCACATCGACCACGTGTACGTCCTCGCCGACCGCTGGGAGGGCCTGACCACGCAGGTCGAGCCGCACGAGCACGGCTTCGCCTCCGGCCCGTGGTGGAACCTCGAAGCCTGGCAGCCGAAGAAGTGAGGCCCTCCCTTCCCTGGGGAGCGATGGCACGACTGGCGGGGCGGCGGCTGCTGTTTGCCGTCCCGATCCTGCTCGTCGTGACCTTCGGCGTCTTCGCGATCGCCGCCGCCTCACCCTTCGACCCGGTCAAGGCATACGCCGGCACGGCCGCCCTTGGCGCCGACGCCGAAACGCTGGAGCGGCTGCGCGGGAACCTGGGCGTGGACCAGCCGTTCACCTCCCGCTGGTGGCACTGGCTGACCGCGGCCCTCACGGGCGACCTCGGCCAGTCCAGCGTGCTGAGACAGCCGGTGGCCGACGTCATCGGCGAACGCCTCGTCTGGTCCTCGCTGTTGTGCGCGGTCGCGTTCGTGGTGGCCGTGCTGGCGGGCACGGTGCTGGGTGTGCTGGCCGCCCGCCGTCCTGGATCCGCGCTCGACCGGGTGATCACCTCGGTGGCTTACTCGCTGGAGGCGGCGCCGGTCTTCTGGCTGGCCCTCCTGGCCGTCTGGCTGTTCGCCCTCCAGCTCGGCGTGCTCCCGGCGGGCGGTCTGACCGACACCGCGAGCGAGCAGGTCACAGCCCATCAGGTAGCCAGTCACCTCGTGCTGCCGGCCGGGGTGCTCGCCGTCTCCCAGCTGCCCTGGTTCACCCTGTACGTCCGTCAGGGCGTCGGCGACGCACTCGCCGAGGACCCTGTACGCGGCGCCCGCGCCCGGGGGTTGAGCGAGCGAACGGTCCTGCTCGGCCATGCCCTGCGTTCCGGCCTGCTGCCGGTCCTCACCCTGGTCGGCTCCCGGGTGCCCGAACTCATCACCGGTGCCCTGCTGGTGGAGAGCGTCTTCAGCTGGCCGGGCATCGCGGCGGCCACCGTGGAGGCGGCCACCGCCGTCGACTTCCCGCTGCTCGCCGCGCTCACCACGCTCGCCACCGCCGCGGTGCTCGTCGGCAACCTCCTCGCCGACCTGCTGTACGGCCTGTTCGACCCGAGGGTGAAGTTCAGTGACATGTGAACCCACGGCCACGGCGGATCCCGCCTGGCGGTCCTACGGCACCAGCCGCCGCTCCACTCGGGCGGTACGCGTACGCGTCTCCGTCGTCTTGGTGGCCGCAATCGTACTGGCCGTGCTCCTCGTCCCGCCCCTGGTCCACCTCGACCAGCAGGCCGTCGACCTGTCCTCGAAACTGCTGCCGCCGAGTTGGTCGCACCCATTCGGCACCGACGATCTCGGCCGGGATCTACTCCTGCGCTGCGTCTACGGCCTGCGGGTGTCCCTCCTGGTCGGGGTGGCGGCAGCGCTCACGGCGACGGTGATCGGCACGGCCGTCGGGGCGATCGCCGGGGCGCTGGGCGGCTGGGCCGACCGCGGTCTCATGCGGGTCGTCGACACGTTCTCCTCCGTGCCGCACCTGCTGCTGGGCATCTTCATCGTGGCCATGTTCCGGCCTGGGGTGTGGCCGGTGGTCGTGTCGGTGGCGCTCACCCACTGGCTGTCCACCGCCCGGATCGTCCGCGCCGAGGTGCTGTCCCTGCGCGCCCGCCCCTACATCGACGCAGCCGTCTCCGGTGGCGCCTCCCGGTGGCGGGTGGCGGTACGGCATCTGCTGCCCGCCGTGCTGCCCCAGGCCGCGCTGGCCGCCGTCCTGATGGTGCCGCACGCCATGTGGCACGAGTCCGCGCTGTCCTTCCTCGGCCTCGGCCTGCCCACCCACCTGGCCAGCCTGGGCAACCTCATCCAGGGCGCGCGGGGCTCGCTGCTCGCCGGGCAGTGGTGGCCCACCCTCTTCCCCGGCCTGTTCATCATCATCCCCACCCTCGCCATCGCCGGGCTCGCCGGAGCCTGGCGGGAACGGATCAACCCCCGCCGCCGATCGGAGCTGATGCTGTGACCGCCCGAACCCCGGTCCTCTCGGTACGCGGGCTGTCCGTGCGCTTCCTCATGCCGGGCGGACGGCGGATCGCCGCCGTCACCGACGCGCACTTCGACGTGGCGCCCGGCGAGTGTCTCGCCCTGATCGGCGAGAGCGGCTGCGGCAAATCGGTCCTCGCCTCCGCCCTGCTCGGTCTGCTGCCCGCCAACGCCCAGGCCGCGGGCCAGGCCCGCCTCGGCGACCTCGACCTGCTCGCCGCCGACGAACGCACGCTGGCGCGAACGGTACGGGGCCGCCTGATCGGCTTCATCCCGCAGAGCCCCGCCGCGCACCTCACGCCCGTGCGCACCGTCCGCTCCCAGCTGGAAGAAACCGTGGCCGCGTTGACCCACGCGCGAGGGCGGGCAGCCGTACGATCCGCGGCCGAGGCAGCCGCAGAACGCGCCGCCTTTCCTGCCGGCCACCTCGACCGCCACCCGCACGAACTCTCCGGCGGCCTGGCCCAGCGCGCCGCCACCGCCCTCGCCCTCGTCGGCGACGCACCCCTGCTCCTGGCCGACGAACCCACCACCGGCCTCGACCGCGACCTGGTCGACCACACCGTGGACGAACTGCGCCGCCACGCCGACACCGGCCATCGGGGCCTGCTCGTGATCACCCACGACCTGGCCGCCGCCGAGCGCATCGCCGATCGCGTGGCCGTGATGTACGCGGGCCGGATCGTCGAACTCGCCGAAGCGAAAGCCTTCTTCGGCGCCCCCGGTCCCCGCCACCCCTACAGCCGAGGTCTCCTCCAGGCCCTCCCCCACCGCGCCTTCACCCCGATCCCCGGCATGCCGCCCGAACTCGGCAATCTTCCCGACGGCTGCGCCTTCGCCCCACGCTGCGAGCGGGCCACCCACGCCTGCACCGCACTGCCCCAGCAGGCCGACGGCATCGCCTGCCACCACCCGCACGTACCGGAGGACCTCCGTGCTTGAACTGCACGACATCACCGCCGGATACGGCAGAGGAGCCCCCGTCGTCCGCAACGCCACCCTGGCCCTCGCCCCCGGCGAGAGCGTCGGCCTGCTGGGGCCCAGTGGCTGCGGCAAGTCCACCCTCGCCCGGGTCGCGGCTCTGCTCCACCGCCCCGAGGCCGGCACCGTAACCCTCGACGGTGAACCCGTACGCGGCTGGCGCTACCGTGCCCCACGCACCCAGCGCACCGCCATCGGCGTGGTCTTCCAGCAGCCCCGTCTCTCCGCCGACCCCCGGCTGCGGCTCACCGACCTGATCGCCGAGCCCCTGCGCGCCACCGGCCGCCGCGACGAAATTCCAGAGCGCCTGGCCGATTTGGCTCCGGCCGTCGGCCTCACACCCGACCTTATGGACCGCCGCCCCCACGAGGTCAGCGACGGCCAACTCCAACGCGCCTGCCTCGCACGCGCTCTCGTCCTGCGTCCGCGCTGGCTGATCTGCGACGAGATGACCGCGATGCTGGATGCCTCCACCGCCGCCGCGCTGGTGGCAGCCGTCGAGGAGTACCGCACCGCCACCGGCGCCGGACTGCTGGCCGTCGGCCACGACCAGGTGCTCCTGGACCGCTGGTGCGATCGCACCGTCCACTGGAAGAAACTGACCGCCGCAGAGGTCCAGGAGTAAACGGATGCAGTCCACGACCATCAAGCGCGCCGTCGCGCACGCCGACCCGGCTTCGTCTGCGCCAACTTCCACGCCTCCCTCGACGGCAAGCGGGTGGTCAACTACGCCCAGTGGGAGAGCGAGGGACACTACAGGGCGATGCTCGACAACCCCGAGGCCCGTGTCCACATGGACCAGGCCGCCAAGACCGCGTGCCACGATCGGCCGTGCATCATGCCAGTCCCGCTGGAGAACTCGTGCCGCCCGGCAGGTACGTCAGCCACCTCATCACTGTCTTGCCGAAAGTAGCGCAGTTCGGCATCGACGCCGAGGGAGGGAACGACGAGCCGGGCGCTGCACGGGGTGTCCTCCTCCTGTGCCGTGAATCATGTTCATTCCACACATGAAGCCGTAGGTACCGGGCCGCTCGGGCGTGAACACCACCGCGGTACGGGCGAATGGAGGCACTGCTGATCGCCGCCGGCCTCGACCTGGTCACCGGTGCGCTGGGGCACTGCCCGCTGTACGTCAAACTCGGCTACACACCCAAGTCCATGCGGAGGTGAATGATGAGCAGCCACCAGCGACACCACCCCGCACCGCAGCCGTCCTGCCCTGGCGAGCACCAGGAGGGGCACGGCGGTCACAGATGGATGATGATCGCCTGCTGCGTCCCGATGATCATCGTCGCGGTCGTACTGGTCGCCACCAGCATCGTCAGCATCGGCTGGCTGTTCGCCGCGTTCGCCTGTCTGGCCATGATGGCACTGATGATGCGGGGCATGAGCGACGACGGGCACCGCTGACCCGTGACGACGTTGCCCGGCTGTGACCGAGTTAACGAGGTCCGTTGAGACCGTCGCCGCCGACTACAGCCTGCTGAACCGCAGGGCACGAGATGCTCGGTCCGGTCGTCTACGACCTGCTCGAGCTGTCGACGAACGCCGTCACCAGCCGCGTCATCATGGGCCGTGGGTCAGGCGTGCCCGGCCAGCTCGTCATCAGGAGGTGGTGGGCGGTGCCGACGACCGCGAGCGCCACCGTGCACGGATCGACGTTCTCCGGCACCCGGCCGAGTTCCTGCTCGGCCTTCAGGTAGCCGGTGATGGCCTCCTGGATCGCCGTGAAGCCGGGGGCCCCGCCTTCCAGTGCCTCGCGGATGCGCAGCGCGGCAGCGGGGCGCGTCATGGCCAGGCCCGAGATGGCGGGACCGCCGGAGTCGAACAGTGCGAGGGCGACGGCCTCGAGGTTCCGTGCCACCGTGCCCTGGCCGGCGAGCCCCGGGAGTTCCTGCGCCTTCGCCGCCGTCCGCGCGAACCGGTCGAGGCAGAGCTCGGCCACGAACTCGTCCAGTCCCGCGAAGTGTGCGTGCAGCAGTCCCTTGGCGCAGCCCGCCTCGGTGGTGATCGACCGGCTGGTGAGCGCGCCGGGCCCGTCCCTCTCCACGACACGCTCGGCGGCCGCGAACAGCCGTTCCCGGACGTCAGGCGTCGCCACTCCGCGCGGTGACATGGGCTCCTTCTTCCGTTCCGCCTCCGTGCGCCCTGGGGCGCATCCACCGGATCGTAGCGGGGATTGCCAGTTTGGGCAGTCGCCCATACTGTTTGGGCGTACGCCCATTCTCTGTCTTCCACCGCAGGAGGCCCCGTGCCGGACATCGTCAACACCGAGCAGGCACAAGCGTGGAACGGCTCCGAAGGAGTCCACTGGGCCCGCAACCAGGACCGCTGGAATGCCGTGAACGAGGGCTTCGACGAGCCGCTCCTCGACGCCGCCGGAATCACCTGGGACCACCGGACCCTCGACCTCGGTTGCGGCTCCGGGCAGACCACCCGCCGCGCCGCGCTCCGGGCGCCCCGAGGGCGCGCGCTGGGTCTCGACCTGTCCGGCCCGATGCTGGCCGAGGCCCGGGCGCGAGCGGCTCGGGAGGGCGTCGCCAACGTCTCCTTCACACAGGGCGACGCGCAGGCGTACCCCTTCGAGGCGGGCGGGTTCGACGCGGCGATCAGCCGCTACGGAGTGATGTTCTTCGCCGACCCCGTGGCGGCTTTCGGCAACGTCGCCAGGGCACTGCGGCCCGGCGGGCGTCTGGCGTTCGTCTGCCCTGCCGATGCCCCGCTCAACGAGTGGGTGGCGGCGCTCACGTCACTGCGCGATCTCCTGCCCGTCGGCGACTTCGGACAGCCCGGGCTGCCCGGCATGTTCTCGCTCGCCGCCACGGACCGCATCCGCGACGTCCTCACCCGGGCGGGACTCACCGACATCACGATCAAGCAGGTGGAGGCGTACGGGGTCTGGGGACGCGGGGCCGAGGGCGCTGCACAGTTCCTGCTGGGGACCGGACCCGGCCGCCATCTGCTGGACCAGGCCGACCAGACCGCGCAGGCTCGTGTCCGCCGCACCCTGACGGACCATCTGCGCGACCACGAGGCGGCGGACGGCACGGTCCGGCTGCGCAGCACGTCGTGGCTGGTCACGGCGGAGCGCCCGGCCGATCCGTCGGACGGGCGCTGACACTCGCCCTGTCGGTGCGGCACGCGGCCGACGCCGGACCGGATCGCCGCCGCACTGCTGCCCGCGGGACTCGGGGCGGCCGTTCGACGGCTGCCCCGAGTCCCGGCCGGCTGAGGGATCTACTGCTTGCTGAGCATCTTGTTCATCTCGGTGATCTCGGCCGACTGCGAGGTGACGATCGACTTGGCCATCGTCTTGGCGGGAGCGTAGGCGCCCTTGGCCTGTTCGGTCTTCGCCATCTCGATCGCACCCTGGTGGTGGCTGGTCATCATCTGCAGGAACGCCTTGTCGAAGGCGTCACCGGACAGGCCCTTCAGCTTGCCCATGTCCTCGTCCGACATCATGCCTGGCATCGAGGAGGCGGAGTGGTCCATGCCCGGCATGCTGTCCATGCCGGACTTGCCGACGCCCGGGACCTTCTCGCCCCACGCCTTCAGCCAGCCAGACATGGTGTTGATCTCCGGGTCCTGCGCCTGCTTGATCTTCGCGGCCAGGTCCTTCACCTGCGGGGACTTCGCCCGCGAGGCAGCCAGGTCGGCCATGGCCACGGCCTGCCGGTGGTGCGGGATCATCCCCTGGGCGAACGACACGTCCTGCGGGTCGTGGCCGCCCGCGGAGGCGGTGCCCGAGGGGTGCATGGCCCCCATGTCGTGGCCCGAGTGCCCTGGCGCCGGGGACGCGGAGGAGGAGGAGTCGCTGCTGCTGCCGCAGGCGGCCAGCACGGTCGCGGCGGTGGCGGCGGTCGCCAGCGATGCGGCACGGCGGACGAGGGAACGGCGAGATGCCATGTGTGGTTCAGCTCCTTGAAGTGCCCGCGCCCAGGCGCGGGAGAAAGCGGATGCAGGCAGGCCGGAGCACACCGCCCTCGTCGGGAGGGTGGCGTGCGGACGCCTCTAGATCCGCAGGAGCTGCAACTCGGACAGATCAGGCGGGGCGCGCCCGTCGACCGTGCCGGCGGCCGGGCCGCTGCGGGCGGTCGCCGCTCGTTCGACGCCTGCCGTCGGAGCGGGTGTCAGAGCGGGCGGGAGGTAGGAAGTGGACGTACCGCCCGCCGCACAGGTGCCTCCGGCGTGGTCCATGACCATGCCACCGTCGTCCGCGTCCGAGAGGTGCCGGCAGTCTCCATCCACCTCATGCGCGAGCGTCGCGTAATGGCCTCGTGACCCCACCGACATCATCGCGTCATGCTGGCCCGAAGCCGGCATACCGGAAGGTGCCAGGGCATGCATCCCCAGCACTCCCGCCACTAGGGCCATGACCAGCCACGTCCAGCGCACACCTCTCACCCCGGCGCTGGGGCGAGAGCTGGACATCATGAAGTCATCGTATGAGGGTCGATCGACCCGCAGCTGACGAACCCTCCGCCGAGTGGCTCATCCCACATCGTCGTCCCCCTTCCGCAAGGGTCCCCGTGAGCGAGGCGAGTGCGGCGTCGAGGCGGCGGGTGGCCTCATCGACGACTGGCCGGAGCGCGTCGAATCCGCTCAGGGCCACCATCGTCTGCGGGTCGAGGGCCTGTACGACGGTGTGGTCGCCGTCGGCGCGGACGACCACGTTGCACGGCAGCAGCAGGCCGATGGTGCGGTCTGCCTCCAGAGCCTGATGGGCGAGTGGCGGGTTGCAGGCGCCGAGAATGACGTAGTCCTCCATGTCCTGGGCGACGGCCGGGGCCATGCTGATCCTCGCCGGCGGCGGCAGTGCGTTCGCCATGATGCGCCGTCGCGGTAGCTGGAAGGCTTGACCTCAACGGGTTGCCGGAGTGGGTGCCCTCCCGGTCACCTTGGACCGGGAAGCGCCGCTGGGTGTGGAGCCGCTTATGGGCCGGAAGCTGTATGGCGCCGTGAACCCGTCGGCACCCTGGCGCACCCCGTAACGGTGCTTGCCGTGACTGATGACCAGGCCAAGGACTGTAAGGCGCATGAGCGGGTGCGATCGCAAATCAGGCATCCGAGAGAGTCACAGACACACGGACCGCACGAGTCGCCGACCGCATCATGCGCGCCAGCGCGTTCGATCTCACGGTGAAGCCGCACCGAAGTGCTCCGGTGCGGCTTCACCGTCTCACGGACTCGCGCAGAGGGCCCGGAGTACCGGCAGGTCGGCCGGGTCGTCAGAGCGAGCGGGACCACCGAGCATCGTCACCGAGGAACTGGCCGCATAGATCATCTCCACACGGCGAGGGGATTGACAGACCCCCGCAGCTCCAGGGAGCGGCAGGGGCAGGGCACTCTCTCGCCCCTGAGACCCGGCGCCGAACGACTCGGTAGGGACGTTCTTGGCCCAGACCGCGACCGGCGAGGGCGGGAAAAGTTGACCACCACGCCTTCAGCGCAGGAGCGGCCCGGTAGTGAGGGGAAGCACTGCGCCTCCCGCCAGGCCGAGGACAAGGGAGATCACGCCGGCGGTGTAGGTCCGGTTCGCTGGCCGCCTGTGCGCGCGGGCTGTACGAGTTCCTGCGAGAACTCGACCAGCAAGGGTGCGATCTCGTCATCGCGCCCTTGCCGGTGGAGGAGAGGCTGGGACTGGCGGTCACCAAGCGGCTCCGCCGCGCCGCTGGACCCCGGCCCATCGCGTGAACAACACAGACAGCACGCTCTTACTGCTCAGCGGGCACGGGGGCCGGGCGGATTCGTGGGTGATTCGACTGAGCACCCAGTGGTCTGGCAGGCCGGACACAGCTCGTGCCGCCCCTCGTCGGTGACAACCGTTCCCCATCCCCGGCACACGTCACAGCCCGCGGCCCGCGCCGGGTCGGCGCGAGGGACGGCGCTGGGCGCGCGGTCGCCTCCGTGAGCCATGACTGCCTTCCACGGGTGATCATGCGACGAACCCGATGGGTTCCTCATCCACGTATACGGGAGTTCTCCGACCACGGCAAACTCCCGCTGAGCAGCCACGGCGCGGCTCCGTCGGGGGCCGTCAGGACGCGGCGGGGACCGCCGCGTCGAGGCCGCGGGAAGCGATGAGCTGTGCACTGCCGTCAGCCAGGCGGTAGCACAGGCCCACCACGGCGGCCTGGTCGGCGGCGACCTTCTCGCGAGGCTACGGCCGCATTGCGGTGTCCGAGGCTTTCCGGCGTGCGCCGAGGAAACGCGGTTCTCTGCGCTGCCTCGGCACTCTGAGCCTGCCCGGCCGGGTGGGCCGGCCGCGCGTTGTGCGGTCTCACCCCATGTCCGTCAGGAGGGTGGTCAGCTCCTTCTCCTGCTGCGCGGGCGACATCGGCGGGTTCGAGTGGTCGATGCCGAACGTCTTGAGCATTTTGTCCATCTGGGCGTCGATGGAGGTCCAGCCGGTGTTGTCCAGCGGCTGCAGCGATGCCTGGTCGGCGTCCCACAGGTCACGCAGCTTCTGGGCGGCCGCGTGGGCCCCGGTCTCGTTCCCCGAGCGTGCGTCCTTGAGCGAGGTCGAGGCGAGGGTCTTCAGCGCGGCGACCTTGGCGGGCGGGAACTTCTTCACCGCCTGGCCGGGAGCCATCTGGACGGCGGAGGTGTTGTCCTCCTCCGGCGCCGGGCCGACGTGCGGCTGGCCGTGGGCCCAGACCAGCAGCCCCGTGGTGGCGACGGCGAGCAGTCCGAAGCCGGCCAGCGCGACGCGCTCCTTGCGGGGGTCGCCGGTGGTGTGTGCGACGTGGGCGGCCTCGTGGGTCTCGGTCACATCGGAGCGCGTCACCGTCAGGTAGACCACGGTCGCCAGGATCAGGCCGAGGAAGATCAGGCTGGTGGTGAAGGTGCCCAGGTCGAGACCGGTCGGCTCGCCCGGCTGAGCGACCTTCGGGGAGGCGAGCCAGTCGCCGATGTTCGCGCCCAGCGGGCGGGTCAGGATGTAGGCGAGCCAGAAAGACAGCACCGGGTTAGCGCCGAACTTCCACAGCAGCGTGATCGCCGCGATGAGGCCGAGCGGCAGCAACACGGAGACGCCCGGGCTCCAGCCGGTCAGTTCCAGGGTCCAGTCGCCGGTCGCGGTGCCGAGCGCGAAGGTGACGAGAACGGCGAGCCAGTAGAACGACTCACGCGGCAGCGTGGTGACCGAGTGGATCGACAACGTGCGCTCCCGCGCCCACCAGACGCCGAAGACCGCCGCGAGCAGCACCGAGAAGACCGCGGAACTGATCCACAGCGGCACGTTGAGCTGGTCGGTCAGGATGTCGGTGTACAGGGTGCCCGTGACGCTGACAACGACGACGGTCAGCCAGTAGGGGAACGGAACGTACCGCTTAAGCCGCAGCTGGACGGCCAGGACCACCACGAACACCGCGGTGAAGATCCAGGCGGTGTTCACCAGGCCGACGCCCAGCTTCATGTTGATCCAGTCGGCGAAGCTCTCACCGACGGTCGTGCACAAGATTTTGATCACCCAGAACCAGATGGTGACCTCGGGAACCTTGTTGAGCATGAGACGCCCACTGCGCGCGGGTGCTTCCGTTGTCGTTGTCATGCAGGGAGGTTGACGCGGGGAATCTGCACATAACCTGACTACGCGGCTGCACGGGCGGCCGGGAGTGTCATCTCGACGTGACCACGGCCGTCCGCGATCGCGCGGACCTCCACACCGGCCGAGGCGGCGATGCGCCTCACCACCGGCAGCCCCAGCCCGTACCCGTCGCCGCCGGTCACCCCCGCTTCGAAGACCCGGTCGACGTCCGCGGGATCGAATCCGGGGCCGTCGTCCAGGACATCGACCACGATGGCCTCTCCCTGGTGGCGCGCGGTGATCCACACCCGGGACTTCGCATGCCGCAGGCCGTTGTCCAGCAGGGGTGCCAGCAGCGACACGGCGACGTCGGCCGCCACGGCGACCTCGACCTTCGCGGGGAAGGCGACCTCGACCGCACGGCCGGCGATCGCCTGCCGTGCGGCGGAGCGCAGGTCGCACCGGGTCCCCTTGTCCGTCCGTGCGCGGGCGGCGTGCAGAAGCGTCGTGATCGCCGTATCAAGGCGGTCGACCTCGCTCAGCACCGCCTCCGCCGGCACCGGCTCCCCGGACAGCTGCGCCAACTGCGCCTCGGCCCGCAGGACCGTGAGCGGTGTCCGCAGCTCGTGGGCGATCTCGTCGGTGAGCCGGCGCTCGTCCGCCAGCGCGTTGTCGACGCGCTCCAGGAGGTGGTCCAGGGTCCGCCCCAATTCCCCGAACTCGTCGCGGGGGACGCCGAGGTCGAAGCGGCGCCCGGGCTCGTGCCGGCCCCAGTCGTCGGCGAGGGCGGCCATCTCGTGCACGACCCGCAGCGCGCGGCGCACCACGAGGTGTGCGACACCGCCGGCGAGCAGGATCGTGAGGCCGCCCAGTATCAGGGACAAGGTCAGGCTGCGCTGCTCGGACGTCTCGTAGGGCGTGAGGTCCACCCGGGCGATCACCATGATGTGGTGGCCGTCCATCGGGACCTCCCGCGCGTACAGGAGGTGATCGCCGGCCGACGCGGTCTGCGAGCGCCCCGAGTCCGCGAGCTCCTCGACTCGATCGACCAGGCTCGGCGGGACGTTTCCGTCGATCAGGCGGCCGTCGGCATACACCCAGGCGACCTCGTCGAGCGCCTCGCTGCCGTTCTCCGCCAGTACGACACGGCCGCCTTTGGCTGTGACGTTCGCCGCCACCGCCTCGGCGCGCGTACGCGCCAGGTCGTGGGCGTCGGCGTCCGTCACCCGGCTCAGCAGCACGTGCGAGACCACGACCAGGATCGCGACCACGGCGGTGGCGATCAGCACGGTGAGCGCGACGACCCGCTTACGGAATCCCGTCACTGCCATCGGTAGCCCACGCCACGGACGGTCGCCAGACGCTCGGCCACACCCAGCGAACCGAGCTTCGCCCGCAGCCGGCGCACATAGGAATCGAGGGTGTTGTCGCTGACCTGCGCCCCGTGCGGCCAGCCGGCGGCGATGAGGGCGTGGCGGCGTACCGCGTCGCCCTGCGAGGCGATCAGGCGGCCCAGCAGCCGGAACTCGGTCGGGGTCAGGCTCATGCTCACCGCATCGTAGGTCACCACGTGCTTCGCCGGATCGAGGACGACCTCGCGCGGTGCGGGCGCCACGGTGGCCCGGCGCAGCAGCGCCCGGACACGGAGCAGCAGTTCCGGAATGTCGAAGGGTTTGGTCACGTAGTCGTCGGCGCCGGCCTCGAAGCCGCCCACCTTGTGCTGCAGGCCGTCCAGGGCGGTGAGCATCAACACCGGTGCGTCGACGCCGCGAGCACGCAGGGCCAGGCAGACGTCTCGGCCGTCGGCGTCCGGGAGCCCGAGATCCAGGACGACCAGGTGGGGCGCCGGTTCGAGCTGCCGCAGCAGGCTGTCGGCCGTGTCGGCGACGGAGACGGTGTGCCCGTCGTGCTCCAGGGCGCGCTTGAGGACCCCGCGGACCGCCGCGTCGTCTTCGCACACCATGATGAAAGCCACGCGCTGACCCTAGATACTCCCGTCCCAGTTCTCCATCTTCCCTGGTCAGCCGCTGAGGGTGGGGAGCGGGCCACTGTTTGTGGCCTCATGCGCGGGGCGACCGCATAGAACCGTATGGCCACACAGCTCCCGGGTTTTACCCCTGCATTACTGCCCTATGACCATTTGACTACAGGTCTGTAGTCATGATGGTCCAGCCTTGGTTAGGGTTGCCTACGCTAATGGGTGCTGCCCGTACGGAGGCCGCCCGGGGAGGGTCGCATGTGGGATGACGCGTTTCCGAGTTTCCTGATCGGGCTGCGGGAGGGGCTCGAAGCGGGACTCATCGTCTCCATACTCGTCGCGACCCTTGTGCGGGCGGATGCCCGCTCCCGGCTGCCGCAGGTATGGACGGGCGTACTCGCGGCGATCACGCTCGCCATGAGTTTCGGCGCGGTCCTCACCTTCACCGCGGCCTCCCTGTCGGCGACCGCGCAGGAAGCATTCGGCGGCACTCTCAGCGTGATCGCGGTCGCGTTCGTC
The DNA here is from genome assembly GCF_042875075.1 of Streptomyces sp. NPDC003720. Taxonomy (NCBI): domain Bacteria; kingdom Bacillati; phylum Actinomycetota; class Actinomycetes; order Kitasatosporales; family Streptomycetaceae; genus Streptomyces; species Streptomyces sp. NPDC003720. The sequence continues at coordinate 130,162 of NZ_JBIANZ010000006.1, forward strand.
ACCGCCATGGTGTTCTGGATGCGCCGCTCGGCCCGCAGTCTGTCCGGTGAGATAAAGGAGAAGGTCACCGGAGCCCTGGCCATGGGCTCGGGTGTGCTGATCCTCACCTCCTTCCTCGCCGTGGGCCGGGAGGGTCTGGAGACCGCGCTGTTCCTGTGGACCACGGCCCAGGCAGCCGGCGAGTCCTCCGGCCCTCTGACCGGTGCCGCCATCGGGCTGATCCTTTCGGCCGCCCTGTGCTGGGGCTTGTACCGGCGGGTCCTGAAGATCAACCTGACGAAGTTCTTCACCGCCACCGGCGCGGTCCTGATCGTGATCGCGGCCGGCGTTCTCGGTTACGGGCTGCGCGACCTGCAAGAGGGTGGAGTGCTGCCCGGCAAAGCGGCGTACGCCGTCGACCTGAGCGGCAGTATCGACGCCGGCTCCTGGTACAGCACGCTGGTGCAGGGCGTGTTCAACCTGACGCCGGCCATGACCTGGCTGCAGGTCTTCGGTTACGCCGGCTATCTCGCCGTGGTCATGACGCTGTTCGTGCGCGGCCTGCGCGCCACGGCGCCGAAGCCTGCCTCCGGCAAGGCGGCACCGGCCCCGAACGCCCCGACGCCCGCGCGGCGCCGCCCTGCCTGGGTGGTTCCCGTCGCCGTCGTCACCGTCCCCGCGCTCCTCGCCGGCCTCGCCGTCGCCTTCGGCCGTCCCAAGCCTGCCGCCGCCCAGACCGTCGCCGTCTCGGAGAAGGACTGCGGCGAGGGTTTCACCGCGCCGAGGCCCGGCCGGCAGACCTTCCAGATGCACAACACCGGCGACAAGACTGCCGAGGTGTACCTCATCGACCCGGCCACGAACGCCGTCTACGGCGAGATCGAGGGCCTGGCACCCGGCACCACCCGCGCCCTGGTCGCCACTGTCGCCGGCGGCGCATACGCCTGGCGGTGCGTACCCAGCGGCGGCACCGCGGTCACCTCCGAGGCCGTCCGCGTCACCGGTGGCGGAGCTGCGAAGGCGGTCGTCCCGGTCTCGGAACACGACCTCTCCGGCCCGCTCGCGCAGTACCGGACGTACGTTGACGAGGGCCTGGCCGCTCTCGTGCCCCAGACCCGCACCCTGGCCGACGACATCAGGCACAACCACCTCGGCAAGGCCCGCACCGACTGGCTCACCGCGCACCGCACCTATGCCTCCCTCGGCGCCGCCTACGGCACCTTCGAGGACTTCGACCAGAAGATCGACGGAAGGGCCGACGGACTGCCGGACGGCGTGCACGACAAGGATTTCACCGGCTTCCACCGCATCGAGTACGGTCTGTGGCACGGCGAGCCCGCCACCTCGCTCACCACGCCGGCCCAGCGACTGGCCGCCGACGCCGCGGGCCTGCGGAAAGCCTTCCCGCACCAGGACTTCCACCCGTCCGACCTGCCGCTGCGCGCCCACGAGGTCCTCGAGAACACACTGCAGTTCGAGTTGACCGGCGGCACGGACGAGGGCAGCGGCACCAACCTCGCCACCGCCGACGCCAACCTCGCCGGCACCCGCGAGCTGCTCACCGTCCTCAGGCCGCTGCTCACCAGCCGCTCTCCGCACCTACTGCCGACCGTCGACGCAGACGTCGCACGACTGCAGAAGCTCCTGGACTCCGCCCACCATGGCAGCCACTGGACCCCCGTCGGACAGCTCGGCGTCACCGCCCGCGCCCGCGTCAACGGGGCCACCGGCCAGCTGCTGGAGGACCTCTCCCCCGTCCCGGACCTGCTGGAGATCCGGAAGTCCGCCTGATGACCACCGCACACCACCGCATCGACGACCTCGCACGCACCGAAGGGAACGCCCCCATGCCGTCCGCCGAAACCCCCGCCCCGCAGGGTGGCTGCCCGGCCGGCGCCGACCGCCGCTCCTTCGTGAAGACGGCCCTCGGCGCCGGAGCGGCCGGCGCGGTTCTGGCCGGCGGCGGGCTCGCGCTCGCCGAGAGCGGCGGTGGCACCGCACAGGCGGCCGCGCAGACGGAGAACGCCGCCGAAGTGCCCTTCCACGGCCTCCACCAGGCCGGCATCATCACCCCGGCACCGGCCGCCGCCACCTTCGTCTCCTTCACCGTCATCGCCGACGACCGCGCGCAGTTGGTGGAGTTGCTGAAGACGCTCACCAGCCGGGCCCGCTTCCTGACCTCCGGCGGCATCCCCGCCGATCTCGGCGTCGGCGCCCCGCCCTCCGACAACGGCATCCTCGGCCCGACCGTCCCCGCCGACGGTCTCACCATCACCGTCGGCGTCGGCGCGTCCCTCTTCGACGACCGCTACGGCCTCGCCACGGCCAAGCCCCGCCGCCTGACTCCCATGCGGACCTTCCCCAACGACAACCTCAAGCCCGCCGAGTGCCACGGCGACCTGTCCCTGCAGATCTGCGCCAACCGTCAGGACACCGTCCTGCACGCCTTGCGCGACATCGCCCGGCACACCCGTGGGGCCATGCAGATCAAGTGGCGCATCGACGGCTTCCAGAACACGCCCCGCCCCAGCGGCGCCCAGCGCAACCTGCTCGGCTTCAAGGACGGCATCGCCAACCCGGACGTGACTTCGTCCCGAGAAAGCAAACGCCTCATATGGGTCGGGAGCGGCGCCGGCGAGCCCGCATGGGCCAGGGGCGGCAGCTACCAGGTCATACGGATCATCCGCATGCTCGTCGAGTTCTGGGACCGGGTCTCCCTCACCGAGCAGGAGAAGATGTTCGGCCGCCGCAAGGACACCGGCGCCCCGCTCGACGGCGTCAAGGAGACCGATGTCCCCAACTACGCCAGGGATCCGCACGGCAACGCGATCCCCCTCGACGCCCACATCCGCCTCGCCAACCCACGCACCGCCGCCACGGACGACTCCCGCATCCTGCGCCGCGGCTACAACTACGACCGCGGGATCGACGATGTCGGCAACCTCGACATGGGCCTGGTCTTCTGCTGCTACCAGCAGGACGTCAAGCGCCAGTTCGAGGCCACCCAGACCCGGCTGATCGACGAACCCCTCGTCGACTACATCTCGCCCACCGGCGGCGGCTACTTCTTCGCCCTGCCCGGAGTCCGCGACTCCAAGGACTGGTTCGGCCGCGGGATGCTCACGAGCTGACACGGATTCCTCAAGCCCGTCGCCGTGCCGTGCCGGCTTTCGAAGGTCCCTGTCGCTCCGCGCCCGGCCGCTCAGCGGCGGGGTGACGAGAACGCCGGTGCGTGCCCGCGCGCTCGCCAGTCAGTGGGCGGGGGTGGACCGTACGGCCCGGGTGGCCCACAGCAATACCAGCGCGGCGGCCTGGGCGCCGACGACGACAACGATCAGAAGGGGGAGGGAGGCGTCGTACAGCACTCCGGCCAAGGCACCGCCCGCCAACGCGGCCCCTCCCATGATCCCGGCGAAGACGCCGTACGCGGTGGCCCGGCGGCCAGGGGCCACGAGGTCGGCGACGGTGGCACGCAGCGTGGACTCCTGGACCCCGACCGCGGCGCCCCACACCAGCGCACCCACCACGGCGACCCCCACCGTGTCGGTGAACGCCAGGGCCGGAACGGCGGCGGACAGCAGCGGCAGGACGACCAGGACCTGCGCCGAACCGGTCGTACAGCCAGCCCGTGGCCAGCGCCTGGCCGGGAGCACCCGGCCTTGCGACCCGCTCTGTGATCACCAGGGTTCAGGCCACCCACAGCACTCCGGTCAGACCGAGCACCGGGACGGTGGCCGCGGTCAGCACGTAGCCAGCGATCGTCCATGCTCCGCGGCCGTGGTCGGCGTGGTCACGGGGAGGGGGCCGCGTGCCTGGCAGGCCGGACATGGCCTCTCGGACATCGGACCACCTCCTGGGGGCGCTCTCCTCTTCACCGGACGAATCCGGCACGCGCATCTTCCCTCGACACGCGGCGGCAGTCAGATGGGGAGGCGGGCGCAGGACGCTCTCCCACGCCCGTCGGAGGTGCTGACGTCGTTCGTGCTCACCCGTCCCGCTCGGTGGCCCGGCCGTGCCCGCCCGTCTCCGGAGGCAGGGCCGCGGACCGGGCAGGGCTGCGGCGCTCCTGAGCGTGGGCGTAACCCGTCAGACCGACCAGCACGGCCAACAGCACGGCAGACGAACCCGCCGTACCGAGGTCGAGTCCGCCCTTGGCGACCGGCTTGGTCAGGAAGTCGCCGGCTGTCGCGCCGAGCGGGCGGGTCAGCACGAAGGCGATCCAGAACAGGAGGACGTTCGGCACGACGGGCACCCGCATCAGGGCCACCAGCACCACCAGGACGCCGGTCACCAGCGCCGCCCCGCCGGCGTATCCGAGGCCCGAGCTGTCGGACAGGAAGTCGCCCATCGAGGTGCCGAGCGTGTTGGAGACCAGGATCGCCGACCAGAACAGCGCCTCCCCGCGGAAGCTGACGATGTCACGGATGACGAACGTCATCCCGGTCAGCTTCCAGACGGCGAAGATGACGATGAGGAGCGAGATCAGGATCGCTGCGCCCGTCGGATATCCGAGACCGAGGCCCTGCGGTCCCCAGCCCAGTGAATCGGCGCCGCTCGAGAGGTACTTGGCGCTGGCGTCGCGGTTCATGAAGTCGGACATCGTGGTGCCGGCCATGCTGGTCGACAGGATGACCGTCCAGTAGAAGAACGGGTTGTAGCGGCGGGAGCGCAGCTGGACGACCAGGGTCACCACGAAGAGCAGGAACAGGGCGATCGTGGTGAGGAAGTAGCCGAGCTTCAGGGTCTGGGCGAACAGGTCGCCGGCCGTCTCGCCCAGGGTCGTCGCCGCGATCTTCATGATCCAGAAGGCGAGGGTGACCTCGGGCAGCTTCTTCATCACCGACCTGGTCGTGGCCGCGGCCCGTTGCTGCAGGGCGGCGACGTCCAAGTCGGTGTGGACTTCGGGATTCTCCATGTCGGACACTCCGCTTCGTGGGGGGTGTGCAAGGGCGCCCGTCTCCGCGAGGGGGACGGGCGCCCTGCGACACACGGGCCGACCGCGCAGGCCAACCGTGGTTATCCGATCTTGTCGGTGATCGCCTGAACGCTTCCTGAACACCTTCCCAGCCGTTCAGGCCGCCTGCCGGGCGACGCGCGCGGGGTCCGCAACGTCCTTGCGGGTCACCGCCAGGTACACCACCAGGCCGAGGATGACGGCCAGGAAGACCCCGCTCGTGACGACGGTGCCGAACCCGAGGCCGCCGTCGCCGGTCGGCTGGGACAGGTAGTCGCCGATCGAGGCTCCGAGCGGGCGGGTGAGGATGCAGGCGATCCAAAAGCTCCACACCGCGTCCAGGTCCAGCGCGAAGTGCGCGATCGCCACGGCGGCGATGGCCAGTGCGCATTGGACTGCCGAGAGCCAGTAGCCCAGGTCCACGCGCTCGGAGACCAGATCGCCGCCCGCCGTTCCGAGGGCGAAGGCGAACAGTACGGCCAGCCAGTAGTACGCCTCTCGGCTGGGGGTGTCGATGCTGTGGAGGGAAAGGGTGCGCTCGCGCCGGTACCAGACGACGAACACGACGACGAGAAGGACGGCGAACACCGCGGTGGTCGTCCCCAGCGGCACGCCCATGTCGTCGGTGAGGTTGTCGCTGATCAGTGTGCCGACGACGCTGCTGAGGGCGACGGCGAGCCAGTACACGCCCGCGCGGTACGCCTGGGTGCGGAACCGCACGACGAGGACGACCGCGAGCAGCGCGCTCATGAGCACGGACACGCCGGTCAGGCCCAGACCTGCCTTCTCGTCGAGCAGGTCGGCAGCGGTCTCGCCGACCGTCGTGCAGAGCACCTTGATGATCCAGAAGCAGGCGGTGACCTCGGGGACCTTGTTCCAGTGCGGACGGCGGGACGGGCGAGCGGAGGCACTCGTGCCCGGTTCGACCTCGGGAGTCCCGGAGAGTTCGTAGGCCATGGGACAGGACGCTGCCAGCGGTTGCCTGAACGCATCCTGACTGCCGCGCGGCTTTCCCGGCCCGCCGCGTCCGGTCTGATCATGATGGGGCCATGCACAGCAGCGCCGCGTCCTGGCTGCGGCACCGGCTCGGCCGCGCCGTCGTCCTGTCCTATGCCTGCGCCCTGTTCCTGCCCGGACCCGGCCTGTGGCTACGCCGTTCCCATCCCCTGCCTCCGGCGCACCTGACCCTGCACACCGCACCGCTCCTGTTGTCCCTGGTGCTGTTCTCGGCCGGACTCCAGGTGCCCGTCCGTGCGCTGGGCGCGCTGCTGCGTCATCCGAAGGCCCTGTTCGCCGGCTTGGTGCTGCACCTGGCGATCCCCCTGGCGGTCGTGCCGCTCGTCGCCCTGCTCCTGCGGCGCACCCCGGACGCCGACGGCGGCAGCGGACTGCTCACCGCGATGATTCTCGTCGTGGCGATGCCCGTCGCCGCCGGGGCGACCGTGTGGACCGAAAAGAGTGACGGCGATCAGCCCACCATGGTGGGCCTCGTCCTGGCCTCCACCCTCCTCAGCCCGCTGACCACCCCCGTGTTGCTGGCGACGCTGTCGCCGCTGCTCAGCGGCGGCTACGCGCACACCCTTGCGACCACCGGACGACTGGCGGGAAACGGATCCGCCCTCACCGCCGTGGTCCTTCCCTGCGCGGCGGGCCTGCTGGGCGCACTCGTCCTGTCCGCGCGATGGCTGGGCCGCCTGGTCACGACGGTGGCGCCGTCGGCCGTGGCCGGTTCGCTGGTCCTGACCTACGTCAACGCCAGCGGCGCCCTCGGATCCGTCCTCACCCGGCCACGACCGCTCCTGCTCGCCGCTGCCCTGGCCGTGGCCGCCCTGGTCTGCCTGCTCTCCTTCGTCCTCGGCCGGGTCGCCGCCCACTTCCTGCGGCTGGAGGCGGGGACCGCCTCGTCGCTGACGCTCGCCTGCGGCATGAACAACAGCAGCGCCAGCGCGGTGCTGATCACCACGTCCCTGCCCGACAAACCGCACCTGCTGCTGCCGGTCCTCGCCTACGGGCTGCTGCAGAAGATTGCCGCGAACCGGATCGTCACCCGGCTGCGACCGGCTCCCACCGCAGCAGGCGCCTGAACCCTCCTCAGCCGTCGCCCTCGGAGCCGGGCTCCTCGCGGCGTACGGGGACGAGCAGGGTGAAGGCGGCTGGACGGCGGCCGGTCAGGGAGAGTCTGCCACCCAGTGACACGGCCAGGTCGCGGGCGAGGGACAGGCCGATGCCGGAGCCCTCCCCCGCGCCGGTGCGGCCGCGGTCGAACAGCCGGGACGCCTCGCCGTCCACCGCGCCCTCGTCGCTCACATCGAAGGCGACGGCTTCCCCGAGGTCGCGGGCCGTGAGGCGCACGGTGCCGCGCCCGTGAACGCGCGCGTTCTCCAGCAGGACGCCGAGGATCTCGGTGACGGGAGCGCCGAGGACGCGAACGTCGTCCCCCGTCTCAAGGGCCGCTGCCTCCAGGCGTCTGCCGTCGCGGGCGAACAGTCCGTGCCAGCGCTCCTCGGTCTCGCGCAGCAGCTGGGACACAGGCGTGTCCGGTGCGGGCCGACGCGGCAGGCCGTGGAAGCGGGACAGGCGCAGCACCTCCTCCACCGTGCGGTGCAGGCGTCGCGTGGTGGTCAGGGCCTCCTCGAGGGCGGGGCGCAGCCGGGCGTCGTCGTCCTGGGCGAGCCCCGCCTCCAGGGTGAGCTGCAGCCCGGTGAGCGGGGTGCGTAGCTGGTGGGAGGCGTTGGCGGTGAAGTCGCGCTCGTGGCGCAGGAGTTCGGTCAGGCTGTGCAGCATCTCGTTGTGGGTCCGCGCGACCTGGTCGATCTCGGCGACGCTGCTGGACGCGGCCCGGGCGCTCAGGTCGCCGGCGGTGACGGCCCGGCAGTGCCGGGAGAGGTCCTCCAGCGGCGCCGCCAGCACCCGCGCCTGCCTGCGGGCGACGAGGACGGCCACGGTCAGCGCGAGGGCGCAGACCCCGGCGAGGACCGCCCAGGCGATCAGGACACGGTCGCGTACGGCGGCTGCGGGCGAGGAGGCCCGTACGACGCCGATCACCCGCTCGGCGTGCGAGACGGGTACCGCGACGACCAGGTCGCCGCCCGACCGACCGCGCACCACCTCCGCGGCCAGCGCCCGTCGCACGGCCGGGTCGCCGGTATGGGGGCCGGTGCCGGCCCGCAGGCGCAGCGAGGGGTCGTACAGACCGAGACGGCCGTCGGGCGGTGGCGCGGGCAGTTCCACGGGGTCGCCGGTCGCGTAGTCCGGGCTGACGCGTACCGCCCCGGACAGGGCCGCCCGTTCCAGGGTGTCGCGCTGGTCGGCGTAGAGGGACGACCTGATCGCCAGGGCCAGCGGGACGGCGAGGAGGACGACGGCGACCAGGGCGGCGGTGAGGGCGACTCGCACCACGCGCTGTCTCATGCCCCCATCCTGCGGGCCCCCGACCGGTCCGTGGGCGGTCCGCCACGCGCTTTTGCCGTCGTCTAACCGTCGGCGTGCGGGGCGTTAACCGACGGCTGTCTAGCGTCGGTGACATGGCAGCAGAGCAGAACCCGGCAGTAGCTCGGGAGGGCAGTGGCATGTCGTACAAACGTATCTCCGCCGGCCTCGTCGCAGTGACGGTGGTCGCGGCGGTGATCGCGGGGTGTTCCGGATCGTCGTCCGGGGCGCATTCCGGCCCGGGTTCGACGGCCCCGGTGCGGGCGAACCCGGCCCCCACCGAGTCGAACCCGCCCGGGGACATCCCCGACAACCAGGTGTTCGTGGCCTACCGTCCCACGGGCGGCTTCACCGGGTTCACGGTGAAGGTACCGGAGGGCTGGGCCCGCACCGACAAGGGCGGTACGACCGTCTTCACGGACAAGCTGAACAGCGTCACCATCGCTACGGCGGGCGCCTCCACCGCCCCGACCGTCACCTCCGTCAAGGACACGGTCGTACCTCACCTGCGCGGGGCGGTGCCGAAGTTCGCATCGCCGAAGGTGTCGCAGGTGACCCGTAAAGCGGGCCCCGTCGTCCTTCTCACCTACCAGGGCGACTCGGCCAAGGACCCGGTCACCGGCAAGGTGGTGCGCGACGCGTTCGAGCGGTACGCCTTCTACCGGCAGGGCCACGAGGTGGACCTGACGTTGTCCGGCCCGGTCAACGCCGACAACGTCGACCCGTGGCGGATCGTCAGCGACTCGTTCGCGTGGCGGTGAGTGCGATGCCCGCCGGACCGTCCGACGACGACGTGGTGCTGGCCGCCCGGGAGCTCTACCGCTTCTACCGGGCCGGCGAGGAGGAGACGCTCGCGCTGCGCGGAGTGTCACTGCGGGTGCGGCGGGGGGAGACGGTCGCCGTCGTCGGCCCGTCGGGGGCGGGCAAGTCGACCCTGCTGGCGTGCCTGGCCGGGCTCGACGAGCCGTCGGGCGGCGAGGTCCGGGTGGCGGGCGTGCGCATCAGCCATCGGCCCGAGACCGAACGCGCTCGGCTGCGCGCGCGTCATGTGGGAGTGCTTCTGCAGTCCCGCAACCTGCTGCCGCATCTGACCGTGCGCGACAACATCCGACTCGCCCAGCACGCGGTGCGCGGCCGTCCCGCCGTGCGGGCCGGGACGCTGCTGGAACAGGTGGGGCTCGGGCGGCGGGCGGGCGCGCTGCCGCGGCAGCTGTCCGGCGGTGAGCTGGCCCGGGCCGGGCTCGCCGTCGCACTGGCCAACTCCCCCGCCGTGCTGCTGGCCGACGAGCCGACCGGCGAACTCGACGGTGTGACGGAGGAGTTGGTGCTGCGGATGCTCCGGGACCGGGCGGCGGACGGTTGCGCGGTGCTGATCGTGACGCACAGCGCGGAAGCGGTGCGGGGGGCCGACCGAGTGATCACACTGGACGACGGGCGGGCCCACGAGGGACGCGAGGGAAGCGCTCGGGCGAAGGAGAGCAGCCATGTCCTGCGCTGACCTGCTCGTCTCCTGCCGGGGCGTCGCCCTCACCTTCGGCCGGGGCCCCACCGCCGTGGTGGCTGTGCACGGCGCCGACCTTGACGTTCGCTCCGGCGACCGGCTGGCGATCGTGGGACCGTCCGGGTCGGGGAAGTCGTCCCTGCTCCATCTGCTGGCCGGGCTCGAACGCCCCACCAGCGGCACGATCACCCGGCCAGGACTCCACGCCCCCCGGGACATCGGCCTCGTCTTCCAGGCCGACAGCCTCATCCCCGCCCTCGACGTCACGGAGAACACCGCGCTGCCGCTCCTCCTGGCGGGACATCCGCAGGAGGAGACCCGCCGTCCGGTCGCCGAGGCGCTCGACGTGGTCGGCGCGGCCGGGCTGGCCGACCGGCTGCCCGACGAGATCTCCGGCGGCCAGGCCCAGCGAGTGGCCGTGGCCCGGGTGCTGGCGCAGGCGCCCCGGCTGATCCTCGCGGACGAGCCCACCGGCCGCCTCGACCACGCCACCGGCGCCCGCGTCCTGGACGCCCTGCTCGCGGCGGCCGACCGGACGGGCGCGGCCCTCGCCGTCACCACCCACGACCCCGCCGTCGCCGCCCGGCTCACCGTTCGGCGGGGCATGCGCGACGGCCGGCTGCTCGCACCCGAGGCAGCGCAAGCGCCGGACCCACGAGGGAGCCTGTCATGATCACCGCCTGGGCGGGCGGCCTGGCCCGCCACCGCATCGGACGGCTCCTGGCCGCCGTCGCCGGGATCGCCCTCGCCGTCGCCCTGGTCGCCGCGCTCGGCTCCTTCCTCACCGCGTCCAAGGCGACCATGACCCAACGGGCGGTCCGCTCGGTCGCCGTGGACTGGCAGGTCGAGGTACAGCCGGGCGCCGACCCGAACGCAGTCCGGTCGCTGGTGCAGGCCGCCGGCGGCACCCGGGCCGCACTGCCCGTCGGCTTCGCCCGCACCACCGGCTTCACCGCCACCGTGGGAGGCAGCACCCAGACGACCGGCCCCGGCGTCGCGCTCGGCCTGCCGGCCGACTACCGCAGCCAGTTCCCCGACGAACTGCGCACGCTGTCCGGCTCCGGCACCGGCGTCCTGCTCGCCCAGCAGACCGCCTCCAACCTGCACGCCGCCCCCGGCGACACCATCGGCGTACGGCTGCCCGGCGCCGGACTGCGGCAGGTGCGGGTGGACGGCGTGGTCGACCTGCCCCAGGCCGACTCGCTGTTCCAGAAGGTCGGCGCGCCCACGCAGTCCCAGCCGACCGCTCCCCCGGACAACGTCGTCCTCCTGCCCGCCGCCCGGTTCGCCTCCCTCACCCGGGGAGCCACCGACGTCACCACCCAGATCCACGTGGCCCGCGACGCGAAACTGCCGGCCGACCCGGCCGCCGCCTTCACCTCGGTCACCGGCGCCGCACACCACCTGGAGGCCAAGTCGGCCGGCTCCGCGCTCGTCGGCAACAACCTCGGCGCGGCCCTCGACTCCGCCCGTCAGGACGCCCTCTACGCCCAGATCCTCTTCCTCTTCCTCGGCGTCCCCGGCGCCGTCCTGGCCGCCGCCCTGACCGTGGCGGTCGCCTCGGCCGGCGGCGAACGGCGCCGCCGGGAACAGGGCCTGCTGCGGCTGCGCGGGCTGCGTCCCCGTCAGATCACCGCGCTCGCCGGCCTGGAGGCCGCACTGGTAGGCGCCGTCGGCGGCCTCGCGGGTCTCGGGCTCGCCGCGCTGACCGGCCGCCTCGCCTTCGGCGCCGCCTCCTTCGGCGCGGGCGCGGGCACCTGGGCCCTCTGGTACGCCGTCGCGTTCGTCCTCGGCGTGGCCGTGGCCGCCGCCGCCGTGCTCGTGCCCGCCCTGCGGGATCTGCGCACGGTGACCGTCGCCGACACCAGGCGGGAGCCGCGCGGGTCGCGTTCGCCCTGGTGGCTCCGGTACGGCCTGGACTTCGCGCTGCTGACCGGCTCCTGGCTGGTCTTCCGCGCCTCCTCCGGCAACCAGTACGCCCTCGTCCTCGCCCCGGAGGGCGTGCCCAGCGTTTCCGTCTCCTACTGGGCGTTCCTCGGCCCGGCCCTGCTGTGGCTGGGCGCGGCCCTGCTGCTGTGGCGGCTGACCCTGCTGGTCCTCGCCCACGGCCGGCCGGCCCTGGCCCGCCTCGCCCGGCCGCTGACCGCGACCCTCGCCACGACCACGGCGGCCGTGCTGTCCCGCCGCCGGCGGCCGCTGGCCCGCTCCGTGGTACTGCTCGCCCTCACCGTGTCGTTCGCGATCTCCACGGCCGTCTTCAACTCCACCTACCGTCAGCAGTCCGAGGTCGACGCCCGCCTCACCAACGGCGCGGACGTCACCGTCACCGAACCGCCCGGCGCACAGGTCCGGGCGAGCGCGGCCGACACGCTGAAGGTCTCCGGCGTCCGGCACGTCGAGCCCCTCCAGCACCGCTACGCCTACGTCGGCTCCGACCTCCAGGACCTCTACGGCGTCCGGCCCGCCACCGTCGCGAAGGCGACCTCGCTCCAGGACGCCTACTTCTCGGGCGGCACGGCCGGTCAGCTGATGCACCGGCTCGCCCAGCGCCCCGACAACCTGCTGGTCAGCGCGGAGACCGTGCACGACTTCCAGCTCTCCCCCGGCGACACCGTCAACCTCCGGATCCAGGACGCCCGCACGAAAACGCTGCGCACCGTGCCCTTCCACTACGCCGGGATCGTCAAGGAGTTCCCGACCGCGCCGAAGGACAGCTTCTTCGTCGCCAACGCCGCCTACGTCGCGAAGGCGACCGGCAGCGACGCGGTCGGCGCCTTCCTCCTCGACACGGGCGGCAGCCACCAGCAGCAGATCGCCGCACATCTGCGCAAGCAGCTGGGAACCGGCGCCGCGGTCACCGACCTCACGCAGACGCGCGGCACGGTCGGCACCAGTCTGACCTCCGTCGACCTGGCCGGACTCACCCGGATCGAGCTGGCCTTCGCGGTGCTGCTGGCCGCCGGGGCGGGCGGGCTCGTCCTCGCCCTGGGCCTCGCCGAGCGCCGCCGTACCTTCGCCGTGGCCACCGTCCTGGGCGCTCGCAGCGGCCAACTGCGCGGCATGGTCCTCACCGAGGCCCTGCTGCTGGCCGCCGGCGGCCTGGCGGGCGGCGCCCTCATCGGCTGGGCCCTGTCCGAGATGCTCGTGAAGGTCCTGACGGGCGTCTTCGATCCACCGCCCGCGAGCCTGTCGGTGCCGGGCGGCTACCTGGCCCTGACCGCGGGCGCGGCCGTCGTCGCCGTACTGGCGGCCGCGCTGAACGGCATCCGCAGCGCCGGCCGGCCCGCCGTCGAGGAGCTGCGTGACCTGTGAGCGGACGGGAGCGGACGGGCCGCGCGCGTCGCCCGCTCCTACGCTGTCCAGCATGCGCACGCACGCGACCGCCGACCCCAGCCGTCACCGCGTCCTCATCGTCGAGGACGACGAGACCATCGGCCGCCACCTGGAGACCGGCCTGCGCGGCAACGGCTACGCACCGACCTGGAGCCGGACGGGCTCCGCGGCGCTGACCGAGGCCGCGCGGACCCCGTACGACGTGCTGCTGCTCGACCTGGGACTGCCCGACATGGACGGTCTGGACGTCGCGCGCGCCGTGCGCGCCCGGCACCCTGACCTGCTGATCGTCATCCTGACAGCCCGCACGGACGACATCGACGTAGTCGCCGGGCTGGACGCGGGGGCGGACGACTACCTCGTCAAGCCCTTCAGTCTGACCGTGCTGCTCGCCCGGCTCCGCGCCCATCTGCGCCGCCGGGTCGTCGCCTCGCCGCCGCAGGAACCCGTCCGGCTGGCCGACCTCGTCCTCGACGTCGTGGCCCGCCGCTGCACGCTGCGCGACGTGGACATCGACCTGCGTCCCAAGGAGTTCGACCTGCTCGCCGTCCTGGCCCGGCACTCAGGGGAGGCCGTCTCCCGGGAGACCCTGATGGCCGAGGTCTGGGACGAGAACTGGTTCGGCTCCACCAAGACCCTCGATGTCACCATGGCCGGGCTGCGCCGACGCCTCGCGCAGGCCGCCGACGCCTCGGTCCGCCCCACCGTCCTGCCCCGCATCAGCACCTTGCGCGGGCATGGCTACCGCCTGGAACTCTGACGGGCCCCGCCGCGCGACAGCAGCGAGCAGGCCGCCGGTCTTCCCGGCCGCCGCTCATCGGGTTCAGTCGGCGTTGGGCCGGGCGAGGCCGTGGTCGTAGGCGAAGATCACGGCCTGGATCCGGTCGCGGGCTCCGATCTTGGCCAGGACGCGGCCCACGTGGGTCTTGACGGTGGACTCGGAGAGCACGAACCGGGCGGCGATCTCGCCGTTGGTCCAGCCCTTGCCGACGGCGACGAGGATCTCCCGTTCGCGGTCGGTGAGGGATCCGAGCCTCGGGTCCTCGGCGGCGTCCCCCCGGTGGGAGGGGACGTACTGGGCGAACTCGTCCAGGAGGCGGCGGGTGAGGGCGGGTGCGATCACGGCGTCACCGGAGGCGACGGCGCGGATGCCTGCGAGAAGTTCCTCGGGGCGCGCGTCCTTGAGGAGGAAGCCGCTGGCCCCGGCCCGGATCGCGGCGTGGACGTACTCGTCGAGGTCGAATGTCGTGAGCACGAGGACGCGTGAGCGGCCGCCGGCGGCGACGATGCGGCGGGTGGCCTCGATGCCGTCCATGCCGGGCATGCGGACGTCCATCAGGACGACGTCCGGGCGCAGTTCGGCGGCCTTACGGACGGCCTCCGCGCCGTGGGCAGCCTCCCCGACGACGTCGGTCTCGGGGACGGAGTCCAGGAGCAGGTGAAAGCCGTAGCGCTGCAGCGGCTGGTCGTCCACGACGAGGACGGTGGTCACCGGTCACCGCCCCGGGGCGTGAGGTCGAGGACGGCTTCGACGCTCCACCCTCCGCCGTCCGTGGGTCCCACACTGACGGTTCCGCCGTACAGAGCCGCTCTCTCCCGCATGCCCACCAGGCCGTGTCCTTCCTCGTTCGGCGGGCCCGGCCGTGTGGCTGGGCCGGTGTCCTGGACCCGGATGCTCAGCCGGGTGCCCGTCACGACGACCGCCAGGTGCACCCGGGCGTCGTCGGCGGCGTGCTTCATAGTGTTGGTGAGGGCCTCCTGGACGATCCGGTACACCGTCAGCTGGACCCCGCCGTCCAGGGCCTCGACGTCGCCGGAGGTCCGGTAGACGACCTCCAGTCCGGCGGCGCGCACCGTGGCGCACAGCGCGCCGATGTCCGCGATGCCGGGCTGCGGGCTGAGCTCGGGCCCGCCGACCGGGCCGTCCCCGGTCTCGCGCAGTACGCCGAGCACGCGCCGCAGCTCGCCGAGGGCCTGCCGGCCGGTGTCGCCGATGAGCCGCAGGGCCTCCTTGCCCCGTTCGGGTGCGATGTCGGTGGCGTAGGCGCCGGCGTCGGCGAGCGTGATGATGACGGACAGGTTGTGGCCGACGATGTCGTGCATCTCGCGCGCTACCCGGGTGCGTTCGGTGGCGGCCGCGAGTCTGCTGCGCTGGTCGCGCTCGATCTCCAGCCGGGTCGCCCGGTCCCGCAGTCCGGCGAGCTGGGCCCGGCGGATTCGTACCACGAGGCCGAGCGCGAGGGCCGCGGTCGCCGTGCTCAGCAGGAAGAACAGCGCGTCCCAGACGGACACGGCCGAGGACGCGCGGAACGCGACCAGCAGCATGGCCCCGGCCATCACCGCACCGGCCCACGGCAGCTGCCGCAGCCGACCGTGCAGGGCCAGGCTGTACAGGGCGACGAAGAGGGCGACGTCCGCGCGCAGCGCCGCGCCCAGAGACCACTGGAGGACGAACACCGCTGCGATGACGCCGAAGGCCGCCATCGGCCTGCGTCGCCGCCACAGCAGGGGCAGTACCAGTCCTGCCTGCAGTGCCAGCATTCCCGCGACGGGCAGCTCGGTGAAGGCGAGCCGGAAGCGGCGTGGTCCGTCGCCGTCGTCCACACCGCCGCGCAGCAGGTCGGGCAGGCAGAACATCAGGAAGACCACGATCAGGACCGCGGTGTCCAGCACCCACGGATGTGTCCGGTCGGCCTGCCGCAACCGCTGGCCGCCCCGGGACAGCCGGGCGACCAGCGGTCCCATCCCGCTGATGTCATCGTTGGTCACGGACGTCACCTGCCCATGGTGCGGGCGTCAGACGTCGGTGCGCGCGAGCCGGTACGCCGCGCCGCCCAGCGCCAGCGCCGTCCAGCACAGGAAGACCAGCAGCCCGGCGCCCGGCGACAGGGTCGTCGAGTCGTGGGTCAGCGCGAACATCGACTCACCCGCGTTGGACGGCAGATAGGGGCTTATGTCGTCCCGCCAGGAACTCGGCAGCAGGGAGATCAGCCCCGGGATCAGCATCAGGGCGGCGACCAGCACCGAGATCCCCCCGGCCACCGACCGCAGCAGCGCGCCCAGCGCGGTTCCGGTCACCCCGACGAGGCCGAGGTAGAGCCCGGCGCCCAGCAGACTCCGCAGGACACCGGCGTGCGAGAGGCTCATGGCCGCGGGCGTGCCCGAGACGATTCCACTGCCGAACAGGAAGGCGACGAACCCACCCACCGTCCCCACGACCAGTGCGACCAGTCCGAAGACAGCAGCCTTGGACCACAGCACGGGCAGCCGGCGGGGCACCGCCGCGAGCGTGGAACGGATCATGCCGGTCGAATACTCCCCCGCCGTGACCAGCACGCCGAGCACGCCCAGGGCCAGCTGGGCGAAGTTCGTGCCGAAGAGGGACAGGCTGACGGCCGTCGAATCGGCGAAGTCCCGGTCCAGGTGGCCGGAGCCGATCCCCGACTTGTAGCGGCTCGCGGAGATCAGGCCGAAGGCCACCAGGAACAGCAGGCCGAGGCCCAGGGTGATCCAGGTCGAGCGCAGGGACCACAGCTTGGCCCACTCGGAGGCGAGCACGCGCCGTCCGGTCACCCGGTAGGCGGGGCGGGCGGGAGTGGTCCTGGGTTCCTCCGCGGTCGCGGTGAGGGTGCTCATGCGGGCCTCCCGAGGGTGTCGATGCCGGTCGTGGAGCCGTGGTACTCCACGGCATCCCTGGTCAGGTCCATGAACGCCTCCTCCAGTGACACGCTCCGCGCGCTCAGCTCGAACAGCGCGATCCCGTGCTCGGCGGCCTTAAACCCGATCTCGCGGGCGGTCAGCCCGGTCACCTGGAGCTCCTCGGAGCCGATCCGGCCGGTGATGTCGACGTCCGGCCCGGCGAGTACGTCTCTCAGCCGGGCCGGGTCCTGGGTGACGACCTTCACCGTGTCGCCGCCGGCCTGGCGGATCAGGTCTGCCACGGTCGTGTCGGCCAGCAGCCGCCCGCGCCCCACGATGATCAGGTGGTCCGCCACCAGGGCCATCTCGCTCATCAGATGGGAGGACACGAACACCGTCCGACCCTCGTCGGCGAGTCGTTTCAGGAGGTTGCGGATCCAGAGCACCCCTTCCGGGTCCAGCCCGTTGACCGGCTCGTCGAGCATCACCGTCTGCGGGTCGCCCAGCAGCGCGGCCGCGATACCCAGCCGCTGGCCCATCCCGAGGGAGAAGGCGCCGGCCCGCTTCTTCGCCACGCTGTCGAGCCCGGCGAGGCCGATGACCTCGTCGACCCGGCTGCCGGGAATGCCGTGGGTGAGCGCGAGCGCTTTGAGGTGGTTGTACGCCGAGCGGCCCGGGTGAATCGACTTGGCCTCCAGGAGGGCGCCGACCTCCTGCAGCGGAGCCTGGTGGCGGGCGTAGTGGTGGCCGTTGACGGTGACGGAACCGCTGGTCGGCGCGTCAAGGCCGACGATCATGCGCATGGTCGTGGATTTACCCGCGCCGTTGGGCCCCAGGAAGCCGGTCACCGTGCCGGGCTTCACCACGAAGTCCAGCCCGTCGACGGCCGTCTTCTCGCCGTACCTCTTGGTCAACCGCCGTGCGTCGATCATTCGCGTTCTCCCTGTCGGGCTCCGGCGTCCGTCACTTCGGACGCCTCACCGGCAACGCTAGGTGCCGAATCACCCGGATCCGGTGGTACCGGGAGGCTGAACCGCGGCGGGCGCGTAGTACCGCGGTACTACGTGGCCGCTTGCGCTGCTTCCGTGTTCGCCGGCCCCACAGCCGTCACAGCGGGCGCCCTCCCAGCGCCTGCGGCGCACCGGGCCCTTTCTCGACCAGGGGCCTCGCCGTCCGACGCGGCGTCGGCCAGTACCCGCGTGGCACAGGGGCCCCGGGGAAGGCGCTCGTCATGACGTGCGGCGGGGGGATGCGGGACCAGAGGGCCCGCACTCGCGCTGGGGCACCGCTCGCCAGGCGCCGCAGGACGGCAGGGGGCGGCCGGCAGGGCGCCGTGCAGCCTCGGATTCCGTTGGCATCAGCCGGCATCACAGGACAGAGCGGCGGATCACTGGCCCCGGCACCAGCAGGCCGGGGAACAATGGCAGCCAGGCCGCCAGCGGCCGGTAGCCGAAGACCGCCGACAGGGCCGCGGCTGCCGGCACCCCGGCAAGCCCGGACCACTCGGGGTGGGAAGCAGTACGGCGGCGCCGCCGGCAAGGAGATACTCCAGGCAGCAGCGGCGGTCACGGACCGCGCGTCGACCGCCCGCGCCCTCGCCCGGGCAGCGCTCGCGAGCCGGCCGCCGGCGCCACCGCACGGATTCGGCTCCACCGGCCGCGCGGTCTCCCGCCGTATAGTCGCCCTCAGGGCCCCCCTCCACACCTGTGGCCGCAGGGCGGGGACGGTTTTGGCGCTTGGCGCCCTCACTGCACTGGGCGCCGCCGACGCGACCGGCGACCTGCTCCGGCTGCTGGAGCTGGTCCTCGCCCGGGAATGATCACGCGGCGGGCCGATCCCGTCTCCGGCGGTGGGCCTCCGGGACCGAACCGGTCAGGGAGCCTCCTCGCCCTGGGCGACCTCGACCTCGTGGTGGAAGTCGACGACGCCTGCCGCTCCGGCGGCGACGGACAGGACCGTGCAGGCCACGAGAAGGAACGCGGTACGGCGGGTGGTGCGCGGGCGGGTCCGGGCGGGCGCGAGGAGCGCCGCGACGCGTTGCGGCACCGGTCCGGTCGTCGCCGCGGGCGCGAAGTCCGGTCGGGTGGAGGGAAAGACGTTTCCGGCGAGGGCGGCGCGGGCGATGGCCGTGGCGATCAGGCGCCGGTCCCCGGTGACCTCCGCGGCGGACTCGTCGGCGGCCCGCTCGGCGGCGAACCGGATGGTGGCGCGGGTGGCGCGCAGGGCGGGGTGGCAGTGGGCGGCGAGTTCGGCGGCGGCCAGGAAGTAGTGGTGCCCGGCCCGGTTGTGGGCGCGCTCATGGGCGAAAAGGGCCTCACGCTCGGCAGGTCCCAGAGTGCGCAGCATGGCGGTGGTGACGACGATGCGATGGGGCCGTCCGGGCAGGGCGTACGCGTCCGGATCGGGCGATTCGATCACGCACAGATCACCTGCGGCGGGACGGCGGTCGGCCTGCCTGCGGGCGGTCTGGAAGGCGCGGGTCTGCCGGAAGACCGAACGTGCGAGAGTCCAGACGCCGAGGCTGAGCACCCCCGTGGCCGCCATGGCGGCGGGGAGGACGACGTAGTCCGAGGGGGTCCGCAGGGGGTGGACGAGTTCACCGAGGACGGCGAAGGCGGGGACTTTGAGCAGTCCGGTCAGGACGAGGGCGCCGAGAGCGGCGACGCAGGCTCCCGCCAGCGCCAGGGTAGAGGCGGTGAGGACCCAAAGCGCGGTGGCGGGAGCCAGTCGGTCGAGGGTTCGGCGGGCCAGTGTCGGCGCGAGGAAGGGCAGGATCAGCGGGAGGAGCAGCAGAGCGGTCATCGCTCCTCACCCTCCAGGAGCCGGCGCAGGTGCTGCTCGTCGCCGGGACTGAGCTGGGCCACGAAGCGGGCCAGGACCGTCTCCCGGTCGGTGTCACGGTCGAGTTCGGAGTGCATGCGCCGGGCGGTCAGGCCGGGCGCGTCCTGCACGGGGAAATAGGCGTAGCCGCGGCCCTGCCGCTCCCGGTCGACGACGCCCTTCTCGTGCAGACGGGTCAGTATCGTCGCCACCGTCGTCCGGGCCAGGCCGGAGCCGAGCTCGATCTGCACCCGCCCTGGCGTGAGCGGGGCCCCGGCGGCCCACAGCGCGGCCATGACGGCGGCCTCGAGCTCGCCTGCCGGCCGCCTCTCGTCCCTCGCGTCGGTCATGGGAACGTCCCTCCCCCATCGTCTACAGTTCAGTAGACCGTCTACAAGATTGTAGTCAGTCGCCGGATGCCCTCGCTTCAGCGTTTCGCCGCATCCGACACTCCGGAAGAACGATGAAGGGGCCTCCGACGATGACCACAGCCGTACACCTATCGTCGCAGCTCGCCGTCAATGTGCTCGACGCGCGGTCGTTGCTGTCCGCGTTCGGTGTGCTGGGCGTGGGCGTGGTGCTGTTCGCCGAGACGGGGCTGCTGATCGGCTTCTTCCTGCCTGGCGATTCCCTGCTGTTCACGGCCGGTCTGCTGTGCACCGGCACCGCCGGGAGCGGCCTGAAGCTGTCGCTCGCCCCGCTCCTGGTCGCCGCGGCGGTGGGAGCGCTGGCCGGCTCGCAGTGCGGGTACCTCCTGGGCCGTCGAGCGGGCGGCACCCTGCTCGCCCGCAGCCGCTCAGCCCGCCTGCACGAGGGGGCGAGACGCGCGGAGGAGCTGCTGGAACGCTACGGGTACGCGAAGGCGATCATCCTGGCCCGCTTCGTTCCGGTGGTGCGCACGGTCCTGAACCCGATGGCGGGCGCCCTGCGGGTGCCGGTGCGGACGTTCACCGTCTGGCAGGTGACCGGCGGTCTGGTGTGGAGCCTGGGGCTCACCCTGGCGGGCTACGCGCTGGGTTCCTCCGTGCCGAACGTGGACCGCTATCTGCTGCCGATGGTCGCGGTGATCGTGGGCCTGTCGCTGATTCCTGTCGCCTCCGAGGTCTACCGCTCGCGCCGGGACGCGAAGGCGAAGGAGGCACGCGGATGATCATCGCCCTTGACGGCTCGCCGGTCGACGGCCCGGCCTACACCGACGTGGTGAACCTCGCCCGGCGCTCCCCCGTCTGGCTGGACGACACGGTGTCGGCCTGGTCGACGTACGGGCTCGTCGTGTTCGCGGTGCTCATGGCCGTCGGCTGGTGGCACGCCCGGCGTGTGGGCGCCACCGCGTCCGTGACGGCACTCGCCGTGCCGTTCGTCGTGGTCGTGGCCTTCGGGGCGGACGCGGTGCTGAAGCTGCTGGTGCGCGAGGACCGGCCCTGCCAGAGCCTGGGGGTGACCACGCTGGAGGCGTGTCCGGCGCCCGGCGACTGGTCCTTCCCCAGCAACCACGCGGCCATCGCCGCCGCGGCGGCCGTCGCCCTGCTGTTCGTCTCCCGCCGACTCGGCGCCGTCGCCGTGGTGGCCGCCGGCGCGATGGCCGCCTCGCGTGTCTGGGTGGGCGCCCACTACCCCCACGACGTACTGGCCGGTGTCGTGGTGGGCTCCGTGGCCGCCCTGCTCGCCATGTCGGCACTGCGCGGGCGTGCGGAGGCCGCAGGTCTGCGGCTCGCGGCCACCCGTCTGCGTCCACTGCTGGTGGTGTCGTGAAGCGCGGCGAGGCCGCCGAACTGGCCGGCAGCTGCGGGCTCGGAGCGTGGACGGCCTTCGGCGTGCTGACCATGGTCGTGGTGGGCCACGACGGCACACCGATGTTCGCGGACGCCGACCTCCTCTCGTGGTCCGTCGGCCACCGGCCCGACGTGGCGGCGGCGCTCGCCCGCGGACTGACCGACACCGGGACCGGTGTCATCCCGTACTCGCTGGCGGTGCTGGCCGCGCTCGTCGCGGGGCGCACCTCACGACAGCGCGCGCTCGCCGTCGCGCTCTGCCTGGGCTGCCTCGGTGCGGGCCAGGCGCTGCGGTACGCGGTGATGGCACTCGTCACCCGGCCGCGGCCACCCCTGACGGACTGGGCGACGCACGCCTCGGGATGGGCGTTCCCGTCCGGTCACACCACCACGGCGGCCCTCACCGCGGGGCTGCTGATCATCGCTGTCCGCGTGCGTGGCCCGCGCGGCACGACCCCGCTCACCCTGGTCATCGGCGGCTGGAGCGCTTCGGTCGGCCTGACCCGCGTCTACCTCGGAGTGCACTGGTTCACCGACGTCGTCGGCGGCTGGCTGTTCGCCCTGGGGTGGCTCGGCCTGTGCCTGAGCGCCGTGGCCCGCTGGCTGCCCGACCGATGGACCCCCGGCGCGACGGACACGGACTCGGCACGCGGGACGGCAGAACCGACGGGCAGCACAGCAGGTACCGAAACGCACACGGCACCGGAACAGACGGACGTAGCAGGAGAGCAGAGGGAGGGCCATGCGCCGGACGATCCTGGTCGTCGAGGACGATCACGCCCTGCGTGACGTGCTGATGCGCGGACTGCGCGACGAGGACTTCGACCCCGTACCCGCAACGGACGGTGCCACCGCCCTGAGGCTTGCCACTGCCGACATCTGTGCCGCCGTGCTCGACATCGGGCTGCCGGACGCGACGGACGGGACGTGTGCACGGCCATGCGCGCGAACGGCTTCCTCTCCCCCGTCATCTTCCTGACCGCCCACCACCGGCTGAGCGACCGGCTGTCCGGGTTCTCGGCCGGAGGCGACGACTACCTGCCCAAGCCGTTCCACCTCACCGAACTCGCGGCCCGCCTGCGGGCAGCCCTCAAACGGACCGCATCACCGCCTGCCGCCACGGCGGGAGACCTGGCACTGGACGCGGTCGGGCACGTGGTCAGCGTCCGAGGTACCCAAGTCGACCTGACACCGACCGAGTTCCGTCTCCTGGCGGCGCTCATGGCGGCTTCCGGCGGCATCGTGCGCCGTCGCGAGCTGGTCCGGGCGGCCTGGCCGGAGGGCGCCCAGGTCCACGACAACACCCTCGACCAGTATCTGAGCCGCCTGCGACGCAAGCTGCGCGCGGCAGGCAGCGAGCGGACCATCGGCACGGCACGCGGGATCGGCCACCGGCTGTCATGAACGGCACCCGCCATCGGCTGCGGCCCGTCGTGACCGTCTTCCTCCACCGTCTGGCGCCCCGCACGCTGCGCGGCCGGCTCTCCCTCGTGGCTCTCACCACGGCCGCGCTGCTGATGCTGGTCCTCACCGTCGCCTTCAACGCCGTGGCCCAGCACCGCCTCCAGCACCAGGCGGACGCCGAACTGCGCACCCGCGCCGCCGCCGTCGCGACGACCATCGACACCGCCGGCACGACCGTACGAGTCGTCGAGACCTCCGACGACGCCCTCCTCGACACCAACGTGTGGATCTACGCCGGCGGACGCCTGCTGGAAGAGCCGTCGAACGCCGGCCGCCTCACCCGTGTCGCCGACGCCCTCGCCGGGCGCGGCGGGCGGCGGTGCGTCACCGCCGACGTGGACGGCCCTCTCCGGCTGTGCTCGCAGCCGGTGTCCGGGGTCAAGAGCGGGGCCCTGGTGGTCACCGCGCTCGACCTCTCCCCCTACCGGAGTTCGGCCGCCACCCTGCTTCTGGGATCGCTCGCGCTGGACGTCATGATGCTCGCCTGCACCTACGCCCTGACCCGGCTGGCGGTAGGCCGCGCGCTGCGCCCGGTCCGCAGAATGACCGACCAGGCCACCCAGTGGAGCGCCGTCGCCTCCGCAGAACGCTTCGGCCATACGCGGCACCCGGCCGAACTAGCGCGCCTCGGCACCTCGCTGGACGCCATACTGGACCGTATCCGCACCCTCCTGCGCCACGAGCGGCTACTCACCGGGGAACTGTCGCACGAGCTGCGCACACCCCTGAGCCGGATCATCGCCGAACTCGACTGGTGGCGGACCCACCCCCGCACCGCCGACCAGACCCACGCCGCCCACAAGGTCATCGCGGAAGCCGCCCAGTCCATGCGCACCATCTGCGACACCCTCCTCGACGACGCCCACGGCGGCACACTCACCGCTCCCGGCACCGCCGAGGTCCTCCCCACGCTGCGACGCCTCACCGACGTCCTCGACTCCTCGGGTCACTTGACGGTCGCCGTTGACGGCCCGCCGCTGGAAGCCGGAGTCCCACCCGCCCTCCTGGAACGCATCGTCAGCCCGCTTCTGACCAACGCCTGCCGCTACGCCCGCTCCGAGATCGCCGTCCGCGCCCGTCGCGCACCCGACGGCGTGCGCGTCGAAGTCATCGACGACGGGCCCGGCGTGCCGCCCCCGTTCGCCGGACAGCTCTTCGAGCCCGGCCGGCGCGCGGATCCCGGCGACGGACACGGCGGAGCGGGCCTGGGCCTGCCGCTGGCGCGACGTCTGGCCCGCTCCGCCGGCGGCGAGGTGACGTACGACCCCGGTCACACCCCCGGGGCACGGTTCGTGGTCAGCCTGCCTGCCAGGTGACCACGCCTCACTCGGCGCGACCCGCGTATCACGGCGTGACGTCGCTGGACGCCCTTTCGGGAGACGGCCAGGTAGCCGACGAAGCCGAGGATCGCCACCGTCCAGGACAGCGTGACCGACCCCAGCCCAGCGCGAGCCCGCCCCGGCCGTGGCCCAGGGCCATCCAGGCGGCGACGGTGCACGCCCCGGGCGTCGCCGCGCCGGGGGCCCGCACTGTCCCCGGACGTCCAGTCCAAGCCCTGCCGGTATCCCGCCACGGCACGGAAGGGCCCCCGCAAGCAGTGCGCTCGCGGAGGCCCTTCTGTGTGCGCCTGCCCGGTGAAAGGTGAGAAGACGATCACGAGCAGGACATCTGTGTGGCTACGGCGTCACGGCTTGAGCAGCAGGCTGTCGCCGCGCTCCTTGGCGGCGGCGTAGCGCTTGGCAACGTCCTGCCAGTTGACGACGGCCCACATCGCCTCGATGAAGTCCACCTTCTGGTTCTTGTACTGGAGGTAGAAGGCGTGCTCCCAGGCGTCGAAGACCAGGATCGGGGTGGAGCCCTGGCCGACGTTGCCCTGGTGGTCGTAGACCTGCTCGACGATGAGGCGGCCGCTCAGCGGCTCGTAGGCGAGCACGCCCCAGCCGGAACCCTGCGTGGTGGCGGCGGCCTTGGTCAGCTGGGCCTTGAAGCCTCCGAAGGAGCCGAAGGACTCAGTGATCGCGTCGGCCAGGTCACCCACGCCGTCCTGGGCGAGCGGCTCGCCGCCGCCGTCCTTCGGGCCGGTCATGTTCTGCCAGTAGATGCTGTGCAGGATGTGGCCGGAGAGGTGGAAGGCCAGGTTCTTCTCCAGGCCGTTGATCGAGCCCCACGACTCCTTGTCCCGCGCCTCGGCCAGCTGCTCCAGGGTGTCGTTCGCACCCTTCACGTACGCCGCGTGGTGCTTGTCGTGGTGCAGCTCGATGATCTCCGGGCTGATGACCGGGGCGAGCGCCGAGTAGTCGTACGGAAGTTCCGGGAGCGTGTAAAGCGCCATGTCCAACGTCCTCCGACGTTATTGCGAGTCGTATGCAGGTGCACGCTAGCAGTAAGAACGGTACCTTGCGATCATGCGTTGGACCTAGGACTCCCCTCCCCCATGTCGCGCCGCCGGCCGAGTGACGGCTGTCCGCGATCCGGACTTCTCGACGACGGCAAGGAAGGCAGACACGTGACCATGACCCCGCCGTCGGCACAGCACGGCGCGGCGGCACCGGACCACTCGGTACTGCTGCGACGCCACGACCTGCGCTGCACGGCAAGCAGGCTGTGCACTTTGAGGCTGCTGTCCGCGTCGGGGCAGCATCTGTCCACCGCCGAAGTCTGTGCTGAACTCCAGGAGATGGGTCTGCCGTTCGATCAGGCGACCGTCTACCGGACTCTGGAGACCTTCACGGAGGCGGGTCTGGCGCACGCCGTGCACGGCCCGGGCCCCAAGCGCTACGGCGTCAGTTCCGAACCCCACCATCACGCCGTGTGCGAGGAGTGCGGTCGCGTCCAGGATGTTGCGATCGCCCACGTGAGTGAAGCCGTGGAGCGGATCACCGAGCTGACCGGACTGCGCGCCGGTACAACGGGCTCGCTGCTGCTTTACGGCCGGTGTGCGCAGTGCAGCGAGTAAGTGAGCCTCCGTCACGGGTGCGGGGCGCCGCCGTCGGAACGGACGCTGTCAAAGGCATGACGACGCCCCACACCCAGCCGACGGCGGGGTACCGCTTCAGCACCCCAGCCGGCCGACCTTCGTCGAATCTAGACCTTATTGCGAGTCGTTCGCAATAAGGTCAGGGCTCACTCGTCGCCCTCCAGGTTGCCCTCCGTCTCCAGGTACACCTGCCGCAGTTCGTCCAGGACCGCCGGATCGGGCTTCGCCCACATCCCCCGCGACTCCGCCTCCAGCAGCCGCTCCGCAATGCCGTGCAGGGCCCAGGGATTCGCCTGCTGGAGGAACTCCCGGTTGACCGGGTCCAGGACGTACGTCTCCGTGAGCTTGTCGTACATCCAGTCGGCGACCACGCCGGTCGTGGCGTCGTAGCCGAACAAGTAGTCGACCGTCGCGGCGAGTTCGAAGGCGCCCTTGTAGCCGTGGCGACGCATGGCCTCGATCCACTTGGGGTTGACGACGCGGGCGCGGAAGACGCGGGAGGTCTCCTCCACCAGGGTGCGGGTGCGGACCGTCTCGGGGCGGGTGGAGTCACCGATGTACGCCTCCGGCGCGGTGCCGCGCAGGGCCCGGACGGTGGCCACCATGCCGCCGTGGTACTGGAAGTAGTCGTCGGAGTCGGCGATGTCGTGCTCGCGGGTGTCGGTGTTCTTGGCCGCGACCGCGATCCGCTTGTAGGCCGTCTCCATCTCCTCGCGGGCCGGGCGGCCGTCGAGTTCGCGGCCGTAGGCGTAGCCGCCCCAGACGGTGTAGACCTCGGCGAGGTCGGCGTCGGTGCGCCAGTCGCGCGAGTCGATGAGCTGGAGCAGGCCGGCGCCGTACGTTCCGGGGCGGGAGCCGAAGATGCGGGTGGTGGCGCGGCGTTCGTCGCCATGGGCCGCCAGGTCGGCCTGTACGTGGGTGCGGACGTGGTTGGTCTCGGCCGGTTCGTCCAGGGAGGCGGCCAGGCGCACGGCGTCGTCCAGGAGGCCGATGGTGTGCGGGAAGGCGTCGCGGAAGAAGCCCGAGATGCGCAGGGTGACGTCGATACGGGGCCGGCCCAGCTCCTCGTACGGGATGGGCTCCAGGCCGGTCACACGGCGCGAGGCGTCGTCCCAGACGGGGCGGATGCCGAGCAGGGCGAGGGCTTCGGCCACGTCGTCGCCGGCGGTGCGCATGGCGCTGGTGCCCCACAGGGACAGGCCGACGGAGGTGGGCCAGTCGCCGTTGTCGGTGCGGTAGCGCTCCAGGAGTGAGCCGGCGAGGGCCTGACCGGTTTCCCAGGCGAGGCGGGACGGGACGGCCTTGGGGTCGACGGAGTAGAAGTTGCGCCCTGTCGGCAGGACGTTGACCAGGCCGCGCAACGGGGAGCCGGAAGGACCCGCCGGGACGAAGCCTCCGGCCAGTGCGTGGACGGTGTGGTCGAGTTCGGCGGTGGTCGCCGCCAGGCGCGGGACGACTTCGCGGGCTGCGAAGTCCAGTACGGCGCGGACCTGTTCGCCGTGCTCGGTGGGTACGGCGGCTGGGTCCCAGTCCGCGTCCTCCATTGCCTGGACCAGGGCGCGGGCCTGCTCTTCGGCGGCGTCTGCGCTCGTGCGGGTCGCGGCGGACTCGTCCAGGCCGAGGGCTTCGCGCAGGCCGGGAAGGACCTTGGCGCCGCCCCAGATCTGGCGGGCGCGGAGGATGGCGAGGACGAGGTTGACGCGGTCGGCGCCGGTGGGCGGGGCACCGAGGACGTGGAGGCCGTCGCGGATCTGGGCGTCCTTGACCTCGCAGAGCCAGCCGTCGACGTGGAGGAGGAAGTCGTCGAAGCCGTCGTCGTCGGGGCGGTCGTCCAAGCCGAGGTCGTGGTCCAGCTTCGCCGCCTGGATGAGGGTCCAGATCTGGGCGCGGATGGCGGGCAGCTTGGCCGGGTCCATCGAGGAGATCTGCGCGTACTCGTCGAGGAGTTGCTCCAGGCGCGCGATGTCGCCGTAGGAGTCGGCGCGGGCCATGGGCGGGACGAGGTGGTCGACGAGGGTGGCGTGGACGCGGCGCTTGGCCTGCGTGCCCTCGCCGGGGTCGTTGACCAGGAAGGGGTAGATCAGGGGCAGGTCGCCGAGGGCCGCGTCCGGGGCACAGGCGGCGGACAGGCCGGCGTTCTTGCCGGGCAGCCACTCCAGGTTGCCGTGCTTGCCGAGGTGGATCATCGCGTCGGCGCCGAAGCCGCCCTCCGTCTGCGGGGCGGCGATCCAGCGGTAGGCAGCCAGGTAGTGGTGGGAGGGCGGGAGGTCCGGGTCGTGGTAGATGGCGATGGGGTTCTCGCCGAAGCCGCGCGGGGGCTGGATCAGAATGAGCAGATTGCCGAAGCGCAGGGCCGCGAGGACGATGTCGCCCTCCCGGTTGCGACTGCGGTCGACGAACATCTCGCCCGGCGCCGGCCCCCAGTGCTCCTCCACCGCCGTCCGCAGTTCCTTGGGGAGCGTGGCGAACCAGCGCCGGTAGTCGGCGGCCGGGATACGGACCGGGTTGCGGGCCAGCTGTTCCTCGGTGAGCCAGTCCTGGTCGTGACCGCCCGCCTCGATGAGCGCGCGGATCAGTTCGTCACCGTCACCGGAGGCCAGGCCGGGGATGTGCGTGTCCGAGCCGAAGTCGTACCCCTCGTCGCGAAGGCGCCTGAGCAGGGCTACGGCGCTGGCGGGAGTGTCCAGGCCGACCGCGTTGCCGATCCGGGAGTGCTTGGTGGGGTACGCCGACAGGACGAGGGCCAGGCGCTTCCGGGCCGGCGGGATGTGGCGGAGGCGGGCGTGGCGTACGGCGATTCCGGCGACCCGGGCCGCACGCTCGGGATCGGCGACGTAGGCCGGGAGGCCGTCGGCGTCGATCTCCTTGAAGGAGAACGGCACGGTGATCAGGCGGCCGTCGAACTCGGGGACCGCGATCTGGCTGGCCGCGTCCAGCGGGGAGACGCCCTCGTCGTTCTCCTCCCAGGTGGTGCGGGACCCGGTCAGGCACAGGGCCTGGAGGATGGCGACGTCGAGCGAGGTGAGCGCGCCCGCGTCCCAGGACTCGTCGTCGCCGCCGGCCGATGCCTCGGCCGGCTTGGTGCCTCCGGCCGCCAGGACCGTGGTGACGATGGCGTCGGCGGCCCGGAGTTCGGCGATCAGGTCGGACTCGGGGGCGCGCAGGGAGGCCACGTACAGCGGGAGCGGTCGTCCGCCGGCTTCCTCGATGGCGTCGCAGAGCGTGTGCACGAAGGCGGTGTTGCCGCTCATGTGGTGGGCCCGGTAGTAGAGCACCGCCACGGTGGGGAAGTTCGGTTCGCCGCTGGGTGCCGACCGTTGCAGTGGGCCCCATGTGGGTGCGGGGGCCGGTGCCTCGAAGCCGTGGCCGGTGAGCAGGACCGTGTCGGAGAGGAAGCGGGCGAGCTGCTCCAGGTTGGCGGGGCCGCCGTGGGCGAGGTAGGCGTGGGCCTCGGCGGCGATGCCGACGGGGACGGTGGAGGCGGCCATCAGCTGGGCGTCGGGGGCCTGTTCGCCAGTCAGGACGATCACCGGGCGGCCGTCGGCCAGCAGCAGGTCGAGGCCGTCCTGCCAGGCGCGGATGCCGCCGAGGAGGCGTACGACGATCAGGTCCACGCCGTCGAGGAGGGCGGGAAGGTCGTCGAGGTGCAGGCGGGCCGGATTGGCGAAGCGATAGGCGACCGGGCCGTCGGCCGCGCGGGCGCTGAGCAGGTCGGTGTCGGACGTCGACAGGAGAAGGATCATGCGCGGTCGGCCTTCCTCGGGGTCCGCGCCCCGGGCGGTTCAGGACGGCGGGAGTTCCTGGCTCACCCGGCCCCTTGAGGGACAGGCTCACAGTGGCGGGACCGCGCCGGAGTCGCACCGGGCTTCCTCCCCTGTCGCCGTCTGCGGCGAAGGCGGACCGGATGATCCACCGAGGAGCATAGTAAGGGGCACTGAAGAGGTACGGGGCATACGTTTGGTCGGATCGTCGGTATGCTCGCCGCCATGTCCACGGCTCCCGTACTTCTGTCGTCCCAGGCCGCAGCGGTCTTCCGGGACCGCGGTGACGCCTGTCCGGGCGCGTTGCGGCTGCACCCGGCAGACGACGGCGCGTTGGCGCGGGTACGGATTCCCGGGGGCGTGCTCCGCGTCGATCAGGCCAGGGCACTCGGGCGTGCGGCACGCGAGTTGGGCGACGGGGAGCTGCATCTGACCTCACGGGGTAACGTGCAGCTGCGTGGGCTTCATGCCGACTACGGTGGCGAGTTGGCGGAGCGGCTGAGTGCAGCCGGGCTGCTTCCGTCGTGGCGGCACGAGCGGATTCGTAACGTCGTCGCATCGCCACTGTCCGGCCTCGACGGGCACGGGTTCGCCGACGTACGGCCGTGGCTGCCGGCGCTGGACGAGCTGATCTGCGCGAGCGAGACGGCGGCCGGGCTGTCCGGGCGGTTCCTCTTCGCCCTCGACGACGGGCGCGGGGACGTGGCCGGTCTGGGAGCCGACGTGACGGTACGGGCGACGCCGGACGGGGATGCGTGGCTGTGGATCGGAGAGTCCGATCGCGTCGCCCTCGTCAGCGCCGAGGACGCGCCCGCAGCAGCTGTCCTGGCTGCGGAAGTCTTCCTGGAGTCAAGTCGGGGCCGCGCGTGGCGGGTTGCCGAACTCGGCGAAGCAGCCGATGACTTGATGGGTGAGGTGTTGGCGCGCCTTCCACAGGGGCGAGCCGCGGTCGCACCCTCGTGGCCCGTCGGAGTGCCGCCGCGACCGGGCGTCGTCGAGAACCCCGACGGTGGAACGGGACTGTCCGTCCTTGCCCCGCTGGGTCGTATCACCGCCGCCCAGTGGACGCAGTTGACGGCTGTCGCATCCTCCGAGGCACGCCTGACCCCCTGGCGGGGCGTGGTCCTTCCCACCGTCACCGCCGACCGCCTCGCCGCCCTCACCACCGCCGGACTGATCACCGACCCCGCCTCCCCCTGGCTCGGCGTCGGCGCCTGCACCGGACGGCCCGGCTGCGTCAAGTCGCGCACAGACATCCGTACGGACGCGGCGGCGGCTCTCGCCCCCGGCGGCGAGCTCCCGGCGTACTTCTCCGGCTGTGAGCGGCGCTGCGGCCGGCCGCGCGGCGACCACGTCGACGTCGTCGCCACCGAGGCCGGCGGGTACCGGATCTCCGTCGTACGAGACGGACGCCCAGCCCCCGCCACCACCATCGACGACCCTTCGCAGCTCGCGACCGCCCTCGCGGCGGCCCGCACGGACGACACGGATGACTAGGAGCACGGTGTTCGAGTACGAGAAGGACGGCGCGGCCATCTACCGCCGGTCCTTTGCCACGATTCGCGCGGAGGCGGACCTCGCGGGCCTGCCCGCCGACGTCAGCCAGGTCGCGGTGCGGATGATCCACGCCTGTGGGATGGTCGACCTCGTCCGGGACCTGGCCTACACACCCGCCGTGGTGGCCCGCGCCCGCGAGGCCCTGCGTGCCGGAGCACCGATCTTCTGTGACGTGCAGATGGTGGCCAGTGGCGTGACCCGCAAGCGGCTTCCGGCCGGCAACGACGTGATCTGCACGCTGTCCGACCCTTCCGTACCGGAACTGGCCGCGGAGCTGGGCACCACGCGCAGCGCCGCCGCGCTGGAGCTGTGGCGCGAGAGGCTGGAGGGTGCGGTGGTCGCCGTCGGCAACGCACCCACCGCCCTCTTCCGGCTCCTGGAGATGGTCGAGGAGGGTGCGCCCCGTCCGGCGGCCGTGATCGGTGTACCCGTGGGCTTCGTGGGCGCCGCCGAGTCCAAGGACGCCCTGGCGGAGCACCCGTCCGGACTTGAGCACCTGGTGGTCCGTGGCCGTCGGGGCGGCAGCGCCATCGCCGCGGCCGCCCTCAACGCGATCGCGAGCGAGGAAGAGTGAGCGGGAAGCTGTACGGGGTGGGGCTCGGCCCCGGGGACCCGTCCCTGATGACCGTACGCGCGGTGGAGGTCATCGCCGAGGCGGACGTGGTCGCGTACCACAGCGCCCGCCACGGCCGGTCGATCGCGCGCTCGATCGCCGGCAAACACATCCGGTCCGACCACATCGAGGAGCCGCTGGTCTATCCGGTCACCACCGAGACCACCGACCACCCGGGCGGCTACAAGGGCGCTATGGAGGAGTTCTACGCCGAAGCATCCGCCCGGCTCGCCGCGCACCTGGACGCCGGCCGTACGGTCGCGGTGCTCGCTGAGGGCGACCCGCTGTTCTACGGCTCCTACATGCACATGCACAAGCGGCTGGCCGACCGGTACGACACCGAGGTGATCCCCGGCGTGACGTCCGTGAGCGCGGCCGCGGCGAGGCTGGGTGCCCCGCTGGCGGAGGGCGAGGAGGTGCTGACGATCCTGCCGGGCACGCTGCCCGAGGAGGAGCTGACGGCACGCCTGGCCGCGACGGACGCCGCGGTGGTCATGAAGCTGGGCCGGACGTTCCCGAAGGTGCGGCGGGCACTGGACGGTGCGGGGAAGCTGGACCGGGCCCGCTACGTCGAAAGGGCCACCATGTCCGGGGAGCGGCTCGCCGAACTGGCCGCCGTCGAGGCGGAGTCGGTGCCGTACTTCTCGGTCGCCGTGCTGCCCAGCCAGGTCGACGCCGGGCCGGTCGTGCGCGAGCGGGGTGAGGTCGTGGTCGTCGGTACCGGTCCGGCCGGCCCGTTGTGGCTGACGCCGGAGTCGCGTGGCGCGCTGGCCGCCGCCGACGACCTGGTCGGCTATACGACCTACCTGGACCGCGTCCCCGTACGGCAGGGCCAGCGCCGCCACGGATCGGACAACCGCGTCGAGGCCGAGCGCGCCGAGTTCGCGCTCCAGCTCGCCCAGCGGGGACGGAAGGTGGCCGTGGTGTCCGGGGGTGACCCCGGGATCTTCGCGATGGCCACCGCCGTGCTGGAAGCCGCCTCGCAGGAGGAGTACAAGAACGTGCCGGTGCGGGTGCTGCCGGGGGTGACCGCCGCCAACGCGGCAGCGGCCCGGGCCGGCGCTCCCCTCGGCCACGACTACGCGACCATCTCCCTCTCCGACCGCCTCAAGCCCTGGGACGTCATCGCCGAGCGGCTGTGCGCGGCGGCCTCGGCGGATCTGGTGCTGGCCCTGTACAACCCGGGCTCGCGCAGCCGTACCTGGCAGGTGGGCAAGGCGCGGGAGCTGCTGCTGGAGCACCGGGCGCCGGACACGCCGGTCGTGGTCGCGCGGGACGTCGGCGGCTCCGGCGAGCGGGTCCGGATCGTCCGGCTGGCCGACCTGGATCCGGCCGAAGTCGACATGCGCACCATTCTGCTGGTCGGCTCCTCACAGACACAGGTCGTACGGCGCGGGGACGGCGAGCAGATCGTCTGGACGCCGCGTCGGTATCCGGAGGCGTGAGCGTGTGCGGCGCCTCTGTGGCAGAGGCGCCGCATCCGGCACTACTCGGCGCCCTGCTCCGCGGGCTGGGCCAGGCCCGCCGTCCACTTCTCCTCGATGCGGCCGACCTTCCACACCAGCAGGGCGACCGCCCAGGTGGCGAAGAACAGGCCGACGATGACGTAACCGATGATGTTGAGGTCGAGCCCGGAGACCCAGTCCCAGAAGGCGCCGTGCAGATCGGCCTTCTCGGCGATCAAACCCAGCAGCTCGACGGTGCCGATGATCAGTGCGACGGCGACGGACAGGCCGGTGATGGTGAGGTTGTAGTAGACCTTCCGGACCGGCTTGGAGAACGCCCAGCCGTAGGCGAAGTTCATGAACGAGCCGTCGATGGTGTCCAGCAGCGACATGCCGGCCGCGAACAGGATCGGCAGGCAGAGGATGGCGTACCAGGGCAGGCCGGAGGCGGCGCCCGAACCGGCGAGGACGAGGAGGGCGATCTCGGTGGCGGTGTCGAAGCCGAGACCGAACAGGACACCCAGGGGGTACATCTGCCACGGCTTGGTGATCGACTTCATCAGGCGGCCCAGGATGCGGTTCATGAAGCCGCGGTTGTTGAGCTGCTCCTCCAGGGCGGCCTCGTCGAAGTGGCCGGAGCGCATGTCCCGGAAGACCTTCCAGATACCGGCCATGATCACGATGTTGATGATCGCGATGACGTAGAGGAACGTCCCGGAGACGGTCGTACCGATCCAGCCGGTGATGTCGTGCAGCGAGGAGTTGTCGTTCTCGACCGGCCCGGCCAGCGCCTTCACGCCCAGGGAGAGCAGGAAGGCGAGGGCGAAGACGATGGTGGAGTGGCCGAGGGAGAACCAGAAGCCGACGGACAGTGGGCGCTGCCCCTCGTTCATCAACTTGCGGGTGGTGTTGTCGATCGCGGCGATGTGGTCGGCGTCAAAAGCGTGCCGCATGCCGAGCGTGTAGGCGGTGATGCCGATGCCTATGCCGAAGGTCTTGGTGCCCAGGCTGTAGTGCTCGGGGGCGACGATCACCACGAGCGTGAACCAGCCGATGACGTGCAGAGCCAGGATGAAGGCGGCCATCCCACCGGCGCTGGCCCATTCCTTGCGGGTCATCGAGGTGCGGATGCGGTGCCACGAGATGCCGCGGCCGGTGCCTGGAGGGGCAGGGCGGGGAGAAGCGGAATCAGGAGCGGTGGTCATGGAGACGCGAGCCTTACTGCTTGGCGAGCGACTGTTTTCAGCCGCGCCTTCCAAGTTTCTGCCAATAGGTTGCAACAACAAGAGGGCCGCAGTAAAGCCAGGGTCAGGATTCAGTCACTCACTGGAAAAGTCGCCAGCTCAACGCGCTCCCGCATCCAGCGGACCGCCTGCCCGGGATCAGGCACGACCGGAACGCCGTCCGGGACAGGCGGCCGACGCACCACGACCACCGGCAGCCCCGCCTCCCGGGCAGCCACCAGCTTCGGCGCGGTGGCCGCTCCTCCGCTGTCCTTCGTCACGATCACGTCGATGTGGTGGCGGCGCAACAGCTCGCGCTCCCCGTCGAGGGAGAAGGGGCCGCGGTCGAGCAGCGCTTCCATGCGGGTCGGGTGCGGGGGCTCGGGGGCGTCCACGGACCGCACGAGGAACCACAGCTCGTCCAGGTCCGCGAAGGCGGCCAGGCCCATGCGTCCGGTGGTCAGGAACACGCGCCGCCCGAGCGCGGGCAGCAGCCGCGCGGCGTCCTCCAGCGAGCCGGCCTCATGCCACCGGTCGCCCTCGACGGGGACCCAGCCGGGGCGGCGCAGGGCGAGCAGGGGAACATGGGCGGTGGCGGCGGCCGCGGCCGCGTTGAAGCTGATCGTTCCGGCGAAGGGGTGGGTGGCGTCGATGAGCGCGTCCACGTGGTGCGCTCCCAGCCACTGTGCGAGCCCGTCGGCGCCGCCGAACCCGCCGATGCGCACCTCACCCGGTGGCAGCCGTGGCGCGGCCACCCGGCCGGCCAGGGAGGAGGTCACCTTCACATCCGGCTCTTCGGCGGCAAGGATCTCGGCGAGGTGGCGGGCCTCGGTCGTTCCCCCGAGGATCAGCACGTGCACGGCGATTCCGTCCCGTTCATCGAGTAGTTCCACCGAGTAGTTCCACCGAGTAGTTCCACCAAGTAGTGAGGTATGAGCAGCAGCGAGGCGAAGGGCGGCCGCAGCGCCCAACTGAAGCACACCGGCCTGCGCCCCGGCTGGACCACCGGCGCCTGCGCGACCGGCGCGGCCACCGCCGCGTACACGGCACTGCTGACCGGCGACTTTCCCGATCCGGTGACGATCACCCTGCCCAAGGGGCAGACCCCGGCGTTCGCACTCGCCGCCGAGGAGCTGACCGGTTCCTTCGCGATGGCGGGCATAGTGAAGGACGCGGGTGACGACCCCGACGTCACCCACGGCGCGCTGGTACGAGCCACCGTGCGGCGCCTGCCCGCAGGCTCGGGCGTCGTCTTCAGGGCCGGGCCCGGCGTCGGCACCATCACCCGCCCAGGGCTGCCCCTCCCGGTCGGCGAACCGGCCGTCAATCCCGTCCCCCGGCAGATGATGCGCGACCACGTCGCGTCCGTCGCCCGGGCCCACGGCGACGGAGGCGACGTCGAGATCACGATCTCCGTCGACCACGGCGAGGAGATCGCCCGCTCCACCTGGAACCCCCGCCTCGGCATCCTCGGCGGGCTGTCCATCCTCGGCACGACCGGCATCGTGG
Organism: Streptomyces sp. NPDC003720; assembly: GCF_042875075.1. Classification (NCBI taxonomy): domain Bacteria; kingdom Bacillati; phylum Actinomycetota; class Actinomycetes; order Kitasatosporales; family Streptomycetaceae; genus Streptomyces; species Streptomyces sp. NPDC003720. Next base: position 166,138 of record NZ_JBIANZ010000006.1, read on the forward strand.
TCCCGTACTCGTGCTCGGCATGGATCGACTCCATCCGGCGCGGGGTCGACGTGGCCCGGGCGGCCGGACGCACACACGTGGCGGGCTGCACCGGCTCGACCTCGGAGAAGACCGTCACCGCGGTCTACGGCCTCCCCGAGGACGCGCTGCTCGACATGGGCGACTTCGCGGGCGCGGTCCTGAAGTACGTACGCCGGCACCCCGTCGACCGCCTCACGATCTGCGGCGGCTTCGCCAAACTGTCGAAACTCGCGGCCGGCCACCTTGACCTGCACTCCGCACGCTCCCAGGTCGACAAGGGCTTCCTCGCGGAACTCGCCCGCCGGGGCGGCGCGGACGAGACCCTCACCGCAGAGGTCGCGAACGCCAACACCGGCCTGGCCGCGCTCCAGTTGTGCGGGGCCGCGGGAGTACCGCTCGGTGACCTGGTCGCCGTGGCCGCCCGCGACGAGGCCCTGGCCGTCCTGCGCGGGGCGCCCGTCGCGGTCGACGTGATCTGCATCGACCGGGCGGGGGCGGTCGTGGGGCGCAGCGCGGTCCGCTGACGGCCGAGCGGGAACGGCCGTCACCGCGTGACCGTCAGGGACCGACTCAGCACGCGTGCCGCTCCCGCTCCGGCGAGTACAGGTGGCTGTCGCGGAACTGCTCGGCGCCCAGCGTGCGGCCCACCATGATGACCGCGGTGCGCAGCACACCGGCGGCCTTCACCTGGGCGGCGATGTCGTCGAGAGTGCCGCGCAGGATCAGCTCGTCGGGTCGGCTGGCCAGGGCGACCACGGCGGCGGGGCAGTCGGCGCCGTAGTGCGGGAGGAGTTCCTCCACCACGCGGTCCACGTACTTGGCGGCCAGGTGCAGCACGATCAGCGCACCGCTGCGGCCGAGGGTGGCCAGGTCCTCGCCCTCCGGCATGGCGGTGGCGCGGTTGGCGACGCGGGTGAGGATGACGGTCTGGCCGACGGTCGGCACGGTCAGCTCCCGCTTCAGCGCGGCGGCGGCCGCGGCGAAGGCGGGCACGCCCGGCACCACCTCGTACGGCACACCGGCCGCGTCGAGCCGCCGCATCTGCTCGGCGACCGCGCTGAACACCGACGGGTCGCCCGAGTGCAGCCGGGCGACGTCATGGCCTTCCTCGTGGGCGCGGACCAACTCGGCGGTGATCTGATCGAGGTTGAGCTGCGCGGTGTCCACCAGGCGTGCGTCCGGCGGGCATTCGGCGAGCAGCTCGCGCGGGACCAGGCTGCCCGCGTACAGGCAGACCTGGCAGGCGGCGAGCGTGCGGGCGCCCCGCACCGTGATCAGGTCGGCGGCGCCGGGGCCGGCGCCGATGAAGTACACGGTCATCCGTCTGCTCCTGTCGAGGGGTTGAGGGTCTTCTGTACGGCCCACTGGGTCACCGGCATCGCCTGCCGCCAGCCGGTGAACCCGCCCACGGGCACGGCGTGCGCCACCGCGAGCTTGACCAGATCGCCGCCGCGCCGCCGGTAGGCGTCGGCGAGCAGCGCCTCGGACTCCAGCGTCACGGTGTTGGCGACCAGCCGGCCACCGGCCGACAGCGCGTCCCAGCAGGCGTCGAGCAGACCGGGCACGGTGAGCCCGCCTCCGATGAACACGGCATCCGGCGAAGGGAGTTCGGCCAGGGCGGCAGGCGCGGCGCCGGTCACGATGTGCAGCCCGGGAACGCCCAGTCGCTCGGCGTTCCGCGCGATCCGCTCCGCGCGCACCGGATCCCGCTCGACCGTGATCGCCCGACACGACGGGTGGGTGCGCATCCACTCGATCGCGATCGATCCGGATCCGCCACCGATGTCCCACAGCAGCTCGCCGGGCGCGGGCGCGAGCACGCCGAGTGTGGCGGCGCGGATGTGACGCTTGGTGAGCTGCCCGTCGTGTTCGTACGCCTCGTCCGGCAGCCCCGGCACGGCGCCGAGCCGCAAGGCACCGGGTGCTCGTCTGCATTCGACGGCGACGATGTTGAGAGGCTCCCCGGGCGGATGCGGCCAGTCGTCCGCCGTGACCTCGACCGTCGTACGTTCCCTCGCTCCACCGAGCTGTTCCAGCAGCCGCATCCGGCTCGGCCCGAAACCACGGCCGCGCAGCAGGGCGGCGACCTCGCCGGGGGTGGTGGCGTCGGAGCTGAGCACGAGGAGCCGGCGCCCGTGGTGGAGCGCTGCGGCCAGGCGGGCGGTCGGCCGCCCGACGAGGGTGACGACCTCCGTGTCCTCCAGCGGCCAACCCAGGCGGGCGCAGGCGTACGAGACCGACGACGGGTGCGGCAGGACGCGCACCGAACCGGGCCCCAGCTCCTCGGTGAGGGTCCGCCCGATGCCATAGAACATGGGGTCGCCGCTGGCCAGGACGGCGACACGACGTCCGGCGTGGGCGGCGAAGAGGCCGGGAACCGCGGGCCGCAGCGGCGAGGGCCAGGCTATGCGCTCACCCTCGCAGGCGGCGGGCAGCAGCGCGAGGTGGCGGGCGCCCCCAACGAGCACCTCGGCATCCCGGAGGACGGCGCGCGACGCCTCGGGCAGCCCGTCCCACCCGTCGGCCCCGATCCCGACGACGGCTACGGCGGCCCTCTCGCGTTCGGGGCGATCGGGCTGGTCGGGATGCAGGGGGATCACTTCCGCTACCTCGGTTCAAGGGGCCGGTGGCGCACTCTACTGGCCATCGACCAGCGTCTCCGCCTCCAGGTGCGCACCCCGGGAGCCTTATTGCACACTACTCGCAACAACTTATTCATCGCAGAGAGGGGCGGGCATGGGCTCTCCCGTCGTGCTGGGCATCGAGTCGTCCTGTGACGAGACCGGCGCGGGAATCGTCCAGGAGGGTCGACTGCTCGGCCACGCGGTGGCGTCGAGCATGGACGAACACGCGCGCTACGGCGGCGTTGTGCCGGAGATCGCGGCCCGCGCGCACGTGCACGCCGTCCGCCCGGTGGTCGAACGCGCCCTGGACGAGGCCGGACTGCGGCTGACCGACATCGGGGCGGTGGCGGTGACCACCGGTCCGGGCCTGTCCGGAGCGCTCCAGGTCGGCCTGGCCGGGGCGAAAGGGCTGGCGTACGCGCTGGGCGTTCCGCTGTACGGCGTCCACCACCTCGCCGGCCACGTCGCCGCCGACACTCTCGAACACGGCCCGCTGCCCAACCCCTGCATGGTGCTGATCGTGTCCGGAGGGCATACGTCCCTGCTCCTCGTCCGGGACCTCGCCCGCGATCCGATCGTCCATCTCGGCGACACCCTCGACGACGCCGCGGGCGAGTGCTTCGACAAGGTCGCCCGGGTCTTCGGACTGCCGTATCCCGGCGGGCCGGCCATCGACCGGGCAGCACGCACGGGCGATCCGCACGCCGTCCCCTTCCCCCACCCGCTTCCCGGCTCCTACGACTTCTCCTTCTCAGGGTTGAAGACGGCGGCTGCCCGCTGGGCCGAGAGTCACGCCGGCGCCGGACTGCCGGTCGCCGACGGGGCGGCATCCCTCCAGGAGGCGATCGCCGACGTACTGACCCGCAAGGCGGTCGCGGCCTGCGTGGAGCGCGGCGTGGGCACGCTGGTCGTGGTCGGCGGAGTCGCCGCCAACTCGCGGGTGCGCGCACTGGCCGAGGAGCGTTGCCGGGCCGCCGGCCTGACCCTGCGCGTGCCGCCGCTGCGGCTGTGCACGGACAACGGTGCGATGATCGCCGCCGTCGGTGACCTCCTTGTCCGGGCCGGCGCCGCACCGGCACCCCTGGACGTGTCCATCGACCCGTCGGCACCCCTGGAGTACGCGGCCCTGCATCCCAGGGCCATGGCGGGAGCGGCCGCCTGATGGCTGCGGACATCCGCGTCTTCCGCGGCGAGGACGTGCTGGCGCACTCCGAGGGACTGCGAGCCGTCTACCTCGACGCCTTCGGGACGCCGCCCTGGAACGAGGACGAGGAGCAGGCCACCATGTTCCTCCGTCGGCTGGCGGACGACGTCAAGCGCCCCGGTTTCACCGCGGCCGTCGCCTTCATGGCGGCAGAGGTCGCCGGTTTCGCTACCGCCTGGACCACCATGGCTCCCTTCCCCACCGACCGCTGTCACCCCCAGGCCGCGGCTGCCCTCGGCCCTGAGCGCACCGCGCAGTGGCTGTGCGGCGCCCGCGAAGTGGACGAACTCGCCGTCCGCACCGCAGCCCGCGGCACCGGCGTCGCCGCCGTGCTGCTGGAGGCGGTCACCGCCGACGCCCCCGAGGGCCGCTCCTGGCTGCTCACCTCGGTGAGGTCCGGCCGGGCCACATCCTTCTACCGCCGCCAGGGCTGGACCCAGGCCACCCACCCCTCCCCGGAAGGCCACGGCATCGCCGTCTTCCTCGGCCCCCGGCACCCGGCGCGCACGCTGGCCGCCCCACCTCTGGACCAGCCGAATCTCCGCGTGCACCCGCAGGGATGCGGACCCGCACACCCCCCACTCGAAGCAAGAGCAAGAGGAGGAACCGCCCCATGACCGTCACGGCACACATCGACACCACTCGCCCTGTGGCGACGCTCATCAACGTCTTCACCGTCTCCCCCGACCGTCAGGCCGAGCTGATCGACCTGCTGGCCGGTGCCACCGAGGAGACGATGAAGCACCAGCCCGGCTTCATCTGCGCCAACTTCCACGCCTCCCAGGACGGCGAACGCGTCATCAACTACGCCCAGTGGGAGAGCGAGGAGCACTACCGCGCCATGCTCGCCAACCCCGAGGCACGCGTCCACATGGACAAGGCGGCCACCATCGCCAGCGATGTACAACCCCGCATCTATCACGTGGCCTCGACCCATCAGAGGGGTTCAGCCGGCTGAGGTGCGGCCCAGCCGGCTCATGCGCGATGTCCACGGCGCCCAGCGCGGCGCTGGCATCCTCACCGGACCGCCCCGAGCCGTCGGCCTGCCTGCCGGGTGCGAAGAGGCCGAATGCATTGTGGACGAACTGCTCTCCGCCACCCGAGGAAAGGTTTCTCACGTGCATCGTCCTGCCCCGACCGCGCCTGGAACGCCCCACTCGATCGCGCGCCTCGCCCCGCTCCTCAGCCTGGCCCGGTTGATGACGTACTACGGCGTTTCCGACTGGTCGGCACGCATGTTGCCTCAGGCTTCCAGATCTTCGTGGAGGCCGGTGTAGCAGGGGATGACGGCGTCGATCCCGACGATCTGCAGGGTGCGCAGCACAAAGTTCGGTACGCCGGCCAGACGCAGCCAGCCGTCTGCCTGAGTGAGCTGGCGGTGGGCGACGAGGAGGACGTTGATGCCGCTGGAGTCCATGAAGGTGACGTGTCGCATGTCGACGACCACGCGGTGCCGGTCGCCGAGATCTCCGAGGTCCAGAGCGTGGATGAGGGGGGCGGCAGTGGTGTGGTCGATCTCGCCGGTCACCGTCACCACCGTGATGCCGTCGGTGGCGGTGGACGCCACTGTCAGCAGTTCCGGCCCGTGGACGTGTGGGTAGCGGAGGCGGAGTGGATGGAACGGACCTTGTCGGGCGATGACAGCACGACGCACCACAGCGACGGTCGCCTGCACGCTGCGGTGGCTTTGGACGGGCAGGGGCCCTGCATAGCCGAGGCCCGCCGCGTGGTCGCCGGCTTTCTCACCGAGATGCGCGCCGAGCACGGCATTCGTGTCTCCCAGCGGTCCCTGGAGTTGACACAGTTGGTGGTGAGCGAGCTGGTCACCAACGCCAGTAAGTACGCCTCCGGCCCGATACTGCTGGATCTGCAGATTGCCGGGGGCCTGGTGGAGGTGCAGGTGTGGGACTCCGATCCGGCGCTGCCGGTGGCCCGCGCCGCTGACGCGAGCCGGATCGGGCAGCACGGCCTGGAGATCGTGACGGCCGTCTGCCAGAGCGTCGAAGTCGCGCGGGAGCCGGTCGGCAAACGCATCACCGCTCGCCTGGCTCTCGTAGACACCCCTTCCGGCGAGGACCCCACTCGCCGTCGATAGGCGCCTCCAGCACCCGCTTGAACGGTGCGATCCTGGGGAGAGGCTTCTCACGGTTGCCGTTTGCGTTGAAGGGGGGAACAGCGCGGCCACCGCCTCGACATTCACACCCCTACCCGCGCGTGGCCGGGGCGCGCCATGTGCCACACGAATCGTAACGGACGAGTAGGCGGGTGCGATCGCAAATCAGGCACTCCCAGATCGTCGCAGGAACCCAGACTGCGTGAGGCGCCGACTGCGTCGTCCGCGCGAGCGCAGCCGATCTCACGGCGCAGCCGCACCGGAGCGATCCGGTGCGGCTGCGCCGCCTCAGGGCTCCGAGCAGAGTCCCGGCGGGAAGGACCCTGGCGGGGCCTCGCCGTACCACTCGTCTATCACGCAACAATCACCGACTGGGCGGCCCATCACGGACCAGAATGCTCTGACCTGGAGTTTCATGCCCGCGCTGGACTGGCGTAGACACCCCTGGACGGCCCCTACAACCTGTGCCATGTGGTGCCCAGGGAGGGACCCAGGATCAGGACGGGAGCCTCGTCCGGCCCGTCGAAGCGGTACTGCAGGGTGTTCGGTGGTGTCTCGCTCACTCGTCAGACCCTCTCATCTTCCGCGGACGCCCCTATAACGGGGGCTGTGAGGATGTGGGTCGCACCAGGTGAAAGACCTGCCGGGCGTCGTACCCCGCCGGCACCGGACGGATCACAAGGGTCGTGGATCAACCTGTGCCGCTCTACGGGTACCGTCAGGGTATGAGTCACCCGCACCCCGAGCTGAAAGCCGCCCCGCCCCTTCCCGAAGGAGGGCTGCGGGTCATCGCCCTAGGCGGCCTCGGCGAGATCGGCCGCAACATGACCGTCTTCGAACACGCGGGCAAGCTGCTCGTCGTCGACTGCGGTGTGCTGTTCCCCGAGGAGACCCAGCCCGGCGTGGACGTGATCCTGCCGGACTTCACCTCGATCCGGGACCGGCTGGACGACATCGTGGGCCTGGTGCTCACCCACGGCCACGAGGACCACATCGGCGGCGTGCCGTACCTGCTGCGCGAGCGGCCCGACATCCCCGTCGTCGGCTCCAAGCTGACGCTGGCCTTCCTTGAGGCCAAGCTCAAGGAACACGGCATCCGGCCGCGCACGGTGCGGGTGCGGGAGGGCGACCGGCGCGGCTTCGGTCCCTTCGACTGCGAGTTCGTGGCGGTCAACCACTCCATCCCCGACAGCCTCGCGGTCGCCATCCGCACCCGGGCCGGGATGGTGCTGCACACCGGCGACTTCAAGATGGACCAGTTCCCGCTCGACGAGCGCATCACCGATCTGCGCGCCTTCGCCCGCCTCGGCGAGGAGGGCGTGGACCTGTTCCTCACCGACTCCACCAACGCCGAGGTACCCGGCTTCACCACCTCCGAGCGCGAGCTGAACCCGGCGATCGAGCAGGTGATGCGCACGGCGCCGCGCCGGGTCATCGTCTCCAGCTTCGCCAGCCACGTGCACCGCATCCAGCAGGTCCTGGACGCCGCCCACCAGCACGGCCGCAAGGTCGCCTTCGTCGGCCGGTCGATGGTGCGCAACATGGGCATCGCCCGGGACCTGGGCTATCTGAAGGTCCCCTCCGGTCTGGTCGTGAGCACGAAGGAGCTGGAGAAGCTCCCGGACCACAGGATCACGCTGGTGTGCACCGGCTCCCAGGGCGAACCGATGGCCGCGCTGTCCCGGATGGCCAACCGCGACCACATGATCCGCATCGGCGAGGGCGACACCGTCCTGCTCGCCAGCTCCCTCATCCCCGGCAACGAGAACGCCATCTACCGGGTGATCAACGGACTCACCCGGTGGGGCGCCCACGTGGTCCACAAGGGCAACGCCAAGGTGCACGTCTCCGGGCACGCCAGCGCCGGCGAACTGGTCTACTGCTACAACATCGTCAAGCCCCGCAACGTCATGCCCGTGCACGGCGAGTGGCGCCACCTGCGGGCCAACGGCGACCTCGCCATCCGTACCGGTGTCGACCCCGACCGGGTCGTCATCGCCGAGGACGGGGTCGTCGTCGACCTCGTCGACGGGCGCGCGTCCATCACCGGCAAGGTTCCCGCCGGCAACGTCTACGTGGACGGCATGGAAGTCGGCGGCGCCACCGAGGCGTCCCTCAAGGACCGCCTCACCCTCGCGGCCGAAGGCGTGGTCACCGTGGTGGCGATCGTCGACGCGGACACCGGCGCCCTCGCCGAGGCCCCCGACTTCCTGGCCCGCGGCTTCGTCCACGACGACGCCACCTTCGAGCCGGTCGTCCCGGTCATCGAGAAGACCTTGGCCACCGCGGCCGAGGAGGGCGTCGGGGACGCACGCCAACTCGAACAGCTCATCGCCCGCGCCGTGGCGAACTGGGCGTTCCGCACCTACCGCCGCAAGCCCCTCATCATCCCCGTGATCATCGACGCCTGAACCGCGCCCCGGCAGCACGGTCCTGGACGCGGTCGGGTTCGACCGCGTCCAGGTTCTCAGGATGAGCGGCCCGTCCCGGCCGGAGGCCCGCCCGACGCGCCGGGCGCGGGTCCGACGTCCGGGAGGCCGAGCCGGAACCTGCCGAACTGCGCGCCGTCCCGGGCGGCGAAGAACGACTTCAGCAGGTCCTCCTGCTCGAACGCCCCGTTCAGCCGCTCCCGCACCTTCCGCAGCGCCTCCCGCGGCCCCTCCGGGTCGCCGAAGCGCAGCAGTTCGGCGCACATGGCCTCGTCCTCGCGGAGGCCCTCCACCAGCCAGTGGACGAGGTCCAGGCCGGTGGTGCAGGGGATCGAACCGGTGATGTGGAGGGAGGGGCCCTCCTCGGTCACCGGGTCATGCCAGTAGCCCCGTGGCAGGAAGAGCACGTCGCCGGGCGAGAGCACCAGGTCGTCGACGGTCTCGGCCGGCGGCGTACCCATCGCCGAGTCCCTCGGGTGCATGGAGAACTCGTTGCGCCCGAAGATGCGCCACCGCTTCCTGCCCTGGAGCTGGATGGCGAACACGTCGTGGTTGTCCCAGTGGGCGTTGAAGCCGCCGGTGGGCGCCCAGGAGGCGTAGAGGTTGAACTCGAAGTCGCTGAGCAGCCTGCGCTCGAAGGCCTCGGAGAGCCGCGACAGCCCGGGGTGGATCTCGTCCACGTACCGCATCGCGAGGGTGTGGCCCGCGCCCAGCGCCGCTCGCAGCCTCACCGGATCGACACGGACCCGCCGGCGCCCGCGCCGGGCGGCGCGCGCCTCCAGATAGGAGGCCTCGGGGAGTTGCCTGCCGTCCCGCGACAACCGCATCTGCGGGGACCGGAGTTGGTGCGTCTCCAGGATCTCGTTCAGGTCGTCCCAGCCGAAGACGCCCCTGATCTCCTCCGCGGCGCCGGGGAACACGCGGTGTTCGTGGTGGTAGACCCGCGACAGGAAGTCGCCGGCGGTCAGCGTGGAGACGAAGTCGTCGATCGAGTCCGAGAGGTCTCTCGGGTGTTCCATGGCTCCTCCGTGATTCGCCGCCGGCGCGGGACCGGCCGGTCGCGGTGGGAAGTGGGCGGACGATGTGCCGGGCGGGCCGCTCACGGCCGGCAGGCTCACCCGGTCGCCTCGTGGAAGGGCAGCTGGGGGGCCGCCACCGCCGGGAGCGCCCGGCCTCGCTCGCGTCCCGGGCCCACGTCGCCCCAGGGGGCGTGGGCCCGGCAGGAGGCGGCGCGCACGACCAGCCGCAGGGCCTCGTCGCCGTCCCAGGTGAGCGCCGCGCCCCTGATCGCCTCGATGCTCGGAGGCACGTCGAGGCCCAGGTCCTCGACGAGGACCGTCCTGCAGCGCTTGAGGACGCTGAGGGCGCCCGCCGAGTCGCCCTGGACGCAGTACACGGCTGCCAGGAGTTCCCAGAGACGTTGCCGGTACGGCGCTTCCGCGATGACCGTCTCGATGCGGTAGGACAGCATCTCGGTCCGGCCCGCGATGAGCAGCGCGGTGAAGAGGTCCTCGTAGGTGTCGAGGCGCCCGTTGCGAAGCCCGGTCGCGTGCGCGTCGAACCAGCGCGTCATCGGCAGATCCTGCCCGAACGGACCACGCCAGAGGGCCAGCGCGTCCTCGAGCACGGCGATGGCCCGGTCGGCCTCACCCCGCGCCAGGTGGGCGCGGCCCTGCCGGGAGGCCTGGAGGAACACGGGCAGGTCGACCTCGTCGGGCCCGACCTCCAGCCGGTAGCCGCTCTGTGTGCCGCGGCATGTCTTGATCCTGTCGCTCAGCCCCGGCATGGCCCGGTCGAGATCGCGCCGCAGTCCGGTGAAGTGACTGCGAATGTTCGCCCTGGCCGACGAGGGCGGATCGTCCCACAGCAGTTCGGCCAGTTCCGTCATTCCGACGGGGTGCCCGGACCGCAGGAGCAGGGCCGTGAGAATCGCCCGCCGCATGGGGGAACGAACCTCGACCTCTTCCTGAAATCGCAGGTGTCCCAGAATTCTGAACAGCATGGCGCCACCCGCCCCTTTCATCGGAGCGGACAGCACATGGCTGTGAACCACACCTTCTTCCCGGGAGGAAAGCCCGTTAAAACGGAGCAGCGACTCACGGTCGACGTCATAATTGTCCCCCATTACTTGCTCAATGTGACGATCTGTTCAGCTTGCCCGTGACCCGAACTGCGTGAAGTCCGGTGGCCGGGCCGGCCATGGCGCGGACCGGCGTGGGCAGGCACGGTGTCCGCCGGCAACCGGAGTGACGGTCGCGGCGGGTGCCGCTGTCAGGAACATGACTTGACTCCAATTCAGATGTCCGCAAAGGCCGTTGAAGGCCATTGGGCCCGTGGTGCCCGCTTTGCCACGGCCGCTTCGCCTTCCTCCGGCGGCAACCGCGACCGAGGAGAGGAAACCATTCCGGTATCCCGTCCGTCCGCACCAAAGTTCTGTCAGGAAATTGCCGTGCAGCCTGTTGCCACGTGCAGCCAGGACATGACGGGACGAACCAGCGCCGCTCGCGACGGATGCCGGGCGGCGGGGCTCTCTTTCGCCCAACTCCTGTGAGCTTTTCGGACGCGGGGGTACCGAAGTGACGAGCTGTCCAGAAGGCGCGCCGGACGCCATCAGTCGCTACCATGACGATCATGCACACTGTTGACAGGAGCATCACCAGAAACACACAAGCCGGCGCCCCCGCTTCAGGGCGTGTGGCTCACGCGGCTTAGTTGACGGGGCGCCAAAAAGGGGGAAGCACTTGACCGATGTGCTGGCACTTGACCAAGAGACACTCCGGGTGTATCGCGCTTTCCTGTTTCACAGCGAACAGGAGACGCACGAACTGGCCCGTTTGACGAACAGCGACGACGGCAGCGTGAAGGCGGCCATCACACGGCTCGTCGACCTGTCGCTGCTCGCCCCCTCCAAGGACTCGCCGGGCGGACTGAGAGCCGTGGACCCGTTGCGCGGGATAAGGGTCCTGCTCGAACGGGAGCAGGAGGAGCTCGCGTGGCGGGAACACCGCATCAAGCACAACACGACGATGCTCGACGCCATAGCCGCGGAATACGCCGCCGCCGTGAGATCGGCCCAGGTAGACGGCATCGAGCGACTTCACCGCATCGACGACATCCGTACACGGATAGAGGCCCTGGCGGAGTCCTGCCAGCAGGAGAGTCTGGCCTTCCATCCCGCGGGGGCACTGACCGAGGAGTCCGTCGAGGCGTCCAGGCCTCTCAACCAGCGTGCCATCGCCCGCGGCGTACGTTTTCGCTCGATCTACATCGACAGTATCATGCGTGATCGCGTGACCCGGTCGCATGCCCAGTGGATGGCCGAGCACGACTGCGAGGTGCGCACCGCCCCCTCCCTGCCGATGCGCCTGCTGATCGTGGACACGACGGCCGCCGTGGTCAGCGGGCTGCCCGGACAGGTCTCCGGCACGACACTGCTCTTCCGGAGCAGGCCGGTGGTCCTGGCCATGCGGGCCCTGTTCGAGGCGTACTGGGACCACGCGAACTGGTTCTCGCCGGGGTCGGCTTCCGGCGAGGCCTCCCCCGGCGAGATCACCCCCCAGGAACGCAAGCTGCTCGAGTTGCTGGCCGACGGTCTCACCGACAGCGCGGTGGCACGCTCACTGGGGATCAGCGTGCGCACGGAGCGCCGGAAGCTGGCGGGTCTGATGGAGCGGCTCGGCGTCTCCAGCCGTTTCGCGGCAGGCGTGCAGGCGGCTCGCCGGCAGTGGATCTGACGCCGGCCGGCCGTGCGCTCCGCACGGCCGGCCGGTCCGTGCCCGCCTCCGTCCCCGCGCCGGACGCGGCCGGATCGGGTCACCCGGCGGACGCGGCCAGGTGAAGTCCGACACGACCGCCTCCGCCGGGGAGCCGGCCGCCGTCGCGGCGATGGCCGCCGTGGCGGGCCGGCGGACTCGTCGGGGCACTGTGCATCCTTCCGTCGGACGGGAAGCGGGGCGTCGCGGGCCGGGAGCGCGGCGCCCCGGTTCTCAGGGCACCGGGCCGACGGCCCGCCACGACGCGGTCACCTTCAGCGCGCGGGACCGCTCGCGGTCGCCTCCCGGCTCGCGGTGGCCTGCTCGTCCCACTCCTGCATGACGCCCTCGACCTCCTCGACGCTCATCGGGTCGAAGTCCACGACGTCCGCCACGGCGTTCACGCCCGAGATCATCGAGACGAACCCGACGCGCGAACTCTGCGTGACCATGTTCCCGATCTCCCGGGCCCGCTCCTCGTACTCCTCGCGCAGCCGGGTCGGGTCCATGAAGAAGCGCACGTAGGCCAGGATGTCCTTGAACAACTGGCGGTAGAGGGCGTCGAACCGCTCCAGGGCCCGCGCTTCCTGCCGCTCGTCCTCCAGCGCGGCGCCGATGGCCCGGGCGGCCAGCCAGGCCCCGGACGTGCCCAGCCACACCCCGGAGGAGAACAGCGGGTCGATGAACGCGGCGGCGTCTCCCACCGCGGCCCAGCCCGGGCCGTGGAAGGTGTCGCACACGTGGGACCAGTCGCGTGTGGTGCGCAGTTCACCGAGGGTCTCCACGTCGACCATCGTCCTCGCGACGTGGCTGTCCCTCAGGCAGTCGAGGAAGACGTCCCGCTGGGTGCGTCCGCCACGGGTCTGCTCGGCGAGCTGCTCGGCGGACAGCACGTAGCCCATGCTCAGCTTGGTGTCCGAGAGCGGAATGCCCCACACCCAGCCGCCGCCCTGGATCGCCTCGACCAGGATGTCGTCCTGGTACGCGATGGGCGAGTAGGAGTCGAAGTACGTCCACACCGCGACGTTGCGCAGGTCGTCCTGCCAGTTGGTCCGGGTCAGCTGACGGGTCAGCAGGCGGCCCTGGCCGGAGGCGTCCACCACGAAGCGGGCGGTGGCCCGGTGGGTCTCGCCGTCCTGTGTGTAGGCCACCCCGGTCACCCTGCCGGTCCCGTCCCGGAGGATCTCCGTGACCTGGGCGGCCTCGTGCACCATGGCGCCGAGCTTCCGGGCGTTGTCGAGCATCAGCTCGTCGAACTCGCTCCGCGTGACGTGCCAGGCGTGGGTGAAGTGGCTGCCGGTCGCGGAGAAGGCCGCGGAGAAGTCGCTGCGCCAGGGCTCGGGGTCCCGGCCCCACCGCAGGGTGATCCCGCTCTTGTGCCGGAAGCGTGCGTCCAGCTCGTCCACGAGGCCGAGTTCCTCCATGAGCGGGGCCATGCCGGACACCATGGACTCCCCGATGTGGTACCTGGGGAAGGTCTCCCGTTCCAGGATGAGTACCGTGTGGCCGGCCTTGGCGAGCAGGCTTCCGACCGTGGATCCGGCCGGGCCCCCTCCCACGACGACGACATCGACGTTCTCGGTGCGGGACATGTGCTTTCGCCCTCTCTGCTGACGGACAATCGTGTGATCAGGCATGGAAAGGTGACGTGGGAACGGTCGACGGCACGAGCCCGGCGGACGGCGCCCCGCGGGCCACGACGGGCGCGCAGGGCCGCCGGCTCTGCCGCTGCGTCAGGTCGGCCGGACGTCGTCCGCGGACGCGCCCGACGCGCTGCCGAGCACCTGCAGGAGGTCCTCGGCGGCCGCTTTCGGTCCGTGCGTCTGCGCGACACCGATCGTGTTGAGGACGACCTCTTCCACCCCCGCGGCGGCGAACTCGGCGAGCCGGTCGCGGATCTGCTGCACCGTGCCGTACAGGAAGGCGCCCGCGTCCGCGACCCGCGCGGCGTCCTTCGCGTCGCCCTGGTCGGAGACCGCGATCCCGGCCTTCCGGAGCGCGTCCTGGTAGTGCGGCGCCTTCAGATGGTTCCCGCAGGTCGCTTCGACCAGGGCGGTGACGTCACGGCCCTCGCGCGCGACCGCCAGCGGCACGATGGCCGTGGTACGCACGGGCTCGTCGAGCTTGCGGTCGGCGCCCGCCATCGCCGGGACCAGCGTCTCGGCCAGGTAACGCGCCGGCAGAAGCCAGGTGACGGCCCGGTCGGCCACCTCGCCCGCGAGGGCCGCCATCCTCGGGCGCAGCACCCCGAGGCCCACCTCGACCCGTGGCGCCGGGCGCTTCGGCAGCCGGGCGGCCACCGAGAAGTACTCGCCCTCGACCATGGCGTCGTCACCCGACACCAGGGCGCGCACGATCGTCGCGTACTCCCGGCAGGCCCGCAGTTGACTGGCGTACGGCCGTCCCATGAGAGCGCTCTGGAAGGACAGGGGGCCCGGACCGAATCCGGCCACCACGGGGTGCCCGGTGGCGAGGGCGACCGAGCGCGCCTCGAACGCCGCCTGGTACGGCGACCGCATCGGCATCAGGGAGACCCCGAAGCCCATCGGGACGCGCACCCCGATCCCGGCGAGCCAGGTGGCGAGGTGGTGGGAGTCGAGGACCAGCGACTGCCCCTGCCACAGGCGCTCGGCGGCGGTCCACTGCACGAGGTTCGCGAACAGCACCGCCTGTTCGGGACGGGCCGGCACCACCGGCAGCAGTATCGAGTACTTCATCGTGCGCTACCGCTTCCGTCGGCGTACCGACACGATCAGGGAGATGACGGCTCCGGCCACCAGGCCGAGCACGGCACCGCCGCGGTTGTCCTGGCTGAAGGCCACGGCCGCGACGAGGGCCCCGACGAACAGGGGGAACGTCGCCGCCATGCGGCTCTGCTTGTTCTGGCTCATCACTGGTCTTCCTTGTCTGTGGTCACCGCGGGAGTTCCGTCAGGGCGCTCGCGCCGCGCGGCCGCGGGGAGGACGGTTCCGGCACGCCGGCGCCGGTCAACGCGACCGGCACGAAGGCCGGGGGCCGGCCGTCCAGCGCCCTGTTCAGCATCAGGTCGGTGTGACCGATACCCGACCAGCCGAACATGTAGCCCAGCAGCGAGGTCCTCCCCGGACACCCGGTGTGGAACCCGTGCTCACGAGCCGCCCGCGCCACGCGTGCCCGGTAGTCGGCCGCCCGATCGAGCAGGGACGGGTCCTCGCAGAGCCCGCTCGCCGCGATCAGCGACTGGATCACCCCGCTGGAGCCGTGGCACACCGACAGGTCCACCGGCTTCCGCTCCCGCAACGACGTGGCACGGTCAGCCAGTTCGGCGAGGCGACCGCCGGCGAGGGTGCGCGGGCGGCCCGCCGAGGCCAGGACCTCCGCCGCGACCAGCAGCAGCCCGGCGCTGCCGTTGCACCAACCGGGCACCGGCGGCGGCTCACCGTGGGCCAGGCGTTCGGTCAGCCAGTCCGCGGCCGCGTCGGTCAGCGTCGGGTCACCCAGGTACCGGCCGATCCGGGACACGGCCCACCGCATGCCGATGTCGCCGTGCGCGACGTCGAACCAGGCACGGTCCAGCGTCGTCCCGGCCTGTGCGAGCACCAGGTCGCACAGGCGGATGAGCCGGTCCTCGTCCATCAGGGGGGCCTGCCCCGCTTCGAGACGGGCCAGCACGGCCATGAGCAGGCCGGCGGGACCATTGGCCAGGTCCCTCTCCAGGGTGCCGGCCTCGACGCGCTCCGCGATGCGGTCCAGCAGCCGGGACACCCAGACGCGGTCCTGCCCGCGGGGCCGGGTGAGCAGCAGCGAGGCCGCCCCGGTGAAGACGCTCTCCGGGGCCCTCAGCAGGGCCTCCCCGTACACCTCGAGAAGCGCGCTCAGGCCGCGGTCGGCACTCAGGTGCAGCTCTGCCAGTGCCGGGTCGTGCCGCGCGGCGTCCTCGAGGAAGGTGACGATCCCTCCGCTGTCGTGGAACGACAGGTAGTTCCCCGGCACGATGGTGGGGACTCCGCGGTCGGGCCCCACCCCGCCGATCCAGCCGCTCTGCGCACCGTGCTCGCCCCGGTGCGTCACCCGCACGTCCTGGAGCGTGCGGGCCACCAGCGGCCACCACGCCTCGTCCGCGGTGGTGCGCAGGACTGCGGCGAAGAGGCTGTGACGGGACATCACGTCCGGTGCCGCCTCACCGAGTTCGCCGAAGCACTCCTCCAGCACGAACCGGTGGTAGGCGTCGCTCTGCCCGGCGTGGAGGGCGAGACCCGCGCGGGCGAAGTCCGCCGGTGACGACGGGTGGGCCCGTTCCTGCCGGGAGGTGTTCGTGGCCAGCTCGGTGGAACCGGCCCGCGCCGTGAAGTAGGGCACGTTCCCGGTGTCCAGCGCGCTGCGCTCGGCCTCACCCGCGAACCCGCGTGCCTCGTCGCTCAGATGCCGGGGGAAGCCCTTCAGCAGGCCCAGAAGGCGCTCGGTCTCACCGGCGTCGCGCAGGTACTTGGGCTGGGTCGCCGCGTCGAGGAAGCGGCCGTACACCATCGTCGAGCGGATGAGGCAGCGTACGGGCAGGTCGGCGTACCGGCCGACGACGTCCTCGATCGCCTCGCGCTGCCGGACGGCTCCCAGGGCGTCGGTGTATCCGGCGAGGATGTCGCCGTAGTACCGCACGGCCGGCAGTCCGTCCTCGCCGAGCCGCGGCACGTTCTCCTTGTGCCGGTACACGACGGGTTCCCAGCGCAGCCGGACGGCGTCCGTGCCGCCGTCCTGGATCACGGTCTTCTTCAGTTTGCCGGACACCTGCTCGCCGCCGACGCCGACGCCCGCCATGATCACGTCGATGGGCGATTCGGGCCGGACGTTCGGGACCAGCATGGTGGAGGCCACGGACGCCTCGACGTGGTGGATCAGCCGGTGTTCCAGCGAGTCGGTCCCTGAGCCGGCGCCCGGCCGCAGCATCATCTCCGTGTCGATGACGCACGGGTGCTCCCCCGCGGCGAGCAGGTTCTCGTCGTGGAGGTCGGAGGCGCCGATGGCGCCGAAGAGCGCGCACAGCGCGCCGAAGCGGTAGAAGTACCGGGCCGGCTGGTCCGGCGCGGTCATGGCGCGCGGGGTGACGAACCGCTGCCATCCGTGCCCGCCGACGGACAGCGACGCCGGCACGCATCCGTCGAGGGAGTGGGCGAGGTACGGCTCGGCCACGGCGTACAGGTCGCGGACGAAGTCGTCGGCCGCCAGCGTGCGCGGCTTGAAGACCAGCTTTCCGCCGCTCGCGAGGCGTAGGCCCACGACGCGCCGGTTGTCGTTGTGGGGGTCCCCGCCCGTGGTGACGAGGGAGGCCAGCGTGTCGTTCCCGTCCGCCAGCAGCCCGCCCGCCGCAAGCCGCGGCCGGTCCTCGTGGAAGGCGGTGAGCATCTCGTCGTAGGCGTCGAGGAAGTGGTCCAGGACCACGGTGAGCCGACGGCGCAGCACCTCGTAACGGGCCAGGACATCTTGGCAGTTGTGCGGGTCCTCGAGGTGCCGGCGGAACTTCCGGAGCGCCTCGTCGCCGTCGGCGGACATGGGCAGCCCGAGGGCTTCCCGGAACTCGTGGAACTCCCCTATCAGCACCCGGAGGGAGTGTCCCTCCACGGTGGTGACGAGGTCCTCCCAGATCTGGTCGGTCAGGGCCTGCGCGTGCTGGGGCGTGGACACCCGGGAGAGGGGGCCGTGCAGTCGGTCCACGACTGCCTGACGGGGTACGCGGTTCGTGTAGAACGACAGGAAGTCGACGACTGCCACCTGCGGGTCGGTCACGCTCGTTCTCCCCCCACCAGCGTTTCCTCCCGCTGGTCGTCGCCGTACAGGTCTGCGTACAGGTCGCCCTCGCCGAGGAGGTCCTCGTGGGTGCCGGCTTCCGTGATGGAGCCCTTGTCGAGGACGTAGATCCGGTCGGCCGACTTGACGGTGGCCAGGCGGTGCGCGATCACGACCTGAGTGGCCCCGATCTCCGAGATGACCCGCATGACACGGCGTTCGTTGATGTTGTCGAGCGCCGCCGTGGCCTCGTCCATGACCAGGATCTTCGGATTCCCCAGCAGGGCCCGGGCGATGGCGATCCGCTGGCGCTGGCCGCCGGAGAAGTTGGCCCCCATGTCGGAGACCAGGGTGTTGAACCCCATGGGCAGCTCGTTGACGAAGTCGAGGATTCCCAGCCGGTCGCAGAACTCGCGGACGTGCTCCTCGGACAGGTCCTTGCCCAGTGTCAGGTTCTCCAGGATGGTGCGGTTGTGCATGTGCACCTCCTGCGGGATGTAGCCGATGGTGCGGCGCAGGGCGGTCTTGTCGTACTCCTCGAGGTCGTGGCCGCCGTACTCGATCGTTCCGCTCGTGGCCCCGTAGAGCCCGCAGATGATGCGGCCGAGGGTGCTCTTGCCGGATCCCGAGGGTCCGACGAGGGCCACGCGTTCTCCCGCGCCGATCGTCATCGAGACGTTCCGCACCACCAGATCGCTGTGCTGGGTGAACCGGAAACTGACGTCCTTCAGGGTGATGGACGGGGCGGCGAGCTCGGTCCTGGCGCCGCCGGGCGCCTCCGGCTCCTCCTCGGAGATCTCCGCCAGCCGGGACACGTACCGGGACACCTCGTTGAACGACGTGTAGGTCTGGAACACCGAACTGGCCAGGGAGAAGTAGGTCGCGGAGATCGCCTGGACCGACACGGCGGCCCCCAGGGAGATGCCGCCGTGGCCGACCAGGTAGAGGCTGAACAGCAGCAGGATCAGCGGTCCGAACATCTGCGTCGTGGTGGACAGTCCGGCTATGCGGCCCTGCTGGAGACGCATCCGCGTCCTCATCGCGTTCAGCGAGTTGCTGTACGTCTCGTTCCAGCCGGTCAGGAACTCCTCGGCGTAGCCGCCCATCTTGATCGCCGGGATCGACACGATGGCGTCGAGCTGGGTTCCCTGGCTCTTCGACAGGTAGGCGATCTCCGAGTCGACCGCCTCGGTGACCCGGTACCGCGTCTTCATCAGGTACAGGGCGTTGAGCAGGAAGAGGCCCACGGCGACCAGGCCCAGGCGCCACTCCGTGACCAGCAGGTACACCGTGACGCAGACGAGTGTGCCCACATCGAGCACGCCCTGGGCCATCCGGGACGAGATCAGGTCGCGTACCGACGTCACGCTGTTGAGCCGGTAGATCAGTTCGCCGGGCGGCCGCGTGGTGAAGAACTTGAACGGCAGGTTGAGGAGCCTGGTGAACGTCTGGCTCATCAGGTCCTTGCCGAGCACGGCGATCAGCGAGGACAGCAGCACGACCCTCGTCAGGTGCAGCACGTAGTAGCACAGGGCGGCGGCCAGCACGGCCCCCAGGAGGACGGCGGAGTCGCCGAGCCCCTGCCAGTGGGCGTACCGGTCGACGGCCCACCGGGTGAGGACGGGAATGCCGAGGACCGTCCCGTAGCCGCTGAGCGACAGCAGCGCCACCAGGCCTATGCGCTTCTTCGCGTCCGTCGTGAGCAGCAGGAACTTGCGCCACTCGGCGAACGGCCTGGCGCGCTTCCGCTCGAACCCTTCGGCCGGCTCGGCGGCGAGGACGATCTCGGTGAAGCTCTTCTCCAGCTCCTCGCGGCTGATCCGGCGCCGTCCGACCGCGGGGTCCATGACGACGGCCGTCCGGCCGTCGAAGTTCTCCAGGACCACGAAGTGGTAGTTCTCCCAGTAGAGGATCACCGGTGAGGTGAAGTTCTCCAGGGCGGCCACGTTCCTGACCCGGTACGGCTTGACCCGCATGCCGCGTGACTCCAGGAAGTGCGCCAGCTGGCCGGCCGACAGGCCGTCACGTCCCGCTTCCATGACCTCGCGGGCGCTGACGATCTCCTCCGCGCGCCCGTAGTACCGCAGCAGCGCGATGCACGAACACAGACCGCACTCCGTCTGCGTGACCTGGGTGACGGTCGGTACGCGGCGTGCCGTGTGGATCTTCTCCCGGTGGGGTGTCGCCATGGTCAGCGCCCTCCCACGGTGAGGGTGAGCGGGCACAGGCGCAGGTCCGGATCGATCCGGTTGAGCAGGTGCAGTGCCAGGCCGGCGCTGCCGACCATGAGGCTGTTGGTGTGCGCGTAGCGGCTGTCGGGGTCGGCCGTCTTGCGGCGGAACACCTCCGGTCTGAGCCATCGGCGTTCCTGCTCGCGTACGTCCGCGTGCAGCGGGGCGCCGTCCGGGCCGGCGATGAAGCGCAGGGCGGCGTGGTTCCCCAGGTCGCCGTGGCACCAGGTCAGGTTGCGGCCGAACCCGAGGCGCAGTGTGTTGTCGATCGCCTGGTCCCGCGCGGCCGTGACGTCCTCGGCGCCGGGCACGGTCCCGTAGGCGGCGAGGGCCAGGGCGACACTGGTCGAGCCGTGGCACCAGCCGGTCGAGAAGGTTCCGTCCTGCGAGGCACGGGACGACCAGTTCCGCTCGTCCGGGTCGAAGAACACGTCGAGCCGCCTGACGAGTGCGGTCAGCACCGTCTCGACCAGGGGCCGGTGTTCCGCCGGCAGCAGCGCGTGGGCACGGCCGAGGGCGTGGACGATCCCGCTGACGCCGTGGGCGAACCCCGACTGGTCCAGGACCGACCGGGCGTGGACGCCGTCCGACTGGATCGCCCGGACGAGGAGGTGCGTCACCTCGGTGACGGCCTCGGGAGCGTCGGGGCCCGCGATGGCCGTTATGCAGTTCAGCACGCCCGCGAGGCCGCTGATGACGTCCAGCGGCAGCTCGTCGGCGGGCTCGGCGCGGATCTGCTCGAGCACCAGGGGTACCGCTCCCCGGGCGGCGCGCACCCAGTCGTCCTCGCCGGCCAGGCCGCCTGCCGCCGAGAGGCAGAACAGGATGCCCGCCATGCCGGTGTAGCCGCCGTAGCCGGCCTGCCGGAGGCTGCGGGACTCGTAGCGGTGCGAGGCCAGGATGTCGGCGGTCGCCGAGAAGATCTGCCGCGACACGTCCAGGTAGCGGTCGTCGTCGAGGACACGTCCGGCGGCGCAGAGGGTGAGGGCGATGCCGGTCCGGCCCGTGTAGAGGTCGTAGCCGAGCACGCCGGGCGGCCAGGGGCGGTCCGCCTCCGCGGACGCCAGCGGCCCGATCCAGGTCCTGGGCAGGTGGGCGAAGCGGTCCGGCAGGGAGGTCTCGACCAGGCCGTCGCAGAGCTCCCGCGCGAGGGTGACGAGGGCCTGACGCTCGCCGGAGCCCGCCCCGCCGTCCGGCGCGGGGGCTTCCGCGTGCCGTGCGGGAGACAGGTGGTTGTCCGGGAACTGGGCGGTGAACGCCGACCGGATGAGCCGCAGTTGCTGTGCGAGATCGGTCTCACCGAGGCGGGCCGCCTTGCCGAGGGCGAGTTCCAGCGGGGAGTGGCCGAGCGCGGCGCCCACCTCCCGGCCGTCTCCGTCGCAGATCCCGGTTCCGGTGGCGCTGACGGTGAAGTACGGGACGTCCCGCTCGGCCATCTGCCGGAGCTCCGAGACGATCAGCGGCCGGGCGGAGGTCTTGCTGGCGATGGCGATGCGCTTGAGCAGCGCGAGATAGGTGGCCGGGTCGTCGAGTGCGCTCGGCCCGGTGGTCATGCGCAGGGTCTGGGAGTAGAGCGCGGTGGGGTTGTGCACGTAGCGGATGCGCAGGCCCACGGCGAAGGTGCGCAGCAGCGTGGTCCAGGTGCCGGGCGCCGCGAGTACGGCGCGGTACGTGCGCGTGAAGCCGTCCGCCATCTCCCGGCCGAGGCGGAGGATCTCCTCCTCGGTCCGCTGGCCGACGACGGTCTTGCGGCCCTGCACCGCCTGCGTCTTGAGGGAGAGCCGGATCCGGTCCGTGTAGGGCGCGTCGAAACTCATCTGCTTGAACGGAGACGTGCCGCGCCCCGGCCCGCCGAGGAATCCGAGGTCCACGTGCCCGCCCCGGTCCTTCTTCCTGCCCGCCATCACCAGCGGCAGGATGCCCACCCCGTAGACCGACTGCCCGATGGTGGCGTACGCGTTCCCCTCGGCCTCCGGAACCGGACCGTCGTGGACCCGCTCCGGGTGGAGAAGGGTCTCCAGATCCACCGGGACCGGACCGCGGCGGGTCGGCACGATGTTCTCGAAGTGCATGTCACGCGCGTTCAGCACGTACAGGACCGCCGCCAGTTCGCCGCTGTCCCGCATGAAGCGCTCGGAGATGCCGGAGACGTCCTCGGCCTCGACGTACTCGACGTATCCGTAGCCGTCGCGGGCGAGTGCCCGGGCGGCGACGAGGCGGGTGCCGAAGGCCTTGTTGAGTTCGCCCGCGAGGCGGAGGTAGGCGGCCTCGCAGGACACGTCGCGCGGTTTGTAGACCAGGCGGGTGCCGGACTCGAAGGTGAGGATGCAGACGGCGCGGCCATGGTGGTGGGTGTCGCCCTCGGGGGTGCCGAAGGAGACCAGCCGGTCGTCCGGCGCGAGACCGAAGGCGTCCCGGAGCACCTCCCGGTCGGCGACCACCCTGGAGCAGAGTTCGACGACGGCGTCGACGGTGCCGGCCAGCACCACCGGCGTGAGATCGCGCAGCACGGGGAAGTCGAGACCTGCGGCGGCGGTGAACGAACCGCGTATCGCCTCGTCCACGAAGTACCGGTAGCGCTCCTGCGGGCTGTCGCCCTCCAGAAGTCCCCGCTCGCGCGCGTGGTTGACGGCCGCGACCAGCGGACGGGTGTACGTCTCGCGGACGCGGATCTCCGCCCTGGCGAGCAGTTCGACCAGCGCGTCGTCCGAGTCGGTGAACAGGGCGGGAAACGCGGCCAGCGGATCTCCGTCCGCGGCGCCCGCCGCGATCGCCCTGATCACGTGCTGGAACGGGTATTCCTCCGGACGGGTCAGCCAGTCCTTGACGACCCCGGGCCGGGCGGATGCCGCGTCGGACTTCTGCGGCCCGCCGGCGACCACGGCGAGAACGTGGTCGTCGAACGGCGCGAGCGGGGTGATCGTCTCACCGATCTCCGTGTCGTCGAACTCCGGATAGAGGTTGATCGCAGATCTCATTGCCGTCCTTCTGCACGCGATGTGAAGTACCCCCAAAAGGCGGGGCGGAATGGACCCTTGGGGGTTTCGATCCATTCCGCCCCACCCGCTTACACCGACCTACAGAGCACTCAGCAGGCGCTGGTGCACTTGGTGGTCGGGCAGAAGGCGACGCTGGCCGCCACCGTCACGGCGATGGAGACCGGCGTCGTGCCACCGGTGACGTCGGCCTCGCTCAGCTCGATGAGCTCGGCCTCGTCGTACGCCCCGAGAATGTCCTTCTCGTTCTGCATGATCGTTCCTTCCCCGTTACTTGAAGAGATCCGTTGTCAGCAGGCGCTGGTGCACTTGATGGTCGGGCAGAAGGCGACGCTGGCCGCCACCGTCACCGCTATGGAGACCGGCGTCGTGCCACCGGTGACATCGGCCTCGCTCAGCTCGATGAGCTCGGCCTCGTCGTACGCCCCGAGAATGTCCTTCTCGTTCTGCATGGAATTGCCTCTCTCGTCGCCGACCACGGTCAGTTGCAGTTGGCCTGGCATTCCTTGGTGAGGGTGCACCAGCCGCCGTGGTTGCCCAGCGCGTCCGAGAGCGAGAAGGTGTTCGTGGTGCACGCTCCGTAAGCGACGCCGTCGAAGTCCTGCTCTTCGATCTCCTCGAGGAGGGACAGGTCACCCTGGTACATGGCAGTTCTCCCTTGTGTGGTGGATGCGGGCGCCGAACTGTCGTTCGGCGTCTGCTCCGATCATGGGAGGCGGACATTCGACCCCCGCATCGCCGACGAGGGAGAGCACGCATCGGCCGCGCATAAGGTCCGCATGTGCCGGGCGCACGGACCGCACCGGTGCCGTCAGGCGTCGCGGCGCCGCAGGGCCAGGTAACCGGCGATCGCCGCGGCCGCGGTCCAGGCCGCGAGGACGGCGAGTCCGGACCACGCGTTCAGCACGTACTCGTCGGGCGCGTGCCGGTAGAGCACCAGCCCGCCGGCCTGGTCGGGCAGGAACTGCGCGGCCTTGCCGACGCCGGGGATGTTGGTGAGGATCGTCGAGACCGTGAAGAAGAGCGGCACGAGGATGCCCATGGTGATCGCGGAGGAGCGCAGAAGGACGGCGACGGCCATGGAGAACACGCTGAGCATCGTCGCGTAGAGCACTGCCCCGAACAGGGCGGGCAGCACGCCGTCGTCCGTGAGGGACACGCTCTCGTCGCCCATGGTCGCCTGGGCGAGGAGGAAACTGGTGACGGCGGCGACCGCGGAGACCGCCAGCGCCGTCAGACCGCCGGTGAGCAGCTTGGCGGCGTAGAACACTCCGCGCCGGGGCACCGCGGCCAGTGAACTGCGGATGGTCCCGGACGAGTACTCGCTGGTGACGACCAGCACCCCGAAGACCACGAGCCCGATCAGCCCCAGCCGCAGCCCGCTGAATCCGGCGGAGACGGGGTCGAAGGACGACGGGGCCGGCTTGTGCGCGTACTGGTGCTGCACGACGGCTCCGGTGAGCACGGCGAAGGCGAGGCTGAGGCCGACACAGACCGCCAGGCTCCACGGCACGGAACGCACGGTGCGCGCCTTGGACCACTCGAAACCGACGGCCGCGCCCAGGTCGTTGCTCATCGCACTGCCTCCTGCTCCGCGCGGTACTCGACGGCATCCGCGGTGAACTGCATGAACGCCTCCTCCAGAGAGGCGGTTCTCGGGCTGACCTCGTGGACGGCGATCCGGTTCTCGGCGGCCAGGGTGCCCACCGTCCTCGGGTCGGTGCCCACCGCCTCCAGCGATCCGTCGGGCCCGGTGTCCACGTGGACGCCGCGAGCGGTCAGGAGGTCGCGCACACGCTCCGGCTCCGGCGTGCGAATGAGGACGTACGACCGGGAGTTGGCGGCGATGAACTCCTCCACGGAGGTGTCGGCGAGGAGCCGGCCGCGTCCGATCACGACCAGGTGCCCGGCGGTCAGCGCCATCTCGCTCATCAGATGGCTGGAGACCAGGACCGCACGGCCCTCGTCCGCCATGCGCTTCATCAGGTCGCGGATCCACTTCACGCCCTCGGGGTCCAGGCCGTTGACCGGCTCGTCGAGCAGCAGCGCCTGCGGGTCGCCGAGGAGCGCGGCGGCGATGCCCAGCCGCTGGGCCATGCCCAGCGACAGCCCCTTCGCCCGCTTGTGCGCGACACTCGCGAGTCCGACCGTCTCCAGGAGTTCGTCGACCCGTCGCAGCGGCAGGCGGTTGCTCCGGGCCAGACCCGCCAGGTGCCCCCGCACGCTCCGGCCGCCGTGCACCGCGCGGGCGTCGAGCAGCGCGCCGACGGTGGTCAGCGGACGGGGCAGGTCCTCGTAACGCCTGCCGCCGATGAGGACTTCGCCGGAGGTGGGACGGTCGAGGCCGATCATCGCGCGGATCGTCGTGGACTTTCCGGCGCCGTTGGGCCCCAGGAAGCCGGTCACGCGGCCCGGCTCCACGCGGAAGCTCAGTTCATCGACCGCTCGGGTCTTTCCATAACATTTCGTCAGCTCTCGCACTTCGATCATCACACTGTGTCTCCCATGACTAACGTTCCGTGTATGAGCATGGGTGCCGAAAGGCGGGGCCGGGGCCGGAGTCGCCCTCAGTCGCTCCGCGCCCGTCCCGGCGCCACGTCAGACCGCGAGGTGATCCCCGGGCGACCGGAGCCGCCGCCGGCCGCCGGAAGCAACCCGCCGTTCCCAGCGGTCAGTCGGCCGGTCGCGCGGCACGCGCCGTCGCCGCGATCCGCTCCAGCGCCGCGGCATGCCGCACGAACGCCTCCCGCCCCTTCGGCGTGAGCCGTGCGAGCGTGCGCCGGGCGCCCACGCCGACCTGCTTGCGCACCTCGACGTACCCCTCGGCCGCGAGCGCCGACAACTGCTTGGACAGGGCGGAGTCACTGGTGCCGATCGCGTCCCGGATGAATCCGAACTCGGTCCATCCCGCGGGCGCCAGCAGGGCGACGATCGTCAGCCGTGGGGCCGGGTGCAGGAAAGCGTCGAAGTCGGCGTCCATCAGTACCGCCGCTCCGCCCGGCGCCGCAGCCGTGCCTCGGCGGCCCGGCGGGCACGGGGCGCCGCCAGCAGGCACGCCCCGACCACCACCGCGGCGGCGACGAGGTGGGGCGCCGGCACCCCGCCCGAGGAGAGCGCCGCCGCCAGCCCCAGGAACACCCCGAACCCGGCGATCCCGCAGACCACTCCCACCAGCGCACCCGTGGCGCCCGGCCTGTTGCGGACCGGCGCACCGTGGGTGTGGCGGACCACGATCAGCGCCACCAGCAGCAGCCCCGGGAGCAGCACCGCGCCACCCCAGGGGTTGGGCAGGTCGAAGGACGCGAAGGAGACGAACAGCAGCAGCGCCGCCGTCAGCACGGAGGAACGTGACAGGCCGAACCGCAGTTCGGCCGCACCGGACTGTTCCTGCCGTCTGCGGATGTCGTCGAGCGCGGCCTGCGCGTCGGCCGGCGTCACGGCCTGCCGGCCGAAGGGGTCCCTGTCGTGCTTGTCGTCGGACGTCATCCGTCCTCACACCCTCCTGAGGAGCACCTCTACTTTCCTATCGAGAAAGTAGCAGGTAGTTTCCTGACAGGAAAGTAGACTCCGCGCACACGTCCACAGCACAGGAAGACGGAAGGGGAGGCCCGTGAAACCTTTGCTACTCGAGGAAGTGTCGAAGCGCTTCGGAACCCGACAGGCGCTGGATTCGCTCACGTTGACCGTGCGGCCCGGGGAGATATCCGGCTTCGTCGGCGGCAACGGAGCAGGCAAGACCACTGCCATGCGCATCGGCGTCGGGGTGCTCGCTCCGGACCGCGGACAGGTGCTCTGGGGCGGGGCGCCGGTCGGGAGACTGGAGTCGGCACGGTTCGGCTATATGCCCGAGGAGCGCGGGCTGTACCCCAAGATGACCGTGGCCCGGCAGCTGATCTACTTCGGCGAGCTCCACGGGCTGTCCCACGCCGACGCCCTTGAGGCGATGGTCCGCTGGACGGAGCGGCTGCGGATCACCGAGCACCGCGACAAGCGGGTGAACACCCTCAGCCTGGGCAACCAGCAGCGCGTCCAGCTGGCCGCCGCCCTGGTCCACGATCCCGAAGTACTCGTCCTCGACGAGCCGTTCTCAGGACTCGATCCGCTCGCCGTCGACGACATGAGCGACGTCCTCCGCGAGAAGGCGGCACAGGGTGTGCCCGTGCTCTTCTCCAGCCACCAGCTGGACCTGGTCGAGCAGCTCTGCGACCGGGTCTCGATCGTGCGCGCCGGACGCCGCGTGGCCTGCGGGACCCTCGACGAGCTGCGGCCCGCGGAGGCGAGCGGCCAGGTGTACGTGGAGGTCGAGGGCGCCGGCGAGGACTGGCCCGCGGGCTGCGCCGCGGTCGCCGGCTTCCGGGCGCACCAGCAGGGGGTCCTGGTCGATCTCGCCGGGGGCCGCACCGAGAACGACCTGCTGGTGGAGGCCGTGCGGCACGGCACCGTGAGGCAGATGCGGCGCCATGTGCCCGGCCTCGCCGAACTCTTCCGCGACCTGGTCGAACCGGTCCGGGACGCGCCGCCCGCGGGCTCCGCGGCCACCGGTGCGCCGACCCCGGCGAAGACCCGTACCTCCGACCTGGACGAGGTGTCCGCGTGAAGCGCTCCGGCTCCGAGCAGCACTCGTTGAACCCGACCCGGGTCCGCCTGGTCTACGTCCGGGAACTGCGGGCGCGGATGTGCACCAGGGGCTATCTGGTCAGCCTGGTCCTGCTCTCCCTGGTCACGTTCGGTCTGGTGATCGGCTTCGACTTCATGGGGCGCAGCACCTCCGCCACCGTGACCGTCTGCGGCACTCCGGCCGCGTCGCTCGGCACCGCGCCGCCCGGAGTGCGGGTGACGTCGTGCGACGGCATGCCGGGGGCGCGCAGGCTGGTCGAGAGCAAGGACGCGGACGCGGCGGTGGTCGTCGCCGGAGGCCACGCGTCCCTCCTGACCCGCGCCGACTCCAGCGATCAGGCGCGGGCGGGCGCCGACGCGCTGGCCAGGGCCTGGGCGGGCCAACAGGCCCTGCTGCGGCAGGACGTGGACCTGGGGCGGCTGGCACGGGACACCGCGGCCGCCGAGCCCACCACCGTGACGGTCGGGAAGTCCGTGGGCTCGCTCCAACTGGGCGCCGCGGCGAGCCTGATCATCGTGTTGTTCATGCAGATCGTCAATCAGGGGTCGGTGATCGCGCAGGGCGTGGTCGAGGAGAAGTCCACCCGGGTGGTGGAGGTGCTGCTCGCCACGCTCACTCCGCTGGAACTGCTCGTGGGCAAGGTCTCCGGGATCGTCACGGCCGGCATGCTGCAGGTGGCCACGATGCTGGGCGCGGTGGCCGGGGCGCAGTCGGTGATGTCCGGGGAGACCACCGCGATGCCGGGGTTGCGGGCCCTGGCGGTGACGGTGCTCTGGTTCCTCCTGACCTTCGCCATGTTCGCCTCGCTGTACGCGGCGGCCGGGTCACTGGTGTCCAGGCCCGAGGACCTGCAGGGCGTGCTGACGCCGGTGATGCTGCTCGCCCTGGCGCCGGTCGGCGCGGCGACGGCGGCCGCCGCCCACCTCTCCGCGCCCTGGGTCTCGGTCGTGCAGTACATACCGCCCTTCTCCGGCCTGCTCATGCCGCTCAAGGCATCGGTGGGCACGGCGACCGTGCAGGAGCAGCTCGCCTCCGCCGCCGTCCTGCTGGTGGTCACGGCCTGCTGCATGCTTCTCGCCGGGAGGATCTACCGCAACTCGGTGCTGCGGGTGGGCGCGCCGGTGCGGTGGCGCCAGGCGCTGGCGGCCTGAGCCGCGCTTTCCCTCGATCGGCAGGGGACACGGGCCCGGCGGCCAACCGGCGGCCCGGCCCCTGCCCGGCTCCACGGGCGGACCGGGGCGGCGGCGCCATACGACACGGGCGGACCCATACGCCGCAGGCGGACCCTGCGACGCGGTCGGACCCATACGCCGCAGGCGAGCCACACGGCGCAGGCGGCGCCACGGGGCCGCGTGCCACGCCGGCGCGTGGCAACCAACGCGTCCCACACCGCCGCGCCCCACGCCGCCGCGCCTCACGCCGCCGCGCAGCGCGCCCGACCCGCCCCGCCCTCGTCGCCGCGTTGGATGAGAGATCAGCGCGAGCAGCCATTGGACCCCGCGCTCGACGACACCCCCGACGGTCCGGCCGAAGCTCCAGTTCGGCCGCGGCCGGCGCCGGCATGCCCCGTACTTCGTGAGGCTCCGTCGGCCGGGTGCGGACTTCCCGGAACCTCAGGCGCGGGGGGCGGGCCCGCTGCGCAGGAGGGCGAGTTCCCGGTTGATCTCCACGAGGAACCGGGAGACCACGGCCAGCTCCTCGCCGCTGAAGCGCTGCCGCGCGGCCTCGGTGCCGCGGGCCAGGGGCTGGAAGAAGTCCCGGGCGACGCCTCTGGCCGCCTCCGCGTAGTGCAGGTGGACGACGCGGCGGTCGTCGGCCGCGCGGACGCGCCGGATGTGCCCCGCCCGCTCCAGGCGGTCCAGACAGGCGGTCATGGCGCCGGAGGTCAGATCGAGCAGCCCGCGCAGCCGCCCGGGCGTCATGGGCCCCTCCTCCGGATCGGCGTCCAGGATCGCGACGAGTGCCTGGACGTCGGTGAGGTGGAGGCCCTGCGTCTGGGCGAACTCGTGGGCGATGCGGTTGAACTCGCCGTTGAGCCGTCGTAGAAGGACCGCGAAGTACTGCAACCCCGTGGGGTCGTCCGCCGGAAGAGACGGCGAGGCGTGTTCGGTCCCGTGCATCGCCCCAGTATATGGTTACTCAATCATTGAGATACTTCACGACTGAGTTATTCGGTCGCACAGAAATTCGAGGAGACGCATGAGAGCGACACCCGGCCGGACCCGTTGGCTCGTGCCGCTCGTGCTGCTGTTCGTCTGGCTCGGCGTGGGCGGAACGCTCGGGCCCTACGCCGGGAAGCTGGGCGAGGTCGCGACCAACGACCAGTCCGCCTTTCTCCCGCAGAGCGCGGAGTCGACCAAGGTGCTCAAGGCCCGCGAGGCGTTCGACGAGGCGGAGACCCTGCCCGCGATCGTCGTCTGGACGGCGGACGGCAAGCCCATCGCGGATGACCGGCGCGCCACCGCCACCCGGGCCGTCGGCGCACTCGCCGGGCGGACCGGGATCGTCGGCGCGCCCTCGCCCGCGCTGCCGTCCGAGGACGGCAAGGCGCTGCAGGCCGTCGTCCAGCTGCGGCCGGACCTCGGCGACCGGCTGCCCGACGTGCTGGACACCGTGCGCGAGGCCGCGAGGAGCGTGCCGGGCACGACCGCGGAGATCGCGGGCCCGGCGGCGAGCCAGGCCGACCTGGGGGACGCGTTCGCCGGCATCGACGGGCTGCTGCTGGGCGTGGCGCTGGGCGCCGTGCTGGTGATCCTGCTCCTGGTCTACCGGAGCGTCCTGTTGCCCTTCGTGATCATCCTCGGGGCGGTGTTCGCCCTCGGCCTGGCCTGCGCGGTCGTCTACGTGCTGGCCGACCACGACGTGGTCCGGGTGGACGGTCAGGTGCAGGGCATCCTGTCCATCCTCGTGATCGGCGCCGCCACCGACTACGCGCTGCTGCTGGCCGCGCGGTTCCGCGAGGAACTGGCGACGGGCCAGGACCGTGCCGCGGCCGCGCTGGCGGCGGTGCGCAGGTCGTTCGGCGCGATCACCGCAAGCGCCGCCACCGTGGCCCTCGCGCTGCTGGCGCTGCTGGCCAGCGACCTCACCAACAACCGCGCGCTCGGGCCGGTCGGCGCCATCGGCATCGTCTGCGCCGTGCTCTCCGCGCTCACCTTCCTGCCGGCCGTGCTGGCGCTGCTGGGGCGCACCGCCTACTGGCCGTCCCGGCCGCGGGAGTCGGACGCCTCCA
Organism: Streptomyces sp. NPDC003720; assembly: GCF_042875075.1. Classification (NCBI taxonomy): domain Bacteria; kingdom Bacillati; phylum Actinomycetota; class Actinomycetes; order Kitasatosporales; family Streptomycetaceae; genus Streptomyces; species Streptomyces sp. NPDC003720. The sequence continues at coordinate 197,118 of NZ_JBIANZ010000006.1, forward strand.
TGGAGGGGCACGGCGTGTGGCACCGTGTCGCCGGCAAGGTGGGCGCCCGTCCGCGCGCGGTCTGGGCGGTGACGGCGATCGGTCTGGCCGCGCTCGCGGCCTTCGCCCCCTCGCTGTCCGCGAAGGGTGTGCCGCTCGACGAGATCTTCGTGAACGACGCCCCCTCGGTCGCCGCCCAGAAGACCCTCGGCGAGCACTTCCCCGGCGGCTCCGGCAACCCGGCCGTCATCATCGCCGACGCCGGCCGGGCCGCTCAGGTGACCGCCGCGGCGAAGGGCACCGAGGGCGTGGCGTCGGCCGCCGCCGTCTCGGCGTCCGGGCGGCCCGGCGGCGGAGCGCCGAAGGTCGTGGATGGGCGGGTCCGCATCGACGCCACCCTGGAGGCCGCGGCGGACAGCGACGCCGCCAAGCGGACGATCGAGCGGCTGCGCACGCGGGTGCACGCGGTGCCCGGGGCCGACGCGCTGGTGGGCGGCTACACGGCCCAGCAGTACGACACCCAGCAGACCTCCGCCCGGGACCGCACCGTCATCGTGCCGGTCGTCCTCGGGATCATCCTGCTGATCCTCGTGCTGCTGCTGCGCTCCCTGCTCGTGCCGGTGCTGCTGGTGGCGACGGTGGCGCTCAACTTCCTGGCCACGCTCGGCGTTTCCTCCCTCGTGTTCAAGCACGTGTTCGGGTTCGGCGGGGCGGACGCGTCGGTGCCGCTGTACGGGTTCGTCTTCCTGGTGGCGCTGGGCGTCGACTACAACATCTTCCTGATGTCCCGGGTGCGGGAGGAGGCGCTCGTGCACGGCAACCGGCAGGGTGTGCTGCGCGGTCTGACCACGACCGGAGGGGTGATCACCTCGGCCGGCATGGTGCTGGCCGCGACGTTCGCCGCGCTGACGGTGATCCCGCTGGCCTTCCTGGTGCAGATCGCCTTCATCGTGGCCTTCGGCGTGCTGCTGGACACCCTGGTGGTCCGCTCGCTGCTGGTCCCGGCCCTGGTGCTCGACATCGGCCCGCGGGCCTGGTGGCCCAGTGTCCTGCCGCCCGACGGCGTCGCGCCCGTGCCCGGCGCGCGCGAGGCCGGCGGGGTGGAGGGCGCCGGGGTCTGAGGATGCGCGCACCGGTGATCTGGACGAACCTGGGCGAGTGAGACAACCGGGTGACGTGAGGGGTGACCATCGTTGATGTCCGCACAGAAGAGCGGCAGCGAGGACGACGACGTCCGGCACGCGTTCGGCGACGCCGTCAACATGACGGCAGGCGAACTCGAAAAGTGGCTGGAGACCGACGAGTCGAAGAGCGTGGGGCAGAGTGACGGCGGCGAGAGCGTCGGACACGAGTCCGGGCGGCGCATCGTCACCCTGCTGCGCACCAAGAAGGCGGATCTCGGCGAGGACGACATCGCCCACATGCGCAAGGTGGTCGGCTACGTCAGGCGCCACGTCGAGCAGCGCCCCGACGGCGACGTCACCGACACCAGATGGCGCTACTCGCTCATGAACTGGGGCCACGATCCGAAGAAGTGACCGGCCGGCGGGACCATCTGGGAGCTGGTGCTGGACGGCGCCGGCACGGTAAAGGCGTGCACACCGCGGGCACTGGAGCTGCTGGGCGGGGCGGACACGGCCCCGAGCGGGCTCGACCTGCCCTCGCTCGTGACGGATCCCGCGGTGCGGGACCGCTTGGCCGGTGCCGCCGCCGGCCGGGACGCCTGCGCCCGGGTGACGCTGCGCCGCCCCGGCGGCGGCCGGCTGGACGTCGACGCGCAGGTGGCGTCGCTCACCGGAGACACCGGGGCGTGCTTCCTCGTACGGCTGCTGCCCGCGGCGGAGTCGGCACGCGAGGACGCGTAGGGGACGCGGGTGGCGCTGTCCGGCGACGGTCTCGCCGCCGCCGACCCGCGCGCGCAGCAGCGGCTGGACCTGTCGCACGGGGCGGCGGTGCGCATCGGCGCCCCCCCCCCGTCGCGTGTGGGGTGGCCGTGCACGACGGCCTGATCGCGGCCTTCCCCACCCTGTGAGCCGTGCCCCGGACACCGGGGGGCGCGGCCTACAGGTCGTCCGGGGCGCCCAGGCCGGTCAGGGCTCCCACCGGGTCCGGGTCGGGAGTGCCGCGGGGCCACCAGTCGTCCTGGCCCGGCTCCGACTCGTAGGCGTACCACAGGCCGTCGCGGCCCAGCCGGAGCTGGACGTGGCCGCGCGGGTGGGTGAGGTGGTTGCGCCAGGGCCGGAACGCCGGGAGGTCGGCGGCGAGCAGCAGCGGGCGGGCCCGGTCGAAGCGGCCGGCCGGCGGGTCCCAGGGGCCCTCCAGGACGGCCAGCCCCTCCTCGCCGCCCTGCCGCCAGGCGGCGACCGCGCGGGCCAGGTCGGCCGGGGTGCGGCCGACGGCCGCGGCCAGCGTGGCGTACAGGGCGCGGGTGGCGGCGGTCAGGCCGGAGCCCGGCCGGGCCGCGGCGAGCCGTACGGCGTCCTGCCAGAGCGTGAGTTCGGCGACCGGGTCGCGTCCGGTGGTGAGCAGCGCGTGCGCGCGGGCGGCGGCGTCGGTGGCGAGCTGGTCCAGCGCGAGGGGGTCCGGGCCGCCGGGCGCGGCCGGGTACACCGGCGGCTGCTCGGGGTGCGGCGGCACGGGCAGCGGGCGGGGCGGCGCGGGCAGCCGGCGCGGGGCGAGGGCCTCGGTCGCGCGGACGCCGGGCAGGGACCGCGGCGCCCCCTCCTGAGCGGCGCGGGCCGCCCGGGCGGCGCTGCGGCGGGACAGCGCGTCCAGCAGCTCGCGTTCGCCTCGGCCGCGCAGCAGGAGCAGCACGAAGGGGTCGGCGTCGAGCAGGCGTGCCGTCTGGTAGCAGAGGGCGGCCGCGTGCTTGCACGGGTGGCCGGAGTCGGGGCAGCTGCAGCGCGGGGCGAGATCGCCGGGGCCGGGCAGCAGGGGCACACCGCAGTCGGCGAGCGACTCGGGCAGCTCCTTGTCGAGCAGCGCCGCGATGTGGCCCGGCCGGTCCGCGGCCGTGTCCAGGAACCGCTCCCAGTCGCCGTCGTCCAGGGTCCGCAGGCGCACCTGCACCCGGTACGGCCGCGGGCGGCTCCCGCGCACGTACGCCAGCACCGAGCCCGGGGTCACCGTGATCGCGTCCACGTTGCCCGCGTCCGCGTAACCCCGGCCCCGGACCAGCCTCTTGACGTCCAGCGCACCCCGCTCCAGCGCCTCCACCCAGGCGTTCCCCCACCAGGTCCCGGCGAACGCCGAGCCCTCCGCCGAAACTCCGCGGGCCGCGAACGCCGGGAAGGTGCGCCGGAGTTCGGAGTCCCGGTGCGGTGTCGCCATGCTGCCGGGCACCTGCGGGGACGCGGCCGGACGGTCGCCCGTGCGGCCTGGGGCGCCGACGCCACCGGGCTCGTGCTTGGCCCCTGAGATTTCCGGGGCCCGGGGCGTATCGGGCGTATCCGGGCCCTCAGGCGTCTCCGAGACGTCCGAGCCGTCCGGGTCGTCCGGACCGTCGGTCCATGAGGGCATGCGGAAGGCGCTGTTCAGGAACTGCCGCATGTCCCGCGCGGCTTGCACCCGTGCGGCCCCGGGCTGCCCGGACCCGCTGGGCGACGGGGACGGGCCGGCGGCACGGCGCGCGGACGCGCTCCGCCCGCGCCGCGCGCCGCCTTCCGCCGCCCGCGCCGCCTCCCGCCGAGCCGCACGCAACGCCTCCCGCGCGACATCACCCGGACGCCCTGCGGAGGACGGGGCCGCGTGAGAGGAGGGCGCGTCGGTGGGCGGGGCCATGTGAGAGGCGGGTGCTTCGACGGGCAGGGCCGCGTCGGAGGACGAGGCTGCGTCGGAAGACGAGGCTGCGTCCGAGGAGGGCGCGCCGGCGGGCGGGGCCGCGTCGGAAGACGAGGCTGCGTCGGAAGACGAGGCTGCGTCGGAAGACGAGGCTGCGTCGGAAGACGAGGCTGCGTCGGAAGACGAGGCTGCGTCGGAAGACGAGGGCGGCTCCGACGACGTGTCGGCATCGGTGGGCAGCGGCGCGTCGGTTGACGAGGCATCCTCGGTCGGCGGGATCGGATCTGCGGACGGGGCCGGGCCAGAGGACGGAGCCGCATCGGCAGGCCGGGCAGCCTCGGACGACGACCCCGGCAAGGACGAAGCCTCCGTCACCGGACCTGGCAGGCCGGCGGGCGGCCGGACTTCGGCGGCCCGAATCCCGTCCTCGGGCTCCGCTACAGCAGGCGTCCGGAGCGCACCGGAGGACGCCGCGCCTCCGGACGGCCGGCCTTCCGCGGCCGGCGACAGGGCGGACCGCCGGGCGTCGGCCAGGGCCGAGTCGGCGAACGACGCGGCCTCCGACGCCGGGAGCGGGTCGTCGGACGACCGGCCCGAGGAGGACGAAGCCCCAGTCACCGGCCCCGGCCGACCAGCGGACGGCCGACTCTCTGCGGCCGGCGACAGGGCGGACCGCCGGGCGTCGGCCCGGCCCGACTCGGCGGACGACTCCGCCTCCGACCCCGAGCGCGGGGCGTCGGACGACCGGCCCGAGGAGGACGAAGCCCCAGTCACCGGCCCCGGCCGACCAGCGGACGGCCGACTCTCTGCGGCCGGCGGCACGGCAGACCACCGGGCGTCGGCACGGGCCGAGTCGGCGGACGACCCCGCCTCCGACGCCGGGAGCGGGTCGTCGGACGACCGGCCCGGCGGGGACGAAACCCCAGCCGCCGACCCCGACCGACCAGCGGACGGCCGGCCCTCGGCGGCCGGCGGCACGGCAGACCACCGGGCGTCGGCACGGGCCGAGTCGATGGACGACCCCGCCTCCGACGCCGGGGGCGGGTCGTCGGGCGCCCGGCCCGGCGGGGACGAAGCCCCGGTCGCCGGCCCCGGCCGGGCTTCGGCGGCGGGCCGCTGGGTGTCCGCGGGGGCCGGGGCGGATGTCGCGGCTCGCAGGGCCGCTCTCGCGATGTCGGCGGGGCGGGGCTCGGCGGTGCCGGCGGGTTCCGCGCCGGACTCGGTGCCGGGCTCCGGTGCGGTGGTGGCCGGTGGGTTCTCCGGCTCGGGGGCCGTCCCGTTGCCGGCGGTCCCCGTGCGCCGGCGGGCCGCGCGCAGGGCCTCTCGGGCGGCGTCGCCGGGGCGTGGCTCCCCGGGCGTCATGACGTCCTCCGCAGGGAGACGAGGTCGGAGAGTTCGCGGTCCGTCAGTTCGGTCAGGGCGGCCTCGCCGGAGCCGAGGATGGCGTCGGCCAGGGCTCGTTTGGCGGCGAGCATCTCGGCGATGCGGTCCTCGACGGTGCCCTCGGTGACCAGGCGGTGGACCTGGACGGGCTGGGTCTGGCCGATGCGGTAGGCGCGGTCGGTGGCCTGCTCCTCGACGGCCGGGTTCCACCAGCGGTCGAAGTGCACGACATGGCCAGCACGGGTGAGGTTCAGGCCCGTGCCGGCCGCCTTCAGCGAGAGCACCAGCACCGGGGTCCCGCCGCTCTGGAAGCGGTCGACCATGCGCTCGCGCTCAGCCACCGGCGTGCCGCCGTGCAGCAGGTCCACCGGGACCGCGCGGGCGGACAGGTGGGCGGTGATGAGCCGGGCCATGCCGACGTACTGGGTGAAGACGAGGGCGGAGCCGTCCTCGGCGAGCACGGTGTCCAGCAGCTCGTCCAGCAACGCGAGTTTGCCGGAGCGGGCGGCCAGGCGGTCGGCGCGGGCGTCCTCCTTGAGGTACAGGGCGGGGTGGTCGCAGATCTGCTTCAGGGCGCCGAGCAGTTTCAGGACCAGGCCCCGCCGGCCGATGCCCTCCGCGGTCTCGATGGCGAGCATGGACTCGCGCACCACCGCCTCGTACAGCGCGGCCTGCTCACGGGTGAGCGGCACCGGGTGGTCGGTCTCGGTCTTGGGCGGCAGTTCGGGGACGATGCCGGGGTCGGACTTCTTGCGGCGCAGCAGGAAGGGGCGGACCAGCCGGGACAGCCGCTCCACCGCCTCCTGGTCCTCGCCGTTCTCCACCGCGCGGGCGTGCCGGGCGCGGAAGGACTTCAGCGGGCCGAGCAGGCCGGGGGTGGTCCAGTCGAGCAGGGCCCACAGTTCGGAGAGGTTGTTCTCCACCGGGGTGCCGGTGAGGGCCACGCGCGCGGGCGCCGGGATGGTACGCAGCGCCTTCGCGGTCGCGGAGTACGGGTTCTTCACGTGCTGCGCCTCGTCGGCGACGACCATCCCCCAGGGCTGCTCGGCGAGCTGCCCGGCGGCGGAGCGCATCGTGCCGTACGTGGTGAGGACGAAGCCGCCGGCCAGGCCGTCGAGGGTGCGGTCGGGGCCGTGGAAGCGGCGGACGGGCACGCCGGGCGCGAACCGGGTGATCTCGCGCTGCCAGTTGCCCAGCAGGGACGCGGGGCAGACCACCAGGGTCGGCTCGGTGCGGGCCCGCTTCAGGTGCAGGGCGATCAGCGTGATCGTCTTGCCGAGGCCCATGTCGTCGGCGAGGCAGCCGCCGAGGCCGAGGGAGGTCATCAGATCGAGCCAGGCCAGACCGCGCAGCTGGTAGTCGCGCAGTGTGGCGTCGAGTCCGGCGGGCGGTTCGGCCGGGCGCAGTCCGGCGGTGAGGCGGTCGCGCAGGGCGGCCAGCGCGCCGGTGGGGACGGCCTCGACGCGTGCGCCGTCCACCTCGGCGGTGCCGGTGAGCGCGACGGACAGGGCGTCGACGGGGTCGAGCAGGCCCAGTTCGCGTTTGCGGGCCTTGCGGACCAGGGCGGGATCGACCAGCACCCAGCGGTCGCGGAGCCGGACGACCGGCCGGTGGGCCTCGGCGAGCGCGTCCATCTCGGCCTCGCTGAGCGGTTCCCCGCCGAGTGCGAGCTGCCAGCTGAACCGCAGCAGCTCCTCGCTCTCGAAGAACCCGGTGCCGTCGGTCGCCGAGCCGGGCGCCGGGCGCACCACGGCGGCGGCGCTGAGGTCGCGGGCGAGGTCGCGGGGCCAGTGCACGGCCACCCCGGCCGCGCCGAGCCGGGCGGCGGCCACGCCGAGCAGGTCGCCGAGTTCCTCCTCCGACAGGGCGAGGACGTCGGGCACGTCCTGCTCGGTGAGCCGGTGCAGCGGCGGCCACACCCGGGCGGCGCGGCGTACGGCCAGGGCGGCGTCCACCTGGGCGCGCGGGCCGAACGCCGCGTCCGCCTCGCCGGCCCACAGTGCGGCCGCGTCGGTCATCAGGGTCGGGTCGGCGAGGCTGTGCACCTGGACGATCGCGGCGCCGGCGGCGCGGGCTCCTCCGACGGCATCGGCGTCGAAGACGTCGGACGCGGACAGGTCGAGGCGCAGTGAGATCCGTACCCCCGCGTCCATGCCGGCGGCGACCTCCGCGGCCCAGTCGTGGGCGTGCGGGAGGGACTGGGGCTCCCGGGCGGCGAAGGGCCGGCCCGCGGTGTGGGCGGCGGCGGGGGTGCGGGGCAGGGTGTCGGCGACCGCGTCCAGGAAGGACCGGACCAGTGCCTCCGGCTCGGGCAGCCGCAGCGGGCCCGGCTCCGGCAGCGGGACGGCGTGCCCCTCGGGCGGCAGGGCGGCGGCCACCTGGCGCAGGTGGGCGATGTCGTCGGGTTCCAGCGGACCGGCCCGCCAGGCGTCGTGGCCGCCCGGGGTGAGGCCGGGCAGCAGCCGGCCGCGGGCGACGAGGCGCAGGGCGTGCAGCGCGGCGGCGCCCCAGCAGACGGTGGCCGGGTGGGCGGCCGGGTCGCGCCGGGCGCGGACCAGCAGGGGCAGGGCGTCGGCGATCGGCAGGGTGAGCGCGGGCACCTGCCGGCGGCGGGCGCCCGCTCCGTGGCGCCGTACGACGGTCAGCTCCTCGACGGCGGGCGCTCCGGACCCGGTGTCGGTGGGCAGCGGGCCGCCCTCGGGGTCCCAGAAGGCGATCCGGCTCTCGCGCGGGAGGGGCGCGGGCAGGTAGACGGACGCGAGGCGCACCGGTACCGGGTTCCCGGTCCGGCCGGGCGCTCCCCTGGATCCCGCGACCGCGGTCGTGCCGCCGCTCATACGTTCTGCCACCTCCCGCCCTGGTCCTGGACCGACCGGACGTCCTCGACTCTACGGGCGGGGTCCGACAACCGGGTCCGGCGGCCGGGCGGCCCGGGCGCCGCGGGCCGGGGGGGCCGCCCGGAACGGCGCTACGGGACCGTGCGGGAGACGACGTACACCATCGGGTAGTTCGGGTCGGCCATGTTCACGAGCACGTCCTGGGTGGGCGCCGGGTTCTTCTGCGGATGGGCCAGTCCGTACCACTGGCCGGGTCCGGAGAAGTTCCAGCCGGAGACCTTCCGGTCCCGGGCGCTGATCGGCTTGAGGTCCTTCTTCAGCTCGTCCCGGCGTACGCCCATGGCGCCCAGGAAGGCGTCCAGGCCGGCGCTGTTGGTGCGGAACTCTATGTAGAGCCGGCTGGTCTTCCAGTTGTTGGTCTCGTAGTACGCGATGTAGTCGGCGGGGTGCGGCACGGCCACCTGGTAGAGGCGGCGCTGCACCTTGGAGGGGAAGCCCGGGGCGAGGCCGGTCGCCGAGTACTTCGCCTCCTTGTCCTTGCCGCTGCTGCGGCTCTGGTTGGCGGAGATCACCAGGTAGCCCGCCGGGACGCCGATGAGCAGCACGATGATCAGCAGGGTCAGCACCCTGCGCTTCGCCTTGTGGCGGGGGTCCTCCACGGCGCGGCGCGGCTCGTCCGGCGGCGCGGCCTGGTGCGGCAGCGATGTGGTCATGCGGTGTCCTGGTCGCGGCGGGCCTGTGCGTACCGCTCGTAGCGCTCGTGGCGTTCCACCCGGCGCCGCTTGGCCCGCCGGAACCGCCGGGCGACCAGCCGGGCGAGGTCGGCGGCGCCCACCATGCCGGCCTCGGGGCCGAGCTGGGCGCGGGTGATGCGGGCCTCGGGGCGGTAGCCGCGGCCCGTGAGGTGGCGTTTGAAGGCGTCCCGGGCGGGGCCGATGAGCAGGTCGTCGGCGGCGCTGACGCCGCCGCCGATCACGAAGCAGGACGGATCGAGGGCCGCCGCGAGGTTGGCGATGCCGACGCCGAGCCACTGGCCGATGTCCTGCAGCAGCTCGATGCACATGGCGTCGCCCTCGCGGGCCAGCTCGGTGATCATCGGGCCGGAGATGTCGTCGACGGCGCCCTTGACGTGCTCGATGATCCCGTAGGCCACCGGGGAGTCGGCCGCAGCCAGCTCCTTGGCCTCGCGGACGAGCGCGTTGCCGGAGCTGTACTGCTCCCAGCAGCCGCGGTTGCCGCACGGGCACCGGTGGCCGCCGGGCACCACCTGCATGTGGCCGAACTCGCCGGCGACGCCGTACTTGCCGCGCTTGACCTGGCCGTCCTCCAGGATGGCGCCGCCGATGCCGGTGCCGAGGGTGATCATGACCAGGTGGTCCTCGCCGCGTCCGGCGCCGAAGCGCCACTCCGCCCAGGCGGCGGTGTTCGCGTCGTTGTCCACCAGCACCGGAACGGACAGGCGGCTGGCGAGGCGGTCCCGCAGGGGCTCGTTGCGCCAGGACAGGTGGGGGGCGAACAGGACGCGGTTGCGGTCGGCGTCGACCCAGCCGGCGGCGCCGATGCCGACCGCGTGCACGTCGTGCCGGTCGGACAGGTCCAGGACCAGCTCGGCGATGGTGTCCTCGACGACCTTGGGGCTCTTCGACTTGTCCGGGGTCTCCGTGCGGAGCTTCTCCAGGATGTTGCCGTCCGCGTCCACCACGCCCGCCATGACCTTGGTGCCGCCGATGTCGATGCCGACCGTGGGCACGCGCGGCGCGGTCAGGTGCGAGCGGCGTTCCCTTGTCCCGACCGTGCGGAGCACGGGGGCTCGACGGGAGCCGATGGGGGCGGTGAGGTCGCGGTAGGTGCTCATCGTTGCTCGATTCTGCCGCACGCTCACGCCTGGTGCGGCAAGGGGGAGCGGAGGAGGGCGCGCGATCGGCGCCGGGCACGGGCCCGTCCCGGCGGATCGCGCGGTTCCCAGCGCCCCTCAGCGACGCTGCAGTTCGTGGCGCAGGGCGTCGAGGTCGGACCCTCCCGCCATCTGCCGGGTCAGCTCGTCCAGGGTGATCCCGTCCCTTGTGTGATTGCCCACCATCGTGCCCCGCCGCAGCAGGACGAACCGGTCGCCCACCAGGTACGCGTGGTGCGGGTTGTGGGTGATCAGTACGACGCCGAGGCCCTCGTCGCGTGCCGCGGCCACGTACTTCAGCACCACGCCCGACTGCTTCACGCCCAGCGCCGCCGTCGGCTCGTCCAGGATCAGGACCTTGGCGCCGAAGTGGACGGCGCGGGCGATCGCCACGCACTGGCGCTCGCCGCCGGAGAGGGTGCCGATGGGCTGGTCGACGTCGCGCAGGTCGATGCCCATGCGGAGCAGGGCCTCGCGCGTGGTGCGGCGCATGAGGTCGATGTCCAGGCGCTTGAAGGGGCCCACGCCCTTGCGGGGCTCCGAGCCGAGGAAGAAGTTGCGCCAGACCGGCATCAGGGGAACGACGGCGAGGTCCTGGTAGACCGTGGCGATGCCGCGGTCCAGGGCCTCGCGCGGGGAGGAGAGGGCGGTCTCCTCGCCCTCGATGCGCAGGGTGCCGCCGTCGTGCCGGTGCAGGCCCGCGACGATCTTGATCAGGGTGGACTTGCCGGCCCCGTTGTCGCCGAGGACGCAGGTGATCTCCCCGGCGTTGACCTCCAGGGAGACGCCTTCGAGGGCGCGGACGGTGCCGTAGTGCTTGCTGACGTCGGTCAGCTCGACGAGGGACGTCACTTGTTGGCCTCCGCGCGCTTGCGGACCCAGGCGTTGAGCAGGGTCGCGAGGAGCAGCATCGCTCCGAGGAAGAACTTGAACCAGTCCGGGTTCCACTCGGCGAAGACGATGCCCTTGCTGGTCATGCCGAACAGGAGCGCGCCGACCGCGGAGCCGACGGCGCTGCCGTAGCCGCCGGTGATGAGGCAGCCGCCGATGACGGCCGCGATGATGTAGATCAGCTCGTTGCCGACGCCCTCGCCGGACTGGACGGCGTCGAAGGAGAAGAGCAGGTGCTGCCCGGAGATCCAGGCGCCGAGCGCCACGCCCATGTAGAGGCCGATCTTCGTCCTGGCGACCGGCACGCCGACCGCGCGGGCCGCGTCCTGGTTGCCGCCGGCCGCGAAGATCCAGTTGCCGGCGCGGGTGCGCAGCAGGATCCAGGAGCCGAGGGCGACCAGGCCCAGCCACCACAGGATGGTGACCTTGAAGTCGACGCCGCCGACCGTGAGGGTCGAGGCGAAGACGGCGCGGGCGCTCGCGAAGCCCTCCATGTCCGCGATGCTCTTGGTGGAGACCGTGTCGTCGATCAGCTTGGTGAAGCCGAGGTTCATACCGGTCAGCATCAGGAAGGTGCCGAGCGTGATGATGAAGCTGGGCAGCCCGGTGCGGGTGAGCATGAAGCCGTTGAACGCGCCGATGGCCAGGGTGACCAGCAGCGACACGCCCACGCCGACCCAGGTGTTCGCCGTCATCTGGTAGCTGAACATCGACGAGACCAGCGCCGAGGACGTCACCAGGACGCCGGCGGACAGGTCGAACTCGCCGCCGATCATCAGCAGCGCCACGGGGACGGCCATGATGCCGATGGTCGAGGAGGCGTACAGGACGGTGCTGAGGCTGGCGGTGCGCAGGAAGCCGTCGGCGGCGAAGGCGAAGAAGACGAAGACGGCGAGCGCGCCGACCACCGAGCCCAGCTCCGGGCGGGCGAGCAGTTTCCGCAGCGGCGAGCCGGCCAGGAGTCTCTCGTCCGGCGCCTGTTCCAGGGTGGCGTTCACCGGGTGCCCCGCTCGGTGTACTCGGCCAGCGAGGCGGCCTGGTCCTTGGTGACGATCTGCGGGCCGGTCAGCACGGGCCGGCCGCCGCCGAGGACGTCGCCGTTGTACTTGTACAGCCAGAGCAGGTCCACGGCCTGGTAGCCCTGGAGGTAGGGCTGCTGGTCCACGGCGAAGCCGAGGGTGCCGTCCTTCAGCTCGGCGGCGACCTTGGCGTTGAGGTCGAAGGTGTCGATCTCCGCCTCGCTGCCCGCGCCCTTCTTCGCCTGCACGGCGGTGTCGGCGTAGGGGGCGCCGAGGGTGACGACCGCGTCGACGGAGCTGTCCGCCTGGAGCTTGGCCTCGATCGCGGACTGCACGTCGGGCATGTTGGTGCCGTTGACGTACAGCTTGCGCACGGTGCCGTGGAAGGTCTTGGCCACGCCGTCGCAGCGCTGCTCGTGGCCCACGTTGCCCTGCTCGTGCAGGACGCACAGGGCCTTCTTCCTGCCGCGCTTGTTCAGCTCCTCGCCGACGGCCTCGCCGGCGACGGTCTCGTCCTGGCCGATGTGGGTGAGGGCGCCGAAGGCCTTGGACTCCTCGGAGCCGGAGTTCACGGTGATCACCGGGATGCCGGCCTTCTCGGCGCGGGCGACGGCGGCCTTGAGTGCGTCGGGCTTGGCGAGGGTGACGATGATGGCGTCGACCTTCTTGTCGACCGCCGCGTCCACGAGCTGGGCCTGCTGCTGGGCCTCGTCGTCGTGCGAGTACAGGAAGTTGATGTTGTCCTTGAGCGCGGCCTGCTTGGCGCCGCTCTGCACGATGTCCCAGAAGGTGTCGCCGTCTCCCGAGTGGGTGACCATAGCGAAGGTCCAGCGGGGGGTGTTCACCGCCGCCCGACCCTGGGCCGCGGCGGCCTTGCGGGCGTCCTCCGCCCGTTTGCCGCCGGTGCTGCTGCACCCGGCGAGGGACACGGAGAGTGCCCCTGCCAGCGCTATGCCTACCCAGGTCCGAAACCGTGCCACGAGGCCGTGCCCTTCTTGCCGTGTCCGTCCGTACGCAAGGGGCCGGCGATCATCTCGGCGGCCCCCAACACTCCAGTATCGAACACGGGGAACACCCGTGACACCGCCGGGGAGCCCCTGCCCGTCACCTTGTCAGGACATTGCGACGTGCGGCGGGCCGGGCGGTCAGGGGGGTACGGGCCCGGCGGTCGGGGACGAACGGGCGGCGGCTCAGGGGCGCACCAGGAGCTGGAACTCGAAGGAGTAGCGGCTCGGACGGTAGGTGTGGTCGCCGTACTCCACCGCGCGGCCGGTGTCGTCGTAGGTGGTGCGCCGCATGGTGAGCAGCGGGGCGCCCTCCGCCTCGGACAGCCGCTCGGCCTCGGCGGCCGTGGCGCCCCGGGCGCCGATGGACTGGCGGGCGCTGTGCAGGGTGATCCCGGCGGAGCGCATCAGCCGGTACAGGCCGGTGGCCTCCAGCCGGCCGGTCTCCAGGTCGAGCAGACCCGGCGGCAGGTGGTTGGTCAGGTACGCCATCGGCTCACCGTGCGCGAGGCGCAGCCGCTCGACGCGGTGGACGTCACCGCCCTCGGGCACCCCGAGCGCCGCGGCGATCTCGGCGGAGGCCGGTTCGACGGTGTTGACCAGGACCTTCGTCTCGGGCCGCTGCCCGGCGGCCTCCAGGTCGTCGTAGAGGCTGCTCAGCTCCAGAGGGCGCTTGACCTGGCTGTGCACGACCTGGGTGCCCACGCCCCGGCGGCGGACCAGCAGGCCCTTGTCGACGAGCGACTGGATGGCCTGGCGGACCGTGGGCCGGGACAGGCCGAGCCGGGCGGCCAGCTCGATCTCGTTGCCCAGCAGGCTGCCCGGCGTGAGGCCGCCGTGCTCGATCGCGGCCTCCAGCTGCTGGGAGAGCTGGAAGTACAACGGCACCGGGGAACTGCGGTCCACCCGGAGATCGAGTGTCACGGTCGGGTCCACAACTGGTTTGGGCACGGCTCGAGCGTAGTCGCGTGCCCGGTTGACGGGAAGTCGTGTAGTCCGGTTGTCCGGACATGACGATTGACAGGGCCCCGGGTCGGCCCTCACTTTGTTTCCATGCGCATCGGGGTCATCGGTACGGGCCGCATCGGCACCATTCATGCGAACACGCTCAGCCGCCATCGCGAGGTCGGGTCGCTGATCCTGACCGACGCGGACCCGGCGCGGGCACAGGAGCTGGCGCACCGGCTGGGCGAGACGGCGGCGCCCGGGGTGGACGAGATCTTCCGCTGGGGCGTGGACGCGGTGGTGATCACCACCGCGACCGCGGCGCACGCTGAGCTGATCGGCCGGGCGGCCCGGTCCGGCCTCCCGGTCTTCTGCGAGAAACCCATAGCGCTCGACCTGCCGGGGACGCTGCACGCGCTCGCCGAGGTCGAGGCGGCGGGCACGGTGCTGCAGATGGGGTTCCAGCGGCGCTTCGACGCGGGCTACGCGGGCGCCCGGGAGGCGGTGCGCTCGGGCCGGCTGGGGCGGCTGCACACCGTGCGGGCCATGACCTCCGACCAGTCCCCTCCCCCGCCGGAGTGGCTGCCGCTGTCCGGCGGCCTGTTCCGCGACACCCTGATCCACGACTTCGACGTGCTGCGCTGGGTGACGGGTCGCGAGGTCACGGACGTGTACGCGGCCGGTTCGGACGCCGGGCCGCCGATGTTCCGCCAGGCCGGGGACGTCAGCACCGGCGGGGCCCTGCTCACCCTGGACGACGGCACGCTGGCCACGGCGACGGCGACCCGGCTGAACGGCGCGGGATACGACGTCCGGATGGAGCTGGCCGGCGAGCGGGACACGGTCGTGGTCGGCCTGGACGACCGTACGCCGGTGGCGTCCACCGAGCCGACCGGGCCGCCGCCCGCGTCCAGGCCCTGGACCGGGTTCCTGGAGCGCTTCGGGCCCGCCTACGAGGCCGAGCTGTGCGCCTTCGTCGAGGTGCTGCGCGGTGAGCGGCCCAACCCGTGCGACGGGCAGGAGGCCCTGCAGGCGCTGCGGATCGCCGAGGCCTGCGAGGTGTCCCGGCGGGAGCGCCGCCCGGTGCGGCTGCTGGAGATCCAGGACCGGGTCCAGCCGTCGTACGGCTGAACCCGTGCCGTACGGCGGCGCCCGCCCGGCCTCGCGCGGTTCACCAGCGCACGGGCAGGCTGCGCATCCCCCGCATCAACAGGCCCGGCAGCCACTCGCCCGTGGGGCCGTCGAGTGCGAGCCCGGGGGCGCGTTCCAGGAGGGCGCCGATGGCGATCCGGCCCTCCAGGCGGGCCAGGGGCGCGCCCAGGCAGTAGTGGATGCCGTGGCCGAAGGCGAGGTGGCCGCGGGCGTCTCGGCGGATGTCGAACCGGTCGGGGTCGGCGTAGCGGTCGGCGTCACGGCCGGCGGCGGTGAGGCCGATCATCACCGACTCGCCCTTCTCGATCACGCGGCCGGCGATCTCCAGGGGTTCGGCGGCGTACCGGTAGGTGCCGGTCTCCACCGGGCCCTCGTAGCGCAACATCTCCTCGACGGCGCCGTCCAGCAGGCTCATGTCGGCGCGCAGGGCGGCGAGTTGGTCCGGATGGGCGAGGAGGGCGTGGACGCCGTTGCCGATGAGGTTGACGGTGGTCTCGTGGCCGGCGATGAGCAGCAGGTAGGCCATGCCGCTCAGTTCGTCCGGGGAGAGCCGGTCGCCGTCCTCGGCGGTGGTGCGGATCAGGTCGCTGAGCAGGTCGTCGGTGGGGCCGGCGCGACGCTTGTCCTCGATCAGTTCCGGGAGGTATTCGGAGAGGGCGACGATCGCGTCGTACTCCGTGTCGGCGTCGGTCGGTGCGACGACCTCGGTGGAGATCCGGCGGAACTCGGCGCGGTCCATGTCCGGGACGCCGAGGAGTTCGCAGATGACCGTGAGGGGCAGCGGGTAGGCCAGCGCCTCGATGAGGTCGGCGCGGCCGCGCGGCAGCATCTCGTCCAGCAGCTCGTCGGTGATCCGCTGGATCCGGGGGCGCAGCCGCTCCACCCGGCGCATGGTGAACGCGCGCGTGACCAGGGAACGCAGCCGGGTGTGCTGGGGCGGGTCGGTGACCAGCAGGTACTTGCCGATCTTCTCCTCGTCCAGCAGCGGCGAGCCGATCCGCGCGGTGTCCTTGGCCAGCCGGGGATCGGCGAGGGCGGCCCGCGCCTCCTCGTACCCGACGACCAGCCAGGCCGTCCGCCCCTCGTCCGCCCCGCCGAGCCGCACCCGGTGCACGGGCCCCCGCTCGCGCAGCCTCGCGTAGTACGGATGCGGGTCCGTGCGGAACGCGTCCACGAACTCGCCCAGATCGATCACCGGTTGCCCGTCCATCGCCCTCTTCCGAAATCCCCCGGGACACACCGGGGACGTCCCCCGGCGCGGTGCTGCCAAGGTGTCAACGCACGGGGCGGGCACACCGTGCCCGTCGTCACCCCGCACGGTGAACTCGCCGGAAATTCACGTGACTTCACGGGAAACTCCGCGAGTTTGACATTGACATGCCACGCTCTACGCGCGTCATCATGAAGGCATGAGATTCCCCCCACGCGCATCTCGTATCACTGTCGCCGCCGCCGTTCTGTCCACGCTCGTCGTGGGCGGCACCGTCTCCGCCACCACGGCGGACGCGGCCGCCGCCTCCGTCGGCAGCGTCTGCTACGGCGCCCTCCCCCCACAGGCGCACGACACGCTCGACCTGATCGACGAGGGCGGGCCGTTCCCCTACTCGCAGGACGGGACCGTCTTCCAGAACCGGGAGAACGTGCTGCCGAGTCAGCAGAGCGGCTACTACCACGAGTACACCGTCATCACGCCGGGCTCCCCCACGCGCGGCGCCCGCCGGATCGTCACCGGCGACAAGACCGAGGAGGACTACTACACCTCCGACCACTACGCCACGTTCGACCTCGTCGACTTCGGCTGCTGATCCGTACGGGCGTCGTCCGTACGGCGACGCGAAGGCCCCCGGCGCACCGCGCGCCGGGGGCCTTCCGCCGTCGGGGAGCGCGGCGCGGCCGCCTCCCGGGCCCGCGCCGCGGTGCGCGGGCGTGCGTCAGTCCGCCGCCCGGCGGCCCCAGGCGGTCCCGCCGAGCACCAGTACGCCGCCGACCAGGCCGAGCGTCCCGAGCCGTTCCCCGCCGAGGGCGATGCCGGCCGCAGCGGCCCATAGCGGCTCGGTGCCCAGCAGCAGGCTGACCCGCGACGGCGAGGTGCGGCGGACCGCCCACATCTGCACGAAGAACGCGAACAGCGTGCACAGTGCCGAGAGGAAGAGCAGGCCGGCCCACTCCTGCGGGCCGAAGCCGGCCGCGGCCGTCCACGGCGCCGGGCCGCCGGCCCCGGCCGACAGGGCCGCGAAGACGGCGACCGCGGTACCGAGCTGGACGGTGGTGAGCGGAAGGGCGCCCGCGCCGCGCACGGAGCGCAGCCGGGACATGACGAGGACGTGCAGGGTGCGGACCAGCGCGGCGAGCAGCATCAGCAGGTCGCCGGCGGACGGCCGGGTGAAGCCGCCGCCCTGGGTGAGCAGCACGACGCCGAGCACCGACAGGGCCGCGGCGCCGAGGAAGGCGGCGGTGGGCCTGGTGCGGGTGACCGCGGCCTCGGCGAGCGGGGTGAGGATCATGGTGAGGCTGATGATCAGACCGGCATTGGTCGCCGAGGTGTGCACGACCCCGTACGTCTCCAGCAGGAAGACACCGCCCAGGATCAGCCCCAGCAGGGCCGCGCCGCGCCACTGAGCGCCGGTGAGGCCGCGCAGGGAACGCAGCCCGACGGCGCCGAGCACGGGCAGCACCAGTGCGAACCGCAGCACGAGCACGGCGAGCACCGTACGGGCGGTGGTGATGTCCTTCGCGGCGAGGTAGCTGGCGCCCCAGCAGACCGCGACGAGCAGCACGGGCAGGTCGGTGTGCCAGGCGCGGCGGGGCGCGAGGGCGCCGGGTACGGCGATCGACGACATCGGGGCGGCTCTCCCGGTCTTCCGAGGGGGTGCGCAGACGTCGCCGGCTCGCACGGGGCGCGATCACCGTACCGGTGGGGACGATCTTCGGGCCAGGCCCGCGCCAGGGGGTGCCCCGCGGCCGGCCCGAGGGTCAGAACGAACCGTACTCGGGGCTGCCGAGCGGGTCGTAGCTCTGGATGGAGACGCCCGCGGCGGTGACCCGGCCTCCCGTGCGCTCGAAGCGGGTGGGGACGGCGCCTTCCGCGAACAGCCGGCGGCCGGCGCCGAGGACGACCGGGAAGGTCACCAGGTGCAGGGTGTCGACCAGCCGCAGGTCCACCAGGGAGCGCACCAGGGCCCCGCTGCCGTGGATCTGGAGCTCGCCGTCGGTGCGCTCCTTGAGGGCGGCGACCTCCTTGGCGAGGTCGCCGGAGACGACGGTGGTGCCGGACCACCCGGGCGCCTGGAGGGTGGCGGAGACGACGTACTTGGGCAGGGCGTTGAGCCTGCTCGCGACCGGGTCGGCCGGGTCGGTCATCCCCGGCCAGTAGGAGGCGAAGATCTCGTACGTGCGGCGGCCGAGCAGAAAGGCTCCGGCGCGGCCGAAGGACTCGGTGACGAACCGGCCGAAGTCCTCGTCGCCGTACGGGAAGGTCCAGCCGCCCTGGCCGAAGCCGCCGCTGGTGTCCTCCTGGGGGCCGCCGGGCGCCTGATACACGCCGTCGAGGCTGACGAAGACGGTGGAGACGAGCTTGCCCATGACAGGTGCCTTCTTCCGGGTGCGGGGTCCGTTGTCATCAGGTCGGACCCCGCGCGCCCCCGGAAGTCATCGGTTCAGCCGGCGTGGGTCGAGAACAGTCCGCCGGTCGGACCCTGCTTGTCGCCGCCCTGGGCCTTCTTCAGGGCGTTGGCGAGGCTCTCGATGGTGAGGGACTGCAGGATCACCCGGCCGTTGCCCTCCAGGGTGGCCAGGGACAGGCCCTCGCCGCCGAACACGGCGTTCATGATGCCCTGCCGGTTCAGTCCGCCGACGCGCTGGACGCCGTACTGGATGCCCTCCTCGAAGGCGACGACGCAGCCGGTGTCGACCTCGATGCGGCCGCCGAAGTCCGCCGGGTTCAGGTCGATGAAGTTGCCCGCGCCGGCGATGATCACGGTGCCGTGCCCGGTGAACTTCTCCAGGACGAAGCCCTCGCCGCCGCTCATGCCGGTGCGTCCGCCCTGGAAGGCGATGCCGAACTCGACGCTGGACTCGGCGGCCACGAAGGCGTCCTTCTCGGCGAACCACGCGCGCGTGCCGTCCAGCTCCAGGGCGCGCATCTCGCCGGGCAGCACGCCCGCGAAGCCGACGGTGCCCTCGCCGCCCTGCGAGGTGAAGTACTGGAAGGCCAGTGACTCGCCGGCCATCATGCGCTGGCCGACCTGCATGGCGGTGCCCATGGCCTGGCGCAGCATGCCGCCCATGCCGCCGGAGCCGTTCTGCTGCCGGCCTCCGTTGCCCGAGGGGCCGGACAGCCGGGTCTCCATGGTCACGTTCGTCGTCTTGAACAGGAACTTCCCGGCCTCGCAGTACACGGTCTGGCCGGGGCGGAGGTTGACAACCGCCATCTGCATGGCGTTGCCGACGATCTCTTGCTGAAGGGTCACGGGAGGAGAACGCGGGAGGCGGATCGAAGAGTTCCGGGTGTGACGAGGTCGATGTCCGTACACCGCCGGTGGACGGCGCCCCCGGCGGCTGGGATGGGGGCATGACGACGACGAACGGATCTCTCGACGGCAAGGTGGCCCTGGTGACCGGCGGCAGCCGGGGAATCGGGGCGGCGGTCGCGCTGCGTCTGGCGCGCGCGGGTGCGGACGTGGCGGTGACCTATGTGAACGGCAAGGAGGCGGCGGACGGCGTGGTGCGGGCCGTGGAGGCGCTGGGGCGGCGGGCGGTGGCGCTGCGCGCGGACTCCGCCGACCCGCGGGAGGCGGCGGGCGCGGTGGGCCGGGCTGCGGAGGCGTACGGCGGTCTCGACGTGCTGGTGAACAACGTGGGCGTGGGTCTGCTGGGCCCGCTGGACTCGCTGTCCCCGCAGGACGTCGACCGGGTGCTCGCGGTGAACGTCCGCGGGGTGTTCCTGGCGTCGCAGGCGGCCGCCGCGGTGCTGGCGGACGGCGGGCGCATCGCAAGTCGGCCCTGGTGGGCCTGACCAGGGCCCTGGCCCGCGAGCTGGGCGGGCGCGGGATCACCGCCAACATCGTCCATCCGGGCCCGACGGACACGGACATGAACCCGGCGGACGGCCCGTACGCGCCGGCGCAGGCGGCGATGACCGCACTGGGCCGCTTCGGCACGGCCGACGAGGTGGCGGCGACGGTGGCCCACCTGGCGGGCCCGGACGCGGCCTACGTCACCGGCGCGGAGTTCTCGGTGGACGGCGGACACGCGGCCTGACGCAGCGGGCGGGGCCCACCGGTGCGGTCCCGCCCCGCGTACATGAGGGGCATGCCCGACGTCGCCACGCGCGCGCGGACGCGATGCGACGGGCACGCGCGCGTCGGGCGGACTCAGCCGCCGAGTGCCTGGTGGCGGACGGGTGAGGCAGCGCGTGGCGCACGGGCTCAGCCGTCAGTCCCGGGGCGGGCGACTGAGACAGCGCTGCCGGCGCACCGGTGCGAACCCGCCTGCGCGCCTCAGCGCACGAGGCGACGGACCCGGCGTCGCCGCGCGCGCGTCCGCTCAGGTGCGCGCGTGGCGACGGGAGGTGCCCGGACAGCGCGGACTCAGCCGCCCAGTTCCTGGTGGCGGGCCGTGAGGGCGGTGGCGCCCGTTTCGGTCGGGCTGCCGAAGAGGCGGAGGCGGGAGATGCCGCCGTCGGGGTAGATGTCCACGCGCGCGTGGGTGCCGACGGCCGGCTCCGGCAGGACGAAGCGGTGGTTGGTGTCGGGCTGGAGGCGGGTGCGGGGCAGGATCTCCCGCCAGTCGCCGTCCTCGCCGTCCCGGACGGACACCGAAGCCCAGCCCGCGCTGTTGCCCTTCAAATACGCCGTGTCGATCTCGACGGCGCGGATCCGGGCCTGGGCGGCCAGCCGGTAGCGGATCCAGTCGTTGCCCCGGTCGCGGCGGCGGCGCGTCTCCCAGCCGTCGTCCATCTTGCGGGAGCGGCCGGGCTGGATGGTGTTGGTGGCCGGGGAGTAGAAGAGGTCGGAGGCGTCCTCGACGCGGCCGCCGTTCTCCAGCGCGACCACGTCGAAGGTGCCGAGCGCCTCCAGCCACCGGGGGTCGGGGACGACCTCGCCGTACACGCGCAGCCGCGCGATGCCCCCGTCGGGGTGCTGCTTGACCCGCAGGTGCGTGAAGCGCTGCTCGGCGGAGACGGCGAAGCCGTTGGCCGCGTGGCCGCCGACCCGGGTGCGCGGGACGAGCGTCGTCCACTTCACGTCGTCGCCCAGCAGCCGCTCAGGGGACGGGGAGCCGGGCACCGACGTGCCCTCCACCGAGACGGCCTGCGGGTAGTTGCCGCGGAAGTGCGCGGTGTCGACCACGATCCCGCGGATCACGCCGGGCGCACCGAGCCGGACCAGCGCCCAGTCGTGGTCCTCGTCCGTCGGCCAGGGGTGCTCGGCGGAGGCTCCGCGCCGGCGCCGGGTCTCCCAGCCGTCCATGATCTTGCCCTTGTGCCCGAAGTGCTCGGGGTCGAACTCGGCCCGCTCGGGCACCAGCAGGTTCTCCCGCTGGGCGAAGAACTCGTCGTTGGCGGCGATGACACCGGCGCCGAGCCGCCGGTCGGCGAGGTCGGCGTACTGGGTGAAGGGGAAGTCCGCGGTGCGGTAGTCCGCGTAGGGGTCGCCTCCTCCGTAGGGGTTCGCGTCGCCGGTGAAGCTCGCAATCGCCGTCACAGTGATCAGATTTCCTTTCGGTCGCGGGCCGCCGCGGTCGCGGGGGCCGGGGGAATCAGGGGGTACGGGTCAGCAGCCGCCCCTTCGGTTCGCTGAACTCGCCGTCGGCGGCGATGCGTTCGCCGCGCAGCCAGGTGGACTTCACCACGCCGTGCAGGGTGCGGCCGGCGTAGGCGGTGACCCGGTTGCGGTGCTGCAGGCCGGCCGGGTCGACGGTGAAGGCCTCGTCGGGGGCGAGCACGGCGAAGTCGGCGTCGCGGCCGGCCTCGATGGCGCCCTTATGGGACAGGCCGGCCAGGGCGGCCGTCCGGGTGGACATCCAGCGGACGACGTCCTCCAGGGTGTGGCCGCGCCGGCGGGCCTCCGTCCACACGGCGGGCAGGCTGAGCTGGAGGCCGGAGATGCCGCCCCAGGCGGTGGCGAAGTCGTCC
This sequence comes from Streptomyces sp. NPDC003720, assembly GCF_042875075.1. NCBI lineage: Bacteria > Bacillati > Actinomycetota > Actinomycetes > Kitasatosporales > Streptomycetaceae > Streptomyces > Streptomyces sp. NPDC003720. Next base: position 219,137 of record NZ_JBIANZ010000006.1, read on the forward strand.
GTCTTCAGATCGGCGGTGGAGGGCGAGTGGTCGGTGACGACGCAGTCGACGACGCCGTCGGCGAGGGCCTGCCAGAGCAGGTCCTGGTTGGCGGCCTCGCGGATGGGCGGGCAGCACTTGAACTCGCTTGCCCCGTCCGGGACTTCCTCCGCGGTCAGGGTGAGGTAGTGCGGGCAGGTCTCCACGGTGAGGCGTACGCCCTCGGCGCGGGCGGCGGCGATCAGCGGGAGCGCGTCGCTGGAGGAGAGGTGCAGCACGTGCACGCGCGCGTCGAGGCGTTTCGCCTCCGCTATGAGGGTGGCGATGGCCGAGTCCTCGGCGTCGCGCGGGCGGGAGGCGAGGAAGTCGGCGTACCGGGGGCCGCCGTGCTGCGGGGCGGCGGCGAGCCGGTGCGGGTCCTCGGCGTGCACGATCAGCAGGCCGTCGAAGCCGGCGATCTCGGTCAGGGAGCGGGTGAGCTGCTCCTGGTCGAGGTGCGGGAACTCGTCGACGCCGGACGGGGACAGGAACGCCTTGAAGCCGAAGACGCCGGCGTCGTGCAGCGGGCGCAGGTCCTTCACGTTGCCGGGCAGGGCGCCGCCCCAGAAACCGACGTCGATGTGCGCCTTGTCGGCCGCGACCTCCTGCTTGATCCGCAGGTTGCCGACCGTGGTGGTCGGCGGCAGCGAGTTGAGGGGCATGTCGACGAGCGTGGTGATGCCGCCGGCCGCGGCGGCGCGCGTCGCGGTCCAGAAGCCCTCCCACTCGGTGCGGCCGGGGTCGTTGACGTGCACGTGGGTGTCGACCAGGCCGGGCAGCAGCACGTGGTCGCCGACGTCCTCCAGGCGTGCCGCGGCCGGTACTTCGGCGTCGTACGGCAGTACGGCCGTGATGGCGCCGGCGGACACGGTGACCGTGGCGGCCCGCGTCCCCTCCGGTGTGATGACGCGCGTCGAGCGCAGCACCAGTTCAGCGTCGGACACCCGGACCCCTCTCTCTGCCGCCGTTCACGTCCAGGAAACAGGATTTACACCCATGTAACGGACTTCAACGTTCTGTTGAAGGAGTCTTCACTCCCGCTCCCCCGCCGTCAAGGGGCACACTTCTGAACAGCGTCACGGGGGCGACGACTCTAGACGTTTCCACAAAGCGGAATTAGAATTCCGATGAGCAGAACGTAGCTACGTACAAGCAGGGAGTCAACCGGCCGCCGGGTAGGCTTCTGCCCTCCCCGCCAGTCCCGAAAGGAACGTGCCGTGCCGACGTCCAGCGCCAGCACCACCGACTCCGCCAAGTCCTCCGCCGGCGGGGTCCAGTCCCTGGAGCGCGCCTTCGATCTGCTGGAGCGGATGGCGGACGCGGGCGGCGAGGTCGGCCTGAGCGAGCTGTCCGCGACCAGCGGGCTGCCCCTGCCCACCATCCACCGGCTGATGCGCACCCTGGTGGCCTGCGGTTACGTACGCCAGCAGCCGAACCGCCGGTACGCGCTCGGTCCGCGGCTGATCCGGCTCGGCGAGTCCGCCTCCCGGCTGCTCGGCACCTGGGCGCGGCCCTACCTCGCCCGGCTGGTGGAGGAGACCGGCGAGACGGCGAACATGGCCCTGCTGGACGGCGACGAGATCGTCTACGTCGCACAGGTGCCGTCGAAGCACTCGATGCGGATGTTCACCGAGGTGGGGCGGCGCGTGCTGCCGCACTCCACCGGGGTCGGCAAGGCCCTGCTGGCAGGCGTCCCGGACGACGAGGTGCGCGCCCTGCTCTCCCGCACGGGCATGCCGGCCGCGACCGAGAAGACCATCACCACGCCCGACGGCTTCCTGGCGGCGCTGGCGGACGTGCGCCGGCAGGGGTTCGCGGTGGACGACAACGAGCAGGAGATCGGCGTCCGCTGCCTCGCGGTGCCGGTGCCCGACTCCCCGACGGCGGCCGCGATCTCCATCTCCGGACCGGCCGGCCGGGTCACCGAGGCGGCGACCGAGAAGATCGTGCCGGTGCTGCAGGGCATCGCCGTCGAGTTGTCCGAGGCCCTGGCCAGCTCGGGCGCCTGAGCCGCCCGCCGGTCGGTGCAGAGGGCCGCCGCCGTCAGGCGGTGGCCCATGTCCGGGGCGTCGAGCGCGATCAGCCACGCGCGACCGCCCCGCCGCCCCGCCAGGCGGGCGAGTCGCAGGCGAGCCGCGGCCGACGGGTGCGTGGACGTCGTCGTCGGTTCGCGCGCGAGCGGGGCCCGGCACCGACGGACCCGCCCGCCCGGTCCCCTCACGCCCCGGGCGCGGCGACGGCCACACGGCTCACCTCCCCGGCGGCTCCCCGAACAGGTCCACCGCGTCCCGGACCTCCGTCAGACCGCGGGCCAGCGCGCTGACCGAGCCGATCGCGCCCGCGATCAGCAGCAGGGAGCGGCGCAGGCGGGGGGTCTCGGGGACGCCGCCGGCGGCCATCGCCGCGAGTGCGGCCAGCTCGTCCTCGGCTATCCCCCGGTCGGGGAAGTCCGCCGGAAGCGCGGCGAGTTCACGGCGCAGCCGGGACACCGCGGTCCGCAGCCCCGCCAGTCTCACGTCCTCGTCGCCGCCGGTCACCGGCCTCTGCTCCAAGCTCCGCGACACAGCCCTCCCCCTCACACGCCGTCGTGCGCGGGTCAGTAAACGCGACCCCGTACGGGAGCGCCACCACGCGGACCGAAATTCAGCCCAAGGGGCACGGCCGGCGCGGCCCGCGTCGGGTATGCAGGACGCATGACGGACAACCGGGACGGACACGGGGAGAGCGTCGCCGGGCTGGTGCTGGCCGCCGGCGGCGGCAGACGGCTCGGCGGGCGGCCCAAGGCGCTGCTGGAACACCGGGGGCGGCCGCTGGTCGAACACGCGGTCGGAGTGCTGCGCGCGGCCGGCTGCGGACGGATCCATGTCGTCCTCGGCGCGGCGGCGGACGAGGTCCGGGCCCGGGCGGACCTGGGCGGTTGCGTCACGGTCGCCAACCCCGACTGGGCCGAGGGCATGGGGTCGTCGCTGCGCGCCGGGCTCGCCTCACTGGCCGGGACGGGGGTGGCGGCGGCCCTGGTGAGCCTGGTCGACCAGCCGGGCATCGGACCGGCCGCGGCGGCCCGGGTGCTCGACGCGTACGAGGACCGGAACTCGCTGGTCTCGGCCGCCTACGGCGGTGTGCGCGGCCATCCGGTGCTGTTCGGCGCGGCGCACTGGGCGGGGATCGAGGCGTCCGCCACCGGGGACCGCGGGGCCCGCGCCTACCTGCGGGAGCACCAGGCCGCGCTCAGGCTGGTGGAGTGCGCGGACGTGGCCGAACCGTACGACATCGACACCGAGGCGGACCTGAGCCACCTTGAGTGAACGGGGTGGCACCGAGCGCCACCTTGCCTCGACCCGGAGATTCTCGACATCAACAAACCATTGAAGTTCCACGATGAGGAAACTACTATCCACTGTTCAGAAGCGCCTGGCCGCACAGCGGGCGCCGATCGTCCATTTCGTGCCACTTGGCACCCGGTGCCATCGCTGAAGGAAGTGACAGCTCATGTCCGCACCAGCGCCGTCTCCGCTGGCCATCGTCGACGCCGAGTCCCTGCCCCGGCAGGAGGAGGTCCTCACCGACGCGGCGCTCGCCTTCGTGGCGGAGCTGCACCGGCGGTTCACCCCGCGCCGTGACGAACTCCTCGCCCGCCGCGCGCAGCGCCGCGCCGAGATCGCCCGCACCTCCACCCTGGACTTCCTGCCGGAGACGGCCGCCGTCCGCGCGGACGACTCGTGGCGGGTCGCCCCCGCCCCGGCCGCGCTGAACGACCGGCGCGTGGAGATCACCGGCCCCACCGACCGGAAGATGACCATCAACGCCCTCAACTCGGGCGCGAGGGTCTGGCTCGCCGACTTCGAGGACGCCTCCGCGCCCACCTGGGAGAACGTGGTCCTCGGCCAGGTCAACCTGGTCGACGCCTACACCCGGAACATCGACTTCACCGACCCGGCGTCCGGCAAGTCCTACGCCCTGCGCCCCGCCGAGGAACTGGCCACGGTCGTCATGCGCCCGCGCGGCTGGCACCTGAACGAGCGCCACCTGGTCGACGCCGACGGCACTCCGGTGCCCGGCGCGCTGGTCGACTTCGGCCTGTACTTCTTCCACAACGCCCAGCGGCTGCTGGACCTCGGCAAGGGCCCGTACTTCTACCTGCCGAAGACCGAGTCGCACCTCGAGGCACGCCTGTGGAACGACGTGTTCGTCTTCGCGCAGGACTACGTGGGCGTCCCGCAGGGCAGCGTCCGCGCCACCGTCCTGATCGAGACGATCACGGCGGCGTACGAGATGGAGGAGATCCTCTACGAGCTGCGCGACCACGCCTCGGGGCTGAACGCGGGCCGCTGGGACTACCTGTTCTCCATCGTGAAGAACTTCCGTGACGGCGGGCCGAAGTTCGTCCTGCCGGACCGCAACGCGGTCACGATGACCGCGCCGTTCATGCGCGCGTACACCGAACTCCTGGTCCGCACCTGCCACAAGCGGGGCGCGCACGCGATCGGCGGCATGGCGGCGTTCATCCCGTCCCGGCGCGACGAGGAGGTCAACAAGGTCGCCTTCGAGAAGGTCAAGGCGGACAAGGACCGCGAGGCGAACGACGGCTTCGACGGCTCCTGGGTCGCCCACCCCGATCTGGTCCCGATCGCCATGGAGTCCTTCGACAGGGTGCTCGGCGACCGGCCGAACCAGAAGGACCGGCTCCGGGAGGACGTCCACGTCGAGGCGGCCGACCTGATCGCCGTGGACTCGCTGGACGCGAAGCCCACGTACCCCGGTCTCGTCAACGCCGTCCAGGTCGGCATCCGTTACATCGAGGCCTGGCTGCGCGGACTCGGCGCGGTCGCCATCTTCAACCTGATGGAGGACGCGGCCACCGCGGAGATCTCCCGCTCCCAGATCTGGCAGTGGATCAACGCGGGCGTCGAGTTCGAGAACGGCGAGAAGGCCACGGCGGAACTGGCCCGCAAGGTCGCGGCGGAGGAACTGGCCGCCGTCCGCGCGGAGATCGGCGAGGAGGCCTTCGCAGCCGGCCACTGGCAGCAGGCGCACGACCTGCTGCTCCAGGTGTCCCTCGACGAGGACTACGCCGACTTCCTCACCCTGCCGGCGTACGAGCGGCTGAAGGGCTGAGGGACGCCGGCCGGACGGCTCCGGAGCCTTTCCCGGGGCCGCCCGTCAGCCGAAGTGCGCCGCCCCGTCCTGCTCCACCCCCGGCCTGCCGTGCAGGTCGGGGACGTGCTTGAGCCAGTCCGGGCGGCCCGCCTGCGTCCTGGCCGCCCGGGCGGTCTCCTCGGCGGCCAGTTCCGCCCGGCTGGGGAAGCCGGTCGGCAGCCACTCGGCCGACAGCCGCACCCGCTGCAGGAGGTAGTCGACGTAGGCCGCCCGGACGTCGTCGGGGGCCGCGAACCCCGCGTCCTCGGCCAGCCAGGCGTCCGGCACCTCGGCGACGATGCCGCGCAGCAGCTCCTCGGTCACCCGGGGCGCCAGCTCCGCGTCGGCGGCCCGGACGTCGGGACCGTAGTGGCCGAGGGCGTGATGGCGGAAGTCGTACCGCTTGCCCGGCGTGGTGGTGTCCCAGCGGTGGTGGAAGACGAGGGCGGCGCCGTGGTCGATGAGCCACAGGCGCGGCGGCACGGTGCCGAGGGTGGGCCACACCATCAGGTTGGAGCTGTGCACCGTCCGGTCCACGTTGACGGTCAGCGCGTCCAGCCAGACGATCCGGCCCGCCTCCAGCGGGTCCACGGCGAAGCTCCCGGCGATCTCCGGGGTGAAGTCGGCGGCGCCGGGCAGGTAGTCCATCCCGAGGTTGAGGCCCGCGCTGGCGCCGTGCAGCTCCCGGACCTCCTGGTGGGGCTCGTCGGCGGCGATCGCCGGGTCGAAGTGGACGAGGACCAGCTCCGGGAAGCGCAGCCCCAGCGCCCGCGCGAGTTCCCCGACGATCACCTCGGCGACCAGCGCCTTGTGCCCCTGGGCCGACCCGGTGAACTTCACGACGTAGGTACCGAGATCGTCGGCCTCCACGACGCCGGGGACGGAGCCGCCGGACCGGAGCGGGTTCACGTATCGAACAGCAGTCACATCGCGCAGCACACCGGCCAGGGTAGATCAGGTCAGCGGCCGGCCAGCGGGTTCGGCAGGGGCTGGTAGCGGGCGGCGGCGCCGTCCGCGCCGGTCCAGCGCAGCAGCAGGTTGGTCTTGCCCGGGAGGGTGGGCGAGGAGAGCAGCGCGGTGATCTCGGGCAGGTCGTGGCGGCCGAGTTCGCGGCGGGCGGCCGGCCAGGGGTCGAGTCCGGGGTGGTGCTCGGCCAGGGCCGCGGCGATCTCGGTGAGGTGGTTGACGACCAGGCAGTAGACCAGCCGCTCCCAGCCGGCCGCCCGGGAGACCTCCGGGAGCAGCTTGACGCCCTCGGCGTCCCGGAACAGGGCCTGTACGGGCAGGCCCGCCGGGTCCACGGCGACCAGGGTGTTCTGCAGATGCGCCTCCAGGACGACGCCGTGGTCGGCGAAGGCCGTCAGGGCGGACGGCACGACCTGCCGCAGATACGCCTCCCACCAGGCCTCCGGGTCGGTGGCGGCGGCCAGGGGGCTGCCCTCGAAGCCCTCCGCCAGGGCGGCGGCGAGCAGCGGGGTGGCGCCGGGCAGGAGGCTCTCGCGCAGCCCGCCCCGCACCAGTACGGCGAGTTCCTCGAAGGCGAAGGCGGCGGTGCGGTAGCCGACGTCGGGCAGCCATGCGGCGGGCGGCCCCATCGCGGCGAACGCGCGTGCGACGGCCGTGTCGGTGCGGCGCAGCCTCAGCAGGTCGTGGCGCCACAGCCGGCGGATGTCGTTGGTGATGCGCACGTCCAGGCTGAACTTCAGGAACAGGTCGCGCCGGGGCTCGTACACCGTGCGGACCGCCGCCGTGGGCCACGCGTCGAAGGCGGTGGCGCCGAGCCTGATCAGCCGGCCGTCGGCGAGGGCGGGCGCCAGGTCGCGGGCGGCCAGGTCGAGCTGCCAGGGGTGGGCCGGCAGCAGCCGGTACCCGGGCGGGGCGGTGCCCAGGGCGTCCAGCGCGCTGGTGTCGCCCTCCTCGGCCACCTGGTCCGCGCGCACCCCGAGCAGCGCGAGCGGGAAGCGGGCGTGCGCCTCGGGCGCGTACGGCAGCCAGGCCGCGGCCGGACCGCCACCGCGGGCCTTGGGGGCGGGATGGCAGGGGTGGCCGGTGATCAGGGACTGCTCGGAGCGCAGGTACGGGTCCGCGGGCGCCGCCGCCCGGGCGCGGGCGGTGAGCAGGGCGGCGACGGCCTCCCTGCTGTCGATCATCTCGGCGGGCAGGTCGTCGCCCGGCTGCCCGGTGTACCGGCGCAGCTCCTCGGCGACCAGTTTGACCAGTTCGGTGTGGCCGAGGCGCTGCCAGGCCCCGGCCGTGCGCACCTCCGGATCGGCGGGCCGGCGACCGGCCCGCACCCGCAGCAGCCGGCCGGTGCCGGGCAGCCGGTGGACCCGGTGCTCCCCGTCGGCCGGCAGCGCCTCGGCGACCTCGCGCAGCAGGCAGTTCAGCAGGGGCGCGGACGCGTACGCGTCGGCGCGCCGTCCTGCGTCGTCACTGGGAGGCTTGAGGTCCACGCGATCCATTCGTCCGTCGTCGGGGGCCGGTCCCCGCGTCCCGCCCGCGCGGGTCCGGGGGCCGGCTGCGATCAGTATCTCCGCCGTACCTGACAATCGTGCCCCGAGCTGCCCTTTCCCGAGGAGCCGAACGTGTACGACTCAGCCACCGCCGAGGCCGGCCTCGCCGAGGAGCTGGCCGCCGTCCGGCCCGGTCTGCTGCCCCGGTACCGGGCCGCGCTGCCCGGTGCCCGTGCCGCGGTGCTGACCCGGCTGTGGCGGGCTCTGGCGTACGAGCCGCTGCCGTGGATCTCCCGCCGCGACGGCGGGGCGGTGGGCCTGGCGCTGCGGCTGGCCGACGGCCGGAGCCTGCAGGGGCCGCCCGCGGACCCGTACGCGACCGGCGGGTACGTCACGTCCGTGCGCCTCGGCCGGGAGCGCTACGACGACCCGGCGCGGCTGATGACCGATCTCGCGGTGCCGCACGCCGCCGGCTTCGCGGCCGAACTCGCCCACAGCACGGCCTCGCTGGCCCTCTCGCGGGCCGGTGCGGATCTGACGGCCCACTGGCCGGAACGGGACTGGGAGTGGGAGCAGCGGGTGACCGACGGGCATCCGTACCACCCCAACTGCCGTTCCCGGCCCGGGTTCTCGGTGGCCGACCAGCTCGCCTACGCGCCGGAGCACCGCCCGGTGGTGGAGCTGGGGACGGTGCCGGTGCCGGCGGAGCAGTGCCTGCTGTCGGGCGAGTGGCCGGAGGAACTGCGCGACGGACGCCGGCTGTTGCTGCCGGTGCATCCCTGGCAGGCGGACCATGTGCTCAAGCGGCCGTACGACCCCTGGCGGGCCGCGCATCCGCTGCTGTCCCTGCGCACGCTGGCCCTGCCGGGCGGCCCGCACGTCAAGACCGCGCTGAGCGCCCGGCTGACCTCGTCGGTGCGGGACATCTCCGGGTACTCGGTCGGGGCGGCGGCGGCGCTGTCGGTGTTCGCGACGGACCTGGCCGGCCGCGCCGGCGGCCTGCTGCACATCACCCGCACGCTCGGCGCGGTCACCGCGCACTCCCCGGACCTGGCCGCGCTGCTGCGGGAGTCGCCCGCCGGGTACGCGGGCCCCGGCGAGCGGGTGCTGCCGGTGGCGGCGCTGCCCGGCACCGGCCTGCCGGACTCCCCCGGCTGGCTGGCGGACTTCGCCCGGCTGGCGCTCACGGTCGGGCTGCGGCTGCTGGACCTCGGTGTGGCCCTGGAGGCGCACGGCCAGAACCTGCTGGTGATCCTGTCGGCGGACGACGCCCCGGTGCGGCTGGTGTACCGGGACCTCGCCGACATCCGGATCAGCCCCGCCCGGCTGGCCCGGCACGGCATCGCCCCGCCGCCGCTGACCGGGCGTCTGGTCACCGACGACGAAACGGCCCTGCGTCGCAAGCTGTTCGGCTCCCTGGTGGCCGGCGCGCTCGCCGGCACGGCGGGCTCGGGCCGCGCGCTCGGTGCTGCGCTGGCGGCGGCCGTGCCCGCGCTGCCGGACACGCCCGACCTGGCAGCGCTGCGCGAACGCCCGTTGCCCGCCAAGGCGCTGACGCTGATGCGGCTGTCCCCGGAGACCCCCGGCGACCAGTGGACGGCGCTGCCGAACCCGCTCGTTTTGGAGCCCGGCACCTGAGATCAATAAGATCCGCCGATGATCAGAAGACAACGGCTGGCGGCGGGAGTCTGCGCTCTCCTCGCCGCCCTGACGGCCGGGCTCGCGTTCCCCGCCGGGGCCGCCGCCGACGAGACGGAACAGGCCGCCCCGAAGGTCGAACTGGTGCTGGACGTCAGCGGTTCCATGCGGACGCGGGACATCGACGGCGGCACCCGGATGGCCGCGGCGAAGCAGGCCTTCAACGAGGTGCTCGACGCGACGCCGGAGGAGGTCGAGCTCGGCATTCGCACGCTCGGCGCCAACTACCCCGGCAACGACCGCAAGACGGGCTGCAAGGACACCGCGCAGCTCTACCCGGTCGGACCGCTGGACCGGACCGACGCGAAGACCGCGGTGGCCACGCTTGCGCCGACCGGCTGGACGCCGATCGGCCCCGCCCTGCTGAAGGCCGCCGGCGACCTCGACGGCGGTGACGGCACCCGCCGTATCGTCCTGATCAGCGACGGCGAGGACACCTGCCAGCCGCTGGACCCGTGCGAGGTGGCCCGCGAGATAGCCGCCAAGGGCATCGGTCTGACCATCGACACCCTCGGCCTGGTCCCGGACGCCAAGACCCGCGACCAGCTCAGCTGCATCGCGGACGCGACCGGCGGCACCTACACCTCCGTGCGGCACAAGGAGGAACTGAGCGACCGGGTCGGCCAGTTGGTGGACCGGGCGGCCGATCCGGTGGTGACGCCGGTGGCCGCCGAGGGCGCCGCCGAGTGCGCGAAGGCGCCAGCCCTGAAGTCCGGTCTGTACACGGACCGCGAGGAGTTCGGGCAGCAGCGCTGGTACAAGGTCGACGTGAACCCGGGCCAGGAGCTGCGCGCCTCGGTCAGCGTGGCCGACGACCGTGCGGTCGACCCCGACTACGGCGTCCTGCTGCGGGCCGTGACGCTGCACGGCCGGGAGATCGTGCGCGGCGAGGCGGCGGGCAACGGCCGCACCGACGCGATCTCCACCGGCCTGCGGTACCCGAGGCCGGAGAGCGACGACGACGAGGCGGCCGCGGAGACCGTGTGTCTCCAGGTCACCAACTCCTTCTCGGCCGCCCCGGGGGTCAAGACGTCCCCGGGTCTGCCGCTGGAACTGACCGTGGACGTGGTGGACGGGCCGTCGCACGCGGCCGACGTGGCCGCCTTCGGCCTCGGCCGCGGCTGGTGGCTGCTCGGCGCCCTGGTGCTGGCCGGGTTCGTCGCCGGTCTGCTGTGGGGCTGGCTGTCGCGCTGGCGGGTCGCGGTCTGGAGGACCAACTGATGCGTATCACACGTGTACTGGGCGCCGCGCTGCTGGCGCTCGGGCTGGCCGCCGGTCCGGCGGCCGCCGACTCCACGCCGTCGCCGAGCGCCTCGGACGACGGCAAGGCGCCCACCCGTGCGGGCACCTCATTCCGTACGGCGACGGAGATCGAACAGGGGCAGCGGGCCACCGCCTCCGGCTCCACCGGTGACTACCTGTACTGGTCGTTCCCGGCGGACGCCGAGCAGCGGCCGACCGTCGCTGCGACGGTGAAGCTGCCCGGGACGCACGGCACGCAGACCTGGCAGCTCGACGTGTACGACGGTCTGCGCCGCCGCCAGTCCTGCCAGTACGGCGCTGCCACCCGGACCGCCGACCAGGGGACGTCCTCGGTCGAGCTGGCCTGTGTGCTGCGCACGGTGCGCGCCTGGTCGGAGCCGTGGGCCAACGACCCGCTGCCGGGCACGTACTACGTGCGGCTGACCGTGGTGGACCTGGCGTCGTCCGACCTCGGGCAGCCGGTGAGCACCGAGATCCGCGTGGACTCCAAGGACATCGGCGGAGCGGCTGCCGTCGACGGCTCGCTGGCGAAGCCGCTTGTCCCCGGGATCGCCGTCGAGTCCGAGGCGAAGCAGGACGGTTCGAAGTCGGCGGTGCTGTCGAGCATCGAGCCGGACGACGGCTGGTCCTCCGGCTGGTGGTCCGACCGCTGGGTGTGGACCGCGATCGGCGGCGTGCTGGCCGCCCTCGCGGGCATCGGCGGTTACGCGCTGACGCGCGGTTCGGGACGGCCGTCCCGGGTGCCGCCGTCCGTCTGACCCGCCTACGCGTCTGACCCGCCAGACGCGTCCGGCCCACAGGTGAAGGCCCGCCGCTCAGGCGGGCCTTTCGTGTTCCCGCTCACGCGTCGACCGGGCGGTCCTCCCGGTCCTGCCGGCCCTCCCTCAGCGCCTTGGCGAGCGTGCCGTCGCCGGTCACGGTGATCCGCCCGGCCCGGACGGCGTCCGCCGGCGCGAGGTCCCCGCGGCTGACGGCCGCGCACGTCGCGGAGTCCAGGACGAGCCGCGCGTCCACCGCGCCGGGCGCGGGCCCGTCCCCGTACGCCGGTCCGTCACCGGCGCCCACGTTGAGGTGGAACTCGCCCTCGTCGAGACGGACTTCGACGACGCCCTCGCCGTCGAGGGCCCGCAGCAGGGGCAGCGCGAACCAGTGCGCGCGTACCGCGTCCGTCGGGCGCCGCTCCCCCAGTTCGCCCTCGCCCCACTTCCCCAGGGCCTGCAGCACGGGCAGCAACTCCCGCCCGCGATTGCTGAGTTCGTAGACGAAGGCGGCGCCCGGCGGGGGCAGCCGCCGCCGGGTGGCGAGTCCGTCGCGCTCCATGTCCTTCAGCCGGGAGGCGAGTACGTCCGTGCTCACGCCGGGGAGGTCCGCGTGCAGGTCCGTGTAGCGGCGCGGGCCGGCCAGCAGTTCCCGGACGATCAGCAGGGTCCAGCGGTCGCCCACGAGGTCGAGGGCGCGGGCTGCGGAGCAGTACTGGTCGTAGCTTCGGCGAGGTGACATGCGGCGCAGTCTAGACGGGTTGTTGGACTTTCCAAGCTCCAGCTTGGTAAAACCAAGCAACACGAGTTCCCGGAGGGGCGCATGGAGTTCCGGCAGTCGAACAAGCTCAGCGAGGTCTGTTACGAGATCCGCGGCCCGGTGATCGAGCACGCGGACGCGCTGGAGGAGGCGGGCCACAGCGTGCTGCGCCTGAACACGGGGAACCCGGCGCTGTTCGGCTTCGAGGCGCCCGAGGAGATCCTCCAGGACATGATCCGGATGCTGCCCCGCGCGCACGGCTACACGGACTCGCGCGGCGTCCTGTCCGCCCGCCGCGCGGTGGCCCAGCGCTACCAGACCCTGGGTCTCGCGGTGGACGTCGACGACGTGTTCCTCGGCAACGGCGTCTCGGAGCTGGTCTCCATGGCCGTGCAGGCGCTGATCGAGGACGGCGACGAGATCCTCATCCCCGCCCCGGACTTCCCGCTCTGGACGGCGGTGACGACGCTGGCGGGCGGCAAGGCGGTGCACTACCTCTGCGACGAGCGGGCCGACTGGAACCCGGACCTGGCGGACCTCGAGTCGAAGATCACCGACCGCACCAAGGCCGTGGTGATCATCAACCCGAACAACCCCACCGGCGCGGTCTACCCGAAGGAGGTGGTGGAGGGCATCCTCGACCTGGCCCGCCGCCACGGCCTGATGGTCCTCGCCGACGAGATCTACGACCAGATCCTGTACGACGACGCCGTCCACCACTCCGCCGCGGCCCTCGCCCCCGACCTGGTGGTCCTCACCTTCTGCGGCCTGTCCAAGACGTACCGGGTGGCGGGGTTCCGCTCGGGCTGGCTGGTCGTCACCGGGCCCAAGCAGCACGCGAGGGACTACCTGGAGGGCCTGACCATGCTGGCCTCCATGCGGCTGTGCGCCAACGCGCCCGCGCAGTTCGCCATCCAGGCCGCGCTCGGCGGCCGCCAGTCCATCCGTGAACTCACCGCCCCCGGCGGGCGCTTGCACGAGCAGCGGAACGTGGCCTGGGAGAAGCTCAACGAGATCCCCGGGGTGTCCTGTGTGAAGCCCAAGGGCGCGCTGTACGCCTTCCCTCGCCTTGACCCCAAGGTGCACCGGATCCAGGACGACGAGAAGTTCGTCCTCGACCTCCTGCTGCGCGAGAAGATCCAGGTGGTCCAGGGCACCGGCTTCAACTGGCCGTCGCCCGACCACTTCCGCATCCTCACCCTCCCGCACGCGGACGACCTGGAGGCGGCGATCGGCCGGATCGGGCGCTTCCTCGGCGGATACCGGCAGGACTAGCCCGGACCGTCGGCGCCGGCGGGGCCGCGGGGCGCCACGGCCGCCGCTCCGGCGCGCCCCGTGAGGGATGAGCGGCCGTCCGGCCCAGCCCGCCCTGCGGGCGGCCGGAGCGGTGTGACACCGTTCTCGGGCATGCGCTGAAGTTCAGCGGGAAGGGCGTTGACGTGGGTGACCTTTTTCTTGTCCGGCACGGTGAGACCGAGTGGTCCCGGTCCGGACGGCACACCGGTCGGACCGACGTACCGCTGACCGAGCACGGCCGGGACGAGGCGCGCCGGCTGATGCCGCTGATCCGTTCGCACCGCATCGGCGCCGCGTTCGTCAGCCCCCTGCAGCGCGCCCGGGAGACCGCCGCGCTCATCGGCGTCCACGACGCCCGGATCGACGCGGATCTGCTCGAATGGGACTACGGCGGCTACGAGGGCGTGACCACCGTGGAGATCCAGCGGAAGCGGCCCGGCTGGTTCCTGTTCACCGACGGGGTGGCGCCGGGCCCGCCGGAGCATCCCGGGGAGACCCCGGAGCAGGTCGGGGAGCGGGCGGACCGGATGCTCGGCAAGGTGGACGCCGCCCTGGCCAACACCGAGGGCGTGGTGCTGCTGGTGGCCCACGGCCACTTCCTGCGGGTCCTCACCGCGCGCCGGCTCGGGCTGCCGCCGCAGCAGGGTGCGCTGTTCCAGCTCGCCACGGGCGCGCTGGGCCGGCTCGGCACCGAGCACGGGCGGCCCGTCGTCGCGGGGTGGAACGTCCGGGCGTCCGGCTGACCGTCCCCGCGGGCCCGGGGGCCGGCCCCGTTGTCGTACCCGGGTCGTACGCTCGGAACGAGCCGCCGCTCCGGCGGCTCCCGGGCGTCGGCGCATCGGAAGGGGGCCCGCCGTGACACGACAGCCCACCGTCGCGCAGCGGCGGGTGATCGAGGCCGCCGACCCGGTGACCGGGCGGCTGCGCGGGACGCCGGCGCAGCTGGACTCGCTGGTGAAGCGGGGACTCGCCTTCCGGCACCCGCGGCCGCCGCACGACCACTTCCTCACACCGGCCGGGCACCGGATACGCGAGGCGGAGCCCGAGGCGCCGCCGGTCGCCGGGGCACCGGCGCCCGCACAGGGCGGGTTCGCCGCACGCGTGGGCGGCGAGGAGGAGGCGCCGGCGTCCGGTGCGGCCCGGCTGCGGGAGGTGCACAGCGCCTGGCAGGGGCTGCTGGAGCTGCGCCGGATGACCAACCCCGGCGGCGCGACCGACCGCCCGTGCGGCTGGGAGCGTGCTCACCTGGTGCGGGCGGCCGCGCTCGCCCTGGAGGCGGCGGGCCACCGCCCGGCGGGCCCGGACGGCGACGGCTACCGGGTGCGGGCGACACCGCAGCCGGAGGCGGTCGCGGTGTACGCACCGGACGAGGCGGCCCTGCGGGCGTGCACGGCGACGCTGGAGCGGGCCGGCTGGCAGGCGGGCGCGTACACGGAGCCCCGGACGCGGGTGCGGTATCTCCTGGCGTCGCCGCGGCGGGCCTGAGACGCGTGTAAGGATCAACGGGTCGAGGATACGAACGACGAAGGAGCACCGGCCGTGGCCGAACCGTTTTCCGTCCGTGTGACCGTCCGCGGCTACGAGACCGACGTGCAGGGTCACCTCAACCAGGCGGTGTACCTCAACTACGCGGAGCACGCCCGCTGGTCGCTGCTCCAGGCCGCCGGAGTGAGCCAGGCCCGGCTGCGCGACCGGGGTGTGGGGCCGGTGGCGCTGGAGACGACGATCCGCTACCGCCGCGAGCTGCTCGCCGGCGACGAGGTGGACGTGAGCTGCGCGTTCGAGTGGGGCGGCGGCAGGACGTTCCGGATCCGGCAGGAGATACGCAAGCTCGACGGCACGGTGGCCGCCGAGGTCACCGCGGTGGGCGGCATGCTGGACCTGGCGGAGCGGAAGCTGCTCGCCGATCCCCGGGAGGTGTTCGCGGAGCTGGCGACGGACCTCGCGCTCTTCGGCCTGTGACCGCGGGTCCTACGCGTCGAGCAGCTCCGGCGGGTGCTCGGCGTCGTAGGCGGCCCGGGCCTCGGCGACGTACGCCCCGTTGCGTTCGGCCCAGTGCGCCAGCCGTCGCAGCGTCGGCTGCAACTCACGCGCGACGGGCGTCAGTTCGTACTCCACCTTGGGCGGGACCGTCGGATGCACGGTGCGCGTGACCAGGCCGTCGCGCTCCAGGTGGCGCAGGGTCAGGGACAGCATGCGGCGGCTGATGCCCTCGATGCCGCGTTCCAGCTCCGTGAACCGGATGGGCCCCGCGGCGGCGGCGACGAGGATCTGCACGCTCCACTTGCCGGCCACCCGGTCGAGGACCTCACGCACCGGGCAGGCGTCCGCGTCCACCGCCCGGACGGTGACGCCGGTGTTCCTGCGCACCATCGGACTCCCTTCTCGCACGGGCCTCCATGCTCGCCCACGAGCCCTCCGGCCGCACCGCGAGGAGGCGGGGCGGGATCGTGTCCCGCCCCGCCTCCTGCTGCCCGCGTCCGCTCAGTGGGCGGGAGCCAGTTCCTCGCCCGACTCCATCGGATGGGTGACGTCGGAGGCGTCCCGGTCCCGGCCGAGGTGGTTGAAGACCAGGTTGAGGAGGACCGCGGTGACGCAGCCGGTGGAGATGCCGGAGTCGAGGACGATCTTCGCGGTGTCCGGGAAGGCGTGGTAGAACTCCGGCGCCGTGATCGGGATGATGCCGACGGCGAGGGACACGGCCACGATCAGGACGTTGTTGTCCCGCTCCAGGCCGGCCCGGACCAGGGTCTGGATGCCGCTGGCGGCGACCGAGCCGAACAGCACCACGCCCGCGCCGCCCAGCACCGGGCGGGGTACGACGGCGATGAGCGAGGCGGCCATCGGGCACAGGCCCATCAGGACCAGGAAGCCGCCGCCGACGGCGACCACGAAGCGGCTGCGGATCCGCGTCATGGCCACCAGCCCGATGTTCTGCGCGAAGGCGCTGCACATGAAGCCGTTGAAGACCGGGCTGAGGGCCGAGCCGAGGGTGTCGGCGCGCAGGCCGGCCGCGATGGTCCGCTCGTCCGCCGGGCGTTCGACGATCTCGCCCAGGGCCAGCATGTCCGCGGTCGACTCGGTCATCGACACCACCATCACCACGCACATCGACAGGATCGCGGCGACGTGGAACTGCGGGGCGCCGAAGTGGAACGGCGTCGGGAAGCCCACCACGGCCGCCTTCGTCACCGGGGCGAAGTCCGTGACACCGAACGGTATGGCGATCAGGGTGCCCGCGATCAGGCCGAGCAGGACCGCGATCTGCTTGACGAAGCCGCGGGTGAACCGGCGCAGCAGGAGCACGAGCAGCAGGGTGACGCCGGCCAGGGTGAGGTTGGTGGCCGAACCGTAGTCGTGGGCGGCCGGGTTCGGCCCCTGCGCCCAGTTGAAGGCGACCGGCAGCAGGGAGACGCCGATCAGGGTGATGACCGTACCGGTGACGACCGGCGGGAAGTAGCGGACCGCCTTGCAGAAGACGGGGGCCGCGAGGAAGCCGAGGAGGCCGGCGACGATGACGGCGCCGAAGATCATCGGCAGGGCGTCGGACTTGTGCTCGGCGGAGGCGACGATCGCCGTCATGGGGGCGACACCGGCGAAGGTGACCCCGTTGACGAAGGGCAGCCGGGCGCCGATCTTCCATATCCCGAGGGTCTGCAGGAACGTCGCGAGACCGGCGGTGAACAGGCACGCTCCGGTGAGGAAGGTGAGCTCGGCGCCGGACAGGCCTACGGCCGCGCCGACGATCAGGGGCGGGGCGACGACCCCCGCGTACATGGCGGCCACGTGCTGCAGGCCGCTGGTCGCCATCTTCAGGGCGGGGAGTTTCTCGTCCACGGGGTGGACGGACTGCTCGTCGGCGTCGACGGGGTGGGCGGACACTGCGGCTCCTCCGGTCGGTGGGACACGTCGGCTCTGACGCGGTTTCAGGGAGGTGGTGCACGAGCATGGAGGCACCTCCCGCTCGGGCGAGGCCGAGCGTGGGGGAGGAACCGGTGGGACCCCTCGGGGTCCCGGAACGGAGACCGTTCCGGGGCGCGCGCCTTCACGTGCGCCCCGGATCCGGCCGCTGTGGACCGCTGGGGTCCACCGCTGCCGGCCGGGAGCCGTCCCTCCCGGCCGGAGTCCTGGTGCCGGCTCAGCCCCGGGCGGCGATGCGCGCCAGGCGCCGGGCCTCGTCCCGCGTGGAGCGGGCGATGGCGTCCTCGTCGACGGTCAGCAGCCGTCCGTCCTCGACGATCTGCCGGCCGTTCACGAAGGAGGCGGTGACCGGGGCCGCCGCGCCGAAGACCAGGGCGGTCACCGGGTCGGCGATGGAGGCGTGGGCGAGGGTGTCCAGCTTCCACAGCACCAGGTCGGCCAGCTTGCCCGGCTCCAGCGAGCCGGTCTCGGCGGCGCGGCCGAGCACCGTGGCGCCGCCGTGGGTGCCGAGCCGCAGCGCCTGCCGGGCGTTCAGCGCCGCCTCCTTGTGCGCGCCGAGGCGGTTGATCAGCAGCGCGTTGCGCAGCTCGGTGTGGAGTTCGCCGGACTCGTTGGAGGCGGTGCCGTCCACGCCGAGGCCGACCGGCACGCCCGCGGCGAGCATGTCCGGCACCCGGGCGATGCCCGCGGCCAGCCGGGCGTTGGACGAGGGGCAGTGGGCGACACCGGTCCTGGTGCGGGCGAAGGCGGCGATGTCGGAGTCGTTCATGTGGACGCAGTGCGCCATCCACACGTCCTCGCCCAGCCAGCCGGTGGACTCGAAGTAGTCGGTCGGGCCCATGCCGAACAGCTCGTGGCAGAACTTCTCCTCCTCCACGGTCTCCGAGCCGTGGGTGTGCAGCCGTACGCCGAGACCGCGCGCCAGTTCGGCGCCCTGCCTGAGGAGTTCGGTGGAGACGGAGAACGGGGAGCAGGGGGCGACGGCGACCTGGACCATGGCGTCGAATGAGGAGTCGTGGTGCTCCTTGACGGTCGCCTCGGTGGCGGCGAGGGCGCCTTCGAGGGTCTCGACGGCGAAGTCCGGGGGCAGCCCGCCGTCCTTCTCGCTGCGGTCCATGGAGCCGCGGGCGAGGGTGAAGCGGACGCCGGTCTCCCGGGCGGCGCGGATGATCGCGCCGGACAGGTCGCCGGAGCCGCGCGGGTACACGTAGTGGTGGTCCATGGCCGTGGTGACGCCGCCCCGGGCCATCATCGCCAGCGAACCCCGCGCCGCCGCGTAGACCATCGGCTCGTCGACGCGCGCCCAGGTCGGGTACAGCGCGACCAGCCAGTTGAAGAGGTTGTGGTCGGTGGCCAGGCCCCGGGTGATCCACTGGTAGAAGTGGTGGTGGGTGTTGACCAGGCCCGGCGTGACGAGGTGCCCGGTGGCGTCGATACGGCGTACGACGTTCTCCAGGCCCTCGGGGGCCTTGCCCGCGCCGACCGCCTCGATGCGGTTGCCGGCGATGACCAGGTACCCGGCGGCGTACTCGGTGTCGTCGGCGTCGACGGTCGCGATCGAACAGTTCTCGATGACGATGCGCTGGGCTGCTGCCATGATTCGTCCTTTTCGCTCAGCGGACTGAAATGGGTGGGCACGGCAGGACCCTGGAGGATTTGAGTGCCGTGACCGGGGACATGGGTTCCCCGGTCACGGGTGCCGAGAGGGTGAACTGGCTAGAGGTTGGTGAGGTCCACCGGGATGCGCGGCTCGCAGCCGTCGCGCAGGACGGTCGCCTCGATCAGGCCGTAGGGCCGGTCGGCGGCGAAGTAGACCTCGTTGTCGTTCTTCAGGCCGAAGGGCTCGAGGTCCACGAGGAAGTGGTGGCTGTTGGGCAGCGAGAAGCGGACCTCGTCTATCTCCGCGCGGTTCTCGATGATGCGCGAGCCCATCTGGTAGAGCGTCTGCTGCAGCGAGAGGGAGTACGTCTCGGCGAAGGCCTGGAGCATGTGCCTGCGCACCTGCTCGTAGGACTTCTCCCAGTTCGGCATCCGCTGCTCGTCGTCGGTCCAGTTGAAGCGCCAGCGACCGGACACCGAGGTGGCCAGGATGCGGTCGTGCGCCTCCTTCAGGGTGGTGTACTTGTCCTTGACGTAGCCCCAGAACTCGGAGTTGGTCGAGTTCATCACCGTCAGGTCCTTCAGGCCCGAGACGACCTCCCACGACGAGCCGTCGTAGGTGATCTGGGCCAGCCGGGTCTCCTGGCCCTTGCGCACGAAGGAGTGCTTGACCTCGTCCGCGCCGATGAACTTCGAGTTGGCGTCGGAGGTCTCGATCCGCTCCCAGGCGTACTCCTCGACGCGGATGCGGGCGCGGTGGATGGCCGGCTGCGAGGTGACGAAGTGGCGGGCGAGGTGGATGCCGAACTGCTCGGCCGACTCGATGCCGTGCTCCTTGGCGAAGGCGTACACCGTGTTCTTGGTGGTGTCGGTCGGCAGGACGTTGGCGTTGGAGCCGGAGTAGTGGACCTCCTCCATGTCGCCGCTCAGGGCGACGGAGACGTTCAGGTCCTTGATGTGGTGGGTGGCGCCGTCCCGCGTGATCTTCACGACCCGGTTCTCGGCCTTGCCGTACTGGTTCTGTCCCAGGATGGTGGGCATGAGCTAGCTCCCTCGGTAAACGGAGTAGCCGAACGGGTTGAGCAGCAGCGGTACGTGGTAGTGCTCGCCCGGCACGACGGCGAACGTGATCGCCACCTCGGGGAAGAACACCGCGGGGCCGCTGTCCCGTTTCGCGGGGGCGTCCTGCTGCGCATCGGCTTGCTTCTTCTCGAAGTAGGGCTCGACGGCGAAGTCGAGCCGTACATGGGTGGTGCCCTCCGGCAGCGCCGGCAGGTCCTTGCACCGGCCGTCGGCGTCGGTCGCGGAGCCGCCGAGCGCCTGCCAGTCCGCGTCCCGGCCCGGGCGGGCGGCGAGGCGGACGGCGACGCCCTCGGCGGGGCGGCCGGCGGAGGTGTCCAGGATGTGGGTGGACACGGAGGCGGTGGTGCTGGTGCTCATGGTGTCAGGCGTCCTCTTCGACGAGCCGGGCCAGCCGGATGCGGTTGATCTTCCCCAGCTCGGCGCGGACGATCTCCCGCTCCCGCTCGGGCGGGTTGCCGATCCGTTCCCTGGCCGCGTCGCGCATCTGCTCCGCGCTGCGGCCGGTGGCGCAGATGAGGAAGACATGGCCGAACTTCTCCTGGTACGCCAGGTTGAGTTCGAGCATCTCGGCCTTGAGTTCCGCGGCGGCTCCGGCCATGCCGCGCTGTTCCCGCGCGGAGGTCGGGTCGCCCGGCGCGGGGCGGCCGATCGGGGGGTGCCCGGCCATCGCCTCCGCCAGGTCCGCGGCGCTCAGCCCGGCCGTCGCGGCGTCGCCGGCCGCGTACAGGTCCGCCACGGTGGCGTACGGCCGGCCGGCCAGCAGCCGCCGGGCCCACTCGGCGGAGGCGCACGCCTCGTGGAGGACGGCGAGGGCCGCGTGCTCCTCCAGGACGTTGAACCGGGCCAGGCCCGGGGGCGTGGAAGTCGTAGTCACGGGAGCCTCCGTGGCCGGATTCGGCCTTCGAGCTGATCGGGCTGCCCAGTAGCTAACGCCCTCCGGAACACGGCGTCAACACTTTGTTGAAAATTCCGGGTTACATCCCGGGCCGCCCTCAGCCCTCCTTCTCGCGGTTGAGGTAGTTGTAGACGGTGAAGCGGCTGACGCCCAGCGCGCCGGCCACGGTCTCGACGCCATGCCGGACGGAGAAGGCGCCCCGCGCCTCCAGCACGCGCACGACCTCCTGCTTGGCCTTGCGGTCCAGGTCGGCCAGGGGCATCCCCTTGCGGCGCTCCATGGCGGCGAGGATGTGGTCCAGCGAGTCGGCGAGCTGAGGCAGGCGCACGGCGACCACGTCGGCGCCCTCCCAGGAGAGCACGACGTCGTCGGGGCCGGCCTCGTCGGGCGGAAGCAGCTCCCCGCCCATGGCGTCGACCAGCGGCTTCACGGCCGCGATGAAGGACTCGTCCCCGGCGCCGGTCACTTCCCGTCCTCCCCGACCACGTTGACCTGCAGCGAGATCCGGGTCGCGCCGGCCTGGAGGGACTTGCGCAGCAGCGCGTCCACGGCCGTCAGCACGCGGTCCGCACCGCCCTCGGCGGTGTTGCCGAACGGGCCGACGTCCACGGCGTCCAGCTCGGCCGCCTCGATGACCTCGCGGGCCGCGACGGCGTGCGCGGGCGCCTCCTCGAGGTCGAAGGGCTCGGTCGTGAACTCCACTCTCAATCGCACGCGCTCAACCTACCCGCGGCCGGTGCTCCTGGGCAGGTCCGGCCGGGGACCGGCGCCCGACCCCCTTGACAAGCTCCGAGACTCACCGGCACTCTTCCGTTGAGCAGAAACAAACTTCCACATTATGGAATTGAAGGAAAGGAGCGCCGCCCCCGTGGGATTCGCAGACCAGCGCTTCACCGTCAACCTGTCGATCCTCTTCACGGAACTCCCGCTCCTGGAGCGCCCCGCGGCCGCCGCCGCGGCGGGCTTCTCGGCGGTCGAGCTGTGGTGGCCCTGGGTCGACTCCCCCGTCCCCGAGCAGTCCGACGTCGACGCCCTGAGGCGGGCCGTCGAGGACGCGGGCGTCCGGCTCACGGGGCTGAACTTCTACGCCGGGCGGCTGCCGGGCCCGGACCGCGGGGCCCTCTCGGTGCCCGGCGCGGAGTCGGAGCGGTTCCGCGCCAACATCGACGTGGCCGCCGATCTCGCCGCGTCCCTGGGCTGCACGGCGCTCAACGCGCTGTACGGCAACCGGGCCGAGGGCGTGGACCCGGCCGAGCAGGACGCGCTCGCCCTGGAGAACCTCGTCCTCGCGGCCCGGGCGGCCGACCGGATCGGCGCGGTGCTGCTGATCGAGGCGCTGAACAAGCCCGAGTCGCCGCTGTACCCGCTGGTCTCGGCGCCGGCCGCCGTGGCGGTCGTCGACCGGGTCGACGAGGCGACCGGGCTCGGCAACGCCAGGTTCCTCATGGACCTCTACCACCTGGCCATGAACGGCGAGGACCTGCCGGCGGTGATCGAGCGGTACGCCGCGCGGACCGGCCATGTGCAGATCGCCGACAACCCGGGGCGCGGCGCGCCCGGCACCGGCTCGCTGCCCCTCGAGGACCTCCTCGACCGGCTGAGGAAGGCGGGCTACGACGGCCACGTCGGCCTCGAGTACAAGCCGGGCGACCGCCCGAGCGCCGAGGCCTTCGACTGGCTGCCCCGCTGACCCCCGTACCGAAAGGCACCCCTTCATGAGCAACCTTCCCAAGATCGCCTGGATCGGCCTCGGCATCATGGGCTCCCCCATGTCCGAGAACCTGCTCAAGGCGGGTTACGACGTCACCGGCTACACCCTGGAGCGGGAGAAGCTGGACCGGCTGGCCGCCGCCGGCGGCTCCGCGGCCGGCTCGATCGCGGAGGCGGTCCGCGACGCCGACGTGGTGATCACGATGGTGCCCGCCTCCCCGCAGGTCGAGGCCATCGCCTACGGCGCCGACGGCATCCTGGAGAACGCCAGGTCCGGCGCCCTGCTGATCGACATGTCCTCGATCACCCCGCAGACCTCCGTCGATCTCGCGAAGGCCGCGGCGGACAAGGGCATCCGGGTCCTCGACGCCCCGGTCTCCGGCGGCGAGGCCGGCGCGGTCGAGGCGGTGCTGTCGATCATGGTCGGCGGCGAGCAGGCCGACTTCGACCTCGCCAGGCCCCTCTTCGAGGCGCTGGGCAGGACCATCGTGCTGTGCGGCCCGCACGGCTCGGGGCAGACCGTGAAGGCCGCCAACCAGCTCATCGTGGCGGTGAACATCCAGGCCTGCGCCGAGGCGGTGGTGTTCCTGGAGAAGTCGGGCGTGGACCTGAAGGCCGCGCTGGACGTCCTGAACGGCGGCCTCGCGGGCTCCACCGTGCTGACGCGCAAGAAGGACAACTTCCTGAACCGCGACTTCCAGCCGGGCTTCCGCATCGACCTGCACCACAAGGACATGGGCATCGTCACCGACGCCGCCCGCAACGTCGGGGCCGCCCTGCCGGTCGGCGCCGTGGTCGCCCAGCTGGTCGCGTCGCTGCGCGCCCAGGGCGACGGCGGCCTGGACCACTCGGCCCTGCTGCGGGCCGTGGAGCGCCTCTCCGGCGCCCAGGTCTGACCCCGCCCCCTCGACTTCCGGGCCGCGGCGCCGCCGACACCTGTCCTGTCGCGCCCAGGCGGCGCCGCGGCCCGGAACCTGCTCGACAACCTGCTTCAACAAACTGTTGACGCCTCGTTCCACCACTTCTAGGCTCCACGAAGCGGAAACAGGTTTCCGCTGACTCCCGCACGGAAGGTCCACGATGTCGAAGCGCGCCCTCACGACCGAGTCCGGCGCCCCGGTCGCCGACAACCAGAACTCAGCCTCCGCCGGCGTCGGCGGCCCGCTGCTGCTCCAGGACCAGCACCTCCTGGAGAAGCTCGCGCGCTTCAACCGCGAGCGGATCCCGGAGCGGGTGGTGCACGCCCGCGGCTCCGGCGCCTACGGCCACTTCGAGGTGACGGACGACGTCACCGGCTTCACCCACGCCGACTTCCTGAGCGAGATCGGCCGGCGCACGGAGGTGTTCGCCCGCTTCTCCACGGTCGCCGACTCCCTCGGCGGCGCCGACGCCGTCCGCGACCCGCGCGGCTTCGCCGTGAAGTTCTACACCGCCGAGGGCAACTACGACCTCGTCGGCAACAACACCCCGGTGTTCTTCGTCAAGGACCCGGTCAAGTTCCCGGACTTCATCCACTCGCAGAAGCGGGACCCGTTCACCGGCCGCCAGGAGCCCGACAACGTCTGGGACTTCTGGGCCCACTCCCCCGAGGCCACGCACCAGGTGACCTGGCTGATGGGCGACCGCGGCATCCCGGCGTCGTACCGCCACATGAACGGCTACGGCTCGCACACCTACCAGTGGACGAACGCCGAGGGCGAGGCCTTCTTCGTCAAGTACCACTTCAAGACGAACCAGGGCGTCCGCTCGCTGAGCGGCGAGCAGGCCGCCGAGATCGCCGGCAAGGACCCCAGCTCCCATCAGACGGACCTGCTGCAGGCCATCGAGCGGGGCGTGCACCCGTCCTGGACCCTGTACGTCCAGATCATGCCGGCGGCCGAGGCGGCCGACTACCGCTTCAACCCGTTCGACCTGACGAAGGTGTGGCCGCACGCCGACCACCCGCTGCGCCGGGTGGGCCGCCTGGTGCTGGACCGCAACCCGGACAACGTGTTCGCCGAGGTGGAGCAGGCCGCGTTCTCCCCGAACAACTTCGTGCCGGGCATCGGCCCGTCGCCCGACAAGATGCTCCAGGGCCGGCTGTTCGCCTACGCCGACGCGCAGCGCTACCGCCTGGGCGTCAACCACACGCTGCTCGCGGTCAACGCGCCCCGGGCGACGACCGCGCACAACTACGGCCGCGACGGTCTCATGGCGGTCAACGGCCAGGGCCGCCGCGCGAAGAACTACGAGCCGAACTCCTACGACGGCCCGGCCGAGACCGGCCGGCCGCTGTCGGCCCCGCTGCCCGTCTCCGGTCACACCGGCACCCACGAGGCCCCGGCGCACACCAAGGACGACGACTTCTTCCAGGCGGGCGAGCTGTACCGGCTGATGTCCGAGGACGAGCGGCAGCGCCTGGTCGCGAACATCGCCGGCGGCCTCTCGCAGGTCTCCCGGGATGACGTGATCGAGAAGAACCTGGCCCACTTCCACGCCGCCGACCCCGACTACGGCCGGCGCGTGGAGGAGGCGGTCCGCGCGCTGCGCGAGGACTGAGGCCCACAAGGCGGCGTCCGGGACCCGGCGGGGAGGCCGGGGACCGGACGCACACGACCCGCGGCCGGGCGGTCCGGATGAGGGGTGGCCCCCCGGTACGCGGGCAGAGCGAGGACCGCGGCGGTGTGCGAGCCAGTGCGGTGGTGAAGGACGCGGGACCCCTTCTCGACCAGAGGGAAGGGCTCCCGGCTCCGTCGCGGCCGCCGCGGTCCTCCAGTCACGGCCTCCGCGGAGGTCCCCTTATACAGCCGTCCGGCGGCGCGAACGTCCTGTCGCGCCCAGCCTCGCGCCGTCGGACGGCCACCACACGGCGCGTGGAGCGTCCCCTGCCCGGGGGGCGCTCCACGCGCCGTCCCGG
The DNA here is from genome assembly GCF_042875075.1 of Streptomyces sp. NPDC003720. Lineage (NCBI taxonomy): Bacteria > Bacillati > Actinomycetota > Actinomycetes > Kitasatosporales > Streptomycetaceae > Streptomyces > Streptomyces sp. NPDC003720. The sequence goes on from NZ_JBIANZ010000006.1 coordinate 244,623, forward strand.
CTCCCGGCGTGCGCGTCCGGCGTGACCGCAGGACGCTGAACCCATGGGAAATCCGACGCAGTATCCGCACATCGTGGTCCACGCCCCCGCCCTGGACGGCTCCCGCCGGGTCACCGAGGGCGACGTGACCCTGGGACTCGCCTCCCACCTGGACGACGTGGTGGAGATCCTGCGGCTGGCCGACCTGGACCGGATCGAGGTCGAGGAGAGCGACCTCGTCGAGTGGCAGGGCGGCGGGCCGGAGGACTGGCCCGGCCTGACGGAGCACGAGGTGTAGCGACGCCGGGTACGGCGGTGGCCGTACCCGGCCTACGCATACCTCAAATCAAGCTCTGGGAAAGGGCGTTCAGGGCTTCGGCGGCCGTCGCGGGCGGGAACATCACCGTCATGCGGGGCCCGCCGGCACGGGGGCGGCGGGCCCCGTACGGGGGTGCCTCATGGACCGTACGACGCCGCGGCCGGCGGACCCTGCGACGACACCGGACCCGTGCGCGGTCGCCCTGCTGCGGGGCGGCGACCGGGCCGCCGTGACCGTCGCCGTGGTCGCCCTGCACCTGCGCGGCACGGTCGACGCGGGCAGGCCGGGAACCCTGCGCAGGACCGGGCCGGGGGACGCCGCCGCCTTCCGCCATCCCCTGGAGAAGGCGGTCCGTACCGGGCTCTACCGGCCCGCCGGGCCGCGCGAGCTCCCGGGCAGGGCCGTGGTCCGGCGGGCGCTCGCCAGGATGCGGGCGGAACTCCTGGCGGCCGGGCTGCTGCGAGCGCTGCCGCCGGGCCGCACCCGCGCCGCCCGCCGGCTCCTGGCGGGGCTGCGCGAGCGCCATCCGCTGCCCGAGGGCCCGGCCGGTACCGGGGGCCTGGCGGAGGAGGACGTGCTGCTCGCGGTCGCGCTGCACGGCGAGCGCGGGCTGACCGCGCTGCTGCCGCGCTTCGCCCGCGACAGCGGGCTCACCGGCCGCGGCGCCCTCGCGGACGAGGGCCTGTTCCCGTTCGGCCGGGGCGGCGGCGTCCGCGCCCTCGCCCACCACGGGGACGACGGCGCCCGGGACACGGACGACGGCGGGTCCGGTGGCGGGGCCCACGGCGGCCACCACCACGGCGGCTTCCACGGCGGCCACGACTTCGGCGGTGGCTGCGGGGGCGGCGGCTTCGACTGAGCGCGGGCGCCGCCGCCGCACGCCGAAGGGGCGGCCCGTCCTTCCCGGACGGGCCGCCCCTCGCGCGTTCGCGGCTCAGATCTTCAGCGGACTGATCGCCGTCGGCGCGTGACCGGGCTCGGTGGCGAGGTCCTCGAACTCGGTGATGTCGCTGATGTCCATGGTCCGGCTCATCGAGATGTTGGTGACCCTCTCCAGGATCGCCTCGACGACGACCGGCACCCGGTACTCGGCGGCCAGCTTCCGGGCCTGCTCGAAGGCGGGGCCGAGCTGGTCGGGCTCGGTGACCCGGATGGCCTTGCAGCCCAGGCCCTCGGCGACCTTGACGTGGTCGACGCCGTAGACGCCGAGTTCCGGCGCGTTGACGTTCTCGAACTCCAGGTTGACCTGGAAGTCGATGTCGAGACCGAGCTGCGCCTGCCGGATCAGGCCCAGGTAGGCGTTGTTCACCAGGACGTGCACGTAGGGGATGCGGTGCTGGGCGGCGACGGCCAGCTCCTCGATCAGGAACTGGAAGTCGTAGTCGCCGGAGAGCGCCACGACCGGGGAGTCGGGGTCGGCCTTGGCGACGCCGATCGCGGCCGGGACGGTCCAGCCGAGCGGTCCGGCCTGACCGCAGTTGATCCAGTGGCGCGGCTTGTAGACGTGCAGCATCTGCGCACCGGCGATCTGGGAGAGGCCGATGGTGGTGACGTACCGGGTCTCCGGTCCGAACGCCCGGTTCATCTCCTCGTACACGCGCTGCGGCTTCATCGGCACGTCGTCGAAGTGCGTACGGCGCAGCAGGGTGGCCTTGCGCTCCTGGGTGGAGGCGGCCCACGCGGCGCGGTCGGGCAGCCGGCCGTCGGCCTTCAGCTCCTTGGCGGCCTCGACGAACAGCTCCAGCGCGGCCCGCGCGTCGGAGACGACGCCGTAGTCCGGCGGGAAGATCCGGCCGATCTGGGTGGGCTCGATGTCGACGTGGACGAACTTGCGGCCCCGGCGGTAGGTGTCGAGCTTGTAGCCGGTGTGGCGGTTGGCCCAGCGGTTGCCGATGCCGAGGACGAAGTCCGACTCCAGGAAGGTGGCGTTGCCGTAGCGGTGCGAGGTCTGGACGCCGACCATGCCGGCGTTCAGCTCGTGGTCGTCGGGCAGCGCGCCCCAGCCCATCAGGGTCGGGATGACCGGGGTGCCGGTCAGTTCGGCGAACTCGGTCAGCAGGTCGCAGGCGTCGGCGCCGATGACACCGCCGCCGGCGACGATGACCGGGCGCTCGGCGGCGAGCAGGAACGACAGCGCCTTGTCGATCTGGGCGCGGGTGGCGACGGGCCTGTGGACGGGCAGCGGCGCGTACGTCTCCGGGTCGAACTCGATCTCCGTCTGCTGCACGTCGATCGGCAGGTCGATCAGGACCGGGCCGGGACGTCCCGACCGCATCAGGTGGAAGGCCTGCTGGAAGACGCCGGGGACCTGCGCGGCCTCCATGACGGTGACCGCCATCTTCGTCACCGGCCGGGCGATGGAGGCGATGTCGACGGCCTGGAAGTCCTCCTTGTGCATGACGGCGGTGGGCGCCTGGCCCGTGATGCACAGGATCGGGACGGAGTCGCCGATCGCCGAGTACAGGCCGGTGATCATGTCGGTGCCGGCGGGCCCCGAAGTGCCGATGCAGACGCCGATGTTGCCGGGGCGGGCTCGGGTGTAGCCCTCGGCCATGTGTGAGGCGCCCTCGACGTGGCGGGCGAGCGTGTGGTGGATGCCGCCGCCCTCCTTCAGCGCCTTGTAGAAGGGGTTGATCGCCGCGCCGGGCACACCGAAGGCGTCGCGGACGCCCTCGAGCTTGAGGATTTCGACTGCCGCGCGGGCAGCGGTCATTCGGGCCATCGGGTACTCCTGCTTCGGCTGTCGGATGCGTACTCCCGTCGCGCCCCGCGGTGAGCACTGCCTCCGGAGTCATCGGATCGCTTCGCGTACTATTTCCGTATCGCGGAAGTTAACTTCTACTATCTGGAAGCAATGTAAGGGGGGTGCCGATCGCCGTCAAGGGAGCCCGGGGCACGCCGGGAGCCGGGCGGGGCAGAGGCGCCAAGCGCCGGACAGGCGGCCCCGGATGGAGGACGATGGGGAGGCTGCCCCGACGCGACGCCTGAAGATGGATGGGCCATGCCCGAGAGCGTTCCGCTGCACTGTCCGGCCTGCCGGCGCGAGCACGTCTACACCGCGCCCCCGTACCCCTGCGCCTGCGGCGCCCCGGGCGCCCCGCGGCTGGACCCGGCCGCCGAACCGGCCGTGCTCGCCCACCGCGCCTGGGACGAGGACTGGGTCACCGTGCGCTGCACGGCCTGCGGCCGCCGCAACCAGTGGCCGCACCCCGAACTGGGCTGCCCGTGCGGGACGGTGCTGCGCATACCGGTGGCCGGGGCCCCGTCACCGGGCCCCGGCCACCGTCCTGCGGCGCGGTCCGCGGCCGTCGCCTCCGCGCTGGACGCCGTCACCGCCGCCGTGCTGTGTCTGCGCCGGCTCGGCCACCGGGACATCCGGCGCGCCGACCAGCGCCCTCCTTCGGGCATCGGCCTGGCCGCGCCCGGCCTCGTCGTGCTGGTCGATCCGGCGGCGCGCCCGGCCTCGCCCCGGGACGTGGAGTGCCTCTGGCTGACGGCCATGACGGAGTCCGCCCACTGCGTCTGCTTCTCCGTCTCGGGCTACACCGAGGCGGCCCGGGTACGGGCCGACGCGCTCGCCGTCCCCCTGTTCACCCTGGGCCACGGCGGGACGGCCACGCCGGTGAACGGCCCCGGCCGGCTGCTCGCCGGGCCGGGCGCCGGCCCGGACCTCCGGACTCCCCGCCGTCAGGCGCCGTAGGTCTGCCGCAGCTCCACCTTGCGCACCTTGCCCGAGACCGTCATCGGGAAGGCCTCCAGGATCTGCAGCCTGCTGGGGATCTTGTAGTGGGCGAGCCGGTCACGGCAGAAGACGCGCAGGTCCTCCAGGGTCAGCGGGTCGGCGGGATCCATGGGGATGACGCAGGCCAGGACCTCCTCCCCGTACTTCTCGTGCGGCACGCCGACGACCTGGACGTCCCGGATGCCGGGGTGGCCGTAGAGGAACTCCTCGATCTCGCGCGGGTAGATGTTCTCGCCGCCGCGGATGATCATGTCCTTGATGCGGCCGACGATCTCGACGTACCCGTCCTCACGCATCACCGCCAGGTCGCCGGTGTGCATCCAGCGGCCCGGGTCGACGGCCTCGGCGGTCTTCTCCGGCTCGTCCCAGTAGCCGAGCATCACGCTGTAGCCGCGGGTGCACAACTCCCCCGCCGTGCCGCGCGGCTGCGTCACCCCGGACACCGGGTCGACGACCTTGACCTCCAGGTGCGGCAGGACCCGGCCGACGGTTCCGGTGCGGTGCTCCAGGTCGTCCTCGATGCGGGTCTGCAGGGAGACCGGGGAGGTCTCGGTCATTCCGTAGCAGATGGAGACCTCCGCCATGTGCATCTCGGCGACCACCCGCTTCATCACCTCCACCGGGCAGGGCGAGCCCGCCATGATGCCGGTGCGCAGGGAGGAGAGGTCGTACTCGGCGAAGCCGGGCAGGTTCAGCTCCGCGATGAACATGGTCGGGACGCCGTACAGCGAGGTGCAGCGCTCCCGCTGGACGGCCTCCAGCGTCGCCTCCGGGTCGAAGGACGGCGCCGGGACGACCATGCAGGCGCCGTGCGAGGTGACGGCCAGGTTCCCCATGACCATGCCGAAGCAGTGGTAGAAGGGGACCGGGACGCAGACGCGGTCCTGCTCGGTGTAGGCGACCAGCTCGCCCACGAAGTAGCCGTTGTTCAGGATGTTGTGGTGGGAGAGCGTGGCGCCCTTCGGGAAGCCCGTGGTGCCCGAGGTGTACTGGATGTTGATGGGGTCGTCGCAGGACAACTCGGCCTCGCGCGCCCGCAGTTCCTCCGGCCCGACGGCGGACCCGCGCCCGGCGAACGCCTCCCAGCCCGGATCGCCGATGTAGACCGTCTCCGTCAGCCGCGGGCAGCGGACCCGGACCTCCTCCACCATCGCCCGGTAGTCGCTGGTCCGGTGCCGGACGGTGGCGAACAGCAGGGAGATCCCCGCCTGGTTGAGGACGTACTCGACCTCGTGCGTACGGTAGGCCGGGTTGATGTTGACCATCACGGCGCCGACCCGCGCGGTGGCGTACTGCACCAGCACCCACTCGGCGCAGTTGACCGCCCAGATGCCGACCCGGTCGCCCTTGGCGACACCGCTCGCGAGCAGCGCGCACGCCAAACGGTCCACGTCCGCGGCGAATTCGGCGTAGGTCCAGCGCCGGCCGGACGGCACGTCGACCAGGGCCTCGCGCTCGGGCCAGGCGGCCACGGCGCGGTCGAGGTTGGCCCCGATGGTGTCGCCGAGCAGGGCGGTGGGGCCGGTTCCGTGGGTGTACGACAGTTCCGAGGTCACCGGAAGTCCTCCTCGCGGTACTCGTCGTCGGAGCCGGCGGCCGTGGCCTCGCGCAGCTCGATGCGGCGGATCTTGCCGGAGACGGTCTTGGGCAGCGCGGCGAACTCCAGCCTGCGCAGGCGCTTGTAGGGGGCCAGCACCTGGCGGGAGTGCTCGAAGAGCACCTTGGCCGTGTCGGGTCCCGGCTGCCAGCCCTCGGCGAGGACGACGTAGGCCTTGGGCACGGCGAGCCGCAGTTCGTCAGGGGCGGGCACGACGGCGGCCTCGGCGACGGCCTCGTGCTCCAGCAGCGCGCTCTCCAGCTCGAACGGGCTGATCTTGTAGTCCGAGGCCTTGAAGACGTCGTCGCTGCGGCCGATGTAGGTCAGGTACCCGTCCTCGTCGCGGGAGGCGACGTCGCCGGTGCGGTAGTAGCCGCCCGCCATCGCCTCCGCCGTGCGGTCGGGGTCGCCGTGGTAGCCGGTCATCAGGCCGACGGGGCGCTCGGACAGGTCCAGGGCGATCTCGCCCTCGGCGGCGCCGGGGGCGCCGGAGACCGGGTCGAGCAGTTCCACCCGGTAGCCGGGGCTGGGCCGGCCCATGGAGCCGGTCTTCAACCGCTGCCCGGGGCTGTTGGAGACCTGCACGGCCGTCTCGGTCTGCCCGAAGCCGTCCCGGATCGTGATGCCCCAGGCCCGCCGGACCTGCTCGATGACCTCCGGGTTGAGCGGCTCGCCCGCCGCGACCACCTCGCGCGGCGGGGTGGCGAGCTGGGACAGGTCGGCCTGGATGAGCATCCGCCAGACGGTCGGCGGCGCGCAGAAGGTGGTGACCGCGTGCCGGTCCATCTCGGCCATCAGGCGGGCGGGGTCGAAGCGCGTGTAGTTGTGGATGAAGACCGTCGCCTCCGCGTTCCACGGCGCGAACAGGTTGGACCAGGCGTGCTTGGCCCAGCCGGGCGAGGAGATGTTGAGGTGCACGTCGCCGGGCTTCAGGCCGATCCAGTACATGGTGGCCAGGTGCCCGATGGGGTACGAGGTGTGGGTGTGCTCGACCAGCTTGGGGCGGGCGGTCGTGCCGGAGGTGAAGTACAGCATCAGCGGGTCGTCGGCCAGGGTGGGGCCGTCGGGGACGAAGTCGGGGGCGGCGGCGTACGCGTCCTCGTACGGCTCCCAGCCCTCCCGCGGCAGCCCGCCGACGGCGATCCGGGTGTAGGCGCCGGGCACGTCGTCGAACTTCGCGGTGTCCTCGGCCCGCACCAGCACGTGCTTCACCCGGCCGCGCTCCACCCGGTCGCGCAGGTCGGCGGGGCCGAGCAGCGGGGTGGCCGGGATGACCACCGCGCGCAGCTTCATCGCGGCGAGCGCGGTCTCCCACAGCTCCGCCTGGTTGCCCAGCATCACGAGGATGCGGTCCTCGGCGGTGACGCCCCGCGCGCGCAGATGGGCGGCGACGCGGTTGGAGCGCTCGGCCATCTCGGCGAAGGACAGCCTGGTCTCGGTGCCGTCCTCCTCGATGATGTGCAGCGCGGTCCGGTCGTTGCCCTCGGCGATCACGTCGAACCAGTCCAGCGCCCAGTTGAAGTGCTCGGGCCGCGGCCAGACGAAGCCCTCGTAGGCGCGGGTGTAGTCCTCGCGGTGCTCCAGCAGGAAGTCCCGCGCGGTCCTGAAGACCTCGGTCGCCGTCGTCATCGGTGTCCTCCTAGAATCCGGACCATTGCCGGGCGGCTCTCTGGCATCGTCTAATCCGTGATGCAGGTCTCACTACCCCCGAACGGGGGTGTGGTCCACGGTGAGCCGCGCCGAAGGAGCGATGAGGTGGCAGCAGAGGCCGTGGCGACGACGGAGATACGCGGTGCGCTGGCCCGGCTGCGGCGCGCCACGGGGCTCCCGGTCGCCTTCGGCGGGCTGGTCGAGGCCGGCCGGCCGCAGATCAGGATCAGCGAACTGAGCGGCACCCACACCGCCGCCCTCAGGTCCCTCGCCGTGACGTCCGGGAACGGACTGGGCGGCAGGGCGGTGGCGTTGGCCCGTCCGTGCGCGGTGACCGACTACGCCGGTTCCCGCCAGATCAGTCACGAGTACGACGTGCCGGTGGCCGCCGAGGGCATCCACTCGGTGCTCGCGGTGCCGGTCGTGGTGCGGCGCCGGGTGCGCGGGGTGCTGTACGGCGCGCTGCGCTCGGCCCAGCCGCTCGGCGACCGCACGCTGGGCGCGGCGATGGCGGCGGCGCGGGACGTGGAGCAGTCGCTGGTGGTGCGGGAGGAGGCGCGGGGGCTGCTCGCGGCGGCCCGGGCGGAGCCCGCCGGGGCGTGCCGGGGAGCGGAAACCGGCCAGGAACAGGTGCGCGAGGCGCACGCCGCGCTGCGCGCGCTGGCGCCGCGGATCGCCGACCCGGAGCTGCGCGCCGAGCTGCTGGCGGCGTGCGGACTGCTGGCCGCGCCCCGCCCGGCCGGCGGCGCGAGCCTGGCGCCGCGGGAGCTGGACGTGCTGTCCTGGGTGGCGGCGGGCGCGACGAACGCGGCCGTCGCCGAGCGGCTGGGTCTGCGTCCGGAGACGGTGAAGGGATATCTGCGCTCGGCCATGCGGAAACTGGGCTCGCACACCCGGGGGGAGGCGGTGACCGCGGCACGCCGGGCGGGACTCCTGCCATAGGGACCGTCCGGTCGGTGACGCTCGTAAGGAAACCTGCCCATTGTTGTGACCATGCCGCGAATTTTTTCCTGCGCTTGACCGTTTGTTATTTCCCTCACCACGGCTTCCGTCCGAATTTCAAGGATCGTTGCCTAGAATTTGGCCCGGACACGACACAGGAGGGGAGCGGTGACCGTGCGACGGGACTTCCAGGAGTCGGTTCGATGCCGCCCCGACCTGGTCATCGGCCGCGAAGAGCTGTTCGGGAGCGCCCGGGACCAACTCGACTCCGGTGGCAGCGTGCTGCTCCACGGCCCGGCCGGAATAGGTAAATCGACGGTCCTGCGGGCATTGGCCGAGGAATACGGCGCCACCGCGCGCCGGGTCCTGCGCTGCTCGGCGACCGAGTCAGAATCCCACCTTCCGTTCCTGGCCCTTGCCGACCTCCTCGGCCTGGCCCTGGAGGAGGTCGCCCCGCGGCTGCCCGCCGCACAGCTCACGGCCCTGGAATCGGCGCTCACCGGCCGCGGCGAGTCCAGCCTCCAGCGCGACGGCCTCGCCCTGCGCCTCGCGGTGCTCTCCGCGCTCCGGGCGCTCGCCGAGCAGGGTCCCGTCCTGATCGTCGCCGACGACCTGCAGTGGCTGGATCCGGCCAGCGCCGAACTGCTCGGCTTCGCCGCCCGCCGGCTCGGCGACACCCCGGTGCAGATGCTGTGCGCGGTGCGCACCGAGGACGAGGCCTACGACCGCCATCTGCGCGCCTGCCCGCCGGGCACCCTCTCGGTACGGCTGGGCCCGCTCTCCCGCACCGAGCTGACCACGCTGCTGAAACACCGCGGCTACGACGGCCTGCCCCGCTCCACCGTCCGGGAGGTGCACCGCACCAGCGGCGGCAACCCGCTGTTCGCCCTGGAGCTGGGCCGCGTCCTGGCCGAGAACCCGGCCCCGCCCCGGCCGGGCGAGCCGCTGCCGGTGCCCACCTCGCTGCGCGCCCTGGTGCTCAGCCGCCTCGACCTGCTGTCGGTGGAGGCCCGCCGCACCCTGCTGCTGGCCAGCGCCGGCGCCCGCCCCACCCTCGCCCTGCTGCACGCGGCCGGCCGGGAGCACGCCGAGGCCGAGTGCGCCCAGGCGGCCGAACTCGGGCTGCTGGTCACCGAGACCGACGACCCGGCCGTGCGGTTCGCGCATCCGCTGATCTCCGCGGCGCTCTACGCGGAGGCGCCCGCGCAGGAGCGGCGCGCGGTGCACGCGGCCCTGTCGACCGCGGCCTTCGACCCGATCGAACGGGCCCGGCACCTGGCCCTGGCCACCACCGGCACCGACCCGGACGTGGCCGACAGGCTCGCCGAGGCCGCCGCGCTGGCACGGGACCGCGGGGCGCCGTCGGTGGCCGCCTCGCTCGGGCTGCTCGCCGCCCGGCACACCCCGGCGGCCGGCGAGCCCGGCCCGGACGAGCGGCGGCTGCGGGCCGCCGAGGACGCCATCACGGCCGGCGAGGCCGACCTGGCCCGGGACATCGCCCGCGAGGTGCTGTCCCGGGCCGTGCTGCCCGCCGAACGGGTGCGCGCGTGGATGGTGGTCATCGAGTCGGCCGGGCAGGCGCTCGGCGACGTGGACGCCGTCTTCCCGCAGGCGCTGGCCGACGCCGGCGACGAACCCAGGCTGCTCGCCCTGGTCCGCTACCAGCTCGCCTGGCGCGCCCTGGTCGTCGAGGGCGACTTCACCGAGGCCCGCCAGGAGGCCGCGCACGCCGCCGAGCTGGCGGCGCGGGCCGGCGACCGGCGCACCGAGCTGATGGCGCGCGCCTTCCAGGCGTCGACCGAGACCCTGATGGGCCATCCGGACGCCGCCGCCACCACCGCGCGGGCCCTGGAGGAGCCGCAGGACCCGTACGTCGCCTGCCACCACAACGGCGTCGGCTACGCCCGCTACCGCTGGCTGCTGATGAGCGACCAGCTCACCGAGGCCCGGGCCACCATCACCGCGCTGCTGCGCGAGGTGCGGCGGCGCGGCATGGTCGAGAGCGAGGTGCACTACCTGCGCATGTGCGCCGAGACCGAGCTGCGCGCCGGTCACTGCGGACGGGCCCTCGACCTGTCCCGGGAGAGTCTGCGGCTGGCCCGGGACGCGGGCATCGGCGAGAGCGCGTCCGCGATGCTGGCCTCGCTCGCCGAGGCGTCCGGCGGCGACACCGAGCGGGCGCTGGAGCTGGCCCGCGAGGCGGTCGGGCACGCCGAGGAGGACGGCGACCAGATGTACCTCTCCCGCGCCCTCGCGGCCCTCGGCTACGCCCAGTTCGTCGCCGGGGAGCCGCGGGCCGCCGTGGAGTCGCTGGGCCGGGTGCGGGAGCTGGAGCTGGGGCTCGGCATCACCGACCCGGCGCGCGGCCGCTGGCACGGCGACCTGGCGGAGGCCCTGGTGCTCGTGGGGGAGCACGGCCAGGCGCAGCAGGTCATCGACGGGGCCCGGGAGCACGCCGTCCGGCTGGGCCGGGAGAGCGTCGTCGCCGTGCTGGACCGGGCGGAGGCGCTGGCCCGGGCCGCCCGCGGTGACCACGAGGCCGCCATCGCCCAGCTGACGTCCGCTCAGGACCGGCTCGGCAAGCTCGGCAACGGCCTGGACGAGGCCCGGGCGGCGTTCGCGCTGGCCCGGTTGCGCGCGCGGCGGGCGGAGAACCCGGCCCGGCGGAGGGCGGCGTACGACGAGGCCGTGCGGCTGTTCCGGCGCTGCCGTGCGCTGCCGTGGCTGCGCCAGGTGGACGAGGCGCTGCGCGCCCCGCAGCCGGAGCCCGCGCCGCCCGCCCGGGATCCGCTGGACGCGCTGGACGGTCTGGCCTCGATGGAGCGTCAGGTCGCCGCGCTCGTCATGGAGGGGGCCACCAACCGGGAGATCGCGTCACGGCTGTTCGTCAGTGTGAAGACGGTCGAGGCCACGCTGACCCGGGTGTACCGGAAGCTGGGGATCCGCTCGCGCGTCGACATCGTCCGATTGGCGGCGGCTCGCCGAGCGCGGTGAGCGAGGCGCTAGTTAACTGAGCCGGACCGAGGGTTTTCCCTCACCCAACCCCCTAGGGGGTTCCCTCATTGGGAGCCGAGGGACCCGGGTCCTAGCGTAAAGGGCGTGCCGCTCGCCCGGGCACAAGGGGTCGGTCTCTCCCCCAGCCGCTCGGTTCCTCACGAGCAGGGGGTTCCCCCACCCATGTGCACCACCCCCACGCCCGTGCGAACCCCCCACCGGCAAACCCGAGGAGACGCATGACCGGCCTCAGACGTGCCAGAAAGACCACCGCCGCGCTCGTGGCGACGGCCGCCGCCGCGGCCACCGCGCTCATCGCCTCCCCGGCCGCGGCCGACGCTCCTCAGCCCATCGTCGGAGGCACGACCACCACGACGACGGCGTACCCGTTCGTCATGCAGATCACGGACGCGTCCGGCAGCCAGTTCTGCGGCGGCACCCTGGTGGCCGCCAAGAAGGTGGTGACGGCGGCGCACTGCATGGTCGGCGAGACGACCGGCAGCGTCCGCGTGGTCGGCGGCCGGACCTATCTGAACGGCACCAACGGCACGGTCAGCAAGGTCAGCAAGATCTGGATCGACCCGGACTACACCGACGCCACCAACGGCGACGACGTGGCCGTGCTGACCCTGGCGACGTCGATGCCTTACACGAAGGCGCCGTACGTCTCCTCCTCCCAGACCAGCGTGTACGCGGCCGGCACCACGGCCCGCATCCTCGGCTGGGGCACCACCTCGGAGAGCGGAAGCTCCTCCAACCAGCTGCGGACCGCGACCGTTCCGGTCGTGTCGGACGCCGGCTGCAGGAGCTCCTACGGTTCGGACTACGTCCAGTCCGACATGGTTTGCGCCGGATACACGTCCGGCGGCGTAGACACCTGCCAGGGCGACAGCGGCGGTCCCCTGTTGATCGGGGGCGTCCTGGCAGGGATCACTTCCTGGGGCGAGGGTTGCGCGGAGGCCGGTTACCCGGGTGTGTACACCCGGCTGACCACCTTCTCGGACCTCGTGACCGCGCAGGTCGGCTCATAGCCCCGAGGACCACCCGAGCACCTCTCGGGTAGATGCCGGGGGGCGTTGCGGGCCACCACGAGCGGCCCGCAGCGCCCCCTCTCCAACTCCCCCGCCTCCCCCGCCTCTCCACGAGCCGTCGCGCCTGCCCGGTCCGGCCGCGGCCGGACCGGCGAGGGGCTCAGCGCGGTACGACGGCGCCGAACCGGATGTCGTGGGGCTTCCCGGGGTGCAGCGCGGCCAGCATGCGGGCCCCCTCCTCGGCGACCTCCTCCTGCCGGCGCTTCGTCAGCTTCCCGAACGGCTCGACGACGAGCGTGGTGCCGTCGAGTCTCCACAGCCCGGCCAGGAAGCCGTCGACCAGGAGGGTGCGGTAGGCCTGGTTGCCGCGCCGCGCACGGCCCCGGTGCTCGGGGGGCACGACGCGGGTGCGGTCGGCGTGGGACAGCAGGAGGTTGTCGTACTCGGGCAGGAAGCGGGGCGGGGCCGGGGTGTCCGGGTCGGGGCGGGGCGCGTCGGGCAGGTCGAACAGTTCGGCTCCGGCGGGGTCGCGGAAGGTGACCAGCCGCGGGCGCAGCCGCTCGAAGGCGTCCCTCAGCCGGGTGAGTCCGGACCAGGTCTGCATGTCCTTGACGGAGGCGGGACCGAAGGCGGCGAGGTAACGCGGGATCACGGTCTCGGCCGCCGGGGGCGGTTCGGCGGGTCGGCCCAGCCAGTGCTCGGCGGTGGTGAGGGCGACCCGGCCGGCCCGGCCCCACAGTCCGCGCGGGGTCACCTGGACCAGGGGCAGGGTGCAGCGGGCGGCGACGGCGAGCGACGCGGGGTCCGCGTCCGGCCACTCGGCGCTCAGCGCCGCGCGGAGCTGGGCCATGGTCCGCGGCTCCGCCTCCACCAGGTCGCGGGCGAGGGCGGCCAGCCGGCCGAGGTCGACTCCGGCCAGCCCGGCGCGGAACTGCGTCAGCTCCCGCTCCCGGGCGGCCTGGACCAGGGGCCGCAGGATGAGGCAGTCGTCGGCGGTGTGGGTGTGGATGGTGGAGCGCAGGGTGACGATGCGGACGGCCGCGCGGTCCGCCATGAGCCGGGACAGCCGCTCCGGCGCGAACCCCTCCAGCCGGGCGGCGAGCGCGTAGTACGGCGGCTCGGTGTTCTGCGCCTGCAGGCCCAGGAGGTGCCGCACGGCGTCCTCGGCGGACAGCGGGGAGCGGCGCAGCAGGAGCTGCCGGTCCAGGGTGGCGCGGTTGAGGGCGCGGGTGTCCAGGAGCGGGGCCGTGGCCGTGCTGCTCTTCGTCATGGAGGAGACGCTAACCGGCCTTGCGGACACCTTCTGTCCTCGACCTGCGGGCCGGATCCGAGGGGCGATCTCGCGCCGCCGAGCCGAGAATGAGCGGGGGCGCCCGATCCGGGGAGAGGAGCCGGTGGTGTCCGACGAGCCGGCCGCACGCATCGCCGAATTCATCGAGCCGCTCCGGGTGGCGCCGGGCACGCGGGTGGACGTCGGCCGGGACTTCGATCCCGGCTACCGGGCGGGCCTGCGCAAACGCGACGCCCAGGAGCTGCTGCGCACCGGGGTGGCCCTGCTGGCCGAGTACCAGCAGCGGCTCGCCGCCCAGGACACCTACGGCGTCCTGCTGTGCCTGCAGGCCCTCGACGCCGGGGGCAAGGACGGCACGATCCGGCACGTGATGAGCGGCGTCAACCCCCAGGGCGTACACGTCAGCAGCTTCAAGGTGCCCTCGGAGGAGGAGCTCGGCCACGACTACCTGTGGCGCTACGCGCGGCGGCTCCCCGGGCGGGGCGAGATCGCCATCTTCAACCGCTCCCACTACGAGGAGGTCCTGGTCGTACGGGTGCACCCGGAGAACCTCGTCCGGCAGAAGCTGCCCGCGGAGGCGCGCGGTCCCGACGTCTGGGAGCGGCGCTACCGCGAGATCAACGAGTGGGAGCGCCATCTGACCGACAGCGGGTTCAAGGTGGTCAAGGTCTTCCTGAACATCTCCAAGGAGGAGCAGCGCGCCCGGTTCCTGAAGCGGATCGACCTGCCGGAGAAGAACTGGAAGTTCTCCGCGGCCGACGTGCGCGAACGGCGTCACTGGGACGAGTACCAGCGGGCCTTCTCCGCGATGCTCTCGGCCACCAGCACTCCCTGGGCCCCCTGGTACGTGGTGCCGGCGGACCGCAAGTGGTTCGCTCGGATCTGCACGTCGGCCGTCCTCGCGCACACCCTGATCGGCATCGACCCCCAGTACCCCGAGGTGAGCGAGGAGGCACGCAGGGACCTGCTGGCCGCCCGGCGCGAGCTGGAGCGGGAGGCCCCGCCCGGCGCCCCGGCCGACCCGTACGCGGCGCGGCACGCGGGGGCGGCCGAGGGGCGCGGGTCCGGTCAGGAGCCGTCATCGGACGGCGCCGGACGCACCGAGGACGGCGAACACGGCGAGTCCCGGCGAGGCGGGAAGCGGCCCCGGCGCGGCTGACGACCCGACCATCACTTCGCCGGCCCGACAGTCGCCTCGCCGGCCGACAGGCGCCTCGCCGCACATCCGCCGGCCCTGGCGGCCCACCAAGGCCCGCCGGGTCAGGCGGTGTCGTGGCCGGCGGCGGTGCGGCCCATGGTCAGGGCGAGGCGGCGGACCTCGCGCCAGTTCATGGCCGGTGCCACGCGGGGCGCCCCGGGGCGGTCGCGCGGCACGCGGACGCGCAGGGCGCCGGGCTCGATGCGGCAGCGTACCGGCGTGGGCAGCGTCAGGGCCTCGCCGTCGACGCCGACCGGGACGGTGGGGGCGTCCGCGTCCACCACGACCTCGCGGGCCGCGAAGGCGGTCAGTCCGCGGCTGCGCCCGCCGAGCAGCAGCAGCTCGGTCGCCTCCGACGTGCTCCTCACCTCGACGGCCAGCACGCCCAGCCGGCCGGTGTCCAGCCGGTCGCGGTGGCCGAGTCCGGCCGGGTCGTCGCCGTGGTAGGGGTTGTTGCTCACCAGGACGGCCTGAGGTCCCCTCAGTCTCCGGTCACCGGCGCGGACGACGAGCCGCGGGCCGGTGTGCCCGGTCAGCAGGTCCGGCAGCATCTCCAGGGTGGTGCGCGCCTTGTCCTCGCGGTAGGCGGGGCTCTGCACGACGGCCGCGTACACGCCGAACGAGGCGTTGTTGACGAAGACGCGCTCGGCGCCGCCGTCCGCGGCCCCCCGTCCGCCGCTGATACGGCCGAGGTCGACGCGGAGTTCGACGCCGTCGGTCAGCGCCTTCAGACAGCCGGCGGGGTCCTGCCGGTCCAGTCCCAGGTCCATGGCGAAGTGGTTGCGGGTGCCTGCGCTGATCACCACGAACGGGAGGTCGTGTTCCGCGGCCACGCCGGCGACCAGGGCCTGGGTGCCGTCGCCCCCGGCGACGCCGAGCAGATCGGCGCCGCGCCGCACGGCCTGCCGCGCCAGCTCGGCCACGTCCTGGGGCGCGGCCGGGTCCAGTACCGCGACGTCCGCGCCGAGGGCCCTGGCCCGCTCGGCGAGGTGGAACTCGCCGACCTTGCCGCCGCCGGAGCGCGGGTTCATGATCAGGAAGGGGCGCCGGGCCCGGCCGGCCGCGAGCTCCGGCATGGCGGGCGCGTCGTCGCCG
Source organism: Streptomyces sp. NPDC003720 (assembly GCF_042875075.1). Classification (NCBI taxonomy): domain Bacteria; kingdom Bacillati; phylum Actinomycetota; class Actinomycetes; order Kitasatosporales; family Streptomycetaceae; genus Streptomyces; species Streptomyces sp. NPDC003720. The sequence continues at coordinate 260,461 of NZ_JBIANZ010000006.1, forward strand.
GCGAGTGCCGCCCGGCCCGCGGCGACGGCCAGCGCCCACAGGCCGAGCGAGAGCAGCACCACCCACAGCAGCCCGGCGACCGCGTACAGGGCGAGGACGGCGAGCGGCGCCGCGACCACCAGCAGCACGGCCAGTCGCCTGACCCATCCGGAACGGCTCAGCAGCCACCACACACCGGCCGCCGTGAGCAGCGTCCCGGCCAGCCCCACGAGCAGCAGGACGATGCTGCCCGGCCCGGCGAAGGCCAGGAGCACCGCCACCGCCGCCGCGCCCGCCACCAGGGCCAGACGCGCGGTCCAGCGCCTGTTCATACGGCAACCTCCCGTTCCCGTCGTCCCAGGCTACGAGCGGGCGCGGCGGACGGCATGTCCGCGCCCTGCGGCGTCCGCCGCCTCCCCCGGCCCGGTGGCCACATCCGGACGTTCGCCTTCATCTGATGTGGTGTCATTCCGTTGGATCAAGAAGCGGGAACCATCAGGAACCGACAACCGAGGAGCAGGGATGTCCGACGCTTTGGTGCTGGGCGGCGGCGGTGTGGGCGGGATCGCCTGGATCACCGGGCTGCTGACGGGGCTCGCCGACGCGGGGCAGGACGTCACCGGGGCGGATCTGCTGCTCGGGACGTCCGCCGGTTCCACCGTCTCGGCGCAGCTGGGCAGCGGGCTGGGGCTGGCGGAGCTGTACGCGCGGCAGGTGGATCCGGCGCTGCAGTCCGCCGAGATCATGGCCGTGATGGACCTGGAGGGGTTCGCCGCCGAGGTCGGCGCGGCGACGTCCGCCACCGCCTCCGTGCCGGAGCTGCGCCGGGCCGTGGGCCGCGCGGCACTGGCGGCGCCCACCGTGCCGGAGCCGCGGCGGCGGGCGGTGATCGAGTCGCGGCTGCCCTCGCACGGCTGGCCGGAGCGCGCGCTGCGGATCGTCGCCGTGGACGCCGAGAGCGGGGAGCCGCGGGTCTTCGACAAGGACTCCGGGGTGCCGCTGGTCGACGCGGTGGCGGCGAGCTGCGCCGTGCCGGGTGTGTGGCCGCCGGTCGGCATCGACGGACGGCGTTACGTCGACGGCGGGGTGCGCTCGATGGCCAACCTGGACCTGGTGGGCGACCCGGACCGGGTGGTGGTGCTCGTGCCGATGGGCATGACGGAGCCGTTCCCCAGCGAGCAGCCGGTGGAGGAATCGGTGCGGGAGCTGCGCGCCCGGGGCGTGGAAGTGGTGGTCGTGGCGCCCGACGAGGCGGCGCTGGCGGCGATCGGCGACAACCCGCTGGACCCGGGCACCCGCGGCCCGGCCGCCGAGGCGGGCCGGGCGCAGGGACGGGCGCTCAGGCTGCCCTGGCATCACGGCTGAGGCCGCCGCATCGCGGGGGTGGCGCATACATGCGGTACGACGCGGGCCCCCGGCGCTCCGCCGGCCGGCCCCCGTCCGCTTTCAGGGCCGTTCGGGCGCCCGCGCCTGCCAGCCGGTCCACCGCCGTACGGTGACGTCGACCACCGGGCCCGCCGGCGGAGTCGGCCGGTACTGCGGGTACTTGGCGCAGAGCAGCGCCACGGCCGTCTCGCGCGCCCGCCGTTCGGCCGCGTCGGCGGCGCCGGGCGGCAGGACGCGGGCCACGCCGTCGGCGCGGACCCACCAGAGCCGGTCCCAGTCCTCGTCGTAGGCGTCCACGAGCAGGCACACCGCCGGCTGCCCGGCCAGGTTGGCCAGCCGCTTGAGGCGGCCGGTGGTCTTGGGCTTGTGGTCGACCGCGGTGACGAGCCGGTCGACGCCGTTCAGGAAGCAGTGGGCGAAGACCACCGGCACCTGGTGGGGGCGGCCCGTCGCGTCGACGGTGGCCAGCCGGGCCACCCGGGCCGCGGCGAACCGGAACCGCGCCTCGCTCTCGGCCAGTCGGGGCATACCCGCTCCTAGCTGCCCACAGGTCGGCTCGCGTGCGGAGCACGCGTCGCCCGCTCCTCCATGGTGCTACGGCCCGGCCGTACGGCGCCCACATGAACTCGTTAAATCGAACTCATGAACTATAAACAGAGTGTATAGTCCCGGCATGCCTCTCACGACTTCGGCTGGTCAGAACCCGGCCCCGCAGCCCGCGCCCCTGAAGATGCGCAGAACGAGGCGCGGGTTGCGTCTGTCCGCGCTCGCCTCGGCGGCCGCCTGTCTGGCGCTGACGCTGTCGGGCTGCGCGGAGGTGGACACGACCGCCCCCAGCGCGGTGCGCGCGCAGGGCGCGCACGGGGCGCCGGCCAAGCTCGGGACGGTGGACTGCCGCGAGGCGAAGTGCATCGCGCTGACCTTCGACGCGGGGCCGAGCGAGAACTCGGCGCGACTGCTCGACATCCTCAAGGAGAAGAAGGTCCCCGCCACCTTCTTCCTGCTCGGCAAGCGGCACATCGACACGTATCCGGAGCTGGTCAAACGGATGGCGGCCGAGGGGCACGAGGTTGCGAGCCACACCTGGGACCACCAGATCCTCACCCGGATCTCCGACGACCGGATACGCGAGGAACTGCGGCGCCCCGACGACGAGATAGAGCGGCTCACCGGGCGCCGGCCCACGCTGATGCACCCGCCCCAGGGCCGCACCGACGCCGACGTGCACCGCATCTGCAAGGAGATGGGCCTGGCCGAGGTGCTGTGGAGCGTCACCGCGAAGGACTACACGACCACCGACTCGGCGCTGATCACCAAGCGCGTGCTCGACCAGGCCTCACGGGACGGCATCATCCTGCTGCACGACATCTACCGGGGCACCGTGCCGGCCGTGCCCGGCATCATCGACGCGCTGAAGGCCCGCGGCTACGTGTTCGTGACGGTGCCTCAGCTCCTGGCGCCGGGCAAGGCCGAGCCGGGCCGGGTGTACCGGCCCTGACCGGACCGGCTGCCGGCTCAGCGCCGGAACTCGCCGCTGAGCCGTGCAGGTGATCCGGGGCCGGTCGCGCGGCCGGCCGGCGGCCATTGCCTACGATCGTGCCGTGCCCTACTTCTCCGTCGAACGCACCGTGCCCCTTCCGCTCGAGGAGGCCTGGCGGCGGCTCACCGAGTGGCCCCGCCACGGTGACGTGGTGCCCTTCACCCGCGTAGCCGTCCTCACGCCCGCCCCTACGCACGAGGGCACCCGTTTCGTGGCCCGTACGGGCCTCGGCCCGCTCGGCTTCGACGACCCCATGGAGGTCACGCTCTGGCGCCCGCCCGCGGACGGCGAACCGGGGCTGTGCCGCCTGGAGAAGCACGGGCGGGTGGTCCTCGGCTGGGCCGAGATCGAGGTCCGGCCCGGGCCGGACGGCCGGGCGCGGGTGGTGTGGCGGGAGGACGTGCGGATCCGCTTCCTCCCGCGCCTCTTCGACGGTGTCGTGGCGTGCGCGGGCCGGACGCTGTTCGGGGGGACGGCGAACCGGCTGCTGCGACGGCCGTGACCGGCCGGCGGCCGCTCAGGCCACCGACCCGATCCGCGCCGCCGGGGTCGCCGCCGTGTCGTGGTGGATCGGGGTGTGGGCGCCGGTGAGGGGGACGCCGCTGCCGCCGCGGCGGGCCGCGACGATCTCCGCGGCGATCGACAGGGCCGTCTCCTCGGGGGTTCGGGCTCCGAGGTCGAGGCCGATCGGGGAGCGCAGCCGGGCCAGTTCGAGTTCGCCGACGCCGACCGCGCGCAGCCGTTCTTCGCGGTCCAGGTGGGTGCGGCGCGAGCCCATCGCGCCGACGTAGGCGACCGGCAGCCGCAGGGCCAGCCGCAGCAGCGGCACGTCGAACTTGGCGTCATGGGTGAGGACGCACAGGACGGTGCGGCCGTCGACGTCCGTGCGCTCCAGGTACTCGTGGGGCCACTCGACGACGATCTCGTCGGCGTCCGGGAAGCGGGCCCGGGTGGCGAACACCGGGCGGGCGTCGCACACCGTGACGTGGTAGCCGAGGAACTTGCCGACCCGCACCAGCGCGGAGGCGAAGTCGATCGCGCCGAAGACGATCATCCGGGGCGCGGGCACCGAGGACTCCACCAGGACCGTGAGCGGCGCGCCGCAGCGCGAGCCCCGTTCGCCGATCTCCAGGGTGCCGGTGCGCCCCGCGTCCAGGAAGGCGCCGGCCTCGGCGGCCACCGTGCGGTCGAGTTCGGGATGGGCCCCGAAGCCGCCGTCGTGGGAGCCGTCGGGGCGGACCAGCAGGGCGCGGCCGCGCAGTGCGGCCGGTCCCGCGGCGATCCGGGCGACCGCCGCCGCCTCGCCCCGCGCGGCGGCGGCCAGCGCGGCCGCGAACACCGGCCGGGCGGGACCGTCCGCCCGGACCGGCGTGACCAGGACGTCGATGACGCCGCCGCACGTCAGACCGACGGCGAAGGCGTCCTCGTCGCTGAACCCGAAGCGCTCCAGGACGGTCTCCCCGTCCTCGAGCGCCTGCCGGCACAGCTCGTACACCGCGCCCTCCACGCACCCGCCGGAGACCGAGCCGACGGCCGTGCCGTCGGCGTCCACCGCGAGGGCGGCGCCCGGCTGCCGCGGGGCGCTGCCGCCGACGGCGACCACGGTGGCGACGGCGAAGTCACGGCCCTGCTCGACCCACCGGTTGAGCTCCTCGGCGATGTCCAGCATGTCTCGGTCTCCCAACGGGGTTGTGGTGTACGGGTGTCGGACCGGGCTAGTGCACGCCCAGCCAGCCCTCGATCGGGTGGAGGGCGAAGTAGACCAGGAAGACGGCCGTCAGCCCCCACATGAAGGCACCGATCTCGCGGGCCCTGCCCTGGGCGGCCTTGATGGCGGTGTAGGAGATGACGCCCGCTGCGACACCGGTGGTGATGGTGTACGTGAACGGCATCAGGACGACGGTCAGGAAGACCGGGACCGCGGTGGCGCGGTCGGCCCAGTCCACGTGCCGGGCGTTCATCAGCATCATGGCGCCGATGACCACCAGGGCGGCGGAGGCGACCTCCTGCGGCACGATCGCGGTCAGCGGGGTGAAGAACAGGCAGGCGGCGAAGAAGAGTCCGGTGACAACCGAGGCGAGGCCCGTGCGGGCGCCCTCGCCGACCCCGGTGGCCGACTCGATGAACACGGTCTGGCCGGAGCCGCCCGCCACGCCGCCGATCGCACCGCCGGCGCCGTCGATGAACAGCGCCTTGGACAGGCCCGGCATCCGGCCCTTGTCGTCGGCGAGCTTCGCCTCGGTGCCGACGCCGATGATGGTGGCCATCGCGTCGAAGAAGCCGGCCAGCACCAGGGTGAAGACGATCATGCCGACGGTCATCGCGCCGACCTCGCCCCAGCCGCCGAACTCCACGTGCCCGAAGAGCGAGAAGTCGGGCATCGAGAGCGCGCTGCCGTGCAGTTCGGGCGCGCCGCCCGCCCACTGCTTCGGGTCGATGACGCCGAGGCCGTTGAGGACGGCGGCGACGACCGTGCCGGAGACGATGCCGATGAGGATGGCGCCGGGGATGTTCCGGGCCTGGAGCATGAAGATCAGCAGCAGGGTGCCGGCGAAGAGCAGGACCGGCCAGCCGGCGAGTTCGCCGGCGGGGCCGAGGCTCACCGGGGTGGCCTTGCCCTGGTGCACGAAGCCGGCCTTGTAGAAGCCGATCAGGGCGATGAACAGGCCGATGCCCATGGTGATGCCGTGCTTGAGGGCGAGCGGGATCGCGTTCATGATCATCTCGCGCAGTCCGGTGACGACCAGCAGCATGATGACGACGCCGTAGAGCACGCACATGCCCATGGCCTGCGGCCAGGTCATGTGGGGGGCGACCTGCGAGGAAAGGACGCCGGAGACGGACAGGCCGGCGGCGAGCGCGAGGGGCACCTTGCCGACGAAGCCCATCAGCAGCGTGGTGAGGGCCGCGGCGAACGCCGTCGCGGTGATCAGGGCCTGCTGTCCGAGGGTGTCCCCGGCCGCGTCCTTGCCGGACAGGATGAGAGGGTTGAGCAGGAGGATGTACGCCATCGCCATGAAGGTGGTGATGCCGCCGCGCACCTCACGCGCGACCGTGGATCCTCTGCCGCTTATGTGGAAGTACCGGTCGAGCCAGGACCTGCCGGCCGGGACGCGGGAGCCTTCGCCCGCGTCTTCGGCTGTGGTCCTGGGCTCCACTGACTGCTGGGTCATGGGCCAACTCCCAAGGTTCACAGGGGCACCCGGCTGCCGTGGGGCGGCAGGCGGGATTTGGGATTGGACGGCCCGGGGGACGGCCCGAGACGAACGTGGTACTTGCTGACCGGCGCCGGGACGGCCGAGGGTCGGGCCTCGCCCGGCGCCGGGGTGCCTCGCGTCGCGGCCTCGCCGCGACGCGACGGCGGCCGTCGCTACGCGGTGCCCGTGAGGTGTTCCGGGCGGACCGGTGTGCGGTTCAGCTCCAGTCCGGTCGCGTTCCGGATCGCCGCGAGGACGGCCGGGGTGGACGACAGGGTCGGGGCTTCGCCGATGCCACGGAGCCCGTACGGGGCGTGGTCGTCGGCGAGTTCGAGCACGTCGACGGGGATGGTCGGCGTGTCGAGGATCGTGGGGATCAGGTAGTCCGTGAAGGAGGGGTTCCTGACCTTCGCGGTCTTCGGGTCGACGATGATCTCCTCCATCACCGCGACGCCCAGTCCCTGCGTGGTGCCGCCCTGGATCTGGCCGACGACGGAGAGCGGGTTGAGCGCCTTCCCGACGTCCTGGGCGCAGGCCAGTTCGACGACCTTGACCAGGCCGAGTTCGGTGTCGACCTCGACGACGGCGCGGTGCGCGGCGAAGGAGTACTGGACGTGGCCGTTGCCCTGCCCGGTGCGCAGGTCGAAGGGCTCGGTCGGCCGGTGCCGCCACTCCGCCTCGACCTCCACGGCCTCGTCCTCCAGGACGTCGACCAGGTCGCCGAGGACCTCGCCCGCGTCGGTCACCACCTTGCCGCCCTCCAGCAGGAGTTCGGCCGTGGCCCAGGCCGGGTGGTAGGAGCCGAACCGGCGGCGCCCGATCTCCAGGACCTTCTCCCGGACCAGTTCGCAGGCGTTCTTCACGGCGCCGCCGGTGACGTACGTCTGCCGGGAGGCCGAGGTCGAACCGGCGCTGCCCACCCGGGTGTCGGCCGGGTGGATGGTCACCTGGCTGACGCCCAGCTCGGTGCGGGCGATCTGCGCGTGGACGGTGACGCCGCCCTGGCCGACCTCCGCCATCGCGGTGTGCACGGTGGCCACCGGCTCGCCGGCGATCACCTCCATGCGGACGCGCGCGGTGGAGTAGTCGTCGAAGCCCTCGGAGAAGCCGACGTTCTTGATGCCGACCGCGTAGCCGACGCCGCGCACGACGCCCTCGCCGTGCGTGGTGTTGGACAGACCGCCGGGTAGCTGGCGTACGTCGGCGCCCTCGCTCGACTCCCACTGGCGCTCGGGCGGCATGGGCATCGCCTTGACTCGGCGCAGCAGTTCGGCGACCGGGGCCGGGGAGTCGACGGGCTGCCCGGTGGGCATGAGGGTGCCCTGCTCCATCGCGTTGAGCCGGCGGAACTCCACCGGGTCCATGCCGAGCGCCGCGGCCACCTTGTCCATCTGCGCCTCGTAGGCGAAGCACGCCTGGACCGCGCCGAAGCCGCGCATGGCGCCGCAGGGCGGGTTGTTGGTGTAGAGGGCGATGGCCTCGATGTCGACGTCCTCGACGACGTACGGTCCGACGCTGAGCGAGGAGGCGTTGCCGACGACGGCCGGGGAGGCGGAGGCGTAGGCGCCGCCGTCCAGCACGATCCGGCACTTCAGGTGGGTCAGCTTGCCGTCGCGGGTGGCCCCGTGCTCGTAGTACAGCTTGGCCGGGTGGCGGTGGACGTGCCCGAAGAAGGACTCGAACCGGTTGTAGACGATCTTCACCGGCTTGCCGGTGCGCATGGCCAGCAGGCAGGCGTGGATCTGCATGGACAGGTCCTCGCGGCCGCCGAAGGCGCCGCCCACGCCGGACAGCGTCATGCGCACCTTGTCCTCGGGCAGGCCGAGGACGGGCGCCATCTGGCGCAGGTCGGAGTGGAGCCACTGGGTGGCGATGTAGAGGTGGACGCCGCCGTCCTCCTCGGGCACCGCGAGGCCGGACTCGGGGCCTAGGAAGGCCTGATCCTGCATGCCGAAGGTGTACTCGCCCTCGACGATGACGTCGGCCCGCTCGCGGGCCGCCGCGACGTCGCCGCGGACGATCGGCTGGCGGTGGACGATGTTCGGGTGCGGGACGTGGCCGACGTGGTGGTCGTCGCGGTTCTCGTGCACCAGGACCGCGTCGGGGGCGGTCGCGGAGGCCTCGTCCGTGACGACCGGCAGTTCCCGGTACTCGACCTTGATCTTGGCGGCGGCGCGGCGGGCGGTCTCCGGGTGGTCGGCGGCGACGATCGCGACCGGTTCGCCGTGGTGGCGCACCTTGCCGTGGGCGAGGACCGGGGTGTCCTGGATCTCCAGGCCGTAGTTGCGCACCTCGGTGGGCAGGTCGTCGTAGGTCATGACCGCGTACACGCCGGGCAGGGCGAGGGCCTCGGAGGTGTCGATGGACACGATCTCGGCGTGCGCGACGGTGGAGCGCAGAATCTGGCCCCACAGCATGTCCTCGTGCCACATGTCGGACGAGTACGCGAACTCGCCGGTGACCTTGAGGATTCCGTCCGGGCGGAGCGTGGACTCACCGACGCCGCCCCGGGTCTGCGAACCCTGCGTGATCTTCGTAGGAGCGCCGTTCGTCGGCATCTCAGACCCCCTCGGACTGGCGGGCGGCGGCCAGCCGGACCGCGTCCATGATCTTCTCGTAGCCGGTGCAGCGGCACAGGTTGCCGGACAGCGCCTCGCGGATGTCCGCGTCGGACGGGTCGGGGTTGTGCTCCAGCATCTCGTCGGCGGCGACCAGCAGGCCCGGGGTGCAGAAGCCGCACTGGACGGCGCCGGCGTCGATGAACGCCTGCTGCACGGGGCTCAGTGGGGCGCCCTCGCCGGTCTGCGAGTCGGCGCCCTTGGCCTGCCACGCCCTGGCCTCGTCCAGCGAGGTGCCGCACGCGCCGAAGTCGCCGCACGAGCGCTGCCTGGCGTAGTCGGCGAGGCCCTCGACGGTCACCACCTCGCGGCCCTCGGCCTGGCCGGCCGCGACCAGGCAGGAACACACCGGCACGCCGTCCAGACGCACCGTGCAGGAGCCGCACTCGCCCTGCTCGCAGGCGTTCTTGGAGCCGGGCAGGCCGAGGCGCTCGCGCAGCACGTACAGCAGGGACTCGCCCTCCCAGACGTCGTCGGCCTCCTGCGGGCGTCCGTTGACGGTGAAGTTGACGCGCATCACGCAGCTCCCTCGGTGGCGCGGCCGGCGCCGCGGTACGACTCCCAGGTCCAGGTGAGCGTCCGGCGGGCCATGACGCCGACCGCGTGCCTGCGGTAGCTCGCGGTGCCCCGGACGTCGTCGATCGGGTTGCAGGCGCCGGAGCACAGCTCCGCGAACCGCTTGGCGACCGACGGGGTGACGATCTTGCCGTTGTCCCAGAAGCCGCCCTCCTCCAGGGCCGCGTTCAGGAACTCCTCGGCGGCCTTGGCGCGGACCGGCGTGGGCGCGGCGGAGCCGATGCCGGTGCGCACGGTGCGGGTCCCGGGGTGCAGGGCGAGGCCGAAGGCGCACACCGCGATCACCATGGCGTTGCGGGTGCCGACCTTGGAGTACTGCTGCGGGCCGTCCGCCTTCTTGATGTGCACGGCGCGGATCAGCTCGTCGGGCTGCAGGGCGTTGCGCTTGACGCCGGTGTAGAAGGCGTCGATCGGTACGAGGCGGGTGCCGCGGGCCGCCGACTCCACCTCGACGTCCGCGCCGGCCGCGAGCAGCGCCGGGTGGGCGTCGCCGGCGGGCGAGGCCGTGCCGAGGTTGCCGCCGACGCCGCCGCGGTTGCGGATCTGCGGGGAGGCCACCGTGTGCGAGGCGAGCGCGAGGCCCGGCAGCTCGGCGCGGAGGTTCTCCATGATCTTCGTGTAGGGGACCGAGGCGCCCAGCCGGACGGTGTCCTCGCCGACCTCCCACTCGTAGAGGTCGCCGACGCGGTTCAGGTCGAGCAGGTACTCGGGCCGGCGGTGGTCGAAGTTGATCTCGACCATCACGTCGGTGCCACCCGCAATCGGCACAGCTGTGGGGTGCTCGGCCTTCGCGGCGAGCGCCTCCTCCCAGCTGGCGGGGCGAAGGAAGTCCATGACCGGCTCTCTTCTTCGTCTCGTGAGTCGTACGGATCGAGCCAATCCGGGTGCGGCGGTTCCGGCTCGTTCATGTGCTCTTTACGCGGAGTGGGCTCAGTACACCGCCCCGTACTCCGGCGGGGTCAGTCACCGAAACCATGAAGGAGTTGGCTGGCCACGACGGGCATCTTGTAGATTCGTATGAACGGAGGCCATCGGTAACCTCTCCGTTTTCCCCGGGAAACGCGGGTGGCGGCCCGGCGGCCCCGCCGTACGGCCCGGGCACGCCTGCTCCGGGCCCGTCACGGGCCCCCATCAGGATTCATCGTAGATTTCGAGACACAGAACGGCGGCGACGAGATGCGGCTGCGCGCACTGCTGGACACCGATGCGCTGGGGCTGCGGCTGCTCGGCGGCGAGGACGAGCTGGACCGCTCCGTGCGCGGGGTCATGACCACCGACCTGCGCGACCCGAGCCGCTATCTGTCCGGCGGCGAGCTGGTTCTGACCGGTCTCGCCTGGCGCCGCGACGCCGGCGACTCCGAGCCCTTCGTACGGATCCTGGTGCAGGCCGGGGTGGCGGCGCTGGCGGCCGGCGAGGCCGAGCTGGGCGCCGTGCCGGAGGACCTGGTGCTGGCCTGCGCCAAACACCGGCTGCCGCTGTTCGCCGTGCACGAGTCGGTGGCGTTCGCGACGGTCACCGAGCACGTCGTGCGCCAGGTCTCCGGGGAACGGGCCGGCGACCTGGCGGCCGTGGTGGACCGGCACCGGCGGATGATGACCTCGGGCCCGGCGGGCGGCGGCCCCGACGTGGTCCTCGACCTGCTCGGCACCGACCTCGACCTGCGCGCCTGGGTGCTCTCCCCCACCGGCCGGCTGATCGCCGGCTCGAAGGTCGCGGGCCCGGCGCTGCTCGCCGGGACCTGCGCGCGGCTGGCCGCCGAGCACCTGGCCGCCGCCCGCTCCGGCCGGCGCGGCCCGCACCGGGTGACGCTGGACGGCAGCACGTACTCCCTGTTCCCCGTCCGCTCCTCCGGGCGCTCCCCGCAGGCCGCCGGCGACCTGCGCGAGACGGTCCTGTCGGACTGGCTGCTCGCGGTCGAGGCGGACGCCGGGGACTGGCCGGAGGAGCGCCTCGACCTGCTCCAGGGCGTCACCCAGCTGATCGCCGTCGAGCGCGACCGGCGGGACGCGGCGCGCACGGTGCGGCGCCGGCTCGCGCAGGAGGTGCTGGAGCTGGTGCAGACCGGCGCGGCGCCCGCCGAGATCGCCGCGCGGCTGCGCGTGGCCGCGCCGGTGCTGCTGCCGGGCCTCGGGGCGGCCCCGCACTGGCAGGTGGTCGTGGCCCGGGTCGAGTGGGACGGGGCGGCGGTGGAGGGCGGCCCGGTCGCCCAGTCGCTGCTGGAGGAGATCCTGGTGGACCCGCAGGCCACCGGCCCCGAGCCCTCGGACCGCATCGCCGTCGCCCACGCCGGGGACGAGGCGATCGCCCTGGTGCCGTTGCCCGCGGTCTCCGCCGACCAGGACGGCTCCGAGTCCGGTCTGCTCGCCGACGCGCTGCTGCGGGCGGTACGGGAGCCGCTGTCGGCGGGCCTCGCCGACGACGGGCGGATCACCCTCGGCGTCAGCGCCGCCGTGCACTCGGCGGAGGGTCTGCGCGGGGCGCTGGAGGAGGCCCGGCACGCCCGCCGGGTCGCCGCGGCGCGCCCCGGCCGGGTCTGCGCGGCCGGCCACCAGGAGCTGGCCTCGCATGTGCTGCTGCTGCCGTTCGTCCCGGACGACGTCCGCCGCGCCTTCACCGCCCGCCTGCTGGACCCGCTGACCGACTACGACCGCCGCCACCGCGCCGAGCTGATCCCGACCCTGGAGGCGTTCCTCGACTGCGACGGCTCCTGGACCCGCTGCGCCACCCGGCTCCACCTGCACGTCAACACACTGCGCTACCGGGTCGGGCGGATCGAGCAGTTGACGGGACGGGACCTGTCCCGCCTGGAGGACAAGCTGGACTTCTTCCTGGCGCTGCGGATGAGCTGAGGCGACGGGGGCGGGACGGGACCCGGCCAAGTCCGGCCGAGGTCCCCGACTTTGTGAATTCTTTCACCCATCCCCTTGGCCAAGCCCCATGATTGGTGCTGGAATGCGGCCACCACTCAACAGCTCGACGGCGTGCTCGGGGAGGGCAACGTGGCGCATTCCGCCATGTCTGGTAATGGAACGACCGCAGGTGACGATCCTCTCCAGACCGCGGTATGGCGGTTGCGCTCGCGGGCCTGCTGGGCCGACGCGGCGGCCATGCTGCCGGCGGACACTCCGGCCGCGACCCTGCAGCGGGCCGCGCTGCTGGTCGAACGGTGCCTGTACACCGAGCGGGGCTGGGCCGAGGCGGAGGACGCGCTGCGCACGGCGGAGGCGCAGGCGCACACCGACGAGGAGCGCGGGGCGGCCGCCTGCGAACGCGGCCAACTCGCCTACGCCGCCACGCTGCACGGCGTACGGGACCGGGCGGACGAGGCGCGGGCCGCGCTCGGTCGGGCGGCGGCGCTGATCCCGCCGGGGGCCGTGGGACGGGCGCTGCTGGACTTCCGCCGAGGGCTGCTGGCGGAGAACCTGGCCCACTCGCCGCAGGCGGCGCGGGCGGCCTACCGCCGGGCCCACGCGGGCGCCACGGCGCACGCCGATCCGCTGCTGCTGTCCTTCACCTGGCGTCACCTCGCCGGACTGGCCCTGCGCGACGGGGAGTTGGCGGAGGCCCGGCACGGCTTCGCCGAGTCGCTGCGGATCCGCGAGGAGCTGGGCTACCTGGTGGGCACGGCCCCCGCGCTGGCCTCCCTGGCGGACGCCGAGTCGGAGCCGGAGGCCTCACGGCTGCGGGAGGAGGCCCGGCGGCTGTTCCGGCTGCTGGGCGGCGTCCCGACCTGGCTGGCCCGGCAGTTGGCCCCGCCCACACCGGGGGCCGCGACCGCCTGAGGGCCGTCTCAGAGCCGACTGAGAGGTTGCTGTGCCAGTGTGGCGCGCCCCGACCCCCTCAGGAGTGCTCGATGAGTCTGGTCAACGGCCTGCCGGCCCATGTGCTGCTGGTCCACATAGTCGTCGTACTGATACCGCTCACCGCCCTGGCCCTGGTGGCCGGCGCGGTGTGGCCGCGGGCCGCCCGGCGGCTGGGCGTGCTGCTGCCCTCGCTCGCCCTGGTCGCGCTGGTCAGCGTGCCGCTGACCACCCAGGCCGGTGAGTGGCTGGAGCGGCACGTCGACGACGACGCGCTGGTACGCCGGCACACCGAGCTGGGCGACGGGCTGCTGCCGTGGGCGCTGGGCCTGTTCGTCCTGGCGGCGGTCGTGTGGTGGTCGGCACGCGGTCCGCGGCGGGAGGGCCGGGACGGCGGCGCGGCGCGGGCCTCCCGGCTCACCTCGCTGCCGCTGCGGATCGTCGTGTCGGTGCTGTCCCTGGCGGTCGCGGCCGGAGCCGTGGTCGACACCTACCGCATCGGCGACTCCGGCGCGAAGGCCGCCTGGCACGACGCCTACTCCAAGAGCGCGCACGGCGAGGACGACGGTTCCTGACCCACGCCTCCCTTCCGGGGGGCGATGGGCCGGACGACCCACTCCGCCCACCGCCGGCCGGCTCGCCCGGCACCCGCCGACGCCCACCGGGCGTTCACCGGCCCCGGACGACGCCCGCCGGATATCCGCCCGCCCTCGGGCAGCGCTCGCCGAGCTTCGGTCAACGGCAGAAGGCGCCCACCGGGCATGCAACTTCCGTCGAGCGGCGCTCATAAGGGGCCGACTGGCGTCCGCCGACCGTCTGGCGGCGCCGGCCGAGCGTCCGTCGACGTCGGGCGGGGCTCGCCGCGCATCCGCCCCTCGGGCAGCAGACGGCAATGGCCGGTCGGCGTCTGGCGGCGCCGGGCGGGTGTTCGGGCGGCTTCAGGCCGCGCCCGCGAAGTGGTCGGCGACCAGGTCTCGCACCACGTCGAGGTCGCGGGCGATCAGTGCGTCCAGGAGTGCCGTGTGCTCGGCGGCGTCGGCCACGAGGTCGGCGCGGCCGTGCCGGACGGGGCCGCCGACCAGCGGCCACTGGGAGCGGCGGTGGAGGTCCTCCGCCATCCGCACGAGCTGCGCGTTGCCCGCGAGGGACAGCACGGCCCGGTGGAAGGCGCGGTCGGACTCCGCGTACGTCGCCGGGCAGTCGGAGGCCGCGGCGCGTACCGTGTCCTCGGCCAGCGGCCGCAGCTCGGCCCAGCGCTCGGCGGGCACCGTGCGGGCCAGCCGCAGCATCACCGGCACCTCCAGCAGCGCCCGCACCTCGGCCAGCTCGGCCAGCTCCCGCGCACCCCGTTCCATGACCCGGAAGCCGCGGTTGGGCACCACCTCGACGGCGCCCTCGAGGGTGAGCTGCTGCATGGCCTCGCGGACCGGTGTCGCGGACACCCCGAAGCGTTCGCCGAGGGCCGGCGCCGAGTACACCTCGCCCGGTCTCAGCTCGCCCGACACCAGGGCCGACCGCAGCGCGTCCAGGATCTGCCCGCGCACCGAGGAGCGCCGCACCGCGGCCCGGGGGCCCGGGATCGGACGCTCGCCGTGGGTGTGCTCGCCCCGCGCCCCGGGCAGGCCGGTGTCCCGCCGCCCGGCCGGCTCGGCCGCCCGCTCCCGCGCCGCGGCCCGGGCCTCGCCGAAGGGGTCGGCGGAGCCCTGCACACCCTGCTTCACGGGGCCTCCTCCGGCTTGTCGGCACTTGGGGTCATTAACGGCGGGTCGTCACTTGTCCGTCAAGCACCATAGGGGCACGACGCGGGTCTTCAAATTCCCCGAAGAATGGCTAAGGTTAGGCTTACCTTTGCACTCGATCCGCGATCAAGGTCCGGTGATCCCGCCATGCCCGCTACGGCCTCGCCGTTCGCCGCCGCGTACGCCCGCCTCACCGCGGCCTACCCGGGACTGACGGTCACCGAGCCGGACCCCGGACGGGCGCTGCCGGAAGGCGGCGGCTGGGTCGGCGCCGCCCGGCTCGCCGAGGGCGGAGCCGGGCTCGACGCCTTCCTCGCCTGGGACGAGGCCCAGGTGCTGCGGGACTACGGCCGGCGGGCCCGCCCCGACGTCGTCGCGAGCTTCGGCCTGCACCGCTACGCCTGGCCGGCCTGCCTGCTGATCACCGTCCCGTGGTTCCTGCACCGCCGGGTGCCCCGGCTGCCCGTGCCGGCGGTCTCGTACGACCGCGCCGCCGGCCGCATGGCCGTCCGCCCCGCCTCCTTCGCCTGCCTGCCGGGCGATCCGGCGGCCGCGCTGCCCGGCGCGGTCGTCGTGCCGGACGAGGAGGCACTGCGGGCCGAGGTGCGGGCGGCCGTCGCCGAGCACCTGGAGCCGGTGCTCGCCGCCTTCGGGCCGCGGATGCGGCGGCGCGGGCGCGCCCTGTGGGGCATGGCGACCGACGAGGTCGTGGAGGGCCTCTGGTACGTCGCCCACCTGTTCGGCCCGGAGGAGGAGCGGCGGGCCGTGCGGGAGCTGAAGCTGCTGCTGCCGGGGGCGACGCTGCCGTACGCCGGCTCGGCGGCGTTCCGCGTGCTGACCGGGCCGGCCGGCGAGCCGCTGGCCACCCGGGACCGGGCGAGCTGCTGCATGTTCTACACCGTGCGCCCGGAGGACACCTGCGCCACCTGCCCGCGCACCCGCGACAGCGACCGGATCTCCAAAGTCACGGCCGCCGTGGCCGCCTGAGCCCTCCTCAGGTGTACCGCTCGCGCCTCCGCGTCCTCTAAGATCATCACGATCGGACCACCGGCCGCGGACAGCTGCTTCACAACTTCCCCACCCGCATCGGGAACTTTCCGGGGAACCATCCGTACGGGTAGTCTTATTCGAACTCAACTCCCGCCCCTCAAGCGGCAGTTCGAGCAGAACGTCGCCCTGGGCATCCCCTTGCACCTCCTTGGCGGCCTCTTGCCCCGAAACCCCCTGAGGGCCGTCCGGAGTGGGCCACTATGGCGGGCGTTACGCCCTATCCCAATGCAAGGGACCCCTGATGAGATTGACCGACATATCGCTGAACTGGCTGCTTCCGGGCGCCGTGCTGCTCCTGGGCCTGGTGGCGGCGGTGGCGGTGCTCGCGCGCGGCAAGCGCTCCTCCGGGGAGAACGCGAGTGCGGACGACTCGTGGGAACGTCAGGAGGAACGCCGCAGGCGCAAGGAGGCCATCTACGGCACGGCCTCCTACGTACTGCTCTTCTGCTGTGCGGCGGTCGCGGCCGCCCTCTCCTTCCACGGCCTGGTCGGCTTCGGTGAGCAGAACCTCGGGCTGACCGACGGCTGGCAGTACCTGGTGCCCTTCGGTCTGGACGGCGCGGCGATGTTCTGCTCCGTCCTCGCGGTGCGCGAGGCCAGCCACGGCGACGCGGCCCTGGGCTCCCGGATACTCGTCTGGATGTTCGCCGCCGCGGCGGCCTGGTTCAACTGGGTGCACGCCCCCCGCGGCATCGGTCACGCGGGCGCCCCGCAGTTCTTCTCGGGCATGTCCCTGTCGGCGGCCGTGCTGTTCGACCGCGCGCTGAAGCAGACCCGCCGGGCGGCGCTGCGCGAGCAGGGCCTGGTTCCCCGCCCGCTGCCGCAGATCCGCATCGTCCGCTGGCTCAGGGCGCCGCGCGAGACCTACAGGGCGTGGTCCCTCATGCTGCTGGAGGGCGTGCGCAGCCTGGACGAGGCGGTCGAGGAGGTGCGCGACGACAAGCGGCAGAAGGACGAGGCGCGCCGGCGCCGGCGTGACCAGCAGCGGGTCGAGCGCGCCCAGCTGCGTGCGATCAGCCGGGGTCACCGCGGCTTCGGCGGACGCGGCGGCGGCCGTCAGGTGGAGGTGCAGGCGGTCGAGCGCGGCTCCGCGCCGGCCACCGCGGAGCCTGCCATATCGGCGCCGGAGGCCCTGCCCGTCCGCTCTCTGCCCTCCCTTCAGCCGGCCCGCAAGGGCGCTGACGCCATCACCGTCGACCTGACCGCGGAGGACGACACGATGGCCCTGCCGCGTCTGGACTCCCTGGAGCGCAAGCTGAAGGACCTGGAACAGCAGTTCGGCTAGCACCGGATCAGGGACCGGGGACTGGGCTCGTCTCGGGACGGGGGCGTGACCGCGCGGGTCACGCCCCCGTCCCGTCTCCGTATCGACCGCCGCCCGGCCTCAGGCGGCCTCGGCGCCGAGTTCGAACCACACCGACTTGCCCACACCGTGCGGCCGTACGCCCCAGGAGTCCGCGAGGGACTCCACCAGGACCAGCCCCCGCCCGTTGGTGTCCTCCCCCGTGTCGGGGGTGCGCGGCAGCGGTCTGCGGGCCACGAAGTCCCGCACCTCCACGCGCAGTCCGCCCGCCGAGACGACGGCGGTCAGTACGGCGTCGCGGTCGGTGTGCACCAGCGCGTTGGTGACGAGCTCGCTGGTGAGCAGTTCGGCTATGTCCGAGCGGCCCGGCCTGCCCCAGTGCCGCAGCAGTTCGCGCAGTTCCCGGCGCGCCTCGGGCACCGCCCTGAGGTCCGCCCGCCCCAGCCTGCGCCGGAGCCGCTGATGGTGCCGCTCGCGTTCGGTGATGGTGCCGGTCTCTTCCCCCGCTTGAGCCGAGGAGGCCCCGATGGTCACGGGACCGCCCCCTCGTGCCTGCCTCTTCATGACCCCCGCCCGCACGTTTCCGGCCCTGCCCCTCCTGGTCGAACACGTTCACGGGGATGCGTTCCCCCCTGCGCCCGCGGGCAGTCCTGGGGTCCGGCCGACGGCCGTGTGTTCGGCCACGGCCGTCGGCGCCTCGCGCACGGCCGGGAACACCGCCGCGATCCCGATTCACCCGGCAGGAGCGCCGTACGGTGCCCCGGGCGCCCCAGGACGGACGGTACGGGACGTGCGGCACCGGCGGCCGGTGCGCCGTCAGGGGCGGTGAAAGTGGCCGGAAAGGACCGTTGTGCGGGACCGTGTCTCAGGGTCTGGGCACGTTGCGGAGGTTGGAGCGGGCCATCTGGACCATGCGGCCGACGCCGCCGTCCAGCACCATCTTCGAGGCGGACAGCGCGAACCCGGTGACCATCTCGGCGCTGATCTTCGGCGGGATGGACAGGGCGTTGGGATCGGTGACGACGTCCACCAGCGCGGGGCCCTTGTGCCGGAAGGCGTCCTTGAGCGCCCCGGCGAGCTGCTTGGGCTTCTCCACCCGCACCCCGTAGGCGCCGCAGGCGCGGGCGACGGCGGCGAAGTCGGGGTTGGTGTTGGCGGTTCCGTACGAGGGCAGACCCGCGACCAGCATCTCCAGTTCGACCATGCTGAGCGCCGAGTTGTTGAACAGCACGACCTTCACCGGCAGGTCGTACTGCACGAGCGTGAGGAAGTCGCCCATCAGCATGGCGAACCCGCCGTCGCCGGACATGGAGACGACCTGCCGGCGCCGGTCGGTGAACTGGGCGCCGATGGCCATCGGCAGCGCGTTCGCCATCGAGCCGTGCGAGAAGGAACCGATGATCCGGCGGCGGCCGTTGGGCGAGATGTAGCGCGCGGCCCACACGTTGCACATGCCCGTGTCGACCGTGAACACGGCGTCGTCGGAGGCGACTTCGTCGAGGACCGCGGCCACGTACTCCGGGTGGACGGGGACGTGCTTGTCGACCTTGCGGGTGTAGGCCTTGACCACGCCCTCCAGTGCGTCGGCGTGCTTCTTCAGCATGCGGTCGAGGAAGCGCCGGTTCGTCTTCTCCTTCACCCGCGGGACGAGGCAGCGCAGGGTCTCGCGCACGTCGCCCCACACGGCGAGGTCGAGCCGGGAGCGCCGGCCGAGGACCTCGGGCCGCACGTCGACCTGGGCGATCTTCACGTCGTTCGGCAGGAAGGCGTTGTACGGGAAGTCGGTGCCCAGCAGGATCAGCAGGTCGCACTCGTGGGTGGCCTCGTAGGCGGCGCCGTAGCCGAGCAGCCCGCTCATGCCGACGTCGAACGGGTTGTCGTACTGGATGAACTCCTTGCCCCTGAGGGCGTGTCCGACCGGGGACTTGATCTTCTCGGCGAACCGCATCACCTCGGCGTGCGCGCCGGCCGTGCCGGCGCCGCAGAAGAGGGTGACCTTGCCGGCCGCGTCGATCATGTCGACGAGCCGGTCGAGCTCCGCGTCGCCGGGCCGGATCGTGGGCCGGGAGGTGACGAGGGCGCTCTCGGCGGCGCGTTCCGGGGCGGGTTCGTCGGCGATGTCACCGGGCATCGAGACCACGCTCACACCGCGCTGCCCGACGGCGTGCTGGATGGCGGTCTGCAGCAGCCGGGGCATCTGCTTGGAGCTGGAGATCAGCTCGCTGTAGTGGCTGCACTCCTGGAAGAGCCGGTCCGGGTGGGTCTCCTGGAAGTAGCCGAGGCCGATCTCGCTGGAGGGGATGTGCGAGGCCAGCGCGAGCACCGGGGCCATGGAACGGTGCGCGTCGTACAGGCCGTTGATGAGGTGCAGGTTGCCCGGCCCGCAGGAGCCCGCGCAGGCCGCGAGCCGGCCGGTGATCTGGGCCTCGGCGCCGGCCGCGAAGGCCGCGGTCTCCTCGTGGCGCACATGGATCCAGTCCACCTCGGAGTGGCGGCGCACCGCGTCCACGACCGGGTTGAGGCTGTCCCCCACGACGCCGTAGAGGCGGCGCACACCGGCCCGGACGAGGATGTCGACGAACTGCTCGGCGACGTTCTGTTTGGCCATGGCTCGTCTGCCCCTTCGGTGTCCCGGGATACGCCCTCCCGGTCCATCAAGTCACAGGGGCGGCGGTTACGCCTCCCACACGGCGGCCGCCGTACGGTCGTCGGCGTAACCCTTCACCCGCACCTGGGCGTCCGCCAGGAACGCGGCGAGGCCGGGCGGGGTGGGCCCGGACCAGCGGCGGGCGAGGTAGGCGCAGAGCGCCGGCTCGCCGCGCAGGGGTTCGGCGAGGCCGCCGGTCGCCATCACGAGGACATCACCCGGGCGGGCTACCGAAGCGCGGAAGCGGAAGGGCTCGCGGGGCGGCTCGGGGGCGGGCTCGAACGGGCTCGGCGGGACCGGGATGCCGAAGTCCATGGTGAGCCGGTCGCCCTCCGGGGTCTCGGCGGGAGCCGAGCCGAAGCCGACGACGGGCGCCCCGGCGGCGCCGCCGGACGGCACGACGGGTTCGATGTCCTGCCACTCGCCGCCGCGCAGCCGGAACAGTCCGCCTTCCCCGGCACCGAAGAACACGCGCGTACGGCAGCCGGGGTCGGCCGGCAGCAGCAGGCAGCGCAGACCGGCGGTGTACTCCTCGGGGTCCAGGCCACGGTCGGCGGCCTCGGCCCGCAGCCGGCCGAGGCCGCGCTCGGTCAACCGCTGCAGACCGGACTTGAGTTCGCCGCGCCGGGCGGCCCGGAGGTCCTCGACGAGCCGCCCGTGACTGCGGCCGACCGCCCGGCCGATCAGCCGGCACGCCTCCGCCGCCACCCGGTGCGCGCCGGGGGCCGCCCGGACGCCGGTCGCCATGGCGACGAGCACCAGCGCCTGTTCGCCCGTGCCGAACCGCGCGGTCAGCAGCGCGTCCCGGCGCGGCTCGCCCCGGTACCGCGCCGAGTCCCCGCGCAGCGACACCGCCCGCAGGGTGCAGGTCCCGTACTGGGCCCCGTCCAGCACGGTGTCCGCCACCTGCTCGGCCAGTTCGTCCGGATCGGCGAGCGGCAGCGCGGTGGGCTCGGGGTCGTAGGTGGGCGGCCCGGAGCCGACGTGGTCGAGGACGGCGGGCGGTGAGGGGATCGCCTGGGGCGCGGTGAGCGGCCGGAGCGAGGAGGCCGCCGGGGGCGCGGGGGCGGCGTGAGCCGGGGGCCGAGGTGTCTTCGGCTCGGCGGGCACGGGCGGAGGTGCCGCGGGCCCGGGGGGCACTGCAGGAGGTGTCGCGGGCTCGGCGGGCACGGCCGGGTACGAGGGAGCCGCGTCGGCGGGAGCCGGGGGTGCCATCGGCTCTGCGGGCACGCGCGGGGGTGCCGCGGGCCCGACGGGCACGGGCGGGGGTGCCGCGGGCTCGGCGGGCACTGCGGGAGGCGCCCCAGGCTCGGGGGACGCTTCAGGAGGGTTCGCAGGCTCGGGCGGCACGGCGTGGGGCGCGGCGTGGGCCGGAGGCGGGGGTGCCATCGGCTCGGCGGACACTGCAGGAGGTGCCCCAGGGTCAGGCGGCACGGCATGGGGCGCGGCGTGGGCGGGAGCCGGAGGTGCCATCGGCTCGGCGGGCACGGGCGGGGGTGCCGCAGGCTCAGGAGGCACTGCGGGCGCCTCCGCAGGCTCGGCGGGCATGGCCGGAGGTGCCGCGGGCTCGGGCGGCGTGGCGGGGGGTGTCGCGAACTCGGGTGGTACGGCCGGGGGTGCCTTCGGCGGGCCCGGGGCGCGTTGGGCCGGCACCCCGCGGTCCAGGGACGCGCGGTCGGGGAACGGGCGCCCCGCGGGCGCTGACTCGGACGGCGGCCGGTCGGGTGGCGCCTGCGCGGGCGGCCGGGTGTCGCCGGGCTCCGTGGGTGAGCCGGGGCTCCCACTCCCCCCGGGCCGCTCCCCCACCGCGTTCCTGGCCGAGGTGAAGCGGTCGTCCAGGGAGTCGGGGGCCGGTGTGGGCCCCGTGTCCTCTTTGGAGTCGTCGTACAGCTGTCCCCACCAGTCGTCGTCATGACGGGCGGGCCTGCCCCCCTGCTGGCTCATGCCCCTAATTGTCCACCGCACGGGCCGTATGGAAACGGGGTGCGGGGAAATTCCGGCGTCGGCGCCCGCGCTGGCACGGATCGGCGGGGTATGCCCCGAACTGCCTTACGGAGAAAGCGTGATGGCCGCCGAGCGGTCCCACCCCCCACGGGAGGACCGCCCGGCGACGTTCCGGGGGACCGGGCAACGCCGGCCGAGTGGCCGGATCCGGCCGGATCATGCAGGGAAATCCTGGGCGGGGCTGTGCGCCGCCGGCCCGACCGGGTGTCCGCCCGTGCTGATCACCCTGGCAGAGTGACCGCTGGTACGGCGATGATGTGCGGCGGCGGGTTTGCGACGTGGCCGGTTCCCGCCATCAGGACTGTTCTCAGGAAAGGGGAACGCGGCTCGATGCTGGCAGCGATAGGGCTGGACGAGTTCCACGAGTCGGCGTACCGGGCGCTGGTGTCCGTGGGCGCCGCCGAGGTGGCCGATCTGGCGCGGCGGCTGTCGCTGGCCGAACCGGACACCGAGCGCGCGCTGCGCCGGCTGGAGGGGCACGGCCTGGCCGCCCAGTCCCCCGCGCGGCCGGGCCGCTGGGTGGCGGCGCCGCCCGGGGTGGCGCTGGCCGCGCTGCTGACGCAGCGGCGGCACGAGCTGGAGAAGGCGGAGCTGACGGCGGCGCTGCTCGCCGAGGAGTACCGGGCCACGGCGGCCGAGCCGGAGGTGCACGACCTGGTGGAGGTGGTGACCGGCGCCTCGGCGGTGGCCCAGCGCTTCCTGCAGATGCAGCTCGGCGCCACCGAGGAGGTGTGCGCGCTGGTCACCGGCAACCCGATGGTGGTCTCCGGGATGGAGAACGACGCGGAGGAGCAGGCGGCCGGCCGCGGGGTCCGCTACCGGGTGGTGGTGGAGCGCGCGGTGCTGGACCTGCCGCACGGGCTGACCGAGCTGACGGCGGCGCTGGGCCGCGACGAGCGGGTGCGGGTGCTGGACCGGGTGCCGACGAAGCTGGTGATCGCCGACCGGTCGCTCGCCATGGTGCCGCTGACCACCAGGACGGTGGAGCCGGCCGCGCTGGTGGTGCACGCGAGCGGACTGCTGGAGCTGCTGGCGGGCCTGTTCGACTCGGTGTGGCGTGAGGCGCTGCCGCTCCGGCTGGCCGCCTCGGGGGTGGCCGTGCAGCAGCAGGACGGGCCGGACCCCACCGACCTCGAGGTGCTGTCGCTGCTGCTGGCCGGGCTCACCGACGCGAGCGTGGCCAAACAGCTCGACCTGGGCCTGCGGACCGTGCAGCGCCGGGTGAAGCGGCTGATGGAGCTGGCCGGGGTGACGACCCGGCTGCAACTGGGCTGGCACGCCTACGAGCGGGGCTGGGTGTCCCGCGACGATTCCCCCTGACCTGCGGTTTCTTCTCGTCTCGGGCAGGCTGGGCAAATGGGAGCGTGGGAACTCCTGCTGGTCGGCGTGGTGATCGCGCTCGGTCTGTGCGGAGTGCTGGTGCCCGGGGCGCCCGGGTCCTGGCTGGTGTGGGCCGCGGTCCTGTGGTGGGCGCTGAAGGACCCGCGGCCCGTGGCCTGGGCGGTGCTGGTGGGCGCGACCGGGGTGCTGCTGCTGTCGCTGGTGGTGCGCTGGGCGCTGCCGCCGCGCCGGCTGCGGGCGAGCGGCGCCACGCCGGGCCTCGCCGGGTACGCCGGGACGGGCGCCGCCCTCGGCTTCGTGCTGCTGCCGGTGCTCGGCGCGCTGCCGGGTTTCCTCGCCGGGATCTACCTGCACGAGCGGCTGCGGCTCGGCGGGCACGGCGAGGCGGTGTCGGCGCTGCGCGCGACCATGCGGGCGGGCGGCGCCGATGTGTTCGCCGAGCTGTACGCCTGCCTGCTGATCGCGGGCGCGTGGCTGGGCGCGGTGGTGTGGGGCTGAGCGGTCAGCGGGCGAGCGCAGCGGCGACGGTGTCGGCGATCGCGCGCATGCCGGCGTCGTTGAAGTGCAGGTGGTCGCCGGGGTCGTAGCCGGGCAGGATGCGCTCGGGCCGGGCCGGGTCGCGTACGGCGGCGTCGGCGTCGGCGACGGCGTCGAAGGCGCCGCCGGTGCGGATGAAGGCGTTGACCCGCTGCCGTACGGCCTCGCCGGCCGCCGTGTACGCGCCGTACCCCGCGTACGGCGTGAGGGTGACGCCGACGACCCGGACGCCGCGGGCGTGGGCTCGGGCGACGAGGGTGCGGTACGCGGCGGCGAAGGCGGCGGGATCGTCCGCCACGGGGGTGCCCTTGATGTCGTTGACGCCCTCCAGCACGACCATGACCCGTACCCCGGCCCGGTCCAGGGCGTCGGCGTCCAGCCGGGCCAGGGCGCTCGGCCCGGTGCCGTCGCGCAGCAGGCGGTTGCCCCCGACCCCGGCGTTGAGTACGCCGAGGCGCCCGAGCCGTTCGGCGAGCCGGTCCGGCCAGCGGCGGTTGGCGTCGGGGGTGGAGCCCTGGCCGTCGGTGAGCGAGTCGCCGAACGCGACGACGCTGTCCGCGGCGGTGCCGAGGACATCGACGCCGGTGACGTAGTACCAGGAGCCGGTCGCCAGGGTGTAGGCGGCGCCGGTCTCGTCGGCCGCGTGGCCGGTGCCGCCGGGGGCCAGGTAGCTGGTCTGCAGGGCGGTGCGGTGGAACGTCGCGGGGCCGGAGTCGCCCGGGGTGAGGACGGTGACCAGCAGATCGGCGGCGGCCGGCACGGTCAGCGCGACGGGGTCGGTCAGCACGTCCCGGCCGGGCTGGACGGTGGCCGTCGGCGCGCCCTGGAAGGTGGCGGTGCGCAGGGTACCGGGTACGGCGTCCGGGCTCGCGGCCCGCCGCAGCGCCACCGTGACCGCGCCGAGCCTGAGGGGCGCGGTGCCGAGCCGGTTGCTGAGCCGGATGCGTACGGCGCCGCCGCCGACGCTGAGATGGACGACGTTGCGGAAGGCGGCGCCGGGCAGCGCGGCGGCGGTGCCGGACGGCGCCGCCTCCCAACTGCCCGTCCAGTGCGGCGCGGTGGTCCCTGCGACGGCCCTGGCCGTCGTACCCGGCACCATCGCGAGCAGCAGCGCCGCGAGCACCCGCCCGGCCTTGACCATGTACCGCCCGCCCTTCCCACGACCCGTCGCAGGCGACCGTGCCACAGGGCGGACGCGCGGCACCGGAGCGGCACCGGAGTCCACCCGCTCGGCGTAGAGCGGTACGCGGGGCCGTGGGCAGGGGGCCGGTTCCCGGCCGGGGCCGGCCGGCGTGGCCGCTACCGGGTCACCGGGGCGGCGCCGGGGCCGGCTCCGGGCAGGCCCTTCTCCAGGTTCAGCAGCAGGAGCTTCCGGTCGAGGCCGCCCGCGTAGCCGGTGAGGGCGCCGCCCGCGCCGACGACGCGGTGGCAGGGCCGCAGGACGAGGAGGGGGTTGGCGCCGATCGCGCCGCCGACGGCGCGGACGGCGGCGCGGGGCGCGCCGATGCGGGCGGCGATCTCGCCGTAGGTGGCGGTGGCGCCGTACGGCACGGTGTCGAGGGCGTCCCACACCCGCCGCCGGAACTCGGTGCCGTGGGCGCGCAGGGGCAGCCGGAACTCGGTCAGCTCACCGGCGAAGTAGGCGGCCAGCTGCTCCTCGGCGGCCCGGAAGGGGCCCGGGTCCTGCCGCCAGCCGGGCTCGACGGTCCGGCCGCCCTTCTGCCCGGGCACGGACAGCGAGGTGAGGGCGCCGTCCGGGCCGGCGGTGAGCAGCAGCCGTCCGAGCGGGGTGTCCAGGGCCGTCCAGTGGGTCAGGTCCGTCACGGGGTCAACTCTCCTGTGGTGCGCAGGTGCTGGATGGCGTACGACCGCCAGGGCCGCCAGGCGTCGGGGGTGTCGAGGCCGGGCGGGGCCACGTCGGGATCGCCGAGGGCGCGGACGCGGAGCGCGGCGGCCACGGCGGGGTCCATGCCGGGCAGGGCGAGCAGCGCCCTGTGGGCGTCGTCCCGGTCGGCGCCCGGGTCCAGCCGTACGGTGCCGTCGGCGAGGGCCGCGGCGAGCGCGCCGAGCGGGCCGCCCGGCTCGGCCTCGGCGAGTGCGGCGGGCTCCGGGAAGAGGTGGGTGAGGGTGCCGCAGGGCGCGTCGAGCGCCTTGCCGTACCGCCGCACCAGCCGCTCGGCGCCGGCCGGCCCGGCGAGAGCGTGTACGGCGGGCTCCAGGGGGTCGACGGCCCCGGGTGAGCGCAGGCCGGGGCGGGCGGCGACCAGCGGGGCCAGCCGGGGGTCGGCGGAGAGCCGCTCGTCGACCGCGTACGGGTCGGCGTCGAGGTCGAACAGCCGGCGTACCCGCTGCACGGCGGTGGTCAGGTCCCGGAGGTCGGTGAGGTGCAGTCGCGCCTCCAGCCAGCCGCCCTGATGCGTGCCGCCGCCCGGTTTCGGGCCTCGGGCGCGCTCCTCGACGGCGACGATCCCGGTGCCGTGGGGCAGCCGCAGGGTGCGCCGGTAGGTGCGGGCGCCGGGGGCGCCGGTCACCTCCTCGACGCCGGGCACGGCCTCCCGGGCGAGCTGGTCGAAGACGGCGGCGGACTGGTACGGGCCGCGGTGGGCGAGCCGCAGCGGGATGCCCGCGCCCGGCGTGGCCCGGCGGGCGCCCCGGCCCCGGGGCGCGGCGGCCCGCACCCCGGTGGGCGTGGCGTCGTAGACCGCGCGGATGGTGTCGTTGAACTGGCGCACGCTGGCGAACCCGGAGGCGAACGCGATCTCGGTGATCGGCAGGTCGGTGGTCCGCAGCAGGGTCCGTGCGGTGTGCGCCCGCTGGGCGCGGGCGAGCGCCACGGGTCCGGCGCCGAGTTCGGTGGTGAGCTGGCGCTGCACCTGCCGGGCGCTGTACCCGAGCCGGGCGGCCAGTCCGGCGACGCCCTCGCGGTCCACGACGCCGTCGCCGATCAGGCGCATGGCCCGGCCGACCACGTCCGCGCGGACGTTCCACTCCGCCGATCCCGGCACGGCGTCCGGCCGGCACCGCCGGCAGGCCCGGAACCCGGAGCCCTGCGCGGCGGCGGCCGTGCGGAAGAACCGCACGTTGGAGCGCTTCGGGGTGACCGCCGGGCAGCTCGGTCGGCAGTAGATGCCGGTGGTCTCGACGGCGAAGAAGAACGCCCCGTCGAACCGTCCGTCCCGGCTGCGCACCGCCTGGTACCCGCTGTCCTCGTCCATCACGTGTCCCAGTGTGACCCGCCCGGCGGAGGCGGGCTGGCGGGAATCGGACACGCAGGTGGGCGGAGGGGGGGCGGTACGGACGGCGCCGGCCGGGGCGGCTCGCGGCCCCGGCCGGCGGGCGGCTAGGTCGTGTCCGCAAAGTCGCGTCGTTCGCCCGCAGGGCGGGCGTCGCGGCGTCCGGTGCGTGCTCTCGGCGTGCCGGCCGGATGCCCTCGTACTGGGTGTACTCGGGCTTTCGGCCGGTGCGGCGAGAGTGCGTGCCGGGCGTCGTGACGCAGACGCGACTTTGCGGACACGGGCTAGGCCCAGCGGCCGCGCTTGGCCTCCATGGCGGCCCTGCCCTGCGCCCCCTTCCGCTTCCAGTCCTTCCTGATCTCGGCGCGCAGACGGGCGTCCGTCTTGGCGACGATCCACTGGTTCTCCCGCAGCAGCTTCCGGTAGCTCTCCAGCCGCCGGACCGGGAGGTCCCCGGCGTCCACCGCTGAGCGCACCGCGCAGCCGGGCTCGCTCTCGTGCGCGCAGTCCTGGAACCGGCACCGCTCGGCCAGCTCCTCGATCTCGGCGAACACCTGCCCGACCCCGCTCTCCGCGTCGAACAGTCCGACGCCGCGCAGCCCGGGGGTGTCGATCAGCACACCGCCGGAGGGCAGCGGCAGCAGGTTGCGGGTGGTCGTGGTGTGCCGGCCCTTGCCGTCGACGTCCCGGGCGGCCTTCACGTCCATGACGTCCTCGCCGACCAGGGTGTTGGCGAGGGTGGACTTGCCGGCCCCGGACTGCCCGAGCAGCACGGTGGTGCCGCCGCCGACGAGCGCGGTGAGCACGTCGAGGCCGTCACCGTGCAGGGCGCTCACGGTGAGCACGGGCACGCCGGGCGCGGTCGTCTCGACGTCCTGGACGAGATGGGCCAGCGTCACCGGGTCCGGCACCAGGTCGGCCTTGGTGAGCACGACCACCGGCTGCGCGCCGGACTCCCAGCCCAGCGCCAGGAACCGCTCGACGCGCCCGAGGTCGAGTTCGACGGCGAGGGACACGGCGACGACGACGTGGTCGACGTTGGCCGCGAGGACCTGCCCCTCGGACCGCTTGGAGGAGGTCGACCGGACGAAGGAGGTACGGCGGGGCAGCAGCGTCCGCACGTAGCGCGGATCGCCGCCCTCCGGGTCGACGGCGGCCCAGTCCCCCGTGCACACGACCTTCATCGGGTCGCGGGGGACGACGAACTCGGTGTCGGCGCGGACGACGCCGGCCGGGGTGACGACGTCGCACTGACCGCGGTCGACCCGCACGACGCGGCCGGGCAGGAGGCCCTGCTCGGCATAGGGGGCGAACTCGGCTTCCCAGCCCTCGTCCCAGCCGTAGCCGGCGAGAGGGTGCGACGAAACCGAGGAAGAGGAGTGATTCAAGGGGAACCCTTCACAAGGGCGGCCCCGGCTCCGCGCGTGTGCGCGCTGTGGAGGGAAAGGTCAGCCGGAGGCCACGGAGGTGGAGTGGATGATCTTCTGGTTGCGGGCAGCACCCGTCACAGAGACAGCCATCGGTCACACCTCCCGTTCCTCGTCCGGTCGACAGCGGCGGCCAACGGCCGCCGTGCGAAGCGGTCTTCACTCTAGGGGGGCGCACACCCGGACGCCAGCGGTTTATCCGCCCGCGCCCGACGGCCCCGGTGTCGGGGCGGACTCGTGGGGACGGTCCGCGGGAGTGTGCTACGGTTGACGCAGTTGCAGTTGTGGTACCCATGAATTCATGTGCGCCTGACGGGAATGTTTCTCCTAGCAGGCGCATTATTTGTTTTTCCGGCATCTCCGGATGGGGCCTCTGCCTACCAGAAGGAGAAAGTCATGGCTCAGGGAACCGTGAAGTGGTTCAACTCTGAAAAGGGTTTCGGCTTCATCGCGCAGGACGGCGGCGGCCCCGACGTCTTCGCCCACTACTCGAACATCGCGACCCAGGGCTTCCGTGAGCTCCAGGAGGGCCAGCGAGTCAGCTTCGACGTCACGCAGGGCCAGAAGGGCCCGCAGGCGGAGAACATCGTTCCCGCCTGATCGCCGGACACGTACCCGCTCACCGGGGCCCGCACCGTCATGGTGCGGACCCCGGTTTGTGCTGTTTTCAGGAAGGCAGACAACCGCATGTCCCGCAGACCCCAGAAGTCGAACCGGCGCGCCTCGTCAACCCCACCGTCCGCGTCGTCGCCGAGGGATTTCCGGCTGCCGGAGAGCACGACACCCGCACTTCCCGCCGTCGAGGACTTCGCCGGTCTGGACATGCCGGCGGCCCTGCTGAAGACGCTCACCGCGCAGGGCGTGACCACCCCCTTCCCCATCCAGGCCGCCACGCTGCCCAACTCGCTCGCCGGCCGTGACCTGCTGGGGCGGGGCCGCACCGGCTCCGGCAAGACCCTCGCGTTCGGCCTGGCGCTGCTGGCCCGCACCACCGGGCTGCGCGCACAGCCCAAGGCGCCCCTCGCCCTCGTGCTGGTGCCCACCCGCGAGCTCGCCCAGCAGGTGACGGACGCGCTGACCCCGTACGCGACGGCCGTCAACCTCCGGCTGGCCACCGTGGTCGGCGGACTGTCCATCACCAAGCAGGCCGGCACGCTGCGGCGCGGCGCCGAGGTGGTCGTGGCTACTCCGGGCCGCCTCAACGACCTCGTGGAACGCGGGGACTGCGTGCTCGACGACGTGCGCATCACGGTGCTGGACGAGGCCGACCAGATGACCGACATGGGCTTCCTGCCGCAGATCACCAAGCTGATCCAGCGCGTACGGCCCGACGGGCAGCGCATGCTCTTCTCGGCCACCCTGGACCGCAACATCGACCGTCTGGTGCAGCGGTTCCTGACCGACCCCGTGGTGCACTCCGTGGACCCGTCGGCGGGAGCGGTGACCACCATGGAGCACCATGTGCTCCACGTCCTGGACGGCACCGACAAGGAGGCCGTCACCACGCGCATCGCGGCCCGTGACGGCCGGGTCATCCTCTTCCTCGACACCAAGAGGTCCGCGGACCGGCTCGCCAAGCGGCTGCTGGCCGTCGGCGTCCGCGCGGCGGCCCTGCACGGCGGCCGCTCCCAGCCGCAGCGCAACCGCACGCTGGAGCAGTTCAAGACCGGCCGGGTCACCGCGCTGGTGGCGACGAACGTCGCGGCCCGGGGCATACACGTCGACGACCTCGACCTCGTCGTGAACGTCGATCCGCCCACCGACCACAAGGACTACCTGCACCGGGGCGGCCGTACGGCCCGCGCCGGCGGCTCCGGCAGCGTGGTCACGCTGGTCCTGCCCGAGCAGAAGCGGGACATGACCCGGCTCATGTCGGACGCGGGCATCCGCCCCCGGACGGCCCGGGTGAAGTCGAGCGACCCCGAACTGGTCACCATCACGGGCGCCCGCGAGCCCTCCGGCGTGCCCGTCACCATCGAGGTGCCCCAGCCGGCGACGCCGGCCTCCTCCCGGCCGGACCGGAAGACCGGCACCGAGCGCGGCCGTTCCGGTCGCCGACGGCGCGGCGGCGGGGCCGCAGCGGCGGCCGGCACGGCCGCCACGACGGGCAGCCGGGGCTCGGACCGCCGGTCCGCCGCGGGCGCGGCGGCGACCGGTGACGCTCCGGCGGCCGGCGGGCGCGGCTCCGCGCGCCGTACCGGGTCGCCGCGGGCAGCGGGTGGCGCCGGCGGCGCGGGCGGCCGGGCCGGCGACCGCCGGGCCGCGGCCGGTTCCACGGCCGGCGCCTCGTCCGGCAAGGACTCCCGGGGATCCAGGCGGCGCACAGGGTCCGGCGGCTCCGCAGGCACCGCGGGCGGCGGCTCCGACCGCCGGGGCGGCCGTCGCACCTCGGCCACCTAGCCGGCCGCGCCTCCGTCCCGGGCCCCTCAGACCAGGATCAGCACGAGCGCGATCATCACGGCGATCAGTCCGAGGAAGCCTCCGATCACACACCCCGGATTGCTCGTCAGGTCGGCGAACCGGTCCCGGGCCGAGGAGGGCGGCCCGGTGCCCTCCGGCGACTCGACCGTGCCCGAGGGCGCCCGGTGGGCCGGCCGGGCGGTGGACGGCCGGGCCGTGGGCGGTGGCGGCGGGACGGCGGACACCGCGCCGCTCCGGAAGGTGTCCCGCAGGAGCTGGCTCCACAGGACCGGCGGCAGGTCGGGGGCCTGTCCGTGCTCCGGTTCGACGAAGGTCTGCCAGAGCCAGTTCCCCGTGGTGGCGTGCCGGTCCCGGCTCATGCGGTAGAACAGCTCCCGCAGATCGGGCAGATAGCGCTCGTCCCGGACCAGCGGCGCCACGGCCCAGTGGAAGACCCGGGCGGCCCGCTCGGCCATCGCGGTCCTCGACAGCGCGGGCTCGGCGCCGGCCTCCTGCGGGGCGAAGTACAGGTTCCGCTTCAGTACTTCGGCGCACAGCGCGTGCCGTGTCTCCGGGCGGCGCGCCCGGACCCGGTCCGGTCTTCCCAGTTCGGTGAGCACCGCGTCGAGCGCGTCCGGGGAGAGTCGGTCCGAGCGGAGTTCGTCCAGCAGGACCTCGTCGGACCGCCTGCCGATCTCCGCCGTCGGGTACCGGTGCCCGCGCGGTTCGCGGTGGAGGGCGCCGGTGTCACCGACGTCCGTGGCGGCCGCCGGGGCGGTGTCGAAACCGTCGGGGAGCGACAGCGCCGGGGGCCTGTTCGTCCCGTACTCGGTCGACGCGGCGGGGGCGGCCTGCTCGGGTCCGGGCGTGGACGGGTACCCGGGTGCGGGTGCGGAGCCTGGGGCTTGTACGGGCCTGGGTGGAGCGACCTGCTCGGGGGCGCGCGGGCCCCGCGGCGGAGACCCGGGCGGGCCGGCGGGACGGAACTCCGGCCCACGCGGCGGGACGGGCTCGCGCGACGGTGCCGGTTCACGCGGCGGCATGGGTCCACGCGAGGCAGGTTCACGCGACGGCTGCGGCTCGCGCCGTGCATCCGGTTCTTGCGCCGGAGCCGGCTCGCGCCATGAAGCCGGTTCACGCGGCGGATGCGGCTCGCGCCACGGAGCCGGTTCGTCCGAGGACGGTTCGCGCACCGGGTCGGGTGCGTGAAGCGGGCGGGGGTCGCGTACCGGGTCGGGTGCGTACGCCGGGCCGGGATCGCGCACCGGACCGGCTGGGTGCACCGGCCCGGTATCGCGCGCTGGATCTGGTGCATGCGCCGGACCGGAATCACGCACCGGACCGGCACCACGTCCCGGGCCGGTATCGCGCACCGCATCAGGCGCGTGCGCCGAACCGGGATCACGTACCGGACCGGGTGCGTGCGCCGAACCGGGCTCGCGCACCGGACCGGCACCACGTCCCGGGCCGGGATCGCGCCCCGGACCGGGTGCATGCGCCGGACCGGAATCACGCACCGGACCGGCACCACGTCCCGGCCCGGGATCGCGCCCCGGACCGGGTGCATGCGCCGGACCGGAATCACGCACCGGACCGGCACCACGTCCCGGGCCGGGATCGCGCCCTGGGCCTGGTGCGTGCGCCGGACCGGGATCGCGTACCGGACCCGATTCGGGTGCAGGTCCGGGATCGTGTGGCGGTGCGGGCTGGTGGCGGGGGCGGGCGGGCGGGCGGCCCGCGCCGAGGACGTCCCGCAGCCGGGCGCGGCGCCGCTCCCAGTCGAGGGCCGCGCCGTCGGCGAGGCCGTCGACCAGTTGCGGCACGCCGGCGGGCGCGTCCGGGTTGGCGAGGAGATGCTCCACCAGCCGGGAGGCGGCCCAGTGTTCGACGCCGGGCCGGGCCGGCCGGCGGCCCATGACCCGGGCCAGTGGGCCCGAGCCGCCCGTGTCCGGTTCCCAGCGCGGGACTGCCATCAGCCGCAGCGGGTGGGTGTCCACGGTGTCGTAGGTGGCGAACGTCCACTCCTGACGCAACCAGGAGTGGAAGATCAGGAACAGCCCGAGGTAGACCAGCGGCACCCGGTCCGCGTCCGGCCAGTCGCGCGGCGGCCGGTCCTCCAGGAGCAGCGAGACCCGCTGGTCCGGATCGCGGAGCAGCTCGGCGGTGGCCAGGATCAGCGCGTTCTGGACGCCGGGCAACGCGTCGAGCATGCCGGGCAGCCGTCTGAGCGCCAGCTCGTCGAGTTCCGCGCAGTCGATCACGGACTGCGGCCCCTTCGCCTGTTCCGCCTTCTGCTGGGAGCCCCAGCCCCGGTGCGCCAGACCCAGGCACTGGCGGGTCATCAGAACCCGGGGGTCGCCGAAGAGGACATGGCTGACCGTGGACGGCCGGCCGCCCCGGTCGGTGGTGGGCCAGCGCTGGACGAGCATGACGTCGCCGTCGCTGGACAGGGTGCGCACGACGCTCGGCCGCGCGGCCGCCGCGCCGGACACCCAGAGCAGCCGGCCGAGTTCCTGGCCCAGCCGTTCGGCGCGTTCGGGCGAGCAGGAGTGGGCGACGGCGCTCATCCCGGTGCCCTGGCGGCCGTGGTTGCCGTCCCAGCGGAAGACGACCTGGTGCACCGTGCCCCGGTCCTGGAAGCCGTTCACTGATGTTCCCCTCCCCGGGAAGAACCCCCGGCTCCCCCGGCTCTCGGTGCTTCCCCCCACGCCACCGTCTCGAGCACGGGCGCCTCCCCCACCGCCAGCGCCTCGGCGCCGCCCGGCACGTCGATCAGGCCGTGCATGGCCAGCAGCGCCAGCAGCGGCTCCAGCACCCGCCGGGGCCCGGCGCCCGCCGGATAGCGGCCCTGGGCCTCCTGTCCCCCGGTGGCGGACGCGATGTGCAGGGTGCACCGGCGGATCGCGTCGAAGGGGCGCAGCCAGGCCTGCCCGGCGTGCCGGCGCAGCAGTCCGTACACGTCCCGGCTCTCCTCCAGGATCGGCGCCGGGTCGAGCGACGTGGCGGGCGGCCGGGCGAGCCAGCGGTCGACGGGCGGCTGGAACCTGAGCAGGTCCGCCTTGCCGAGCACCATCGCCGCCGGCACCTCCAGGTACGGGCCGTTCTTCGGCAGCCGGTCGAGGACGGTGCCGAAGGCGAGGTCGCCGCCCCGGTTCACCTCGACGTCAAGGCGCTCCCTGACGTGGTCGAGCTGGGGCAGCGGCAGGGCCAGCGCCGGGTCGACCACGAAGATCAGGGCGTCGACGCCGAGCAGGAACCGCAGCGCCGCGTCGGTGCGTACGAGGTCCTCGCCGCCGAGGTCGAAGAAGGCCACCGGACGCACCTGGCCGCGCGCGTCGGTGATCAGCAGCGACTCCACGAAGCGGGCGAAGTCGTCCAGGCCGAGGGCGGCCGTGTGGTCCAGGACCCGGCCGCTGCGCAGCGGCTGCACCCGCTCCCGGACGAACCGCGCGTGCTGTTCGAGGTTGACGGGCTGCCAGTTGAGGCCGAACGGCTTCAGACCGCCGTCGGTGACGGCCGCGATCATCTGGGTCAGCAGATGGCTCTTGCCGGTGGAGGACTGGCCGACCATCGCGACGGTCAGCGGGCGGCCGTACGTCAGGTAGGGCACCGGGATGAAGTGCTCGGGGAAGTCCGGGTCGGCCGTGCACTTCTGGACGGCGCCGCGCATGATGTCGTGCCGCCGCAGCGGGTTGTTGATGCCGGCCGGGTCCAGCGGCTGGTACTGCATCCTGCTGTCGGTGACGAACAGCGCGCCGAGGTCGAGCTGGATGGTCTCCAGGCAGTAGGGGCACAGCACTTCGCCGTTGCCCGGGCCCGCCGTCCCGGCACCGTCCTCGGAACGGACCACCGGCGCCTGCCGCTTGAGCCGCAGCGCCTCCTCGAAGGACTCCCGGTGCGGGCGCTCCTCGTCGGCGGGCAGGGTGACCCGGACCCGGCGGGCGGCGCCGGGCGCGAGGAGTTCGAGCAGTTGGGCGGGGGTGGGCCGGTCGGCGGCGCGCGGGGCGAAGGCCGAGCGCAACGTCCGGTCGAGCGCCCGGTGTTCACCGAGGTCGGCGGGGGCACGGTCGGCGGGTCCGGGCCGTCCGGTCACCAGCCGGTAGAGCACCTGGGCCGCGCTCCACACCGCGTCCCGCGGGTCGGCGAGCCCTTCGCCCCGCCGCTGCTCGGGCGAGCAGAAGGGCGGCCGGCCCCACGGCACCCGGGGCCGGCCGGTCCGGGTCACCGCCTCCAGCCCCCAGAGCTGGACCCGGGAGCCGTCCCAGAGCACGGTGGCGGGCGAGAGGCCGCGCGGCACCAGGCCCTGGTCGGCCAGCAGGCACAGCGCGAGCATCAGGTCCCTGGTGAGGCGCTGCTGGTCGGTGGCGGCCATGACGTGAGTGCGCGCGGCGGGGACGCCCCGGGGCGCCGCGTACAGCAGGAACGGCTCGGCGGCGTCCGGTTCGTAGCCGATGATCCGCGGGAAGAGCGTCGCGTACTCGGTGTCGTCGAGCACGCGGTGCAGGTGCAGCGCGGTGCCCGCCTCGGTGTCCAGCAGGGCGCGGGCCGCCGGGTTGGCGGCCTCGGCGGCGCCCAGCCGCACCTGCAGGCACTGCTGCAGCTCGTCGTCGAGCACGCAGTTGCGGATGATCTGGGGCAGCAGCCGGTCGCGCCGGGACTCGGGCCCGAAGCGGGCGGGGGTGACGCGGCGCCGGCCCGAGGGCAGGGTGAACGCGAGCTTGTCCGGGGGCGAGCTGGTCACCGGCGGTCCTCTCTTTCGTGCGCGTGCACCGGGCCGTACCGGTGCGGGGTGGTGCGGCCGGGGTGCGGTGTGCGGTTCACCAGCGGTCGCCGTCCCCTCGGTCGTCCGGGTCGGGACGGTCGTAGGGGGGCGCCTGCTCGTACGGCGTCGGCTGCTCGTACGGACCCGCCTGCTCGTACGCCGAGGACGGTGGGTCGTAGCTGTGGCGATCCGCGCGGTGGGCATCCGTTCCGAACGACTCGGTGCCGGACGACCGGGTCCCGTACGGCTCCGTGCCGAACGACTCGGTCCCGTACGACTCGGTTCCGTACGGCTCCGTGCCGGACGACCGGGTCCCGTACGGCTCCGTGCCGGACTCGGTTCCGTACGACTCCGTCCCGTACGGCTTCGTGCCGTACGACTCGGTTCCGTACGGCTCCGTGCCGGACGACCGGGTCCCGTACGGCTCGGTCCGGTACGGATCCGTCCGGCCGTAGGGGTCGTGCCGGGCGGAGGGGCGCGGGCGGTCGTACGGGTTCCTCCGGTCGTCCGGGGTTCCGCGGTCGTACCCGGTCCCCCCGTCGTACCCGGTCCCCCCGTCGTACCCGGTCCCCCGGTCGTACGGGTCCGTGCCGTCGTCGGGGCCGGCGCCGTAGCGGGGCCGGACGGTCTCCACCACGCCGGCCCGCAGCGGGGTGAGCCGCACCAGGCCGGCGTACCGGCCCGAGGAGGTCCACAGGACGTCCTCCGGCTGGGCCGAACCGCTGGACTGCCACGCCTTCTCCACCTCGTCGCGCACGGCGAGGGGCGCGAACCGGAGCCAGACGGCGGCCTCAGGGTCCCGGCTGAGCAGCGTGCCCTGTTCGGGCGAGGACAGTTGCACCACCGACTGCCGGCCGGTCTCCGCGCCGACCAGCTCGGCCGGCCGGTGCGGATCGGTGCCGAGCAGGTTCGCCGAGGTGGCGCGGACCCGGCGGGCGGCGGCGAAGGGCGGTGCGGCCACCACGCCGTTGTGCTGGAGGTGGCGGCGGGCCGTCGACAGCACTTCGCGGACCCGCTCCTCGGTGCGCCGCACGGCGAGGGCGCCGGCCTGGCCGCGTTCGACGGCGCCCCAGTACGTCTTCATCGCCTCCAGGGCGGCGTCCGTCAGATCGGCGGCCAGGGTGGCGACCAGCTCGGGCCCGCCCTCGCCGCTGTCCCGCTCCAGCCAGCGCGGAGCCCCCTTGGCGTCCCGCCGGGACCCGCCGGAAGTGCTCCCCCGGCCGTCCTTCGGCCCCGTGCCGTGCCCCTGGTCCCCGGCGGGCGACTCCCAGGCGGGCCCGTCCTGCCAGGCCGGGCCGTCCTGCCAGGCGTACGCGCCGGCCCAGTCGCCCTCCGCGTCGTCGGGACCGGCTTCGTCCGTCTCCAGGGCGGAGAGGCCGGTGAGCCAGTCGTCCTCGGCGACCGGGCCGGCGTCCGGCGCGGTGAAGGCGCCGGTCACCTCGAACCGCTCGGCCTCCGGCACCGCCTCGGCCTCGGCGGCGGCGGCCGTCGCGCGCAGCATGCCGGCGACGGACCGGGCCGCGTCGGCGCAGTACAGGCGCTCCTCGACGGCCCAGTGCTCGCCGACCGCCTCGGCCAGCAGGGCGTCGAGCCGGTCCAGGGTGTGCCGCAGCCGGGCCGTCGTGCCGCCGGGCGCCCACGCGGCGGCCGCCGCGTGCCACAGCCGGCGGACCGTCTCCACGGCGACGCCGAGCCCGGGCACCAGGACGGCGCCGCTCAGCGGGAGCGGCGGCCCGGCCGCGTACGCCACGGCCACGCCGGCTCCGGCACCCGCGAACGCCGCGACGCGGGGGGCGACGGCCCAGCGACCGGGACGTCCGGCTCCGCGCAGCCGGGCCTTCCCCAGTTCCGCCATGCCGACGAAGAGCAGGGGCACGAGGAGCGCCAGCGGGACGAACGGTCCCCGCCACAGGGCGCCGAGCAGCCCGGCGACGGCGGCGAGCGCGGTGGCGACCAGGAGGCCGGGCGCCGTCGCACCGTCGGCCGTTCCGGACCGCCGTGCCCCGGCGCCGGGTCCGGCGCCGGCGTCAGTGGGGGCGTCGGGGAGGGCGGTCAGCTTCGGCAGCAGCGCCGAACCGGGCACCGGCTCCACCCGTCCGGCCAGTCCGGTGAACCGCTGGGCGACCGACCGCATGGGCAGTGCCTGGCCGAGCAGCTTCCCGGCGAACTCCCGCAGGCCCTCGCCGATCCGCTCCCCGATGCCCTCGGCGGACGGCACCCGCAGGCCGAGGGCCGCGAGCCGGGCCGCCGACTCGGCGGGGGACGCGGTGGTGCCGCCGCGCAGCGCGGTGCCGACGAGGTCCCGGTACTCGTCCAGCGCCTGGCGCGCCCGGTCGACGTCCGCCTCGAACGCGTCCCGGCGGCCGGGCCGCAGCAGTCCGGGCAGGCTCCCCAGCCCGGCCAGCGACTCGTCGGCGTCGTCCAGAGCCTCCAGACAGGCGCGGTGGGCGTCCTCGGCCATGCCGCGGGGCTCCCGGTGCCGCTGGTCCCGGCCGCCACGGGCCGCCACCAGCCGGCGCAGCGGCTCCGGCAGATCGGCCCCGGAGGAGGCGGTCAGCATCACGTCCGGCGCGAGTTCGGCGTCCTCGCCCGCGAACCGGGTGAGCGCGTCGCGCCAGGCCCGGTCGCGCACCTCCGGCGGCAGGTCCTGCTCCAGCAGCCGCACACCGGGCGCGGCGACGGCGTCGGGCAGCGACCCGATCGCCCGCAGCACCCCCCGGTACACGTCGGGCACGGACAGCACGTCGACCAGGACGGCGAGCGCGTCCGGGTCGTCGTGGGCGGGCTGCTCCAGCGCGGTGTGCGCCGAACGCAGGTCACCGGCCCACAGCAGCCCGGTGCCCGAGGTGCGCAGCACGGCGGGCCGCACCAGCCTGCGGTCGGGCTGGAACGCCTCGCCCTCGCCGGCGTACG
Organism: Streptomyces sp. NPDC003720; assembly: GCF_042875075.1. NCBI lineage: Bacteria > Bacillati > Actinomycetota > Actinomycetes > Kitasatosporales > Streptomycetaceae > Streptomyces > Streptomyces sp. NPDC003720. The sequence goes on from NZ_JBIANZ010000006.1 coordinate 298,914, forward strand.
AGCCCGGCGCGCTGCCGACCAGCAGCACCAGGAGCCGGACCACGCCCACCGCCCGGTAGCCGGTGAGCAGTTCGTACTGGTGCTGGTGGTCGGTCAGCCCGGCCGGCGTGTCGACCACCAGGAACAGCGGGTCGTCGGGTTCCGGCAGTCCGGCCCGGCCCAGTTGCCGGGCCACCCTGTCGCGCAGGGCCGGGGCGCTGTCCAGCTCGGCCGCTCCGGCGCGCAGGTCCAGATGGACGACGGCGCCGACGTCCTGGGCGGTGCTCACTGGGCGTCACCGTCCCAGGGGGTGCGGCGGGACCGGTCGTGCTCGTCGCCACCGCCGGGCGTTCCCGGCCCGGCTGAGTCGTCCCACGGCGCGGCCGGGTCGTCCTCGCGGCGGGGGCTCTCCTCCGCACCCCGTCCGGCGGCGGCACGGTCGTCCCGGCGGCCCTCCCGCGCGCCCCAGGGCACCCGGTCCCCGTCGTCGTCGGTTGCGCGCCGGCCGCCGCGCTCCTCGCCGTACGCCTGCTCCCGGCCGCGGCGATCCGCCGGGGCGCCCCGGTCCTCGCCGTCGTCCTTGCGGAACCGGGCGCCCCGGTCCTCGGCACGCCGGCGCTCGTCGCCGTACGGCCCCTCGCCACCGTACGGACGCTCCTCGGTGTACGGCCGCTCGCCTCCGTACGGGCGCTCGTCCGCGTACGGCCGTTCCTGTCCGAACGGCCGGTCGTAGCCGCCCGGACGTGGCGCGTCGCCGCCGTCCCGGTCCTCCCGGCCGGCCGAGGCCCGGTGGGTGCCGTAGGAGGAGACGGGGGCGGTGCCCCAGTCGTCGTCATCGGCGGCCGCGCGCCGCGGACCGGGGGCGTCGTCGTGGCCGCGGGGCCGCCCCGGTGCGCCGCCGCGCACGTGTTCCAGCAGGGTGCGCAGGGTCGGCTGGACGGCGCGCTGGTCGCCGAACTCCTTGTCGAGCGCGGCCGGCAGGGTCTCCGCCCAGAACTCCCACAGCGGCCGCACCCAGCCCTCGACCCGCTCGCCGCCGCGCTGCCGCCGGTCGGCCAGCAGCTCCAGCTGGCGCGGGGCGATCTTCTCCACCAGGTCGACGAAGAGCGGATGCGGTTCGCTGCCGGCCCGGGCGAGGCCGAGCGGCCGGGCGCCCATCAGCTCACGGCAGTAGTCCTCGACGGTCCGCTCGTCGTCGAGGACCGTCCAGCGTTCGTACGACCGCAGCAGCTCCGCCCAGCTCGACACCCCGCCGGGGAAGTCGCCGAGGCGCAGCCGGACACCGGGCACGTTCGGGCCCGCCTCCGGGAACAGCCGCAGCCTGACCCGTTCCGGGGAGGCCGGATCGCCGTCCACCACGTCCACCTGGCCGTTCCACATGCAGCACAGCAGCCGGTGCAGGATGGTGCGCCGGTCGTCCTCGCTGCTGACCATCCAGCTGTCGCGGTGGCCGAGGCGCTGGCGCCAGCGCAGTACGTCCTGGGCCTGCTCGGACTCCTTGGCCCGGGCCCACTGGCGCAGCACCTTGCGGGCCTCGGGGACCTGGGTGAGGCTCATCTCGCTGCGGAAGAGGACCACGGTGATCGAGTCGCTCTCCACCGCCCGGTACTCCACGTGGTTCTTCGCGTCCGAGGGCAGCCGCAGGGTCTTGCCGAGGTACTCCTGCACCTCCTCCACGGCCTGCACCCGGGGGTGGGTGACCAGGACCCGCAGCGGTCCGGTGCCCTCCGGGGTGAAGCCCACCGGCAGCAGCCCGGTGAGCTTGCGTCCGAACAGGTCGAGCGCCTCCTTGCTGACCTGGTCGGCGGACTCGTGGTCGCCGGCCGCCGCGGCGAGCAGCGTCCCCATGGACGGCAGCAGCGGCCGCTCCTCCAGATGGGTGCCGCTCTCGGCGAACAGCCGGGTGATGCGGGCCTCCAGCTGGCCCTTGACCTGGGCGACGGCGCCGTCCGGGTCGCGGCGGCTGCGCGCGTGGACCCGCCGCCAGGTGTCGCCGTCGACCAGTTTCAGCAGCAGGGCCGCCTCGTAGTCGGTCTCCCGCAGCCCCTCCCGGCGGATCAGCCGGGCGACCACGTCCTCGTAGAAGTGGTTGAGGGTGCGCTGCGGCGGGAGCAGGTAGGAGATGCCGGTGCGGTCCTCGTACAGCTCGTGGCCCTTCTGCGCGGAGGCCTTGCGCTCCTGGTCGCCGTGGCTGCGGAAGGCCCGCACCAGGCGGTCGAGGTCGGCGCCGGCCGCGTCGGCCTGGGGCTGCCAGAGCTGCTGCTGGTCCCGCCATGCCTCGTGCCACACCAGCCGGCAGCGCCACTGGTACCAGTCGTCCTGCTCCTGGATGGCCGCCTGTACGTCGTCGTCGCCCCAGCGGGCCGGTGCGAGACCGACCAACTGGCCCTTGATCCGGGGGATCTTCGGCGGCTGCTCGCCGACACCGGGCGGGCGCTGCGGGGCGCGGGCGCGGCTGTCCAGCATGCCGAGGAAGCCGAGCCGGGCGATCAGGTCGTCGCTGTCCGGCATGCCCCGCACGAGGCGTTCGGCGAGGAAGGGGTCGACGGTCTGCAGCAGCTTGTCGATGGCGGGGCGCGGCGCGAACCGGTCGGCCATCACGGCGGCCTGCCGGTCGGCCTCGGAGCGCAGGTCGGCGACCAGGCGCTGCATGTCGGCGATGCGCTCGCCCAGCGCCTGCTCGATGTTCTTGCCGCCGCGCGGCAGCGGATCGGGCTCGGGCACCGGCAACTGCCGCCGCTCCCAGAGCTCTTCGAGGTGGGAGTCGGCGAAGAGCTGCCGGATCATGGGCACCGCGCCGTCCCGCAGGCCGGCCCGCGGCCGGTCCACGAGTTCCGCGACCGCCTCGCGCAGCACCCGGCCGGCCACCAGGTCGGCCAGCTGGTCCATGGGCGCGGTCATGGAGGCCACCAGGCTGGTGGAGACCCCCTGCCGGCCGATGCCGGTGGGCGACAGCGAACTGCGGTGCACCCCGCGGTTGATGAAGCTGGCGGCGAAGGTCTGGTAGTCGTCGTCGCCGGCCGTCTTGCGGCCCCGGGAGCGGCCGTCGCCCAGCTCGGTGCCGATCAGCGACATCACCAGGGAGACGATGGAACGGCGCAGGTCGTCGGCCCGGATGCCGGCGGTCGGGCTGAACAGGAAGGCGGTGGGCAGGATTCCGGTGCGCAGCCGGACGGTGGTGGGGCCCGGGTAGCGGATGCCGAAGCCCGCGTCGTGGTCGAGGTCACCGATCTCGGCGCCCTCGGTCGGCGCGTTCTGCCGGTCCACCAGCCGGAACAGGTCCACCAGGGACCGGGCCGCGTTGAGTTCCGCCTCCCGCCCGCCGCCGGTGGCGGCGGAGAACGACGACGGCATCACCACCAGCGGGTAGATCTTCACCCCGTCGAACCGCCGCAGCCGGAAAGCGTGGTTGATGAGGTGCAGGTAGTCCAGGAAGATCCCGGCGCCGGTGCCGCCGGCCACCGAGAAGGCCACGAACACGTCGCAGCCCGTGACCTTCCCGCCGCCGAGTTCGCTCAGTTCGCCCGCGGACTTGGCGATCGCGTCGATCGCCTGGAGCAGCGGCTCGAGGACCGGTGCGAGGCCGTGGCGCAGCGTCGCGAACAGGGCGGCGCGGCCGACGGTGGGGAGCTGGCCCGCGCCGTTGTGCAGCGGGGTGACCTCGGGCTCGCCGATGATCGGCGGCAGCCAGCCCGCCACCTCCTCGCGCAGGCTCGCCCGGAGCATCTTGGTGACCTCGGGCGAACTGTCGAAGTTCGGCAGCAGGTTGTGCGTGGCGCGAGAGGTGCGGGAGTACGCGGCCCGGAGCGACGGGTCCACGTTGAACTGCGGGAGCCGCTGCAGGTCGGTCTCGCTGTAGTCGGCGTACACGAACTGGAGGCAGTCCGGCAGCTGGTAGGGGGCGTGGCCGCCGAGCCGGCTGAGCGCCATGCCGTCGGGGCCGCACAGTTCGGTGCGCAGTCTGCGTTCGAGTTCGGCGCCGACCAGTCCCCCGGTGCCGCCCAGGCCGACGAAGAGCATCGGCTGGAAGATCTTCATGGTTTCCTCCCCGCTCGCGGCCGGGGCGGCCGCGGGTTCGTGCTGGGACCTTCTGCGTGGTGCGTGCGGCCCGGTGGCCGCGGTGCGGGTGCCGGGCGGGCGGCCGGCGCGCTGCCGTGCCGCCCGCCGACGGGTCAGAGGTACGAGTCGTAGGCGCCGCCGACGTTCTCGCCGCGCTCGCGGCCCGGGGTGTCGGCGGACCGCTGCCGGCCGCGGGTCTCCTCGCCGAGCGCCAGGTACAGCGAGTCGGTCAGCGGGACCTGGCCGCGGGCGGGCACGGGGGTCCGGCCGCCGCCGCGCTTGCGCAGCACCGCTCCGCCCTGGAGGCCGCGCCGGACGGCGTAGGGGCCGTGCGGGCGCCGCTCGATGCGCGGGCTGCGGTGGGGTTCGGCGACGGCGAACTCGTACCACTGCTTGTTCCCGTGGCCGGCCCGGTGCTCGTTCAGCACACTGCCGTCCTCGTCCACCAGCCGCAGCACCAGGCCGTACGGGTCCTGGCCGCGGCGGCGCTGGCGCACCCAGGCCGCGGCCACCAGGGCCAGCACCACCAGCAGGGCGGCGGCGCTCAGGAAGTACCACTTGTACCGGTCCACGACGGTCGGCTCGGGAGTCACCCGCACGGAGATCGGGGACCGCACGAGGGTGCGGCCGTGGTCGGTGGTGTCGGCGGCGGTGACGGTGCCGGCGAGTTTCAGCCCGCCGTGGCCGAGCCGGTCGCCGAACACGGCGGCGGGGGCGACCTCGACGGTCACCTTCCGGGTGCCGGACTCCCCGGGCCGGAGCGTGATGCGCGCGGGGCTGACGGAGAGCAGCCCGGGCTGGAGGTCGGTGACGGCGAGCCGCAGGGTGTGCGCGGCGCCGCTGGTGTTGTGCACGGCCAGGGTGCCGCTGATCCGGGCGCCGGGGTGGACGTCGGCGGCGGGCAGGTCGAGCGCGGTGGTGACGGGCAGTTGGCCGGGGGCGATCTCGCCGGTCTCGCTGCGGGTGTCGGCGCTGAGCCCGGCGGCGGTCAGCGTGGCGCTCACCTTCAGCGCGCCGTCGGCGCCCTTCGGGACACGGACGGAGCCGGTGAACGAGCCGTCGCTCGCGGTGGAGTCGCCCGCCTTGCCGTCGTCCGTGAGGTCCAGCTTCAGCGGGTCGAAACCGTCGCCGGTGAGGGCGCTGCGCACCCGCAGCCCGGCGTAGTCGCGGGGGTCCTTGATCTGGTAGCCCTCGCGGGTCTGCAGCCGCATGGTCACCTCGACCTCGTCCCCGGCCTGCGGGGAGGGCGGGTCCATGGTGATCGCGCCGCGCAGCTCGCCCTGCCACAGCACGCTGACGGAGACCGGCAGCGAGCGGTGCCCCTCGGGCGCCTCGGCCTTCACCTTCCAGGGGCCGGGCAGCGGGTCGACGATCTTCAGCGCCTCCACCACGCCGTTGCCGCCGGCCAGTTCGAAGGACGACTTGTGGTACTTCCCGTGCGTGGGCACCTTGTTGCCGCTCGGGTCGTAGTACGTGATCTCGACCGCGGGGTCGCCCTTGTCGACCACGATGCTGCCCACGGTCGCCAGCGGGGAGATGGCGATCTCCTGGGTGGACGGCGGCCGTTTCGGGTCGGGTCCGCGCTCGTGCCGCAGGCAGTGGGCGGCGGCGAAGATGTCCTCGAGGGTGGTGCCGATGGCCGCCGGCTCGACCTTCCTGGGCGCGGGGGTCGCGGACGGCAGGTCGACGCAGCCCTTCTGGTATCCGCCGGCGGCCATCCGCTTCAGCTCGTCCATGCGCGGCTGGTCGCCGAAGCCGAGCGGCCACACCTGCACGTGCTCGTCCCTGGCCTCCTTCAGCGCCAGGCCGAGCTGCCGGTCGCCCTCGTCGTCGCGGTGCGCGGGGTCGCCGTACTTGGGGCTGTCGCTGACGTCCATGTAGCCGTCGGTGAGCAGGAACAGCACGCGGGGCTGGGACGGGTCGGTGCCGTCGGTGAGGTCGTGCACGCCCTGGCGTATCGCGCTCGGGAAGTCGGTGCCGGTGCCCTGGCTCTTCTCGCGGCCGCGCAGCTTGGTGACGCAGGCGCCGACGGTGTCGCGGCCGGCCGCGTCCAGCGCGGTCCGCGGGCACACCGGGTCCACCGCGCGCTGTCCTTCGGACTCGGCGGCGGCGAAGCCGAAGACGGTGACATGGGACTGGGAGGAGACGTCGCCGAGCGCGATCCGGGCGGCGGCGGCCTTCTCGGCGGCCATGTCCGCGGCGGCGAGGCTCGCGGACTCGTCGACGGCCACGGCGTAGTTGACCGCCGGGAACGCCGGCCGCGTGTCCGCCACCGGCACCGGGTCGTGGCCCGGTGGCGCCAGCAGGGCGCCGGTCAACGCGGCTCCCGCCAGCACCGCGGCTGCGGCGCGGCGGATCCCGCCCCTTCGCGTTTGCCGTCTTCCCGTGACTGTTTCCACGGCGGTCCCCTGATTCCTCGTTCGTCTCTGCTTGGAGTGCTCGGTGCGGGCGGACCCGCTCAGCGCGGGGTCAGGCCCCAGGCCAGGGCCAGCGCCGCCGAGAGGGCGAGCGAGCCCATGCCCCAGCGGATGGCGCGGTACTTGGCGGACAGGATCGAGCTGACGTCGACGGCCTGGACGAGCAGCCACCCGGCGGGGTCGCGCCCGGCCTCGGCCACCCGGGCGGACAGCCCCGCGAGGTCGCGGGCGGCCACCAGGTCGCCGAAGTACGTGACCCCGTCCCGGCCGCGGTGCGTGCCGGTGCGCGGCATCACCGCGCCGATCAGCGCGATCAGCGCGCCGGCCCACAGCACCCCGGCCAGGACCAGCGTCATGTCCGCGGGTCCGCGCCAGCCGGGCGCGCCGTGCCATCCGAGCAGGAAGGCGGGCAGCGCGAGCGTCCCGGACAGCAGCACGGCGGCCTTGGAGTCGGCTCGTCCGAGGTCCTCGCGGACCGTGTCGAGCAGTCGTTCGGCGATGCGCTCCCCCGCCCCGTCGTGGCTGTGCCGACCCCCGTCCGGCACGAGCACGTTCGGGGCGGGGGAGGTCCTGGCGGCCTCGTCCTCGGCGGTCATTCGTCCTCTTCCGCCCAGGACCAGCCGTCGTCCCGCGAGCGCCTGCGGCCCCGCGGAACGTCCCGGCCGTGGTCGTCGGCCCGATGGTCACCGGCGTCCTCCGGCCGGTAGGTCCGCCTCCGCGAGTCCGGGCCGGAGTCGTCGGCCGGGCCGGGATCCGACCGGTACGTGCGGCTTCGCCGCGGCTCGCGGTCGTAGTCGTCGGCCGGGTAGGGCTCGGAGCGCCGGACGCCGCCCAGCGCCGGCTCGCGGCCGAAGTCGTCGGTTGGATAGGTCTCCGGACGGTGATCCCGGTCCCGCTGCGGCTCCCGGTCGAAGCCGCCGGCCGGTCCCGGCGCGGGGCGGTGCGGCCAGCCCCTGGACGGCTCCCGGTCGAAGTCGTCGGCAGGGTCCTGCCCGGACCGGTGGGTCCGGTCCCAGGACGGCTCACGGTCGAAGCCGTCGCCCGGACCCAGCTCGGGGCGGTGCGTCCCCGCCCGCCGCGCCGGCCGGTCGAAGTCGTCCGCCGGGCCGGATCCCGGACGGTACGTGCTCCTCGGCGGCTCGCCGTCGTGGTCGTCGGACGGGTAGGGCTCGGGGCGCCGGGCCCGGTCCCGCGAGGGCCCCCGGCCGAAGTCGTCGGCGGAGTAGGGCTCCGGACGGTGATCCCGGTCCCTGGACGGCTCCCGGTCGAAGCCGTCGCCCGGTCCCGGCTCGGGCCGGTGTGTCCCCGCCGCCCGCCGCGCCGGCCGGTCGTAGCCGTCCGCCGGGTCGGGCTCCGACCGGTACGTGCGGCTTCGCCGCGGCTCGCCGTCGTAGTCGTCGGACGGGTAGGGCGGCTCCGGGCGCCGGGCCCGGTCCCGTGGCGGCTCCCGGTCGTGGTCGTCGGACAGGTAGGGGTCCGGGCGCCGGGCCCGGTCCCGCTGCGGCTCCCGGTCGTAGTCGTCGGACGGGTGGGGCTCGGGCCCGCGGCGGGGGCGGGAGGGGGGTTCTTCCGTGACGGTGTCGTCGTCCAGGCGGGCCTCGGCGCGGTGCACCTCGCGGGTGGACTCGGTGCGGTAGGTCTCCGTCCGGTAGGTCTCCGCGCGATGCGACTCGGCCCGGTGCGACTGCCTCCGGGGCGGTTCGTCGGACACCCAGTCCGGGGTGAACGGCCCCTCGGGGGCCGGTTCCAGCTCGCGCCGCTCCCGGCGGGCCGGCACCGCGCCGATGGGCCCCTGGAGCGGGCGCCGCTGGCCCTGGTTGAGCAGGTCGAGGACCTGGTTCTCGACGTCCGCGGCGTGCAGTTCGCCCCTGAGCGCCATGGTGTAGAGCCGGTCGACCCGCTCCCGCTCGTCCTGCCGGCCCTCCTGGCGGATCTTCTCCAGGAAGTCCTTGGCGCCCTCGGGGTCGGCGGCCAGCATGAAGCTGAGCTGCTCCAGTTCGCCGCCCTGCAGCATGCGCCGGAACGATTCCTGGCGGACCCGGGTGACATCGGCGTCGGCCTGCGCCCCGCGCCGCTGCCTTGCGTACTCGATGGCCTCGTCGTTCACCCCGAGCCGGACGTACAGCCGTACCCGCAGGCCGAGTTCACCGCCCAGGTCGCTCCAGCGGCCGCCGACGCACTCCCGGGTGATGACGCGGTTGGCCTGTTCGGCGTCGGTCACCGGGTAGGTCAGGGTGATCTCGCGGAGCCGTTCCAGCACCGGGGAGGTGAGCCGGGCCGCCACGTCGGACACGACCTGGACGGCGGCCAGGTAGGGGTCGGTCACCTCCCACTCGATGTCCACCTCGGCCTTGAAGAAGCTGGTGCCGCCGGCGGCCGGCAGTTCGAGCTGGAGCGGCGAGACGTACGTGCCCTGCGCGATCTCGCAGACGTTGTACGGCCGGGCCAGCGCCCGCTTGTCCACGTGCCGCACCCCGGCAACGGTGATCACGCTGTACCCCCCGTTGCGGTAGAACAGCACGGAGGCCTTCTGCGCGCTCGCCGCCGGGAAGGCGCCGAGCGGGGCGTACTCCCGCAGGAACGGTCCCGCGGGCACCGGGCCCCCGGCCGCCGTCCCGTCCTCGTCCTCAGCCATGCCTGTCCTCCTCGCGGGTCCTCTCCCGGCGCGTCCGCTCCCGGCGGTCCGGCCGCCGCGGCGTGACGGCGAGCCACCACAGGTCGCGCGCCCGCGCGTCGGGGAGGGGGTTCTCGGGGTCGTTCATCATGTGGCGCAGCAGCCAGTCCAGCCGCCGCTGGTCGTGATCCTCGGTGGCCAGCGCCGGCAGCAGTGCCGCGAGCCCCGGCCGGGTCCACTCGGTGCCGTCCCTGCGCACGGCGGACCGCAGCAGACGTTCCAGCGCGTCCATCGCCACGTCCCTGGCCCGGGCCGTGTTGAGCGCCGTCCACATCAGGTCGGCCATGGGGCCGACGAGTCCGGGGCGGGTGGCGGCCAGGGCGAGCGGCAGCGGCCAGTCGCCCCGGTCGGCCAGAGGCCCGTCGGGGTCCTCCGTCAGCACCTCGTCCACCGTGGTCAGCGACAGCCGTACGGTGGTCACGAGGCCCAGGTCCTGGTAAGCCTCGCGCTTGTGGTGGGTCCACTCGGCGATCCGCGCGAGCACCCGGTCCGCGTCCGGCAGCGCCAGCAGCCGTACGACGTTGAAGGAGGCGGCCGCGAGCTGGTCGCCGTCGTCGCGGACGCCGATTCTGGCCAGCGTGTCCAGCGTCTCGTCCATGGTGGCCGCCGCGTTGCCGTAGCCGAGCGCCATCGCCGCGGTCCAGCGCAGCGCCTTGCTGCCGTTGCGGCTCCAGTCGGCGACCAGCCGGTGCACGGTTGCGCGGTGGGTGTCGTGGCCGGCGGCCTGGTCGAGGGTGGTGGCCGCGAAGATCCGGCGGCGGGGCGTGGCGGCCTCGGCGAGCGGCCGCACCAGTTCGGTGTAGCCGTGGTCGAAGTCCCGTACGCACAGCTCGCCGGCGGCCACCGCGGCGCGCATCCACACCTGGGAGCGCGGATCGTCGGCGAGCAGTCTGAGCCAGCGCACCACCGGCGCGCGGACCGGGAAGTGCCGGTCCCACAACTCGGTCAGCACCGCCGAGGGCAGGGCGGTCCCCCGGTACCAGATCAGCCGGGCCGGTACCTCGCCGCCGGCCACCTCGACCCGCCCGTCCGTCACCTCGGCGCGGGAGAGCGCGAGGTCGGCCTCCGGGTCGTCGCAGAACAGCGGACGGGCCGGGGTGTTGTCGGGGTCGCACTGGACGGACAGTTCCCAGGTGAGCAGGTGGGCGGCGGCGGCCACCGCGCTGTGCGAGGCGCCGCCGAGCACGGCCAGGGCGATCCGGAACGCCACCGGGTGGAACAGGGTCGCCGTGTCCGGGCGGCCCGCGCCGGCCTCGGTGGCGGCGGGCCGCGCGGTCAGTGCCCGGTCCACTCCGGCGAACCACTCCTGAGCCTGGCTCGCGGCCAGGCTGCGGCAGCCGGCCAGCAACTCCTCGTGGGTGATGTCGCCGAGCACTCGGCCGGCCAGCAGGGACGCGAGGAGTTCGGCCTCCGCCGGGCGCAGGTCCGTCAGTCCGACGACGCCCTCGACCTCCTCGCGGGCCCACAGCTCCTCGGCGCGGCCCAGCAGTTCGGCCGGGCCGGGACCGTCGTCCGGTGCCGTCGCGGCGGGCCGCTCCAGCCGTTCCAGCAGCCGGGTGCGCAGCAGTTCACGGGTGGGCGCGGGCGGGCAGAGCATCCCGTACCGGCCGGCGAGCAGCGCGTTGGCGGCCGATCCGACGGTGACGACGACGACCGCGTAGGCCTCGCGGCGCTCCAGGGCGGCGGCGAGCTCGTCGAGGTCCATCTCGGCCGGCGGGAGCGCTCCGGGCCGGGTCAGGGACAGCTCCAGCAGGTAGCCGGTGCCGCTCGGGGTCTCCTCGCCGTCGTCGCGGGGGCGGCCCAGCGACTCGGCGAGCTGCCGCACCCCGCCGTCCGGGTCGACCCGCCGTACCCGGGAGCCGGTGCCGGGCTGCGGGGCGGCCTCGTTCGCGGAGGCGGTGGTGACCTCGTCGAGGAGGGAGAGCGCCGTGCTGGTCCGCCCGGTTCCCGGCGCGGCGCCGAGGACCAGCAGCCGGCGGGCGCGCAGCGCGTTGCGCAGCCGTATGTAGCCCTCCGGCTCGACGTGGACGCGGCGCAGCCGGCGCAGCTCCTCGTCGGGCACGGGTCCGCTGCGCATGCCGGCGCCGGACCTGCGGGCGTCCAGGCGGAGGTTGATGTCGCCGATGTGGGCGCTGCCGAAGTACGAGCGGTCGAAGCTGGTCAGGTCGCGGCCGACGTCGAACAGCGACCGGGTGGCGCGGCGGGCCCGGGCGGCGGCCGCGAGGTCGGTGGGCCCGTCCTCGTTCTGCTCCGCTGCGAGGGGGTCGCGGGTGTACTCCTTGAACCGTCCGGCGGCGCGCTCCCGTTCGCGCTCGCGCTCCTTCTCCCGTTCGGCGGCCTCGTCCTCGGCGTCGTCGTCCTTGCCGGCCCCGCCCTCGTCCTTGCCGGATCCGCCGTCGGCCCTGCCGCCGTCGCGCGTCTGCTCGTCGCGGCCCCTGCGGTCCTCGGGTTCCGGCGAGCGGTCCTGGCCGGGCCTGTCGGGGGTGTCCTCGGCCGGGGCGTCCGGCTGCCTGTCGTCGCTCATCCGCCTCAGCCCTTGCGCCGCTCGTCGTCGCGGCCGGTGACACGGCCGATGTGCACGGGCTGCTGGTAGACGTTGTCGCGGTGCTCGGACCAGTCGCCGTGCACGGTGTACTGGTCGCCGGACGGGCGCTCCCGGCCGGGGCCGGCCGCCGGCGGGGCGGTGGCGTCGCCGTCCGGGGCGGCGCCTGCCGCCCGCGAGGCGGTGGCGTCGCCGTCCGAGGCGGGGGCTTCGGCGTCCCGGGCCGGCCCGGCGTCGGGAGCCGGCGTCTCGGCCGCGCTTCCGGGCCGGGGGTCGGCGGGGATCTCGGGGGCGGGCAGGCCGGGCAGATGGCACCAGGCGGTGACCTCGCCCTCCTTGAGCCGCAGCCGGGCCCGCGTGTACTGCCCCGGCTCGATGAACTTGCCGCCGCCGCTGACCACGTCCTCGTACAGGGACTGCGAGGTGACCAGCACCAGGTCGGCGTTGTCGGCGTCGAGGAGGCGGCGGGCGACGGCGGAGTCGGCCAGCCGGCAGGCCAGGTCGACCGCGCGTCCGCTGATGCCCCGGTCGTCGTGCCGGACCGGGCCGACGTGCATGCCGACGCGCAGTCCCAGGGGCACGCGCAGACCGCGGTTCTCGTCCCGCAGTTTCTCGCGCACCTCGACCAGCCACAGGCCGAGCAGCCGGCTCACCGCGACGCGGCCGGTGACCGCCACGAGCACGCCGTCCCCGCGGTCCTCCAGGTGGAGGGCGTCGCGGGGCACCGAGGCGTGGGCGAAGGCCGTCTCCAGCACCCGGTAGATCCGGGCGCGCATCCGCGGCTTGTCGACGTCGTCGTACTCCCCGGACCGTCTGGCGTCGACGCTGATCACCAACTCGTAGTGCTCCTCGGTGATTTCCGCCGCGTCGTGGTTCACCCGTGCCCCCTGCAGTGCTGTCCGCTCATGGATGAGGTGGTCGTCCCAACAGCGTCGGGCCCGGGACGCGGGGCCGTCTGTAGCCGTTTACACACGGCGGGCGGCGCGTTACTCGTGATGGCCGTCCGCGAGGAGGGCGAGCAGGGCCGGGTCGAGGATCTCGACCATCCGGTTGCCGGTGCGCACGATGCGCTGGGCGCGCAGCAGCCGCAGGGCCTTGGCGACGGCCTCCCGGGTGGCGCCGATGGTGGCGGCCAGCTCGTCCTGGGCCAGGTGGACGACGGAGCCGGCGGGCGGGGCGCCGGACGGCCGGCCCGCCGCGGAGGGGGCGTAGGGGCCGGCGGGTTCGGTCGCGGAGAGTTCGCTGAGCCGGCCGGCGAGGCGCTGCAGGACGGTGAGGGAGGCGAGCGCGGACCGTTCCTGGTCGGCGCTGCGCAGCCGGAAGGTGAGCTGGCGTATCACCAGTCCGCTGACGCGGGGGTTCAGTGCGAGGAAGCGGCGGAAGGCGTCGCCGGATATGACCTGGGCCGCTATCGGGCCGAGGGCGCGCACGGTGGCACTGCGCGGATGCGGGTCCAGCGCGGCCATCTCGCCGAGCAGTTCACCGGGTCCGCGCAGGCCGAGTATCAGCCGGGTGGCGCCCCGGTCGGTGGACACGGAGACGGTGACCCAGCCTTCGAGGAGGATCAGCACGTGGCTGGACCGGTCGCCCTCGGTCAGCAGGTGCGCGTCGGCCGGGAAGTGCCTGCGGTTGCCGAGGGCCATGACGCCCTCGCGCTCCTGTGCGGAAAGAGACTGCGCGAACGCAAGGTCATTGCCGAGCAGCCCCATGGCCACGCCCCCCGCCGCAGTGCCGATGGCCGGTTTTTCGATGGCGTTGATGGTGGCAGAACGCCGTTTTCAGGCGAGTGAATTGCGCCACATCGGGGGTACCGTCCGGTAATGACGGAACTGCCAGGTACGTCGTCCGGGCAGCGCGGTTCAAGACCACGGACCGGGCCTCGGCGCGCGGCGGCCCGCGGCGCCTGCGGCCGTCGGCGTCGATCGACTACGGCGAGGTCAGCCCCTCCTGAGGGTGACACCTCGCATAAATGCGCCAACTCGGGAAGCGGGGCGATTTGGCGAGAACTCGGGTTTTCCGCAGGTGCGGCGGCGCGGGTTTCAGCCCGTCGCGCAGGTCTCCCCGTTGAGCGTGAAGCCGTACGGTGTCCGGTTCCGGTCCCGCCAGGAGGCGATGAAGCCGAAGGACAGCGGCGAGTGCGCGGCGACCGACCTGTTGTAGTCGGCGGCGGTGGCGGTGACCCGGGAGCCGTCCTGGTGGACGGTGGCGTCCCACATCCGGTCGACCTGCTGGCCGTCGCGGAAGCTCCAGGCGACCCGCCAGCCGTTGAGGGCCTCGGCGCTGGTGACGGTGACGGTGGCCTGGAAGCCGTCGGGCCACTGGTTGACCAGGTCGTAGACGACCCGGCAGGTGGGGGCGGGGCGGGCCGGACGGCTGGGGCCCGGGTCGGTGGCGCCGGCGGAGGCGCCCTGAGGTCCGGGATCGGGGTTGCCGGTCTCGTGCCGGGTCCGGGGAGCGGTGGCGGTGGGAGTGGCGGGAGCCGGTTTCGCTGACACGGAGGCCCGGGACGCCGATTCCCCGGGTGCCGGGGAGCCGCTCGCGACCGGGAACGTGCCGGGGTCGGCGACCGGCTGGCGGTCGTCGCGGGCCGCCGCCTCGTCGCCGCCGGAACCGCCGAGCGGCATCATCGACACCCCGAGCGCCAGGGCGGACAGCAGGACGGCCGCGGCCAGCAGGCCGCCCCGCAGCGCCCGGCCGCGGCCCGCCCGCTCCTCCGGGTCGCCGCCGGCGTCGGCCGCGCCCGGCCGGCCGGCGCCCAGCCGGACCTCGGCGGCGCGCCGCCTGCGCTCCAGATAGGCGAGGCCGCCCCAGCCGATGACCCCGCCGGCGATCGCGGCGGGCAGACCGCCGCCGTGCAGGCGCAGACAGGCCGCGGCCTCCGCGCACCCCGCACAGGTGGCGAGGTGCCGGGAGAGGTCGGCCGGCGTCTCGGCGCCCGCCGACCGGGTCACCGCGTCCAGCAGCCGGGCGTATGCGCGGCACTCCGCGTCCATCGGCGAGTCGAGGTGCGCCCGGTGGCAGCGGCCCCGGAACAGCCCCCGCACCTCTTCGAGCTCACCGGCGGCCGTGGCCGGGTCCAGACCGAGTCTGCGGGCCACGGCGGGCAGCGGCAGCGCCTCCACCTCGGCGAGCCACAGCAGCGCGGCGTCCGGCTCCTGCAGGTCCCTCAGGCCCCGCAGGGCGACCGGCCGCCCGGTCGGCGGTCCGGCGAACCTGGCGGCCTGGCCGGAGTTGAGCCACAGCCGCAGGTCCGGGTCCAGCTTGTGCCCCTGCCCGGCGGCCTCCCAGCCCGCGGCCGTGTTCCGTACGGCGGTGAGCAGTTCCGGGATCGCCGGCAGCCGGCCCGGGCGCCTCGCCGGACCGCGCCCGGGGACGGGCCCGGCGCCCCGCAGTTCGCGCATGCCCGCCGTGAACGCCTCGGTCGCGAGCTGATGGGCCGTCAGCGATCCCGAGGTGCACAGGTCGGCGTAGCTGAGCACCGCGTCCCAGCATTCCGAGAACAGCTCCGTCTCGGTGGCGTCCTGGGGGGCCGGCAGGTCGGGCATGGCACTCCTGCATCCACGAGCGAGGTCAACTCACCGCACAAATAGGGGAGTTGAGGAAACCCCGCGGCGGGCAGGAGCCTTTCACGCCTCCGACACGACTGACAAGCGCCAGGTCCGGATCGAGTGATCACGAGGTCGCGCCCCGTGACCGGCCGCGGCCGGGCCGGTCACTCCCGTCTCCCATACGGACGCGGGCCCCGATCCGCTCACCGTCCGGCCGGCCGCTTCCTGGCGGTTCAGGCCTCCACCGGTTCCTCGGCGGGCAGGCTGTCCATGAAGGAGCTGACGGAGAACACCGCGCGGCCCGGTCCGGGCGGCCCGTAGCCGGGGGGCGAGGAGAGACCGAAGTCGTCCATCGTGGCCCGGTAGGCCTCCAGCAGCCGGATGTGGTACTCCAGCGGCGCGCCCTGCGGGTTCGCCTTGCCGAGCGGGGTGGTGGGCTCCGGGCACCAGGTGGTGAAGCGGGGCGTGATGCCGTGCGACATGAAGAAGCGCAGGCCCTCGGTGGTGGACGCGATGGCCTCGTCGACGGTGGTGAAGCCGAACGGCTCGGCCATCTCCACGCCCGCGACGAAATTCGGGATCACGTTGCGCGCGCCGAAGACCTCGGCGGAGTCCAGGATCCGCTTGTGCCACTCGTCACGGCCGACGTAGCGCTCCTTGCCGGGGCAGTACAGCTCGAACAGACGCCGGTCCCACACCTCGAAGTTGGGGTGGTAGATCTGCACGCCGTAGTCCTTGAACCGCTGGACGTCGTCCTTGGGCAGGGCCTGGGCGACGACCTTGCCGATCCAGCGGCCCGGGAAGCGCTCCTCGATGGCCTTGGCGTAGTGGCCGTAGAAGTCGGCCTCGTCCCGCCCGGCGACCGTCTTGGTGATGGCGCCGCCGGTGAGGGTGTAGGCGGTGGACGCCTTCTGGGTGTCGTACCGGTCGATGATCTCGAGGGCCTCCAGCACCTCCTCGACGTCCTTCACCCCGGTGTAGGGCCGGCCGGCCGCCTTGTGCTGGCGCCAGTTGTGGTTGATGTCGCAGTACTGGCACTCCTCCTTGGCGCCGAAGTACTGGCAGACCCGGAAGACCGTCAGGTAGATCAGGTAGCCCCACTGGATGGTGGGGGCGACCTCCATGACGGACTTCCCGTTGGAGAGGGTGTGCCGGTAGTACTCGGGCATGGGCGGCACGCCGACGTCGGCGATCCGGCTGCCGTCGAGGTACAGCCCGAGGAGCCCCTCCTCGTCGGCGGCGACCCGGTACGGCGAGGCGGGGTTCACCCGTACGGAGACGACGGTGCGCCGCAGGTCGTACGGGCCGCCCGTGAGGATGATCTCCTCCGGGGGCCGGCGCAGCGCGGCCTCGCCCAGCTCGGGCAGGGTGCCGTGGTCGAAGGAGAAGATGAAGTACGACTTCGGCTTGACCTCGCCGCCCTCGTTGTCGCTCAGCGCGGAGGCGTCGAAGGCGACTCCGCCGCGGAGCAGGTCCTCCTTGAAGACGGCCTCCCGCGGCACATGCGGGAAGCGCTCCATCAGATCCTCGACCAGCGCGGTGCGGCTGCCCATCCGTCATCTCCTCCCGGCTCGGACGTTCGGATCTCACCGTATGCCCCCGTTCGCGCGCCGGCCCGGCCGGGTCCCCGTGCGGCGCGCGAGCCGCCCCGGTACGGCGTCCCGTCAGGCCGTCCGCTCCAGGACGGTGTGATCGACGGCATACGCGAGCGGGCGCCCCGCCGCCAGCCGGGCCGCCTCCTCCACCACCGTCCGCCCGAGCCGGGCGACCTCGTTGCCCTGCGAGCCGGCGAGGTGCGGGGTCACGAACGCGTTGGGCAGTGCGAACAGGGGCGAGTCGGCGGGCAGCGGCTCCGGGTCGGTGACGTCCAGCACGGCGCCGAGGCGGCCGGTGCGCAGCTCGGCCACCAGGGCCTCGTGGTCGACCAGGGCGCCGCGCGCGGTGTTGATCAGCACGGCCCCCGAGGGCATCAGGGCGAGTTCCCGGGCGCCGATGAGGCGCCGGGTCTCGGGGGTGTCCGGGGCGTGCAGGGTGACGACGTCGGAGCCGCGCAGCAGGTCGTCCAGCGGGAGCAGGGGCACCCCGAGCCGGGCGGCCCCGGCCTCGTCGACGTAGGGGTCGGCGAGGCCGACCCGGAGGTCGTGGGGGCGGAGCAGCTCGATGACCCGGCGGCCGATGCGGGAGGCGCCGACGACGCCGACCCGGCGGCCGTAGTTGCCGACGCCGGGCAGGATGCCGCCGTGAGGGAAGGACCGGCGGGTGCGCAGCAGGTCCCGGGAGGCGAAGACGTCCTTGCCCGAGAGAAGGATCACGGCCAGGGTGTACTCGGCGACGGGCAGGGCGTTCGCGGCGGCGGCCGAGGAGACGGCGATGCCGCGCCGGAAGACCTCGGGTGTGGTGAAGCCCTTGACCGAGCCGGCCGCGTGCAGCACCGCGCGCAGCCTCGGCGCCGCGTCCAGGGCGGCCGCGTCGAGGAGCGGGCAGCCCCAGCCGGTGATCAGGATCTCGGTACGGGACAGCTTCTCCCGTGCTCCGGGGTCGCCGAGGTCCTCCGCCACGAGGGCGGGGTCGACGTCGACGTGCTCGCGGAGCCCGGCGAGCAGGTCGGGGGGAAAGACGTGCGGCAGGTTGGCCGCCGTCATGGCGAACAGTGCCTGGGGACGCTCGGGCAACGAAGGGGCCTTCCGGCTCGGCGGCGCAGGGATCGCGGACGCCCGGACGGCAACCGCTCTCTACGGTAGGTCGCGGCGGATGAGAGGGTCAACGAACACGCACGCTCGAGGAGGGACGGCAAGGATGAGTCGGACGGTCACCAACTGGGCCCGGAACATCACCTACGAGGCCGAGGGGTTCCACCGCCCGGAGACGGCCGGCGCGCTCCGGTCCCTGGTGGCCGGCAGTGCGCGGGTACGGGTGCTGGGCAGCGGCCACTCCTTCAACCGGATCGCCGAGCCCGGCGCCGACGGGATCCTCGTGTCGCTCGCGGCCCTGCCGCCGGTGATCGACGTGGACACCGCGGCCCGTACGGTGCGCGTCTCGGGCGGGGTCAGATACGCGGAACTCGCCCGCGCGGTCCACGCGCGGGGACTCGCGCTGCCCAACATGGCCTCGCTGCCGCACATCTCGGTGGCGGGCTCGGTGGCCACCGGCACCCATGGCTCGGGCGTCGGCAACGGGCCGCTCGCCGCGGCGGTGCGCGAGGTGGAGCTGCTCACGGCGGACGGCTCCACGGTCACCATCGCCCGGGGGGACGCCCGCTTCGACGGCGCGGTGACCTCGCTGGGCGCGCTCGGCGTGGTGACCGCGCTGACCCTGGAGCTGGAGCCGGCGTACGAGGTCGAGCAGTACGTGTTCACCGAACTGCCGCTCGCCGGACTGGACTACGCGGCGGTGGCGGGGGCGGCGTACAGCGTGAGCCTGTTCACCGACTGGCGGGAGCCGGGGTTCCGGCAGGTGTGGGTGAAGCGGCGCACCGACCAGGCGCCCGTGGACTTCCCGTGGGCGGCCGCCGCGACCGACGCGATGCACCCGGTGCCGGGCATGCCCGCGGTGAACTGCACCGAGCAGTTCGGGGTGCCGGGACCGTGGCACGAGCGGCTGCCGCACTTCCGGGCGGAGTTCACGCCGAGCAGCGGGGCCGAGCTGCAGTCGGAGTACCTGCTGCCGAGGCAGACCGCCGTCGACGCGCTGCACGCGCTCGACGCCGTCCGCACCACGGTGTCCGGCGTTCTGCAGACCTGCGAGGTGCGCACGGTCGCCGCCGACCCGCAGTGGCTCAGCCCGGCGTACGGACGGGACTCGGTGGCCCTGCACTTCACCTGGATCGAGGACGCGTCCGCCGTACTGCCGGTGGTCCGCCGGGTCGAGGAGGCGCTGAGCGCGTTCGACGCCCGTCCGCACTGGGGCAAGGTGTTCACCCTGCCGCCCGCGGAGCTGCGCCCGCGGTACCCGCGTCTGGCCGACTTCCGCGCGCTGGCCGGATCCCTCGACCCCGCGGGCAAGTTCGCCAACTCCTTCGTCCGGGACGTCCTGGCGGCGGGAGCCGGGGAGCACGGAAGCTGAGGGGCGTCGCTGCGGGAGCCCGGCGCCGCGCCGCGACAGAAGCCGGACTTCCGGCGCCGGGTGCGGAATTCGCCGTGCGGGCAAGTGCGTTGACCGTGTCATGACTCAAGGACCAGCGCCCCGCCCCCTGTCCGAGGACGCCGTCTCCCGCCTGCTGGGCGAGCAGCGGTTCGGCACGCTCGCCACCGTCAAGCGCAGTGGCCACCCCCATCTGACCACCATGCTGTACAGCTGGGACGCCGAGGCCCGCACGGCGCGGTTCTCCTCGACGGCCGACCGGGCCAAGGTCGGGCACCTGCGGCGCGACCCGCGTGCGGCGCTGCATGTGCGGGGCGACGACGTGTGGTCGTTCGCGGTCGCCGAGGGCGAGGCCGAGGTCTCGGAGGCCACGATGGTGCCCGGTGACGCGGTGGGGCGGGAACTGCTCGGCATGATCCCGGAGGCCGCGAGGCCCGAGGACGAGCAGGCGTTCCTGGAGCAGTCGGTCGCCGAGCGCCGGGTGGTCGTCCGGCTGAAGGCGCACCGGCTGTACGGCACGGCGCTCGACATCGACGGCTAGCCGGCCGCTTCCTCGTGGGCCGAACCGGCTTCCTCCACCCCCTTTCCCAACCCCTTGTAGAAAGGGTCGCCGGCCCATAGCCTGTCGGCGCGCCGGTGCCGGTCCCGCCCCCGGCCGACGGGATGGGAGGGGCAGGTCCGTGAAGCGCACGTCACGTGACATCCGCACCGCGAACCGCTACGAGGTGCTGCGCCGGATCATCGCCGGCTCCCCCACCTCGCGGCAGGAGCTGGCCGCCGCCACCGGCCTCAGCCTGGCCACGGTCGCCACCCTGGTCGGCGAGCTGCTGGATCTGCGCATGATCACCGAGGTCGGCTTCGAGGACTCGGCGGGCGGGCGGCCCCGGGGCCTGGTCGCCGTCGACGCGTCCGGCGGCGCACTGGTCGGGGTGGACATCGCGGAGACGTACGTCCACGTCGAGCTGTTCGACCTGGCCCTGAACGTACTGGCCCGCACCGAGGAGGAGTTGGACGCCGGCGAGCGGGGCCCCG
This sequence comes from Streptomyces sp. NPDC003720, assembly GCF_042875075.1. Classification (NCBI taxonomy): domain Bacteria; kingdom Bacillati; phylum Actinomycetota; class Actinomycetes; order Kitasatosporales; family Streptomycetaceae; genus Streptomyces; species Streptomyces sp. NPDC003720. The sequence goes on from NZ_JBIANZ010000006.1 coordinate 319,245, forward strand.
AGCGGGTGGCCGGCCGGGTCGCCGCAGCCGTCGGCTCGGTGGTGGCCCGGGCCGGGGCGGGGTCGGACAGGGTGCTCGGCGTCGGCGTGAGCATGCCGGGCCAGATCGACCGGGACGGCGGTGTCGTCGAGTACGCGGCCAACTGGGACTGGCACGACGTGCCGCTGCTCGGTCTGCTCGCCGAGCGCATTTCCCACCCGCTGTACCTGGACAACCCGCTGCGCGCCTGCACCGCGGCCGAGCTGTGGTTCGGGGCCGCGCGGGGGCGCGGGGACGTCGTGGTGGTGAACCTCGGCACGGGCGTCGGCGCGGGTCTCGCGCTCGGCGGCGGGCTGCACCGGGGAGCCAGCAACAGCGCGGGCGAGTGGGGGCACACCACCCTCGTGCTGGACGGCAGACCGTGCCACTGCGGCGGCCACGGCTGCGTGGAGACCTACGTCGGGGCGCCCGGCATCATGCGGAACCTGCGCGAACTGAGCCCGCACTCACCGCTGTTGCACCCCGGGGACCAGACGGCGACCGTCGACGCCCTGGGCGCGGCGGCCGCCGCGGGCGACCCGGTGGCGCTCGAGGCGGTCCGCGACACCGCCCGCTATCTGGGCGCCGGCATATCCGATCTGATCAACCTGCTCAACCCCGAAGTGGTCGTGCTCAGCAGCTGGGTGGCGGCCCGGCTGGGCGCGCCGCTGCTCGACGAGGTCCGCGCGGCCGTCGCCCGGCGGGCGCTGCGGCGGCCGCTGGCGGCCACCGAGATCGTCCTCTCCCCCATCCCGGCCGACCCGGTGTCCCTGGGCGCGGCCACGTTCGCGCTGGAGGGGACGCTGCGGTCCGCCGGACGGCGCACGGCCGCCGTGAGAGGACGCACCACACGCAACGGCTGAGCTAGGAGAAACCGATGTCCGGTCGCACCTCCACCACCGAGTACGTCGAGGACGTCTCGCCGGGCTCCGGGACGCTCGCGCCCCGGGCCTGGTACGCCGCCTCGGACGCCAAGTCGCTCTCCCTGAACGGAAGCTGGCGCTTCCGGCTGTCGGACACGGCCGACGCCGAGGACGACTCCTTCGCGCGCGAGGGATACGACGCGTCCGGCTGGGCGGAGCTGCGGGTCCCCGGCCACTGGGTCCTCCAGGGGCACGGCTCCCCCGCCTACACCAACGTCCTCTACCCGTTCCCGGTCGACCCGCCCCGGGTCCCGACCGAGAACCCGACCGGTGACCACCTGCGCGTCTTCGATCTGCCCGAGGACTGGCCCGACGGCGAGGACGGCGGGGCGGTGCTCCGTTTCGACGGGGTGGAGTCCTGCGCCCGCGTCTGGCTGAACGGCGCCGAACTGGGCCACTTCAAGGGTTCGCGGCTGCCGCACGAGTTCGCGGTCGGCCCTCTGCTGAGGCCGGCGGGCAACGTGCTGGCGGTACGGGTCCACCAGTGGTCCGCGGGCTCGTACCTGGAGGACCAGGACCAGTGGTGGCTGCCGGGCGTCTTCCGGGACGTCACGCTGCTGCACCGCCCGGCGGGCAGCGCGCTGGACTTCTTCGTGCACGCCTCGTACGACCATGTCGCCGGCACCGGCACCCTGCGCGTCGACTCCGAGGTGGACGGCCGGGTGACCGTGCCGGACCTCGGCATCGACGTCGCCACCGGGGAGCCGGTGACGGTGCCGGTCGAGCCGTGGTCGGCGGAGGTCCCGAGGCTGTACGACGGGGTGCTGGACACCGGGGGCGAGCGGGTGCCGCTGCGCGTCGGCTTCCGTACGGTGGAGCTGTCGGACGGGCTGATCAAGGTCAACGGCAGGGCCGTGCTGTTCAAGGGGGTCAACCGGCACGAGTGGCATCCGCGGCGGGGCCGCGCGCTGGACCTCGCGACGATGCGGGAGGACGTGCTGCTGATGAAGCGGCACAACGTCAACGCCGTCCGCACCTCCCACTACCCGCCGCACCCGGCCTTCCTCGACCTGTGCGACGAGCTGGGCCTGTGGGTCGTCGACGAGTGCGACCTGGAGACCCACGGCTTCACCGAGCAGGGCTGGCGGGACAACCCCGTCGACGACGACCGATGGACCCCGGCCCTGCTGGACCGCGCGGCCCGCATGGTCGAGCGGGACAAGAACCACCCCGCCGTCGTCGTCTGGTCGCTGGGCAACGAGGCCGGCACCGGCCGGGGCCTGACCGCGATGGCCGGGTGGATCCGCGACCGCGATCCCTCGAGGCTGCTGCACTACGAGGGCGACCACGACTGCCGGGACACGGACGTGTACTCGCGGATGTACCTCTCCCACAGCGACGTGGAGCGGGTCGGCCGCGGCCTGGACGGCGGCACCCGACGGCGCCGCCGACTGCCGTTCATCCTCTGCGAGTACGGGCACGCCATGGGCAACGGCCCCGGCGGGCTCGCCGAGTACCAGCGGCTGTTCGAGGCGCACGGCCGGCTGCAGGGCGGCTTCGTCTGGGAGTGGATCGACCACGGCGTCGAGGACGAGCGCTTCGGCTACGCCTACGGCGGCGACTTCGGCGAGGAGCTGCACGACGGCAACTTCGTCTGCGACGGGCTGCTCTTCCCGGACCGGCGGCCCTCCCCCGGCCTCGTCGAGTACAAGAAGGTGATCGAGCCGGTCGCGATCGAGGGCGACGGCACCGGCGGCAGCGTCCGCGTCACCAACAAGTACGACTTCGCCGACCTCTCGGCGCTGGCCTTCACCTGGGCCTACCAGGTGGACGGCGAGACGGTGGCGTCCGGCGCCCTGCCGGTGCCTCCGCTGACGCCGGGCGAGTTGGCCGAGGTGAAGCTGCCCGAGCCGCCGGCCGCGGCGCCGGCGGGCGAGGCCCACTGGACCGTACGGGCGCTGCTCGCCGCCGACACGGTCTGGGCGCCGAGGGAACACGTGGTCGCCTGGGGCCAGTTCGCGGTCTCGCCGCACCCGGCGCCGACGGTCCCGGCGACCAGCGGCCCGGCGCCCGGCGACGGTGTGATCACCCTCGGCCCGGCCTCCTTCGACGCCCGCAGCGGCGCCCTGCGGTCGATCGGCCGGGTGGCGGTCACCGGGCTGCGCCTGGACGTGTGGCGGGCGACCACCGACAACGACGACGGCGCCGCCTGGCAGAGCGACGCCCGCTACGGCCTGCTCTGGCGCGAGCTCGGTCTGCACCGCATGCGGCACCGGCTGGACGCCGTGGAGGTGGACGAGGACGCGCTGACCGTGCGCACCCGGACGGCGCCGGCGGCCCGGGAGTTCGGGCTGTCGGCCGTGTACCGCTGGACGTCGGACGGCACGCGGCTCGCTCTGACCGTGTCCGTGACCCCGGACGGCGACTGGCCGGTGCCGCTGCCCCGGCTCGGCATCCGCTTCGGGCTGGCCGCTGCCGACCGCGTCCGGTGGTACGGCGGCGGGCCGGGCGAGGCGTATCCGGACAGCGCGACGGCGTCGGCGGTCGGCCGCTGGCAGTCGACCGTGGACGAGCTGCAGACGCCGTACGTCCGTCCCCAGGAGAACGGCGCCCGGGCCGGGGTCCGCTGGGCGGAACTCGGCGGCCTGCGCATCGAGGGCGACCCGGAGTTCTCCCTCACCGCCCGGCGCTGGACCACCGAGCACCTGGACGCGGCCGCCCACCTGAGCGACCTCACGCCCGGTGACATGGTGTGGGTCAACCTGGATCACGGCCTGCACGGCCTCGGCTCCCAGTCCTGCGGCCCGGGCCCGCTGCCGCGGTACTTCCTGCGGGCCGAGCCCTCCCGGTTCTCGTTCGTCCTCTCGGAGGCTCCCGCCTGACGAAATGCCTGGTCCCGCGCGGGTCACGGTGAGCGCACCGCGCGGGCCGGCGGCCACAGCCTGGATATCCTTGGACGCCGGCTCGGCATCCAAGGAGGTGGCCCATGGCCCGCGCGGGACTCACCGTCGACCGGATCGTCGCGGCCGCCGCCGAACTCGCCGACGAGGCGGGCTTCGAGAAGGTCTCCCTGTCCGCGCTGGCCCGGCGCTTCGGGGTGAAGGACGCCAGCCTCTACTCGCACGTCCGCAACCTGAACGACCTGCGCACCCGGCTCGCGCTGCACGCGGGCGGCGAGCTGATCGACCGGATCGCGGCGGCCGTCGCCGGCCGGGCGGGCCGGGACGCGCTGGCCGCCTTCGCGGGCGCCTACCGGTCGTACGCCCTGGAGCACCCGGGCCGTTACGCGGCCACCCAGATCCGCGTCGACCAGAGCCTGGTCGCCGACTCCCCCGCCCTGCGCCGCACCGCCGAGATCACCTACGGCATGCTCCGCGCCTACGGCCTGTCCGAGCCGGACCTGACCGACGCCGTGCGCCTGCTGCGGAGCACCTTCCACGGCTACTGCGCCCTGGAGTCCACCGGCGGCTTCGGCGCCCCGCGCGACGTCGAGGCCTCCTGGGACAAGACGGTGGAGGCCCTGCACATCGCCCTCAGCCACTGGCCCCGGGAGGCGAGGGACGCTCACTGAGTGCAGCCGCGCCCCCAACGACCCTTGCGGAAAGCCACGTTGACAGCAAAAGCGCAACTTCGACATGGCCCGCGCAGGCGGCTACCTTCACCTGGTCCTCGGCGATCACCCACGGCACACCCGACCAGGGAGAGACGCATGCCCCATCTCGCGCTGTACACGTTCGGCGTCCTGAAGTCACCTCTCGCCGATCCCGCACCCCTCACGAGCGAGTTCTACGAGATCGGCGCGGCCGTCTACCGGAAGCTGAGTCGGCAGCCGGGATACCTGGCGCACGCCGAGACGGCGGACGGCGACCGGGGCGAACTCTTCGAGGCGGACTGGGGCGCATGGGGACAGTTCGCCGTACCCGCCTGGTACGACAAGGGCCGCACGGTGGAGACCACCGCCCTGGCCGCGACCCTCTCGCTGTGGACCGGCCTGCGCCCCGCCTTCGACGCCATCTACACCGGTCTGCACCGTGAAGCGCTGAACAGGCGTTACGACTGGTTCGAGAGGACCGGGCGTCCGAACTACGTGTTCTGGTGGGTCCCCGACGGCGTGACACCCACCTGGCAGGACGGGGTTGCCCGGCTGGAACACCTCCACGCCCACGGCGCCGCGCCGCACGCCTTCACCTTCCACCACTCGTTCACCCCGGACGGAACTCCGGCCGGGATCAAGGAGGTCGGGCCGAAGAGCGGTCGAGTCCGCTGACGCCGGCCGGATTCGCTAGCCACGTTCGGCGGCGCTGCGCTCCACGCAGAACTCGTTGCCCTCGGGGTCGGCGAGGACCGCCCAGCCGGTGCCGTCGGGCCTGCGCCGGTCGTCGACCAGGGTGGCGCCGAGGGCGATGACCCGCTCGACCTCCTCGTCGCGGGTGCGGTCCTGCGGCTGGAGGTCGAGATGCAGCCGGTTCCGGACGGTCTTGCGCTCCGGCACGGTGACGAACAGCAGCCCCGCGCCCTCGATCAGCGCCTCCGGGTCGCCGGGGTGGTCGTCCTCGTGCAGCGGCCGGCCCAGCACCTTCGACCAGAAGCCGCCGAGGGCGTAGGCGTCGGCGCAGGCGATCGTCACATGGCGGATCCTGGAAGTCATGTGGTGGAGTCTTCTGCACGGTCACCCGGCGCGGCAACCGAGTTGGGCCGGGCTCGGACCGGAACCGCCGGTCCCGGTCCGTGAACGGGCGGACTCGTCGATGACGGTCCCCCACCTGGGATCGGCTCACGGTTCCTCGGGAAGGACATGATGAAGCTTCTGCTCACCGACTCCGGCATCAGGAACGCGAGCATCCGGGACGCGCTGGTCGGCCTTCTGGACAAGCCGATCGCCGAGTCCAGCGCCCTGTGCATCCCCACCGCGGGATACGGGGGCCCCTACGCCGATCCGGCCGGGCCGTGGCGGTTCGTCAGCGGACGCGCCCCCGGCCCCATGACCGGGCTGGGCTGGAAGTCGGTCGGGTTGCTGGAACTCACCGCGCTGCCCGGCATCGACAGGGCCCGCTGGGTCTCCTGGGTCCGGGAGGCCGACGTCCTGCTGGTCAACGGCGGTGACGCGCTGTACCTGTGCCACTGGATGCGGGAGTCAGGGCTGGCCGCGCTGCTGCCGTCGCTGCCCGACACGGTCTACGTGGGGCTCAGCGCCGGCAGCATGGTGATGACCCCCCGCGTCGGCGAGGAGTTCGTGGGCTGGACGCCGCCCGGCGGCGGCGACGCTGCGCTGGGCGTGGTCGACTTCTCGATCTTCCCGCACCTGGATCATCCGGACTGCCCGGAGAACAGCATGGCCGCGGCGGAGCGGTGGGCGGCCGGGATCGCGGGTCCGGCGTACGCGATCGACGAGCAGACCGCCGTCAAGGTGGCCGACGGCGCCGTCGAAGTGGTCTCGGAGGGCCGCTGGAAGCGGTTCTAGTGCTTCGGGGCGCGGGCGGCGGTCACCGTCGTACGTGGACTAGCGTCAGAACATGACCAGCAGCACGCAGCCCGGCCTCGCCGAAGCCCTCGCCGCCGGAACGGTCGTGCTCGACGGCGGGCTGTCCAACCAGCTCGAAGCGGCCGGTTACGACCTGGGCGACGAGCTGTGGTCGGCACGGCTGCTCGCCGAGCGGCCGGAGGCGATCACCGAGGCGCACCTCGCCTACTTCGAGGCCGGTGCGAGCGTGGCCATCACCGCCAGCTACCAGGCCGGCTTCGAGGGCTTCGCCAGGCGCGGGATCGGCCGGGCGAGAGCGGCGCGGCTGCTGGTGCTCAGCGTGGAACTGGCCCGGGAGGCGGCCCGGCGGGCCGCGGCGGGCGGGGCCGGCCGCCCGCTGTGGGTGGCGGCCTCGGCCGGACCGTACGGGGCGATGCTCGCGGACGGCTCCGAGTACCGGGGACGCTACGGGCTGAGCACCGGCGAGCTGGAGCGGTTCCACCGGCCGCGGCTGGAGGTCCTGGCCGCCGCGGCGCCGGACGCGCTGGCTCTGGAGACGGTTCCGGACGCCGAGGAGGGGGCGGCGCTGGTGCGCGCGGTCCGGGGGCTGGGGGTGCCCGCCTGGCTGTCGTACACCGTCGAGGGCCGGCGTACGCGCGCCGGGCAGCCGCTTGAGGAGGCGTTCGCGCACGCCGCCGGCGCCGACGAGATCATCGCGGTCGGCGTGAACTGCTGCGCGCCGGAGGACGTGCCGTACGCGATCGGGGTCGCGGCCCGGGTCACCGGCAAGCCGGTCGTCGTCTACCCCAACAGCGGGGAGGCCTGGGACCCGCGGGCCCGCGCCTGGGCCGGCCGCTCCCGCTTCGACGCCGGGCAGGTCGAGGAGTGGCGGAACGCGGGCGCACGGCTGATCGGCGGCTGCTGCCGGGTGGGGCCGGCGGGGATCGCCGCGATCGCCCGAGCGCTGTGAGCAGGCAGGTACCGGTGCTCGCCCGCGCGGGGCGACGACGGCACAGGGTCGGCACCCGCGGAACGCCCCGGCACGGAGCCGGCGGCAAACGGAGCGGCGACGGCACGGACCGGGCACCGGCGGCATACCGGCCAGGCAGCGCCAGCACGGCGCCGCCGGGGATCGCCGCGATCGCCCGAGCGCTGTGAGCAGGCAGGTACCGGTGCTCGCCCGCGCGGGGCGACGACGGCACAGGGTCGGCACCCGCGGAACGCCCCGGCACGGAGCCGGCGGCAAACGGAGCGGCGACGGCACGGACCGGGCACCGGCGGCATACCGGCCAGGCAACGGCAGCACGGCGCCGGCGGGGATCGCCGCGATCGCGCCCGCGTGACCCGTCTCCCGGATCTCCGGCCTCCGTTGCCGGGCCCACCTGCGACCGAACCGGTACCCGCGCCGGGCGCGGTGTCAGCGGCGGCGGGCGGCGACCGAGCGGCGCAGGCGCCGGACCGCGGAGGCCCGTGCGGCTCCCGGCGCCCTGACGCCGGAGGCGGACGCCGGTTGCGGGACGGTGGCGGCGGCCGGCCACAGGCCCAGTTCGGCGTCGCGCGGGCCGTAGGCGACACGCGGCTCGCCGACGTCGAAGATCCGCACCGGGTGCGAGGCGTCCCAGGCCTGCCAGCCCGGGTCGCCGGTCGTGGCGAACCGCACCCAGGCCGAGTGCATCGCGTCGCCCAGCTCCTGCGGCGCGCCCGCCCCGGCCAGCTTGACCGACTCCGGCACGTCGCCGGTGTCGAACACGAACCCGAGTTCGAGCGCATGGCAGGCGCCGAGCCCGGGGACCAGGGACGGCCACGCGAACTCGTACAGGTACGAGCGGCCCGGGCGGGCGTCGGCGAGCCGGTGCAGCGGCAGCCGGAGCAGGTGGTCGGTGACCATCTGGCCGACGACCTCGGCGGTGCCGGCGCCGGGGCGGGCGGCACGGTAGCCGCGCGGCACGTCGTGGCCGGCGTGGCAGCGGGCCATGGCCCCGGCCAGGGCGACCGTGCCGAGCCGGTCGACGCGCTCGACCAGGCCGCCGGGCACCAGCCACAGCCGGTACTCGTCCCGGGTCCAGCCCATGAGCAGGTCGGCGCCCCGGGCTGCCTCGCCGTCGATCAGGGCCTGGAGGGGGTCCCGGGGCACGAGGTCCCCGTCCACGACGATGCCGAAGGCGGGCCCGCCCAGCACGGGACTGCTCAGCTTCCCCACCTCGGCCTGGGTGCGCAGCAGCAGTGCGCGGTCGACGGCGGCGAAGGCCTCAGCGGTGGCCGGCACCTTCAGCCGGCCGGCCATCCGGCGCACCACGCGCCGCACCCGGTCGCGCTCGGAGAACTCCGGTGCGCCGCTCTGCAGCACCGCCCGCCGGAACAGACCCTGGGCCGGGGGCGCCGCGATCAGGGCGCCGACGCTGATCGCACCGGCCGACTGCCCGCACAGGGTGACGTTGTCCGGGTCGCCGCCGAAGGCGGCGATGCTGTCGTGCACCCAGCGCAGAGCGGCGAGCTGGTCGCGCAGGCCCGGGTTGGGCGGCGCGTCCGGGAACAGTCCGTAGCCCTCGATCCCGAGCCGGTAGTTGACCGAGACGAGCACGACCCCGTCCCGCGCGAACGCGTGACCGCCGTAGACCGGCACAGCGGAGGATCCCCTGGTCAGGGCGCCGCCGTGCAGCCACACCAGTACCGGAAGACGGGCGCCGCGGCCCGGCTCGGGGGTCCACACGTTCAGGTTGAGGCAGTCGTCGCCGGCGACGACGGGGTCGGAGAGGTAGCGGGCGAAGGCCTCGGAGTACGGCGGCTTGGGCGCCGTCGGCCCGAAGGCGCCGGCGTCCCGCACGCCGTCCCACGGCTCGGGCGGCTCGGGCGGCCGGAACCGGCGGGGCCCGAAGGGCGGAGCGGCGTACGGGATTCCCCGGAACACCGCTCCACCGCGCTCGTAACGGCCGCGTACGGCCCCGTGGGGTGTCACGACCACGGGGCCCGTCGGCTGCTCTGCCGTCATCACCCACCAGCCCTTCACCACGCCCGGCCCCCGCCGCACGGCACGCCCGGGCACCGATCAAGCACCGCTCACTTCAGAGCACCACATCCGGCGGATGTATTCCGGTGCACGGAGTCCGTGCTGGGCTGTACGGGGGACACGTGGTGGTGCCGGGCCGGCGCGTGGTCAGGCCGCCCAGACTCCGGAGCTCGCCGCGGTCGAGCCGAAGTCGAAGTAGAAGTGCGTGCCGTCCTTGACGTCCGTCGCGACGACGGTCCACTGGCCCGCCGGGGCGTTCTTGAACGTGCTCTGGCAGTACGAGCCGCCGGAGCTGGGCAGCCAGCACACCGCGACGCTGGTGCTGGTGCCGGGCTTGATGTTGATGTCGGCGCAGTTGCTGGTGGACGTCAGGTACGGGCCGCCCTGGGGGTACCAGCGGTTCCCGGCGGGCTTGGAGTACGACTTGGCGCTGCCGTAGCAGGACTGCGCCCCCGTCTCACCGCTGGTCTGGGCCTGGGCGGCGGGCGCGGCGGCGAGGACGCCGCCGAGCAGCGCCGCCGCGAATAACGACGCGCAGACGGTCTTTCCGATGCTCATCGGTGTTTCCCCCTCGGTCGAGTGCCGGGGCACCCCATCGGTCCCCCTGGCGGCCGCGGTCCGGGCGACCCCATGGCTCGGACCCCCGCACCGCCACCCCTGGATGCTGCTGGACGCCCCGCGCGGTGAACAGGGTCAATATCGGTCATGTCCGCGTCATTAGGTACGAGTCGGTGATCAGGGTCTCCGGACGCGGGCGCCGGGGCGGGCGGCCGCCGTGCTCACGGCGCCGGCCCCGAGCACCGATGCCGTGAGCACCGCGGCCGCCGCCCGGCCGGGCGCGGCCCTTCACCGAGCCGAAAGCCTCCCCCGGGCGGGCGGCCGGTCCTCCGCACGCGCGGGCTCCGCTCACCTCGATGGCCGAACGGGTTCACCGCAGAAACGTCACGTTGCACTCGCGTGCCGCCCGGATCCGGCCGAGCCCCTCGGTGCCGAGCCGGCGTCCGTCCGGGAATCGGTCGTCCCGGTCCCAGCGCCAGGCCGTGATCATCGCGAGCACCAGGGTCCGGCAGGCGCGCAGCAGGTCCTGGTCGACACCGGGGTAGTGCCCGCCGGCCTCCTCGGGAGCGTGGGCGAGGTCGAACTCGACGGGCCCGCGGCAACACGTCTCGAGGTCCACGAACAGCGGCCCGGTCCTCGTGGAGAGCACGTTGCCCGGGTGCGGCTCGCCGTGCAGCAACTGCTCGGCGCCGCCACGGCCGGCGATCGCTCGCCGCAGGCTCCGCAGCGTGTCACCGAGCAGCTCCCGGTCCGCTTCGGCGAGCGCCGGGGTGCGGTCGCGGTCCGCCACGAGCCGTCGGGCCTGCTCGACCCGGTCCGTGCAGTGCGGCGCCGGTACGTCGAGCGTGCGCATGCCGGCGTGCAGCCGCTTCAGGGCGTAGGCGTAGTCGGCTGGTGAGACCGTCCGGAACGGGTCGTGGTAGGTCCACAGCGTGACGACGAAGCCGTCACGCTCATGGACACGCGGCTCCACACGCGGCTCGAGAGCGGCCACCGGGCATCCGGCCTCGGCGAGCCGCAGAGCCAGCTCGACCTCGAACCGGGCGACCTGATGCGCCGCGGGCGCGACCCGGGCCAGGACGTCACAGGGCAGCAGGCGCAGAGTGAGCTTGTTCGAGTCGTGCAGAACGACCGCCTCGTCGGCCGGCAGGGCGAGCGAGGAGGCCGTGTCCTTGGCCGCGGCCACCGCACGCCGGAGCTCCGCTGCCCGCATCGTCTTCTGGTCCCCCTCGTCGCCGGACAGCCGCCGTGTCCGATTCCTTCAAGACCGGGCCCCGGATCCCTGCCTACCGTGGGCCCATGACTCCACGATTCGCCGTGATCGGCGTGGTGGCCTCCGACCTGGCCGCCTCGCTCGCCTTCTACCGCCGTCTCGGACTGGTCTTCCCGGAGGGGGCCGAGAAGCAACCGCATGTCGAGGCCGAACTGCCGGGCGGGCTGGTGCTCGCGCTGGACACCGAGGAGACCGTCCGGTCCTTCCACCCGGCCTGGCGCCCGCCCGCCGCGGGCGGGCGGGTCGCGCTCGCCTTCCGGTGCGGCTCGCCGGCCGAGGTCGACGCGGTGTACGGGGATCTGGTGGGCGCCGGCCACCACGGCGAGCTGAAGCCGTGGGACGCGTTCTGGGGCCAGCGGTACGCCACGGTGCACGACCCGGACGGCAACGCCGTCGACCTGTTCGCCCCGCTAGGGCCTGTCTGACAGTTCCCGCCTGCCGCGCGACGCCATGCACGCACTCTCGCCGCACCGGCCCCAGACCCGAGTACGTCCAGTACGGGGCCCTGGAGCCGGCCCGCCGAGAGCACGCACCTGACGCCGCGCGGCCGCCCTTCGGGCGACGACGCGAATTGTCAGACAGGCCCTAGCCGCCGAGTAGCTCGCCGAGCGTCCGGCCCGCCAGTTGCCGTACGTCGCGGGCGAGGTGCGGCTGGTCGGAGTACCCGGCGCGGGCCGCCGTCTCGGCGTAGGGCACCCCGGAGTGGGCCAGGGCCAGGGCGCGCTGGAGGCGCAGGACGCGGGCCAGGGTCTTGGGGCCGTAGCCGAACGCGGTCAGGCAGCGGCGGTGCAGCGCGCGTTCGCCGATGCCGAGTCCGGCGGCCGTGGCCGCCACCGGGCGGCCCGCGTCCAGGCACTCCACCAGCCGGCGCAGCAGCGGGTCGGGCCCCTCGGACTGGGCGGCCCAGCCAAGGGCGGCGTCCTCCAGGGCGGTCGCGGCGTCCGGCGCCGCGGCGACGCGGTCGCGCAGCCGCCGGACCCGGGCGGCGGGCCAGAGGTCGGCCAGTTCGGCCCGGGTGTCGCGCAGTTCGGCGGCCGGCACGCCGAGCAGGGCGGGCGCGGTGCCGGGGAAGAAGCGCAGGCCCGCCCAGGCGCGCGGCGGGCCCCCGGGGACGTGGGCGCGGGTGTCGGGGCCGGCGACGAGCAGCCGGCCCTCGCTGAACAGCAGGTCCATGCAGCCGTCGGGCAGCACCGGCCGGGCGGCGGAGTCCTCGGGGGTGCGGCGCCACACCACGGCGCCGGTGAGCCGGGACGGCCGTTCCTCGTACACGGGCGCCAGGCTACGCCGCCGGGGGCGCCACGGGCGGCGGAACGGGCGCCCGCGCTGCGGTCACACCCCGTGCGGAGGGGTGTCGCCGTGCTTGCCGTTCGCGCCGTTGGGTCCGGCCGCCCCGGTCCCGCCGGCCGCCCCGTCGGCCTTGTGCGTGTGGTGGTGGGGGTTCCTGGCGTGGGTGCGCAGGCGGGCCGTCACGTCCTCCGGCGGGAGGAAGCGGGACCAGCGCTCGGGGAACTCGGAGGGCATGTCCGGGTCGTCCGGGTCGCTCTCGCGGGCTCCGGCGGCCCAGGCGACGTACTCGGCGACCTGCGCCTCGCGCACCCGCTCGTTCGCCTCACGGGCGGCGGCCGTGGCGGCGGCGGGCCAGACCCGGTCGATGGCGGCGTTCACCGCCGCGCCGACGAGCACGGCGAAGGCCGACACACCGATCCACAGCAGCACGGCGACGGACGCGGCCAGGGAGCCGTAGATGGTGGCGCCCTCGATGGTGTGGGTGAGGTAGATGCGCAGCAGCAGGCTGCCCAGGACCCACATGGCGAGGGCTACCAGGGCGCCGGGCACGTCCTCGATCCACGGGGAGCGCACGGGCACGGAGACGTGGTACAGCGTCGTCAGGAAGACGACCGAGAGGACCAGGACGACCGGCCAGTACAGGACCTGCACCAGCGTCTCCGACCAGGGCACGATCCGTACGACGGCGTCCGGCCCGGCCACCATCAGCGGCAGCGCGACCGAGCCGATCAGCAGGGCCACGATGAACAGCAGGAACGACATCAGCCGGGTCTTGACGATGCCCCGTACGCCGTCGAGGCCGTACATGACGGTGATGGTGTCGATGAAGACGTTCACCGCGCGCGAGCCGGACCACAGGGCGAAGAGGAAGCCGATGGAGATGACGTCGGGCCTGCCGCCCGCCATCACGTCGTGCAGGATCGGCTCGGCGATCTCCTTGACGCCCTTGTCGGACAGGACGGTTCGGGAGGCCTCGAGGATGTTGTTCTCCAGGCTCTGGATGGTGTCGGCGCCCGTCCAGGCGTCGACGTAGCCGAGCAGGCCGATGAGGCTCAGCAGCAGCGGTGGCACCGACAGCAGGGTGAAGAACGCCGCCTCGGCCGCCAGGCCCAGGATCCGGTACTCCATGCACGAGTTGACGGTGTCCTTGAGAAGCAGCCAGGCCGTCCTGCGCTTGGATACGTTCCGGTAGAGGGCTCTGGCCCGGTGGAGGCGGCCGGCGGGCCGCTCGGGGGTTTCACTTCCTGGCTGCACGACCTAACGGTATCCGCCGTACCGCACCGTCCTCACCTTCCGGGGTGGCCTGCCGGTACCGGCACGCGCCGCGGCGCCCCGGGGGCAGCATCGGCGCGATCGCGGGTAGGTTCGCAGTCATGGCAGGCAACCCGACGCACACCGTGACGAACCAGCCGCCCGCGCTGGTGGGATACGACGTCTTCGGCGCCGACCGGGCCCTCGTGGAGGCCGTCGAGCGGCACACCGCCGCCGAGTCGCTGGACGAGGTGCGGGCGGAACTGTCCGCGCTGGGCCGGGCCGCGGGCTCGGAGCAGGTACAGGAGTGGGGGGCGCAGGCGAACGAGTCTCCGCCGCGGCTGCGCACGCACGACCGCTACGGCCACCGCATCGACGAGGTCGACTTCCACCCGGCCTGGCACCGCCTGCTCGGCAAGGGTGTCTCGGCGGGCCTCACCGGCGCCTGGACCCGGCCGGCGGGGCATGTGCGCCGGGCGGCCGGGTTCCTGGTGTGGACCCAGGTCGAGGCGGGCAACTGCTGCCCGCTGTCGATGACCCACGCGGCCGTGCCCGCGCTGCGCGCCGATCCGGAGCTGGCCGCGGAGTGGGAGCCGCGGCTGGCGTCCACCATCTACGACCGCGGACTCAGGCCCGCCGCCGGGAAGGCCGGCGCCCTGTTCGGCATGGGCATGACCGAGAAGCAGGGCGGCAGCGACGTACGGGCCAACACCACGCGGGCCCGGCCGCTCGCCGAGGCCGGGACGTACGAGCTGACCGGGCACAAGTGGTTCTGCTCGGCGCCCATGTCGGACGGCTTCCTCGTGCTCGCGCAGGCTCCCGGCGGACTCACCTGCTTCCTCGTGCCGCGCGTCCTCGCCGACGGCGCCCGCAACGTGTTCCTGATCCAGCGGCTGAAGGACAAGCTGGGCAACCGCTCCAACGCCTCCGCCGAGGTCGAGTTCGACGGCACCTGGGCGCGCGTGGTCGGCGAGGAGGGGCGCGGCGTCCGCACGATCATCGACATGGTCGCCGCGACCCGGCTGGACTGCGCGCTCGGCTCGGCCGGGCTGATGCGGCAGGCGGTGGCGCAGGCGGTGCACCACTGCGAGCACCGGGAGGCCTTCGGCGGCAGGCTGGCCGACAAGCCGCTCATGCGCAACGTGCTGGCCGACCTCGCGCTGGAGTCCGAGGCCGCGACCGCGCTGGCGCTCCGGTGCGCCGCCGCCTACGACGACGGGAGCGAGCGGGAGCGCGCCTTCCTGCGGCTCGCGGTGCCGGCCGCCAAGTACTGGATCACCAAGCGCTGCGCCCCGCTGGCGGTGGAGGCCGCCGAGTGCCTGGGCGGCAACGGGTACGTCGAGGAGTCGGGCCTGCCCCGTCTGGTGCGGGAGTCGCCGCTGAACTCCGTCTGGGAGGGCGCGGGGAACGTGCAGGCGCTGGACGTGCTGCGGGCGCTGCGGCGCGAGCCGGGCGCGCTGGACGCCTGCCTCACCGAGATCGGCCGGGCGCACGGCGCCGACCACCGGCTGGACCGTGCGGTCAAGGACCTGTTCACCGAACTGGCCGACCTGGAGGGCGTCGAGAGCCGGGCCCGGCGGCTGGTGGAGCGGCTCGCGCTGGTGCTCCAGGGGTCGCTGCTGGTGCGGTTCGCGCCGCCGGAGGTCGCCGACGCGTTCTGCGCCTCGCGGCTCGGCGGCGACCGGGGCGGTTCGTTCGGCACGCTGCCGGCGGGCCTGGACCTGGCACCGGTGGTCGAGCGGGCGCGGCCGGTGTCCTGATCCGGACCGGCCGTCCGGAGCCTGCGCGGGCACACACGACGGGGGTGGTGCTGCGCCGACACGGCACCACCCCCGCTGAATGGGCCCGTTGAAAGGCCAGAACGCCACCCGTGGGCGGCGCCGTGGACAAGTCTCGGGTCTCCTGGTGCGGTTCACCAGGGTTGCAGAGGGTTGCAACTTATTGATGACTGTGCGCGGAGTCTGTGCCTCCGGCATGCGCCCGGCGGCAGTATGGGCACCGAAGCCGACCGGAAACCGCCGCCCGGTACGGCTTGACAGGTGTGTTCGAGGCCCTTCCGGGAGGATCACCAGTGGTGAACCCGCCGATGAACCTGGCGCGTCTGGCCGCCGTGGACGCGGCGCAGGCGGCGCGGGTGCTGAGCGAGGTACGTGAGGCGACACTCGCCGGACAGCGTGCGCGGATCGCGCCCCGGCCGGTGATCGAGCAGTCCTGGGGACGGATGCTGCGCAGCGGGGTCGACCCCGACCACGACTTCAGGTCCGGTCTGCTGTCCGCCGACGAAGTGCGGCGCAGACGTGAGGAGTCACCGCTGCGGCACGTGCTGCCGGTGCTGCGCGAGGGACTGCTTTCGGTCGCGGACGTCTCCCAGCACATCATGGTCGTCGCCGACCCCGAGGGGCGCGTGCTGTGGCGGGAGGGGTCGCCGCAGGTGCTGCGCAAGGCCGACGGCCTCGGCTTCGAACTCGGCGCGGACTGGCGGGAGGACGTCGTCGGCACCAACGGCGTGGGCACCCCCGCGGTGGTGCGGCGGCCGGTGCAGGTGTTCGCCGCCGAGCACTTCGTCCGCTCGCACGCCTCCTGGACCTGCACGGGCGCCCCGATCGCCGATCCCAGGGACGGCAGGCTCATCGGGGTGGTGGACGTCAGCGGCCCGCTGCGCACCATGCATCCGGCGACCCTCTCCTGGGTGGACTCCGTGGCCAAGCTCGCCGAGGCCCGGCTGCGGGAACTGCACCAGGACTCGCTGGAGCGGCTGCGCGCGGTGGGCGCGCCGGTGCTGGCCCGGCTGGACGGCCCGGCGCTGGTGGTCGACCGGCACGGCTGGACGGCGGCCGTGACCGGGATGCCGTACGTGCGGCGGCTCGGTCTGCCCAAGTCGCTGTCGCCGGGGCGCCGGTGGCTGCCGCCGCTGGGCCACTGCGCGGTGGAGCCGCTGGCCGGGGGCTGGCTGCTGCGGGTGGCGGACGAGCCGCCGCCGGGCGCCGCGAGCCGGGTCCGGCTGGACCTGACCCGCGCGGGCCGCACCTCGGTCACCGTGTGCGGGGCGGCCGGCTCCTGGTCCCGGGAAGTCAGTCCGCGCCACGCCGAGTTGCTGTACCTGCTCGCCGAACACCGCGGCGGGCGGGGCGCGGCGGCCCTGGCGGAGGACCTGTTCGGCGATCCGTCCAGAACGGTCACGGTGCGGGCCGAGATGTCCAGGGTCCGGCGCTACCTCGGGGATCTGCTGCAGCACCGGCCGTACCGGTTCCGCGAGGACACCGAGGTCGAGGTGCTGCTGCCGGCCAACCCCCGTGACCTGCTGCCCCAGTCGGCGGCGCCGGCCGTGGCAGCGCGGCGGCGGGCGGCGGCGGACGCGGGCTGACGGCGGCGTCCGGACTCCCGTGGCGCAGGGGTGACCGCCCGGTTCGTGCGGGTGCCTTTCGCATATTTGGGGGTCTTGGCCCTGCGCCGCCCCTTACTGCCGTAGCATCCCTGTGGGCCTCCCCACCTGCTCCTCGGTCAACGTACGGATCGCCAGGCGCAGTTGGCCCGTCGGGAGGAGACATGAAGCATCGCGGCAGACACCGCAGGCGCAGACGGGGCACCGCCCTGCGCGCGGTCCTCACCGGAACCGCGCTCGCGCTCACCGCGGCCGCCACGCTGATCAGCACCTCGCAGGCCGAGGTCGCCGAGAGCCCCGGCGCGCTCAAGCCGCTGACCTCCGCCCGGGACACCGCCCGGCTCGGGCTCCAGGAGCACCTGGTCCCCGCCCGGGACCTGCGCAGGCTCGCCGCGTCCATGGGCCGTCCGGTCGGGGTGAACGCCGTCCTGGACAGCGCCGACCGCACCCTGCGCCGGGCCGCCGACTGCGCACCGGACGACCGGGCGACCCTGCCCGTCGCCCCGTCCGCCGGCCGCGCCTACTGCTGGGACCGGGCCGACGCCGCGGACACCGCCTGGCGGCCGCACTCCGTCACCACCTCCGGGGACGCCGACGACGACGGCGTCTGGGGCGCCCACCGGGTGATCCTCACCGGCTGGACCCGCACCGCCGCCGGCGGGCCCGCGGCCGGCCGGGGCCTGGCCCGGGTCGCCTTCGTCGACGCCGACGACCCCGCTCGGCCCGTCTACCGCTGGGTACTGCTGGTGGTGCCCGTGAACGGCGGCCGGGACTACCGCGGCCTGTCCTCCACCCTGTCCGGCATGGTCTGGTACCAGGACAAGCTGCTGGTCACCACCCGGACCGGCAGCTCCGACGCGCTCTACGTCTACGACCTCGACCGCATCCAGCGCACCACGGCCGACACCCCCGCGATCGGCCGGGTGCACGGCGGCTGGTCCGCCGACGGCTATCGGTACGTGATGCCCGCCGTCGGCTCCTACCGCTTCGCGGAGGGCCGCTGCACCGCCTCCGGGCCGCCCTGTCCGGCCACCCTCTCCCTGGACCGCGGCACGGCGCCCGACAGCCTCGTCGCCGCCGAACGGACCGCCCCCGGCGGCGACCGGCGCACCCGGCTGTGGCGGTACGCGTTCGACGACTCCCCCGCGCGCGGCGGGCTGCTCGCCACCGACGCCGCCGGGCGGGCGGACGCGATCGAGGCGTACCGGACGCGGGTGACCGGCATCAGCGGCGCGCTGTCCCTCCGCCGGCCCGGGGCGGGCTCCCCGTCCTGGTACGTGGGACGGGCGTCCGGCACAGGAGACGGACACGGCGGCCTGTGGCGCCAGGACAGCGAGGACGCCAAGGCGGCCCGCTGCGGCTTCGACTCCTCCCACCACTGCTGGGCCGAGTCGGCGGGCTCCCTGTCGTACTGGGAGGAGACGGGCGAGGTGTGGTCCCTCTCCGACCGCATGCTCTTCGCGGTGCCCCTGACCTCGCTCGACCGCTCACTGAGGTGACGGCCTTGCCGGCGGGCCCGGGCGGCCTCGGCGGTGTGACCCGGCAGATCGACAGGCGGGCCGGTGGGATGGTTCCCTGACCGGCATGAGCAGCGTCACCGTCACCACCTGGTCCCTGGAGCAGAACTCGCCGGCCGACCTCCTGCCGGCCGCCGCCCCCGAGGGCGACGTCCGGATCGTCCGCGCCGAGGTTCCCTCCCCCGAGTTCAGCCGCTTCCTGTACGCCTCGGTCGGCGGCGACATCCGCTGGACGGACCGGCTCGGGTGGACCTACGCACGGTGGCAGGAGTACCTGGACCGTCCGGGTGTCGAGACCTGGGTGGCCTACGACCGCGGCACCCCCGCCGGATACGTCGAGCTGGAGGCGCAGGACGAGGGTGTGGTCGAGATCGTGTACTTCGGGCTGATCCCCGCCTTCCGCGGCCGCCGCGTCGGCGGTCACCTGCTCTCCTACGGCACGGCCCGCGCCTGGGACCTGGCCGAGCGGTGGCCGGGGCGGACGCCGACGAAGCGGGTGTGGGTGCACACGTGCAGCAAGGACGGCGAGTTCGCCATGGCCAACTACCAGCGCCGCGGGTTCGTGCTGTTCGACACCGAGGTGGAACTGGAGCCGGAGGCGGCGACGCCCGGCCCGTGGCCCGGAGCGTGACCCCCGCACCGTCGTTCGCGTGAGCGGAGCGTGACCCACAACACTCCGTCTCGCCATTCAGAATAGTTCCGTCCATATTACGGACGAAGGTGGACTGGCCAGAGATCCGCGTGACACGCTTCCGTCATGCCTGGAACTGGAATTGCCTTGGTGAGTCGGCGGCACGTCGACCTCGGCCGCATGTCCAGCGCCATCTGTCCGGCGAGCTGACAGCCCCAGCACCGCCGATCTCCCCGCACCTCCCTCCCTGCTGCGCAAGGGCGCGCACGCACGCCGTCATGCGCCCGCATGCGCAGGTCAGAGCCGCGTTTCCCGCCTGTCCCGAAGGACGTAACAACCATGGCCGCCACCCCGCAGAACTCTGCCGCCTCCGCGCCCCGCCGCAAGGTGAGCCGTCACCGCGGTGAGGGTCAGTGGGCCGCAGGCCACTTCACCCCGCTCAACGGCAACGAGCAGTTCAAGAAGGACGACGACGGTCTCAACGTGCGGACGCGCATTGAGACGATCTACTCCAAGCGCGGTTTCGACTCGATCGACCCGAACGACCTGCGCGGCCGGATGCGCTGGTGGGGCCTGTACACCCAGCGCAAGCCCGGGATCGACGGCGGCAAGACCGCGATCCTGGAGCCGGAGGAGCTGGACGACGAGTACTTCATGCTCCGGGTGCGCATCGACGGCGGCGCGCTCACCACGGAGCAGCTCCGGGTCATCGGCGAGGTCTCGCAGGAGTTCGCGCGGGGCACCGCGGACATCACCGACCGGCAGAACGTCCAGTACCACTGGATCCGCATCGAGGACGTGCCCGCGATCTGGGAGCGGCTCGAGGGCGTGGGCCTGTCGACCGTCACCGCGTGCGGCGACACCCCGCGCGTGATGATCGGCTCGCCGGTCGCGGGCATCGCCGAGGACGAGATCATCGACGCCACGCCGGCGCTGGAGGAGATGAAGCGCCGGGTCCTGAACAACCCGGCGTACTCGAACCTCCCGCGCAAGTTCAAGACGGCCATCTCGGGTTCGCCGCTGCTGGACGTCGTGCACGAGATCAACGACGTGGCGTTCGTCGGCGTACGGCACCCCGAGCACGGGCCGGGCTTCGACGTGTGGGTGGGCGGCGGCCTGTCGACCAACCCCAAGCTGGGCGTGCGGCTCGGCGCCTGGGTGCCGATCGACGAGGTCCCGGACGTCTACGAGGGCGTCATCTCGATCTTCCGTGACCACGGCTACCGCCGGCTGCGCAACCGGGCCCGGCTGAAGTTCCTGGTCGCCGACTGGGGCCCGGAGAAGTTCCGCCAGGTGCTGGAGGACGAGTACCTGGGCGGCCGCAAGCTGGTCGACGGTCCCGCGCCCGAGCAGCCGGCGCAGCGGTGGCGCGACCACATCGGTGTGCACCGGCAGCAGGACGGCCGGTTCTACGTCGGGTTCGCCCCGCGGGTCGGCCGCGTCGACGGCGGCACCCTGACGAAGATCGCCGACCTCGCGGAGGCGCACGGCTCGGGCCGGGTCCGCACCACCGTCGAGCAGAAGATGATCGTTCTGGACGTCGAGCAGGACCAGGTCGACTCGCTGGTCGAGGGCCTGGAGGCGCTGGACCTCACCGCCCGGCCGTCCTCGTTCCGGCGCGGCACCATGGCCTGCACCGGCATCGAGTTCTGCAAGCTGGCCATCGTCGAGACCAAGCAGCGCGGCGCGCAGCTCATCGACGAACTCGAGCGCCGACTGCCGGACTTCGACGAGCCGATCACCATCAACCTCAACGGCTGCCCGAACGCCTGCGCCCGCATCCAGGTCGCGGACATCGGCCTCAAGGGCCAGCTCGTCCTGGACGACGACGGCAACCAGGTCGAGGGCTACCAGGTGCACCTCGGCGGCGCGCTCGGCCTGGAGGCCGGCTTCGGCCGCAAGGTCCGCGGGCTGAAGGTCACCTCGGCCGAACTGCCCGACTACATCGAGCGGGTCCTGGCGCGCTACCAGGCCGAACGCGAGGCCGGCGAGCGCTTCGCCACCTGGGCCGCCCGGGCTTCCGAGGAGGCGCTGTCGTGAGCGAGCGGGCGGCGCCCTTCTACTGCCCCTACTGCGGGGACGAGGACCTGCGGCCGGGCGAGCAGGGGCACGGGGCCTGGGAGTGCGGGGCGTGCAACCGAGCATTCCAGCTGAAGTTCCTCGGGCTGCTCGCCCGGGGGCTCGAGCGAGCCGACGACCAAGGGGGCGACGGAGCATGACGACTGCTCAGCAGGAGCGCACGGCCGACGAGTTGAAGCGGCTCGCCGAGCAGGCGGGCCGCGACCTGGAGGACGCCAGCGCGCTGGAGATCCTCCAGTGGGCGGTCGACACCTTCGGGGCGGGGTTCTGCGTCACGTCCTCGATGGAGGACGCCGTGGTCGCCCATCTCGCCTCCCGCGCCCGCAAGGGCGTGGACGTCGTCTTCCTCGACACCGGCTACCACTTCCCGGAGACCATCGGCACCCGGGACGCCGTGGAGGCCGTGATGGACGTCAACGTCATCACGCTCACCCCGCGGCAGACGGTCGCCGAGCAGGACGCGGAGTACGGCCCGAAGCTGCACGACCGCGACCCCGACCTGTGCTGCGCGCTGCGCAAGGTGAAGCCGCTGGAGGAGGGTCTGAAGGGCTACCAGGCCTGGGCGACCGGCCTGCGCCGCGACGAGTCCCCGACCCGGGCGAACACCCCGGTCGTCGGCTGGGACGAGAAGCGGCAGAAGGTCAAGGTCTCCCCCATCGCCCGCTGGACCCAGGACGACGTGGACGCCTACGTCGCCGAGCACGGCGTGCTCACCAACCCGCTGCTGACGGACGGCTACCCCTCCGTCGGCTGCGCCCCCTGCACCCGCCGCGTCCTGGAGGGCGAGGACGCGCGCGCCGGCCGCTGGGCGGGGCGCGCCAAGACCGAGTGCGGGCTGCACGGATGACGGCGCCCACCGCCGCGCACACCGCGCCCACAGGTCCGGCCACCGCTTCGACCGAAGCCACCGACACCCAGGAGAACCACGTGACCACCGGAGCCACCGTCTGGCTCACGGGTCTGCCCAGCGCCGGCAAGACCACCATCGCGTACGAGCTGGCCGGCCGGCTGCGCGCCGACGGCCACCGTGTCGAGGTACTCGACGGCGACGAGATCCGCGAGTTCATCTCGGCGGGCCTCGGCTTCGGCCGCGAGGACCGGCACACCAATGTGCAGCGCATCGGCTTCGTCGCCGAACTGCTCGCCCGCAACGGTGTGAAGGCGCTGGTCCCGGTGATCGCGCCCTACGCGGACAGCCGTGAGGCGGTGCGCGAGCGGCACGCGGAGAACGGGACGCCGTACCTGGAGATCCATGTGGCGACCCCGGTCGAGGTGTGCTCCGTCCGGGACGTGAAGGGCCTGTACGCCAAGCAGGCGGCGGGTGAGCTGACGGGGCTGACGGGCGTGGACGACCCGTACGAGGAGCCCGAGGCGCCCGACCTGCGGATCGAATCGCAGCACCAGACCGTGCGGGAGTCCGCCGTCTCGGTGCATGCCCTGCTCAGTGAGAGGGGACTGGCATGACGACCGTCGCCGAGACCGCGGCCGGCGGCGAGGGCACGGACACTCCGTACGCCCTGTCGCACCTGGACGCGCTGGAGTCCGAGGCGGTGCACATCTTCCGCGAGGTCGCGGGCGAGTTCGAGAACCCGGTGATCCTGTTCTCCGGTGGCAAGGACTCGATCCTGATGCTGCACCTCGCGCTGAAGGCGTTCGCCCCGGCCCAGATTCCCTTCTCGCTGCTCCATGTGGACACGGGACACAACTTCCCCGAGGTGCTGGACTACCGGGACCGTGTGGTCGCCGAACACGGTCTGCGGCTCCATGTGGCGTCCGTCCAGGACTACATCGACCGCGGTGTGCTCAAGGAGCGCCCCGACGGCACCCGCAACCCGCTGCAGACCCTTCCGCTGACGGAGAAGATCCAGAGCGAGAGGTTCGACGCGGTGTTCGGCGGCGGGCGGCGCGACGAGGAGAAGGCCCGCGCCAAGGAGCGGGTGTTCTCCCTGCGGGACGAGTTCTCCCAGTGGGACCCGCGCCGGCAGCGCCCCGAGCTGTGGAACCTGTACAACGGACGGCACGCCCCGGGCGAGCACGTCCGCGTCTTCCCGCTGTCCAACTGGACCGAGCTGGACGTCTGGCAGTACATCGCCCGCGAGGGCATCGAGCTGCCGGAGATCTACTTCGCCCACGAGCGCGAGGTGTTCCAGCGGGCCGGGATGTGGCTGACGGCCGGCGAGTGGGGCGGCGCCAAGGACGGCGAGACCGTCGAGAAGCGCCTGGTGCGCTACCGCACGGTCGGCGACATGTCCTGCACCGGCGCCGTCGACTCCGACGCGACCACGCTGGACGCCGTCATCGCCGAGATCGCCGCGTCCCGGCTCACCGAGCGGGGCGCCACCCGCGCCGACGACAAGCTCTCCGAGGCCGCGATGGAAGACCGCAAGCGCGAGGGGTACTTCTAAGCATGAGCACCACCACGACCGAGACGCTCCCGGAGACCACCCTGCTGCGGTTCGCCACCGCGGGCTCCGTCGACGACGGCAAGTCCACGCTCGTCGGGCGGCTGCTGCACGACTCCAAGTCGGTCCTCACCGACCAGTTGGAGGCCGTGGAGCGGGCGTCCGCGAGCCGCGGCCAGGACGGCCCGGACCTGGCGCTGCTCACCGACGGCCTGCGCGCCGAGCGGGAGCAGGGCATCACCATCGACGTGGCCTACCGCTACTTCGCCACGCCCCGGCGCCGGTTCATCCTCGCCGACACCCCGGGCCATGTGCAGTACACCCGGAACATGGTGACGGGCGCGTCCACGGCCGAGCTGACGGTGATCCTCGTCGACGCCCGCAACGGCGTGGTCGAGCAGACGCGCCGGCACGCGGCGATCGCCGCGCTGCTGCGCGTGCCGCACGTGGTCCTCGCCGTCAACAAGATGGACCTCGTCGCGTACGAGGAGTCCGTCTTCGCCGCGATCGCCGAGGAGTTCACCGCCTACGCCGTCGAGCTGGGCGTCCCCGAGGTCACCGCCGTCCCGATCTCGGCGCTGGCCGGCGACAACGTGGTGGAGCCGTCCGCGAACATGGACTGGTACGGCGGCCCGACCGTGCTGGAGCACCTGGAGACGGTCCCGGTCAGCCACGACCTGGCGCACTGCCACGCCCGGCTCCCCGTGCAGTTCGTGATCCGTCCGCAGACCGCCGAGCACCCGGACTACCGGGGCTACGCGGGCCAGATCGCCGCCGGCACCTTCCGGGTCGGCGACCCGGTCGCCGTGCTGCCGTCCGGGCGCACCACCCGGATCTCCGGCATCGACCTGCTGGGCGAGCCGGTCGACGTGGCGTGGACGACGCAGTCGGTGACGGTGCTGCTCGAGGACGACATCGACGTCTCGCGCGGCGACCTGATCGTGCCCGCGAAGGACGCCCCGCCGGTCACGCAGGACGTGGAGGCGACCGTCTGCCACGTCGCCGACCAGCCGCTGGCCGTCGGGCACCGGGTGCTCCTCAAGCACGGCACCCGCACGGTCAAGGCGATCGTCAAGGACATCCCGTCCCGGCTCACGCTCGACGACCTGTCCCTGCACCCGCATCCCGGGCGGCTCGTCGCCAACGACATCGGCCGGGTGAAGATCCGCACCGCCGAGCCGCTGCCGGTCGACTCCTACGCCGACTCGCGCCGCACCGGCTCCTTCATCCTGATCGACCCCAGCGACGGCACCACGCTCACCGCCGGCATGGTCGGCGAGTCGTTCGCCTCCCCCGAGCCGGTCAAGGACGCCGCCGAGGAAGACGGCTGGGACTTCTGACCATGAACACCTGCGATTTCTACTCGATGTTCGCGAAGGAGGGCGGCCGCGTCGGCAGCGGCGCCCTCGGCAGCGGGCAGGGCGGAGTGGGCCGATGTGTGCGGTGACGTACGCGCACCGCATGCGCGCCCAGCGACGAAGACCCTTTGCCGAACTCCCGGCCACGTCCTGAGAGCGTGACCGCCGGGCCAACGAGAGGAAAGCCTCCCGTGCCTGCCAGTGGTTCCACCTTGCTTCGCCGCGGTCTGGCCGCGACAGCGGCCCTCCCCCTGCTGATGCTCGCCGCCTGCGGCTACGGGTCCGAGGCCAAGGACCACGACGCGGGCGCCCGGATCGCCGCCGGGGCCGAGAAGACCGACGGCCTCGACTCCGTGCGGATCGGCTACTTCGGCAACCTGACCCACGCGACCGCGCTGGTGGGCAAGCAGAAGGGCTTCTTCCAGAAGGCGCTCGGCGCGACCAAGGCGGACTACCAGGTGTTCAACGCCGGTCCGTCCGAGATCGAGGCGCTGAACTCGGGCTCCGTCGACATCGGCTGGATCGGCCCCTCCCCAGCCATCAACGGCTACACCACGTCGAACGGCAAGAACCTGCGGATCGTGGTCGGTTCGGCCTCCGGCGGGGTGAAGCTGGTGGTGAACCCGAAGAAGATCAAGTCCCTGAAGGACGTCGAGGGCAAGCGGATCGCCACGCCCCAGCTCGGCAACACCCAGGACGTCGCGTTCCTCAACTGGGCCGCGGAGCAGGGCTGGAAGGTCGACGCGGAGAGCGGCAAGGGCGACGTCTCGGTCGTCCGCACCGACAACAAGGTGACCCCGGACGCGTTCAAGTCCGGTTCCGTCGACGGCGCCTGGGTGCCCGAGCCGACCGCGTCCAAGCTGGTCGCCGAGGGCGGCAGGGTACTGCTCGACGAGGCCTCCCTGTGGCCCGGCAGGAAGTTCGTGATCACGAACATCGTCGTGTCGCAGAAGTTCCTGAAGGAGCACCCGAAGGCCGTCGAGGCCGTGCTGAGGGCGTCGGTCGACACCAACGCGTGGATCAACGCCCATCCGGACCAGGCCAAGGCCGCGGCGAACAGGCAGCTCGGCATCGACTCCGGCAAGGAGCTGCCGGCCGACGTCCTGGACCCGGCCTGGAAGTCGATCCGGATCACGAACGACCCGCTGGCCGCGACCCTCGGCACCGAGGCGCGGCACGCGGTCAAGGCGGGCCTCCTGGAGGACCCGGAGCTGAAGGGCATCTACGACCTCGGCCCCCTGAACAGGGTTCTCGAGGCCAAGGGTGAGAGCACCGTCGCCGACGCCGGTCTCGGCGTCGGCTGAGTTACGGATCCGAGCGTCCCCAGGAGGTGACGACCATGGCAACCGCCCTCGCCAAGGCCGAAGAAGCAGAGACGGTCGAGTACGCGGCACGCATCGAGCAGGTTTCGAAGTCCTTCGCCGGGCCGGCCGGCTCGCAACTCGTCCTCGACGACATCACACTCGACGTCGCGCCCGGCGAGTTCGTCACCCTCCTGGGTGCCTCGGGCTGCGGCAAGTCGACGCTGCTGAACCTGGTCGCGGGGCTCGACCGGCCCACCGCCGGCAGCATCGCGACCCACGGGCGCCCCGCCCTGATGTTCCAGGAGCACGCGCTGTTCCCGTGGCTGACCGCGGGCAAGAACATAGAACTCGCCCTGCGGCTCCGGGGTGTTCCGAAGGGCGAGCGGCGTGGCAGGGCCGAGGAGCTCCTCGAGCTGGTCCGGCTGCAGGGCTCGTACGGCAAGCGGGTGCACGAGCTGTCCGGCGGTATGCGACAGCGTGTGGCCATGGCCCGGGCGCTCGCGCAGGACAGCCAGTTGCTGCTCATGGACGAGCCGTTCGCCGCGCTGGACGCGATCACCCGCGACCTGCTGCACGACGAACTCACCCGGATCTGGGCGGAGACGGGACTGTCCGTCCTGTTCGTCACGCACAACGTGCGCGAGGCGGTGCGGCTCGCGCAGCGGGTGGTGCTGCTGTCGTCCCGTCCGGGCCGGGTGGCCCGCGAGTGGCGGGTGGACATCCCGCAGCCGCGGCGCATCGAGGACGCCCCGGTCGCCGAACTGTCCCTCGAGATCACCGAAGTACTGCGTGGGGAGATCCGCCGTCATGGCCAGCACTGAGACGAAGACCGCCACGGACGCGGGAAGCGTCGAGGCAGGCCTGGACGCCCTGGAGACGGCAGTCGCGGGCCGGGCTCCGTTCCGGCAGACCTTCGTCCGCAAGATCCTCCCGCCGATCGTCGCCACCGTCGTGGTGCTGGTCGTCTGGCAGGCCCTGATCTCTTTCCGGATCGTGGACGACCCGACGAAGCTGCCCTCCCCCTCGGACGTGGGCGGCGAGTTCAAGCGGGCCTGGCTGGAAGGCAAGCTGCTCGGCTACATCTGGACCAGCGTCTCGCGCGGTCTGCTGGGCTTCCTGTTCGCGCTGGCCATCGGCACCCCGCTGGGCCTGCTGGTGGCCCGGGTGAGGTTCGTGCGCGCGGCCATCGGCCCGGTGCTCTCCGGTCTGCAGTCCCTGCCGTCGGTGGCCTGGGTGCCGCCCGCGGTGATCTGGCTGGGCCTGGACAACCAGATGATGTACGCGGTGATCCTGCTCGGCGCGGTGCCGTCGATCGCCAACGGCCTGGTGTCCGGCATCGACCAGGTGCCGCCGCTGTTCCTGCGGGCGGGCCGCACGATGGGCGCGACCGGCCTGCGGGGCGCCTGGCACATCGTGCTGCCGGCCGCGCTGCCGGGCTACCTGGCCGGCCTGAAGCAGGGCTGGGCCTTCTCCTGGCGCTCGCTGATGGCGGCGGAGATCATCGCCTCCTCCCCCGACCTCGGCATCGGCCTGGGCGCGCTGCTGGAGAACGGCCGCAACGCCAGCTCCATGTCCATGGTGTTCGAGGCGATCTTCCTGATCCTGTTCGTCGGCATCGCCATCGACCTGCTCATCTTCTCCCCGCTCGAGCGGTGGGTGCTGCGCAGCCGAGGCCTCCTGGTGAAGAGCTGATTCCCGTGTACGGAAAGCCGGTCCGTCCCGTCCTCCTGGTGATCGCCCACGGCAGCCGCGACCCGCGGCACGCCGCGACCGTGCACGCCCTGGTGCAGCGGGTGCGGTCGCTGCGGCCCGGGCTGCGCGTGGAGACCGGCTTCCTGGACTTCAACATCCCGTCCGTGCACGGGGTGCTCCGGTCCCTGGCCGCGGAGGGGGTGCGGGACGTGGTGGCGCAGCCGCTGCTGCTGACCCGCGCCTTCCACGCGAAGGCCGACATCCCGGCCGTCCTGCGCGACGCGCCGCGCGGTCTGCGCGTCCGCCAGGCCGAGGTGCTGGGCCCGTCGCCGCTGCTGCTGTCGGCATTGGAACGGCGGCTGTACGAGGCGGGGCTGTCGCCCGCCGACAAGTCCTCGACCGGGGTCGTCCTGGCCTCGGCGGGGTCCTCCGACCCGGAGGCGATCGCGGTGATCGCCGACATCGCGCGGGAGTGGTGGCACACCGGTTGGTGCGCCGTGCGGCCCGCGTTCGCCTCCGCATCCCTTCCCCGGACCGAGGACGCCGTGGGCGAACTGCGCGCGCTCGGCTGCGAACGGGTCGCCGTGGCGCCCTACGTCCTCGCCCCCGGGTTCCTGCCGGACCGCATCGCGCGCGGTGCGGCGCGGGCCGACGTCCTGGCGGACGTCCTCGGTCCGGCCCCCGAGGTGGCGCGGCTCCTGCTGGCCCGCTACGACACGGCGGCCCTGCCGGCGCGGACGGCGCTCGGCGCCTGACCCGGTGCCGGGCCCCGTGGCGGCGGGGCCCGGCCGGTTCACAGGTCCAGCAGGTGCACCAGTTGCTGTGTGTAGGCGAGGCTGCCGGTCCCGGCCGGGGCGCCGATGCTGATGGCGTCGAGGCTCGAGCGGATGCGGCCCCGGTTGGGCGGCCCGCCGTCCGCCGCCGCCTCCTCCAGCGCGGCCATGATGACCTCCCCGTGGACGACGAGTCCGGGGAGCTCGGCGTGCAGTGCGTCGAGGAGGCCCTCGGTGAGCCGGAAGACGGTCTCCGGGTCGGGTCCGTGGTCGCTGCCGGTGCGGCCGTTGATGTTGCCGTGGTAGTACGTGCTCATCGTCCTGTCCTGACTCCTGGTCTGGGAGGGGCCGTACCGGGCCTGGGTCCGGGAGCGCCGACGTTACCGACGCCGTGGCTCCGGCCCCGTCCTGGAGTCTGGTGCCGCCGCGGCCACGCGTGCGGAAGGGCCGAAAACAGTCACCCGTACGAGTGATTCGCGTCCGTTGACCAGGCCGGACACTCCCGGCGGAACGGACAGGGGGCGGCTCCGGGGGAGGCGTGGCGCGCCCGTCCCGGGCCGCGCCCGCGCGGGCGGTGCGCGAGGGCCGGCCGCGGTCCGGCGTTCCCCTGTGACGTCGGACCGCGGCCGGCACCTCGTTCTGCGTCCGGCACGGCTGATGCGTCACCGGGTCCTGGAGCCCGTCGCGCCCGAAGGTCGTTTATCGGCCACCCGCTTCCCGCGGGCCGGGGGCCCGCGTGTCCGCGCGGATCAGTCGAAGCGGAGCGCTCCGGAGCGGGTGCGCTTGAGCTCGAAGAAGTCGGGGTGGCGGGCCAGCACCCGGAAGCTGTCGAAGAGTTCCGCGGCCTCGGCGCCGCGCGGCACGGCCCGCAGGACGGGACCGAACCACACCGTACCGTCGACGTGGATCGTGGGCGTGCCCACGTAGCCGCCGGACTCCGGTTCGGCGCCCGCTTCGTGCGCGCGGCGCACCGCGGCGTCGTACGAGGGGTCGTGGGCGGCGTCCGACAGGTCGGCCGGCAGGCCGAGTTCGGCCAGCGACTCGGCGACGACCGCGTCGAAGTCCTCCGCCTTCCGCTCGTGGATGCGGGTGCCGAACGCGGTGTACAGGTCCCGCAGCACCTTCTCTCCGTGCCGTTCGGCGGCGGCCACCGCGACCCGCGCCGGTCCGATCGACCGGTCGACCAGGTCCCGGTACCAGTCCGGGAGTTCGTTGCCGGCGTTGTGCAGGTAGAGGCTCATGGGACGGAAGCGGAGGTCGAGCGGGCGCAGGCGCTCGACCTCCAGCAGCCAGCGGGAGGTGATCCAGGCGAAGGGGCAGGCGGAGTCGAACCAGAAGTCGACCCGGGTGGGGGCGGAACCGGCGTCACGGCTGTGGTCGGCGTGTGTCATGCCGACCACGCTAGGCGGCGAGTGGCGCGGAATCCCGGTCCAATCGCGGCCCGGTTCCCTGGGCCACTTCGCGGCGGACCGGCCGGTCCCGCGGGGGCGTCTCACTGCTCGGCAGCGGTCAGTTCGACGAGTTTCAGCACCGTGTTCCAGTTGCGGCTGGTGGCGATCAGGTCCTTGGCGGGGCGGCGGGACAGTGCCTCGGCCAGTTTGGAGCGGCCCAGGCCGTCCGGGGCGTACAGGTAGAGGCAGCGGTCGCCGAGGCGGAACTCCTCGGGGAGGTGCGCGGCGGCGTCGATCGCCGCGAAGCGCTCGGGGGTGACCGGCGCGGAGAAGTAGGTGACGTGGAGCTGCTTCCCGGTCAGTTCGGCGGCCGGGAACGGGCAGGCCTCGGCCACCGCCCGCAGATAGGCGTGGTCGCGCACGATGACGTCGACCCGGAAGCCGAACCGCGCCTCGATCGCCCCGGTCAGCTCGGCCGCCAGGGAGTCCTCGTCGCCCTGCCCGGCGCTGAACACGGCCTGGCCGCTCTGCAGATGGGTCCGTACGCCGCCGTGGCCGAGGCCCGTCAGGAGCGAGCGGAGATCGGCCATCGGGAGCTTCCTGTTGCCGCCGACGTTGATTCCGCGCAGCAGCGCCGCATAAGTCGTCACCCGGACAGGTTAGAACGGCCGCCGTGCCCCGTGGGGGCGGGCACGGCGGCCGGCCCGGGACGACCCGGGCCCGCGCGAAACTCTGGCCGATCAGCGGCCCGCGGTTCAACCTCTACACGCACCTGTGACTTGTTCAACAAGGTTTCGTAATCACAAAGTGGATCTTCGACGGCGGATCGGACACGGCCCTTCCCCGGACCCCTCACCCCGAGACGCCGCCCCGGGGACCCCCGAAAGATGTAGGGGCCCGCCGTCCTCCCCAGCGGTGAGCCGGGCCCGCGCCACTTCACCGGGCAGTACGACGAGACCCGCCCGGCGGGCCCATACCGTCGGAACGGAACGAGCGAGGACGTGGCGGCAGGGGGTCGTCACCGCATACGAGGGGGAAAGCCCGTCATGGGGAACACGGACGTGCGCGTGCGGGGACTGGCCGCCCGCGCCGGCGGCTGGAGCGCCCGGCACCGCTGGGCCGCCGTCGGCATATGGGTGCTGTTCGTCGTCCTGGCCATGGGGCTCGGCTCGGCGGCCGGCCGGGTCGACGTGGACGAGAGCGACCAGCTCAAGGGCGAGACACACACCGCGGCGAAGATCATCGAGGACGCGGGCATCGAGCAGCCGGCCGGCGAGACCGTGCTGATCCAGGCCCGGGACGGCGCGCTCAAGGCGACGAGCGGCGAGTTCCGGGCCGCCGTCGGCGATGTGATCGAGGCCGTCGAGGGCACCGGGAAGGTCACCCGTGTGACCTCGCCGTACGACACGCGCACCATCTCCCGGGACGGCCGTACCGCGCTGGTGCAGTTCGACATGCGCGGCGACGCGGAGACCGCCGCCGACCGGGTCGAGCCGGTGCTGGACGCCGTCGCCGGGGTGCAGAAGACGCATGACGGCCTGCGGATCGAGGAGATCGGCGGCGCCAGCATGAACAAGCAGTACCAGGACGCCTTCGGGAACGACTTCCAGAAGGCCGAGTACTCGGCCGTGCCGGTGGCCCTCGGCATCCTGCTGATCGCCTTCGGCGCCCTGGTGGCCGCGCTGCTGCCGGTGGCCCTGGCGGTCACCGCGATCATGGCGACGATGGGCCTGATGGGCATCGTCAGCCACGTCCAGCCGATGAGCGACACCGCCAACTCCGTGATGCTGCTGGTCGGTATGGCCGTCGGCGTCGACTACTGCCTGTTCTACCTGCGCCGGGAGCGCGAGGAGCGGGACGCCGGCCGGGACGCGGGCGCCGCCCTGCGCATCGCCGCCGCCACCAGCGGCCGCGCGATCGTCGTCTCCGGGGTCACCGTGTGCGTGGCGATGGCCGGCATGCTGTTCACCGGACTCGCCGAGTTCGAGGCGATGGGCCTGGCCTCGCTGATGGTGGTCGCCGTCGCCATGGTCGGCTCGGTGACCGTGCTGCCCGCGCTGCTCTCCCTGCTGGGCGAGCGGGTCGAGAAGGGCCGCATCCCCTTCCTGGGCCGCCGGCGCCGGCGCGGCGGCGGTGGTGAGAGCCGCTTCTGGACCGCCGTGCTGCGCGGGGTGCTGGCCAAGCCCCTGGTCTCCGTGGTCGTCGCGGCCGGCGCGCTGCTCGCCGTCGCCGCGCCCGCGCTCGGCATGAAGACCCAGCAGCTCACGCTGGACCAGGAGTTCGGGAACTCGCTGCCGATCGTGCAGACCTACGACCGGCTCAACGACGCCTTCCCGGGCGGCTCCGAGCCCGCCCAGGTGGTCGTCAGCGCCAAGGACATCGGCGCGCCGGAGGTACGGCGGGCACTGGCCGACTTCAAGCAGCGGGCCGTCTCCTCGGGCGCCTCGCGCGGCCCCGTCGACGTCACGGTGCACCGGGCGCAGAACGTCGCGCTCGTCTCCGTACCGCTGGTCGGCGGCTCCGAGATGGACCGCGCGGTCAAGAGCCTCGACAAGCTGCGCGACGAGGTGCGGCCCGCCACCCTCGGCAAGGTGGAGGGCGTCCAGGCGCCGATCACCGGGCAGGTCGCGGGCAGCCACGACTTCAACGACCAGCTCCTCGGCTCGGTCGTCCCGGTGTTCGCGTTCGTGGTCGTCTTCGCCTTCCTGCTGATGCTGCTGTCGTTCCGCTCGCTGACGGTGGCGATCACCTCGATCGTGCTCAACCTGCTCTCGGTGGGCGCCGCCTACGGCATCCTCGTCGCCGTCTTCCAGCACGGCTGGGGCGCCTCGCTGGTGGGCGCCGAGGGCGTCGGCGCGATCGTCACCTGGCTGCCGCTGTTCCTCTTCGTGATCCTGTTCGGCCTGTCCATGGACTACCACGTGTTCGTGGTCTCCCGGATCCGCGAGGCCCGGCTGCGCGGCCGCGGCACCAGGGACGCCATCCAGCACGGCGTGGTCACCACGGCCGGCGTCGTCACCAGCGCCGCCGTCATCATGGTCGCCGTGTTCGCGATCTTCGGCACGCTGTCCATGCAGTCCATGAAGCAGATGGGCGTGGGCCTGGCCGCCGCCGTCCTGATCGACGCGACGGTCATCCGCGGGGTGCTGCTGCCGGCCGTGATGGCACTGCTCGGCGAGCGCAACTGGTACCTGCCGAAGTGGCTGCACCGGCTGCCGGACCTCACCCACGACGAGGCGCCGGAGCCGGCCGCCCCGGCCCCCGTCCACGACGAGGGCGAGCGGCTCACCGTCTGATCCCGTCCGCGCACACGGGGGCCCGCCGGTCCTGGGGAACCGGCGGGCCCCCGTGCGTGGCTCAGCGCGCGGGCAGTTCCGCCTCGATCAGGTCGGCCGCGCGCCGGGTGCCGCCCTCCTCGGCCATCTGGGCCTGGATGTCCTTCAGCCGCCGGGCGACCTCCGGGTCGCCGGTGAGGGCGAGGGCGGCCCCGCGGAGGCGGTCGGCGGTGGCCTCCTCGGTGGGCAGGCGCCGGGCCACGCCGAGGGACTGGAGCATGTCGGCGTTGCCGAACTGGTCCACGGCCTGCGGCACGGCGATCATCGGCGTGCCGGTGGCCAGCCCCTCCTGGCTGCCGCCGGCTCCGGCGTGCGTCACGAACAGGTCGGCCTGCCGCAGGATCGCCAACTGCGGCACCCACGAGTGCACTTCCACGTTGGCGGGCACGTCGCCCAGCTCGGCCGGGGTCACCTGGCGGCCGATCTGCAGGACCAGGTGCCAGCCGGGCAGGCCGCCGAAGGCGCGGACGCACTCGCGGTAGAACGCGGGCCGCTTGGTGAACGCCGAGCCGAGGGAGACGAGGACCACCTTCTCCGCGCCGGCGGGGCGCTGCCAGTCACCCTGGTCGGCCCGGTCGCCCTGGCAGGCCCCGACGAAGCTGTGCACCCGCTCGTCGACGCGGTCGGCGTGCGGCTGGAGCACCTTGGGGATGAGGACGAGCGAGCGGTCGGGGCGGCCCACGAAGGGGTCCGGGTGCCGGCTGATCCCGTTCTCCGCCAGCCAGGCTCGGAACCGGGCGTAGTAGGCCCTGCCGCGCTCGGTCTTCCGGGGCTCCGCCCACATGGGCTCGGCCACCTCCTCCTCGTAGCCCTCCCAGGCGACGAGGTTCGGTGAGAGGGAGACCGCCGGGACGCCCCAGCGGTGGGCGAGCACGCGGGCCGGGTAGGAGGTGATGTCGTGCAGCACCAGGTCCGGTTCGTCGCCCTCGTAGGCCGCGGCGAGCTGCGGCAGCGCCTGGACGGCGTCGTTCAGGAACGGCTCCACGTGGTCCAGCAGGGTGCTCCCCCAGGCCTCGGGGTCGGCGTCGGGGCCGGGCAGTGTGGAGTCGTAGAGCACGGGCCGGGCGCCGGTCGCCGCCACCTTGCCGGCGAAGGCCGGCGGGATGGCGTAGGTGACCCGGTGGCCGCGGGCGACGAGTTCGCGGATCACCTCGAGGCTGGGGTTCACGTGGCCGTGCAGGGCGGCGGAGAACATGGCGATGTGGGCGGGAGCGGTCATGTCGACGAGGCTAGGCGAGACGAGACGTCTCGTCCAAGCGAATTACGGCCGCCGGCTCAGCGCTGGTAGCGGGCCAGGACCAGGTTGCCGTCCCGTTCCAGGCGCTCCCGCAGGCCGACCAGGCCGATCGAGCCGCTGTAGTACTCCTGGAAGGCGGGCGTGGCGACCTTGTCCTTCCACTCCGGGTAGCCGCGCACGGACTGGGCGGGGGCCGGGCGCAGATGGGCCGCGAGCGCGGTGCCGGTGGCCCAGCCGTTCTCCGCGGTGTGCAGGGCGGGGTCCTTCAGGGCCTCGGCGCCGGTGGGCAGCATCCAGTCGCCGAGGGCGAGGCGGACCATGTTCCGCGGCCGCAGGAGGAAGCCGATGAACTCGGCGGCCTCCTTCTTGTGCGGGCAGTCGGCCGCGACGGACAGGGTCTGCGGGCTGACGCCCTGGGTGAGCCCGCCGGCGCCGGCGGGGGCGGGCAGCACCTGCCAGTCGAAGCCCTTCGGCGCCTGCTGCGCGATCTGCTGGCGGTAGGAGAAGCCCAGCGGGACCATCGCGTACCGGCCGCCGAAGAAGCCGGGCAGGGTGTCCGAGCCGCCGCTGCCCAGCGTAGAGGCGGGGGCGCTGTGGTCGACGGCGACCTGGTCGTGGACCGTGCGGGGCACGACCGCGTCCCCGGCGCCGAACCCGACGGTCACCTTGCCGCCGGCGTCGCGATGGAAGAGCCGGCCGCCCGCGGAGAGGGACAGGTTGAGCGTGGCGGAGACGGGTTCCTTCAGCGGCCAGGCCACGCCGTACCTGCCGGGTCCGCTGAGCCGCTTGGTGATCCGGCGGAACTCGGGCCAGCTCCAGGGGTGTTGGGGGGTCGGTATGCGCACCCGCCCCGAGCGCAGCCAGGCGGTGTTGGCGATCAGCACCCGGGGTTCCTGGAGGAACGGCACCCCGTACACGCCGTCCCCGAAGGTGGCCGCCTGCCAACTGTGGCGCGGGATGTCGGAGTTGAGCCCGGCGGGCAGCAGCCCGGTGAGGTCGGCGAGGTAGCCGCCGTAGGCGAAGTCGGCGAGGTCGTCGGAGGCGTCGTGGATGACGTCCGGGGCCTCACCGCCCTCGAAGGAGGTCAGGAGCTGGTCGTGCACGCTGTCCCAGCTGCCCTGGACGTACTCGACCCTGACGTCCGGGTGGGTGGCGTTCCACTCCCTCACCAGCTCCTTGTTGGCGGCCACGGACTCCTGCTGCCAGGCGAGGGACTGGAAGCGCAGGGTGACCGGGCCGCCCCGCCCGTGATCCGCCGCGGAACAGCCCGCGAGGAGGAGCAGCAGGACGAGGAGTGCCGTGGCCGCCCTTACCCGGCCGGCTCCGTACGGGTGCCGCATCACTTCACCGCCCCTTCGAGCAGGCCGCCCGTGATCCGGCGCTGGACGAGGGCGAAGACGAACAGGGAGGGCAGCGTGGCCAGGAACGCGGCGGCGGCCAGCGGGCCGAGGTCGGCGACGCCCTCCGCGCCGATGAAGTGGGTGAGGACGACCGGGAGGGTCTGCCTGCCGGGGCTCTTCAGCAGCACCAGCGCGAAGAAGAACTCGTTCCACGCCGTGACGAACGCGAACAGCGCCGTCGCCGCGATGCCCGGCGCCAGCAGCGGCGCCGTCACCGACACCAGCGTGCGCAGCCGCCCGGCGCCGTCCACGGCCGCGGCCTCCTCCAGCTCGGGAGGCAGGGCGCGGACGTGTCCGACGAGCATCCACAGCGCGAACGGCAGCGCCCACACCACGTACACCAGCACCAGCCCCGCCAGGGAGTCGATCAGCCGCAGGTGCTTCAGCAGCAGGAACAGCGGGATGATCACCAGCACGAACGGGAAGGCCTGGCTGACCACCACCCATCCGGTGGCCGCCCGGGACAGCGCCGAGCGGTGCCGCGCGACGACGTACGCCATCGGGGTCGCGATCAGTACCGCGACGACGGCGGCGGCGAGCGCCACCAGCAGGGAGTTGAGGGCCGCGTGCAGCAGCGGCTGCTCGTCGAAGGCCTGCCGGAAGTTGGCCAGGGTGGGGTGGCGCGGGATCCAGGTGGGATGGAGGCTGCCCAGCTCGCGGGGCGGTTTGAAGGCGGTGGACAGCAGCCACAGCAGCGGGAAGGCCAGGAAGACGAGATAGGCGAGCAGGGCGGCGTACTGTCCGGCGCGGGCCGCGGGGCGGGTCCTCCTCATGCGTCCCCGCCTCCCCGCAGCCGGCTCACGAGGAACACCGAGAGCAGCACGGAGACCACCGCGACCAGGACGCAGCCCATCGCCGCCGCGTAGCCGAACTGGCCGTAGCGGAAGGCCTCCTCGTAGGCGAACAGCATGGGCAGCCGGGTCTTCCCGCCGGGTCCGCCGCTGGTGAGCACGTACACCAGGGCGAAGGAGTTGAGGTTCCAGATGAGGTTGAGGGCGGTGATGGCGAGGGCCACCGGTCTGAGGGCCGGCCAGGTGACCGCGCGGAACCGGCGCCAGGCGCCGGCGCCGTCCACCGCGGCGGCCTCGTGCAGTTCGCGCGGGGTGTTCTGGAGGCCGGCGAGCAGAGCGACCGTGGTCTGCGGCATGCCCGCCCAGACGCCGACGACGATGACGGCGGGCAGCGCGGTGGCCAGGCCGCTCAGCCAGTCCCGGCCGCCGCCGAGGCCGAGGTCGCGCAGTGTCTCGTTGAGGATGCCGGCGTCGGGGTTGTAGACCAGCCGCCACATGACGCCGACGACGACCTCGGGCATGGCCCACGGGACGATCGCGAGGGCACGGGCGAAGCGGCCGAGCCGCAGGTCCTGGTCGAGCAGGAGGGCGAGGCCGAGCGCCAGCAGGAACTGCGGAACGGTCACCCCGACCGCCCACACCAGCCCGATCCGGAACGACTCCCAGAACAGCGTGTCGTGCAGCAGGTCCCGGAAGTTGAGGGCGCCGATCCAGCCGGTGGCCGTCGTCCGGCCGGACTGGGCGTCGGTGAACGCCAGCACGATCCCGTAGAGCAGCGGCCCCACGCTCAGCAGCAGGATCGGGATGAGGGCGGGCAGGACCAGGAACCAGGCGCCGTGGCCGCGAGTGGCGGCACGACCGGCCGGCCGCCGCGTCCCGGCCACTGCTGTCATGCGATCAGCCCCTTCGCGTGACCTCGTTGGCGTGTTCATGTTCGTAAACGCGCGCTACCCCGTCAAGGGCCCGCGCACACGGTCCGACCTGTGCGAATGGGAGACTGACGGGAGGCCACGAGGGCCGGGACGGTACGCAGAGGGGCACGGAGGCGGACGATGGACGAGGCACGGGCGCGGGACGTACTGGCCGCGGCGAAGGTTCTGCCGGGCCCGGCCGCGGACGCACGGCTCATCGCCCTGGGTGAGAACGCGGTGTTCGCGGCCGGGGAACTGGTGGTCAAGGTGGGCCGTGACGCCGAGTTGCTGGACCGCGCCCGGCGCGAGCTGGCCGTAGCCGGCTGGCTGGCCGGGGCGGACGTGCCCGCGGTGCGGGCCGCCGAGCCCGAGCCGCTGCTGGTGGCGGGTCACCCG
Organism: Streptomyces sp. NPDC003720; assembly: GCF_042875075.1. Lineage (NCBI taxonomy): Bacteria > Bacillati > Actinomycetota > Actinomycetes > Kitasatosporales > Streptomycetaceae > Streptomyces > Streptomyces sp. NPDC003720. Next base: position 357,562 of record NZ_JBIANZ010000006.1, read on the forward strand.
GTGACCGTGTGGCGCCGGCTGCCGGACGCCGTGCGGCCGGCCGAGCCCCGGGACCTCGCCGGGCTGCTGCGGACCGTGCACGCGCTCCCCGCCCCCGACTTCGGGCTGCCGCCCCGGGAACTGCTGGGCGGCGTGGAGCGCTGGCTGCGGCTCGCGGGCGGGGCGATCGACCCGGAGGACGCCGCGTACCTGCGGGAACGCAGGGACGGGTTCGCGGCCGCCGCGGCGGCGCTGACGCCCCGTCTGGCACCGGGGCCGATCCACGGGGACGCGCTGCCCCGCAACGTGCACGTGGGGCCGGACGGGCCGGTGCTGGTCGACCTGGAGACCTTCTCCGCGGATCTGCGCGAGCACGACCTGGTGGTGATGGCCCTGTCCCGGGACCGCTACGGGCTGCCCGCCGAGGCGTACGACTCCTTCGTCTCGGCGTACGGCTGGGACGTGCGGGAGTGGGAGGGCTGCTCGGTGCTGCGGGGCGCGCGGGAGACGGCGAGCTGCGCCTGGGTGGCTCAGCACGCGCCCGGCAACCCGAAGGCGCTGGCCGAGTTCCGGCGCCGCGTGGCGTCGCTGCGGGACGGGGACGAGACCGTGCGGTGGTATCCGTTCTGAGCCGGCCGGTTGCGTCTCCCCCTGGGGGAGACGCCAGGGTGGGGGCATGGACGGCGCCACGCTCTACTCGATCGGCGAGCTGGCCCGGCGGACCGGCCTCACGGTCAAGGCGGTTCGGTTCTACTCCGATCGCGGGATCGTCCCGCGGGGCGCCACGGCCCGCGCGCCACGCGAGCCGTCGTCGGCGCCGTGCGTGCCCCGTCCGTCTGCTCCCGATGCGCCCGGTTCGCGCCCTGTTCCGCCCGGTGCGGCCGCCGCACGCTCGATGGCATGGGGGACACATACAGCGTCATTCCGCTGCCCGCACCCGGGCCCGACGGATCCCGGCAGCCACCGGCCGGCACACCCGGCCCGTGGGAGGGCGCCGACCGGGCCCAGGCGGCCCGCGAGGGCGCGACCGGCCCGGAGCCTCCCGAGCCGCCGGTCTGCCCCCAGTGCGGGCTCACCGGTGACCGGCGGCCCACCTACACCGGGCGGCACGTCCTGCTCGAACCCCGGCTCACCGTCCCCGCCCATCTCGTGCCCGGCGGGCACCGCTGGCACGTCGACGGCGACGGCACCGCGTGGAACGGCGGTCTGGAAGAGCCCGCGCCCGGCGCCACCTGCCGGATACCGCACCAACTCGCCTGCCCTGGACTCACCCTGGACGAGGTGCAGCCGTGGCGGTGGCTGACCGCGGTCCGGGCCCACAACGCGTCGGCGGCCTGGCGCGGGGCCGGCGAGGACGGCTTCCTCGGGGGACTGCCGGACACCGGTTGACCCGGGCGGAGCGGGCCGGCCGGCCGGGCTACGCCGGCAGGCTGTCCGGGAGGTGGCGGATGGGCCATGTGCCGTCGACGACCGCCGACTCGTCGCCCTTGCGGCGGAGGAAGGACTGGAAGTCGGCCGCCCATTGGGCGTACCAGTCGATCTGGCGCGTGTGCAGTTCCGCAGGTCCGAGAGCGGCGATCTTCGGGTGCCGGACGGCTATCGCGGAGGCGAGGCGGGCCGCGGCCAGGGCGTCGGCGCAGGCGTCGTGCGCCGCGTCGAGGACTATGCCGTACTCGGCGCAGACCGCCTCCAGGTTCCGCTTGCCGCGGCGGTACCGGTCGGCCCAGCGGTCGATGGTGTAGGGGTCGACGACCGGGGCGGGCGGCGCGCCGTCCAGGCGGTCGGTGAGGGACGGCAGGCCGTGGCGGCGCAGCTCGGCGGAGAGCAGGGTGAGGTCGAAGGCCGCGTTGTACGCGACCACCGGGACGCCCGTCCGCCAGTACGAGACGAGCACGTCCGCGATGGCGTCGGCCACCCGGTCGGCCGGGCTGCCCTCGGCCGTCGCCCGTTCGTTGCTGATGCCGTGCACCGCGACCGCGTCGGCCGGGATCTCCACGCCCGGATCCGCCAGCCATTCCCGGCGCCCCAGGGGCTCACCGGCCCTGACCTCGATGACCGCGCCGGTGACGATGCGCGCCTCGTGCGGGTCCGTGCCCGTGGTTTCCAGGTCGAAGCCGATCAGCAGCTCCCGGTGCCAGCCCATCGGCGGCCCCCCTTCTCGGTGGTGCTTTCCCCCAGTGGCTCTCACCATCGCACGCGGCACTGACAATCCGGGGGCCGCGTTCCCCCCGCCCGCACGGACAGTTCAGGACACGGGGCGCGAATCGGCCCAGGACAGCTCGAATTCCTCGCGGTATGTCGGGAAGATGCCGGCATCGCCCATGTCATCCGACTTGAGCACCTTGCTGCCGCCGCGCAGCACCAGCACCGGCGACTCCATCCCCCGGGCCCCGCGCAGGTAGGACTGCACCACACCGATGCCGTCCGCGCCGTCGCCGTCCACCAGGTAGGCGGTGAAGCGGGGGGTCTCGTCGTAGACCTGGATCTCGAAGGCGCCCGGGTCGCGCAGCCGGGACCGCACCCGGCGCATGTGCAGGATGTTCATCTCGACCGACCGGCTGAGTTCGCCCCGTTTCATCCCCAGTTCGCGCTCCCGGCGCTTGACCGCGCTGGAGGCCGGGTTGAGGAAGAGCAGCCGCACCCGGCAGCCGGACTCGGCGAGCCGGACCAGCCGGCGGCCGGAGAAGTTCTGCACCAGCAGGTTGAGCCCTATGCCGATGGCGTCGAGGCGGCGGGCGCCCCCGAACAGGTCCTCGGCCGGGAACTGGCGCATGAGGCGCACCCGGTCCGCGTGGACGGCGACGACGTCCGCGTACCGGTCGCCGACCAGGTCCTCCACCGCGTCCACCGGAAGCCGGCGCGCGGAGGGCACGTCACCGCCCGCGCCGAGCATCTCCAGCAGCCGGGCCGAGGCCCGCTCGGCCTGGTTCAGCACCGCCTCGGACAGGGCCCGGTTGCGGGAGACGACGTTGCGGGTCACCTCCAGCTCGTCCAGGGCGAGTTCGACGTCCCGGCGGTCGTCGAAGTACGGCTCGAAGCACGGCCAGTGCTGCACCATCAGCTCGCGCAGCTGCGGCAGCGTGAGGAAGCTGAGCACGTTGTCGTCGGCCGGGTCGAGCAGATAGCCCTTGCGGCGGCTGACCTCGCGGACGGCGACCGCCCGCTGCACCCACTCCTGCCCGGCCGGCCCGGCCGCGGCCACCACCCAGTCGTCGCCGTGGACGGGTTCGTAGACGGGCCGCAGCACGGCGGCCACGACCGCGCGCAGCCGCTGCTCGACCAGGTTCAGCCAGATGTAGGCCCGGCCCGCCCGCTGGGCGCGGACCCGCACCTCGCGCCAGGCGTCGGCGTCCCAGTCCAGCTCCGGCCCGATGGAGCCCGTGGCGTCCATCGGGCGGGCCAGGGACACCGTGCCGGGCGGGACGTCTGTGGAGTTCCCCTTGTGACCCTCGTCACCAGGGGGCAGCTCCAGCCCTCCCGCGCCCACCCGCGCACCGCCTTCCGCCACCCCGGGCCTTCCCCACGTCAACGATCAAGGAAGGGTACTCCGGGAGCGGTCGGCGATGCAGCCGGATGGGCAGGTCGGTTTCTCAACTACGCGGACGCCAGTGGCCGTTCTGCCACGAGAGCTCGTCCGGAGTGAGGGGATTCATAGCCGTGACGTCGCGCGGTGCGATGGCGAAGCCCTGCCAGTGGACCGGCATGGGCTGCTGGTCCTCGTCCCGGGCGATGTGGTGGAAGCCCACGTTCATCCAGACGACCGGGTGAGTGAGCGTCTGGCCGTTGACCCACTTGTCCACGGACTTCGGGTAACCGCGGGCGCAGGTCGGGTTGTTGCTCGCGAACTTCTCGCACTTGTCGTACTCGGTGAAGTACACGTCGTGCTTGGTGAAGCTGCGTCCCGGGTACTTCGTGGTCGGTCCGGGGACGATCTCGTACGAGCGCGCGTGCCCGTCCTTGTTCTTGCCCGTCGCGCTGACCACCCGCCACCAGCGGTAGGCCTTGGAGTCGCCCGCGAGTTCCTTGGTGACCTTGGTGCGGGTGGTCTTCGCGGTGGGCGCCTGCCGGCCGGGGGCGGGCGCGGTGACGGCCGAGTCGTACTGCTCGACCTTGGTCTTCGAGGAGCCGTCGAGGCCGAAGTCCAGCCGCCAGAAGACGTTGTGGCTGTGGCTGGTGGCGTACGCCTTGGCGCCCTTGCCGATGGGCCAGCCGCGGCCGTCGCCGGCGTCGTAGTCCTCGTAGGAGAGGCTGCCGGTGGCGCCGACGTTCATGTTGACGGTGCCGTCGTCCTGGAAGCGCCACTCGGTCATGTACTCGTACCAGCCGACCTGGTTGACCGTGTAGACGAGCAGGTCCTTGCCCTGCGCCTGGAAGACCTTGTTGGCCGCGTCGCCCTGCATGCGGTAGGCGTGGCCGCGCGAACGCGTGGTCGTGCACAGGCCGTTGACGTCCGGGTGGTCCGGGTCCCAGGAGTCGGGCACCCGGACGGTCCTGATGGTGCCGCCCGGGCACTCGCCCGGCGCCAGGTTCACCAGGCCCTGCGCGAAGCCGAAGCCGGTGAGGTCGTCGTACTCGACGCTGCCGTCGTCGTAGGGGACGTCGATCTGGGCGAGGCGGGCGCTGTTGAGGACCTTGATCGGCTTGGGCTCGCCCTTGGGCTGGTAGGAGACGTTCTCCAGGACCAGCCCGGCCTTGCTGTCGTAGCGCCAGCACATCCGCCAGGTGGTGCCGCTGGAGAGCTTCTGCTCGATCTTGTAGGCGGCGCTGCAGTCCGCGGCGGCGGCCGGGGCGGCCTGCGGCCGGGCGGCGGCCGGTCCGGCGCCGGCCGTCACGCCGGCGGCCAGCGCGGCCACGGTGAGGCCGACGGCCGCGCGCGTGCGGGCATGGCTCGTTCTGTTGTGACGCATGAAGAGGTTGCTCCCTCGCAGGAGTTGCGGGTCGGAGAGGTGGACGGCTGCGCGGCTCAGTGGCGTGCGAGCCGGCCGACCTTGCGGGCGCTGAGGTCGACGACCAGCCACCTGGCGTCGATCCAGGGGCCGTTCTTGACCTTCGGGAACAGCCGCACGCAGCGGTGCTCACCGCACTTGTCGAGCACGGCCGGCTGCCCGCCCGGGGTGGCGCGGTAGACGGCGCCGGCGAGCCGGAGCTGGTCCGGCGAGGTCAGCTCGTGGCCGGTGGCGTCCCGGTAGTCCGCCTTGAGGCCCGCGCCCAGCGGGTCGGCGATCAGCAGCCCGGCCGCCTCCGCGTTCTCGTCCCGGCTCAGCGGCGGCTGGACGCCCCGGCTGGTGACGCTGCCGACGACCTTGCCGGTCCCCAGGTCGACGGTCCTGGTGATCAGGGCGTCGTCCTTGTAGTCGTAGAAGCTCACCTCGGCCCGGCGCGGCGCTCCCGGGTCGTCGAGCTCGTCCGCCTCCGGATCGGCCAGGTCGACGCTCAGGCGCTGCGGGCCCCGGCGCCCGTCGACGTTCTCGCCGGCGCTGAGCGACGGTCCGCTCAGGGCGATGGTCTCGACCCGCCGGATCTCGTCGTCGGTCAGCGGGTCTCGGCCCGTGCCCTTCTTCCCCTCGGCTGGCGCCTGCTCCACGACGCCCGGCGGGACCTCGCCCGGCCCCTGTCCCGCCTGCCGGGCGGCTGTGCCGCCGCCCTTGGTCCCTCCCGTTTCGTCGGCCCCCGCCGTGCCCGGCAGGGTGACCGCCACCATCACCGCGGTCCCGGCCACCGCCAGGGCCGCTCCGGCCACCACCTTGCCGAGATGTCGATGCACTGTCTCGCGCACATCTGCCCCCTACTCCCCGAAGATCCCCGGGAGTACGCGTATCCCCACTGATTCGGCACACGGCGGGTACACGAGTCGCCGTATGCACTGGTCGGCCCGTAAGAGGGCAGTAAGTCCGGGAGGGTTCCCTCACTTTCGGGGAGACTCGCAGCCAACGCGCCCCCAGCGGGGCCGCACACCTGGAAGAGTCGTGGTCATGCAGGTCTGGCCTGGAGAGGCGTATCCGCTCGGCGCCACGTACGACGGCGCCGGAACCAACTTCGCGGTCTTCACGGAGGCCGCGCACCGAGTAGAGCTGTGTCTGCTGCACGACGACGGCTCGGAGACGGCGGTGGAACTGCGCGAGAGCGACGCGTTCGTGCGGCACGCGTACCTGCCGGGGGTGATGCCGGGACAGCGGTACGGGTTCCGGATGCACGGCCCGTACGACCCCGCGCGGGGGCTGCGCTGCAACTCCGCGAAGCTGCTGCTCGACCCGTACGCGAAGGCGGTCAGCGGCGCCGTGTCGTGGGGCGAGGAGGTGTACGGCTACCACTTCGGCGCCCCGGAGCGGCGCAACGACCTGGACTCGGCGCCGCACACCATGACGTCGGTGGTGATCAACCCGTACTTCGACTGGGGCGACGACCGGCCGCCGCGCACCGACTACCACCGCACGGTGATCTACGAGGCCCATGTGAAGGGCCTGACGATGACCCACCCCGGGCTCCCCGAGGAACTGCGCGGCACCTACGCGGCGCTCGCCCACCCGGCGATCATCGAACACCTGACCAAGCTGGGGGTGACGGCGCTCGAGCTGATGCCCGTGCACCAGTTCGTGAACGACCACCGGCTGGTCGACATGGGCCTGAACAACTACTGGGGCTACAACACCATCGGCTTCTTCGCCCCGCACAACGCGTACGCGTCCTGGGGCGACCGGGGCCAGCAGGTGCTGGAGTTCAAGTCCGCGGTGCGGGCGCTGCACGAGGCCGGGATCGAGGTGATCCTGGACGTCGTCTACAACCACACGGCCGAGGGCAACCACCTGGGCCCGACGCTGTCCTTCAAGGGCATCGACAACCCGTCGTACTACCGCCTCACGGACGATCCGCGCTACTACATGGACACCACGGGCACCGGGAACTCGCTGCTCATGCGGTCCCCGCACGTGCTCCAGCTCATCATGGACTCGCTGCGGTACTGGGTCACCGAGATGCACGTGGACGGCTTCCGCTTCGACCTGGCCGCCACCCTGGCCCGGCAGTTCCACGAGGTGGACCGGCTGTCGTCGTTCTTCGACCTGGTGCAGCAGGACCCGGTGGTCTCCCAGGTGAAGCTGATCGCCGAGCCGTGGGACGTGGGCGAGGGCGGCTACCAGGTGGGCAACTTCCCGCCGCTGTGGACCGAGTGGAACGGCAAGTACCGCGACACGGTCCGGGACCTGTGGCGGGGCGAGCCGCGGGCGCTCGCGGAGTTCGCCTCCCGGCTGACCGGCTCCTCCGACCTCTACCAGGACGACGGCCGCCGCCCGCTCGCCTCGATCAACTTCGTGACCTGCCACGACGGGTTCACCCTGCACGACCTCGTGGCCTACAACGACAAGCACAACGAGGCCAACGGGGAGGAGAACCGGGACGGCGAGAGCCACAACCGGTCCTGGAACTGCGGGGCGGAGGGCGAGACCGAGGACCCGGAGGTGCTGGAGCTGCGCGCCCGCCAGATGCGCAACTTCTTCGCCACGCTCATGCTGTCCCAGGGCGTGCCGATGATCAGCCACGGGGACGAGTTCGCCCGCACCCAGCGGGGCAACAACAACGCCTACTGCCAGGACAACGAGGTGTCCTGGCTGCGGTGGCCGCAGGCTCCGGAGGAGGGGTCCGCCGAGGGCGCGTCCCCGGAGGGCGACCTGCTGGAGTTCGTCCGCGCCATGGTCTGGCTGCGCCGGGACCACCCGGTGTTCCGGCGGCGGCGCTTCTTCCACGGGCGGCCGGTGGAGGGCACCGCCCAGGACGAGCTGTCCGACATCGCCTGGTTCACTCCGGAGGGGAGCGAGATGACCCAGCAGGACTGGGACTCGGCGCCCGCGTCGGCGCTGACGGTGTTCCTCAACGGCAACGCCATCTCCGAGCCCGGTCCGCGCGGGGAGCGGATCGCGGACGACTCCTTCCTGCTGATGTTCAACGCCTCCCCCGGGCCGCTGGACTTCCGGGTGCCGGCCGATCACGGCCGGCAGTGGCAGGTGGTCGTGGACACGGCCCGTCCGGACGGGGTGCCGCCGGGCACGGGCCCGAAGGTGGCGGCCGGTGAGTGCGTCACCCTGCCGGACCGCAGCCTGACCGTGCTGCAGCGGCCCGCCTGAGCCGCCCGCGGGGGGCGCGCGCACTCCGGCGTGCGCCCCCCGCGTGCGGAGGGGATGACACGAAATCCGGCGCGCTGGGTACGTAGGGTTCCATGACTGCTGCCCGACCCGGACCCGAGGTACCCACCGCCACCTACCGGCTGCAACTGCAACCCTCGTTCCCGTTCGCCGCCGCCGAGGCGGCGGTCCCGTACCTGGCGTCGCTGGGCGTCTCGCACCTGCACCTGTCCCCCGTCCTGGAGTCCGTCCCGGGATCCACGCACGGCTACGACGTCGTGGACCACACGCGCGTGCGCGGGGAACTGGGCGGCGAGGACGGGCTGCGGGCGCTGGCGCGTACCGCGCGCGAGCACGGCATGGGCCTGGTGGCCGACATCGTGCCGAACCACATGGCCATGGCGCCCCGGCACAACGGGGCCCTGTGGGAGGTGCTGCGCGAGGGACCCGAGTCGCCGTACGCGCGCTGGTTCGACATCGACTGGACGGCGCAGGACGGCCGGGTGCTGCTGCCGGTGCTCGGCGGGCCGGCCGGCTCGGTGCTGGACGACCTGGTCGTCGACGGGGACGTGCTGCGCTACCACGACCACGCCTTCCCGATCCGCGAGGGCACCGCCGGCCTCCCGCTGCCCCGGCTGCTGGACGCGCAGTGGTACCGCCCGGTCTGGTGGCGGCTGGCCCGTACCGAGCTGAACTACCGGCGCTTCTTCAGCATCTCCGAGCTGATCGGGGTGCGCGTGGAGGACCCGGAGGTGTTCGACGCCACCCACGCCAAGATCCTCCAGCTGCTCCACGAGGGCGTGGTCGACGGGCTGCGGATCGACCACCCCGACGGCCTCGCGGACCCGGACGCCTACCTGCGGCGGCTGCACGAGGCCACCGGCGGCCGCTGGACGGTGGTGGAGAAGATCCTCGCCGACGGCGAGCCCCTGCCCGCCTCCTGGCCGGTGGCCGGGACCACCGGTTACGACGCCCTGCGCCACGTCGACGGCCTGTTCACGGACCGCACCGGGGCGTACGAGCTGCTCGGCCGCTACCGGTCGTTCGCGGCCCCGCAGACGGACCGGGGCGGCAACTGGGACGCCACGGTCCGGCGGGCCGCCTACAAGGTGCTCACCCATGAACTGGCCACCGAGACCGACCGGCTCACCCGGGTGGCGGCGCGGCTGTGCGCCGCCTCGCCGGACCTGTCGCTGCGCGACCGGGCGCCGTGGGCGCTGCGCACGGCCGTGGAGGAACTGCTGGTGCGGATGCGGGTGTACCGGCCCTACGCCTCCCAGGACGCCTCCGCCGTCATCACCGAGCAGGCCGCCGAGGAGGCCCGGCTGGCCTTCGTGGTGCCCGAGGAGGCGGACGCGGTCGGCGTCGTGCGGCGGCTGCTCGCCGGGGAGCCGGGCGACGCCTCGGCCCCGGACCACGCCGACCGGGTGGAGTTCCGCACCCGGTTCGCGCAGACCGCGTCGGCGCTGCGCGCCAAGGCCGTGGAGGACACCGCGTTCTACCGCTACGTGCCGCTGCTCTCGGCGGCCGAGGTGGGCGGCGATCCGGGCGCGCCCGGAGTCTCCCCGGAGGACTTCCACGCGTACTGCGCGCGCGTGCAGCGCGACTGGCCCGCCACCGGCACGGTCGTCACCACGCACGACACCAAGCGCAGCGCGGACGTGCGCGCCGCGCTCGCCGTGCTCACCGAGTGCCCGGACAGCTGGGCGAAGGTGCTCGCCGAGGTGTCCCGGGGCGAGGGGAGCGCCCCCGACGGGCAGCTCGCCTGGGCGGCCTGGCAGACGGTGTTCGGGCTCGGTCCGGCGGAGGAGGAGCGGGTCCGGGAGGCGCTGCTGAAGCACGTCCGCGAGGCGGGCATGTACACGAGCTGGACCGAGCAGGAGCCGCCGTACGAGGAGGCGGTGGCCGCCTTCCTCACGGCGGGGCCGTGCGGGCCGCCCGGCGAGCGGGTGGCCGCCCTGCGCAAGGCGCTGGAGCCGCACATCCGGGCGAACGTCCTGGGCGCCGCGCTGGTCCACCTCACGATGCCGGGGGTGCCGGACGTGTACCAGGGCACGGAGAGCGAGTACCGGGCGCTGGTCGACCCCGACAACCGGCGGCCGGCGCCGTTCCCGCCCCCTGTGCCCGGCGAGAAGGACGCGCTGACGGCCGCGGCCCTGCGGCTGCGCGCCCGCCGGCCCGGCGCCTTCGGCACGGCGGCGGCGTACGCCCCGCTGGCGGCGGACGGGCCGGCCGCCGATCACTGCCTGGCGTTCACTCGTTCGGGTGAGGTGGTCACGGCGGTGACCCGGCTGTCGCTGCGGCTGTCGGACGCGGGCGGCTGGCGGGACACCCGCCTGGAGCTGCCGCCCGGACGGTGGGCGGACGCGCTCGTCCCGGGGCGGGAGTTCACCGGGCACGTGCGTGTGGCGGACCTTCTCGACCCGCTCCCGGTGGCCCTGCTGGAGCGGACCGGCGAGGGCTGAGGAGCGGCGGTGGACGCGTCCGGGCGCCGCGGCGCGGCTCCCGGCGCCGTTCTTGACAGTTCACCCCCACCGTGCGGCACTGGGAGGGCGAAGCCGGTTGGACAAGTCGGGGGTGAGTCTCCTGCCGGAGCTGCGCTATCCCAGCGTTCCCCAATTGGTCGCCTCCGCCCGGGCGCTGGCCGCCGCGGAGCCCCGGCTGTGCGCGCTCAGGCAGGTGGGCGCCTCGCGGGCCGGCCGGCCGCTGCACCTGCTGTCGGTGGGGCACGCCTCCCGGGCGGTGCTGGTGGTGGCGGGCGCGCACGCCAACGAGCCGACGGGCGGCTGCACCCTGCGCGCCCTGGCCGAGCGGGTGCTGGCCGCACCGGAGTTGCGGGCGGGCGTCTCCTGGCACTTCCTGCTGTGCGCGGACCCGGACGGGGCGAGCCTGCACGTGACCCCGGCGCCGCGCAGCCTGTTCGACTACCACCGGGGTTTCTACCGGCCCACCGGCGCGGAGCAGCCCGAGTGGTCGCCCGCGGTGCTGCCGCCGGACCGGCTGCCGCCCGAGACGCGGGCCCTGACCGGCGTCATCGACGAGGTGCGCCCGTACCTCCAGGTGACCCTGCACGGCACCGATCTGGGCGGTAGCTGGGTGCAGTTGACGAAGGACGTGCCGGGCCTCGCCGAGCCGTTCGCCAAGTCGGCGGCCGAGCTGCACATACCGGTGGAGACGGGCGCCTCGGACGCGGCGGGCTGGCCCGCCTCGGGGCCCGGGGTGCACGTGATGCCCGGACCCGAGAGCGGCGTCGCCTACCCGAGCCTGCCGGACGACGCCCGGCACAGCACCTGGTACCACGCGCACCGCTACGGCGGCCTGACGGCGGTGGTGGAGGTCCCGATGTGGGCCAGCGACCTGGTGGGCGACCCGGCGCCGCACCCGGCGCCCGCGGCGGCCATGCGGCGGCTGGCGGCACGGCTGCTGCGGGACGCGCTGGAGGTCGAGCGGGTGTTCGACGACGCGCTGCCCCGGCTGGACGGCACGGACGGGCCGCTGCTGCGGGCCGCGCGCTGGGTGCTCGACCTGATACCGGGCCTGGCCCGGGACTGGGTCCAGACCCCGCCGGCCGCCACGACGATGGCCTACGTCGGCAGCGTGGACGCCTTCGGGCGGCGGCTGCCGCTGCGGGCGGCGGCGATGCTGCTGCGGGTGCTGCGGGAGACGGACGACCGGGCGGTCCCCGGTCTGGAACGGCTCGTCGCCTTCTGGTGCGAGGCCTACGCGGCGCGGTTCCGGGCCCGCTGGGTGCCGTTGGAGGACCAGGTGGAGCACCAGTCCCGGACGGTGCTGGCGGCGGCCCAGCAGGCCCGGGAGCGGGCGGGGTGACGGACCGCCGGGGCACGGGCGGGGCGGGGCCCGTGCCGCCCCCGCTCAGCGGCCCCGTCGGACGGGTTCCCCTCGCCCCGCCGGCCGTCCCGTCCGGGTCAGCCGTCCAGGGCGAAGACCGGGCCCGTGCGGGCGTTCATGACGCACTCGCCGGCGTACGTCTCCTGGAACTCGACCGGCCGCCCCTTCCACTGCCCGTGGGCGCGGGCGGTCACGGGGGCGTAGATCATCGGGCAGAACACGTCCTTCTGCGGGATGCGCGCGATGTCCCCGCCGGCCGCGGCGAGCACGGCGCAGGCGTCGGCCGCGTGCGGGTGCCCCTTGGGCGGGTCGCACAGCAGCAGGGTGCCGTGGGAGTCGGTGGACGGGCTCTCGCCGCGGGTGACGGTGAGGAAGAGCCAGTCGCCGGACGGGGTGGCGCCGGAGACCGCCTGGGCCGGTCCCGCGAGGAGGAGGCCTGCGGCGGCCAGGGCGGCGCCGGCGGCCGCGGTCGCTCGGGTGATGTACGTCATGCCAGGTGCATCGGCACGGCGGCCCTCGTTCCCCACCCCGCTCACCCGAACGGAACCGCGCGGGCGGTCGGCGGTCGGCGGGCCGGTCAGGTGTCCCGGTGCGCCGCCAGCCGGAAGACGGTCCGGCCGAAGGCGACCTGGTCGCCCTCGCGGACCACGACCGCCCCGGTCACCCGGCGGCCGTTGACGGTGGTGCCGTTGGTGGAACCGAGGTCACGGAGGATCCACATGCCGCTCTGGCTGCGCAGTTCGGCGTGCACCCGGGAGACGGTGTCGTGGTTCAGGCGCAGCCCGTTGGCGGGATCGCGGCCGATGCGCAGCGGGTGGCCGCCCGGCTGCGGCAGCAGCAGCTTGGGCAGCCGCTCGGCCTGCCAGGCCCGGCGCAGCCGCACGGTGAAGCCGGAGACGGCCTCGACGGTGCCGAGCACCGCGCGCGAGAAGCGGTTCTCACGGGGCAGGTCGGCGGTGAGGGCGGCGAGTTCGTCCGCGCCGTGGGCGGCGAGGGCCAGTTCCATGCGGTGCACGAAGGTGTCGTGCGACAGCCGTCCCATGGCGACGCCTTCCCGCAGCACCCGCAGCGCCTTGTCGCGCTCCGCGTCGGACGGCCGCGCGGGTCGCAGAGGGAACTCGAAGGACGACGTCACGCTGGTGATTGTCAGGGGTGTGAACCCCCGGTGTCCAGAATCGGGGAAAACGGTGCCCGGGTACGCGCGGTGGCACGACACCGGCCGGGGAAGCCGGGATTCGACGGCGGATTGATCGATTTCGCGGCACGATGGACGTGCTACATCACGGTGAGCAGACGAAGGGGAACCGTCCGTGCAGTTCGAGGTGTGGGCACCGCAGGCAGACCGTGTGACGCTCCATTGCGACGGCGTGACAGGCGCGTTGGAACGCGACCCGCGGCGGGCCGGCTGGTGGCGGGGGGAGGCGCCGGCGCGGGACGGCTCGCGGTACGGGTTCGCGCTGGACGACGGACCGGTGCTGCCCGATCCGCGCTCGCGCCGGCAACCGGACGGCCCGGACGGCCTGAGCGCCGTCGTCGACCACGGGCGGTACGCGTGGCGTTCGGCGTGGGCGGGGCGCGGGCTGCCGGGAGCGGTGCTCTACGAGCTGCACGTGGGCACGTTCACCCGCGAGGGCACCCTGGACGCGGCCGCGGCCCGGCTGGAGCACCTGGTGGAACTGGGCGTCACCCATGTGGAGTTGATGCCGCTGTGCCCGTTCCCCGGGCGGCACGGCTGGGGGTACGAGGGGGTGTCGCTGTGGGCGGTGCACGAGCCCTACGGCGGCCCCGAGGCGCTGCAGCGGTTCGTGGACCGGGCGCACGGACTCGGTCTGGCCGTGGTGCTGGACGTGGTGCACAACCACCTTGGCCCGTCCGGCAATTACCTGCCTCTGTTCGGGCCGTACTTCACCGACACGCACCACACGCCGTGGGGCTCGGCGGTGAACCTGGACGCGCCCGGCTCGGACGAGGTGCGCGCGTTCCTGGTGGGCAGCGCGCTGGCCTGGCTGCGGGACTACCGGCTCGACGGGCTCCGACTGGACGCCGTGCACGCGCTGTACGACACGCGGGCGTGCCACTTCCTGGAGGAGCTGTCCGCAGCCGTCGACGGCCTGGCGGGCGAACTGGGCCGTCCCCTGTCGCTGATCGCCGAGTCGGACCTGAACAACCCGCGGTTCATCACCCCGCGCGGGGAGAACGGCCTCGGGCTGCACGCGCAGTGGAACGACGACTTCCACCACGCCGTGCACACCGCGCTGACCGGCGAGTCCCAGGCGTACTACGCCGACTTCGCGCGGGACCCCTTCGACGCGCTCGCCAAGACGCTCACCGGCGGCTGGTTCCACGACGGGACGTACTCGAGCTTCCGCGGGCGCGCCCACGGCCGGCCGCTGGACCGGGCCCGGGTGGCCGGGCACCGGCTGCTGGGCTACAGCCAGACCCACGACCAGATCGGCAACCGGGCGCAGGGTGACCGGCTCTCCGCGCAGCTCTCCCCCGGCCTGCTGGCCTGCGCGGCCGCCCTCACGCTGACCGCGCCGTTCACGCCGATGCTGTTCATGGGCGAGGAGTGGGCGGCGGGCACCCCCTGGCAGTTCTTCACCGACCACACGGACCCGGAGCTGGCCGAGGCGGTACGGCGGGGCAGGCGCCGGGAGTTCGCGCAGCACGGCTGGGCCGAGGAGGACGTACCCGACCCGCAGGACCCGGCGACCCGGGACCGGTCCTGCCTCGACTGGTCGGAGCCGGAGCGCGAGCCGCACGCGCGCGTGCTGGCCTGGTACCGGCGGCTGATCGCACTGCGCCGCGAGCAGCCGGACCTCACCGACCCGGACCTCGCCGACACGAAGGTGGCGTACGACGCCGAGGCCCGCTGGCTGGCGTTCCGGCGCGGGGACGTCCGGGTGGCGGTGAACCTGGGCAAGGAGCAGGCCGCGATCCCGCTCGGCACCGGCCGGGTGCAGGTCCTCGCCGCGTGGGACCCGGTACGGGCCCCGGGCCCGGACGGGCTGCTGCAGGTGCCCGGGGAGTCGTGCGTGGTGCTGGTCCAGCCCTGAGGACGTGCCCCCGGCCACGGGGCCTGTGTGGGACTACGGCGGTGTGTCGTCGTCGTCCTTGAACTCGGTCACCCGCTCCAGCAGGATCGGCTCCCAGGCCCGCCGCAGCCGGCTGCGCAGCAGCGGCAGGGGGCCGGGGGCGCGGCCCTCGAGACGGCCGGCGAGCCGCAGCACCGTGTCGCAGCGGGCGAGCCACAGCCCCCGCAGACAGGGGCGGGGGCCGTATCCGGCGAGAGTGGCGGCGCGCACGGCGGCCGGGGCGCCGACGGCCACGGCGAGCCCGGCGATGTCCTCGGCGGGATCGCCGAGGGCCGCCTCGGTCCAGTCCAGGACACCGCGCACCCGGCCGTCGGCGCTGACCACGACGTGCTCGCCGATGAGGCCGTGGTGGGTCAGCACCTCGGTCCCGTGCCGTGCGGCGAGCTGGGCGGCGCCGGGCGGGGTGAGATGGAGCCGGGTGGTGTCGAACTCGTCTGCGGCGGCGAGGCGTTCGGCCGCCTGCACGGCCATGCGGCGCAGCGCGTCCAGGGAGCGCGGCGCGGTGTGCGGCACGCCGAGCGCCTCGGCCGGCCGCACCGGCACCGCGCGCAGCCCGCCGAGCAGCCCGGCGAGGTCGTCCTCGCCGACGGCGGAGACGTCGTGTTCGTCGGCGGTGCCGCCGGGCACCACCGTGTCGAGGGTGTAGGCGAGTCCGGGCGCCCAGTCGCCGTGGGCGACGCTGACCGGCACGGTGACGGGCACGTGCGGGCGGACCAGGTCGCGCAGGCGCAGTTCCCGGCGGCGGCGCGCGGAGGCGTCCCGGTCGGGGGCGAGACGCAGCACCTGCCGGGTGCCGACCCACCAGGTGTGCTCGTGGCCCTCGCCGACCGGGCGGACGTCCGGCCCCCCGGTCCGGCCGGTGTTCCGTCCGGTGCTCTCGTCGAGCACCGGACGGAGCAGTCGGCGGACGGTGTCCGCGGTGGGTGTCGGTGCCTGGGTCATGGGTCGCGCGCAGCCGTTCCGATCCGTCGTCGAGGGTGTGTCTCCCGGTTCCTCAGTCCACTATGACCATCTCACGGGTGGTGTTGTTGAGGCGGCGGCCGCCGTCCGCGGTCACCGTGACGATGTCCTCGATGCGCACGCCGAAGCGGCCGGGCAGATAGACGCCGGGCTCCACCGAGAAGCACATGCCGGGCACCAGGGGCTGCTCCTCGCCCTCGATCATGTACGGCGGCTCGTGCGTGGTGACGCCGATGCCGTGCCCGGTGCGGTGGATGAAGTACTCGCCGTACCCGGCGTCGGCGATGACCGCGCGGGCGGCGCGGTCGACCTCCTGGCAGGCGGCGCCCGGCCGCACGGCCCGGAAGCCGGCCTCCTGCGCGGCGCGGACGACGTCGTGGACCCGGCGCTCCTCCTCGGTCGGCTCGCCGACGTGCACCGTGCGCGTGGTGTCCGAGCCGTAGCCGTCCTTGAGGCCGCCGAAGTCGAGGACGACCATGTCGCCCGGCTGGATGACGCGGTCGCCGACCTCGTGGTGCGGGTTGGCGCCGTTGGGGCCCGAGCCGACGATGGTGAAGTCGACCTGGGAGTGCCCGAAGCGGCGCAGCAGGCCGGCGAGGTCGTGGCCGACGTCGGACTCGCGGCGGCCGGCGAAGGGAACCTTCCGGATCTCTTCGAACGTCTGGTCGGCGGCGGCTCCGGCGGCCGCGAGCAGCTCCAGTTCGGCGGCGTCCTTGACGGCGCGCAGCATGGGCAGGGCGTCGGTGAGGGCGGCGTACGAGGTGCCGGGCAGGGTGCGCTGGAGTCCCAGCAGGTGCATCGCCCAGGTGTTGTCGCTGATGCCGAGGCGGCCGTGGTCGTCCAATAGGGCCGCCGTGACGGCGTAGGGGTCCTTGGCGTCGGTCCAGTCACGGAGTGTGATCAGGGACGCGGCGGGAGACCGCTCGGCGTCCGGCGCCTCCAGGGTGGGGACGACGAGCACGGGGTCGCGGCCGGGGATCAGCACCAGCACGGTGAGCCGCTCGGTGACCGCGGTGGGCGTGTAGCCGGTCAGCCAGACCATGTCGGGGCCCGGCGCCACGAGCAGCCCGGCGAGGCCGGCGTCGGCGGCGGAGCGCGCGGCGCGCTCCATGCGTGCCCTGTAGTCGTCGGCGGTGAAGGGCGCGGGCGTGCTGCCGGTCATCCGGGCCTCCGAGCGCGGTCGAGTGACGGGTGAAGCGGTTCCGGGCAGCATCCTGCCCGCCCGGACCGGGCGGCGCGAGCCGATTGCCACGTCCGCACCGGGCGGCCCGCGAACACGCATCCCGCCCGGGCGCCCACAGCGCCCTCCGCCCCGCGGTGACCGGCGGCTCCCCAGGGTGCCGGAAGGACAACGCGGGAGCGCGTGCCCGGCGGGCACGGCAGCACGCGCCGGGGCAGACGACGCGGGCCCGGCAGCACACGGCTCGGCGCGGCCGGGCGGGCAGCGTGCACGACGGGCGTGGCACGGCTCTGCGAACCCGGCCCGGCATGGCACGGCACGCCACGGCAGCGCGGGCGGCGTCAGGTGGTGACGCCCGGTACCGCCGTCAGTTGCTGGTACCCGCCGCTGGTGTGGCGGACCGTGAGGGTCACCGGGGCGCCGGGGCTGGTGCGGGACACGGCGCGGGCCAGGTCGGCGGCGGTGTCCACGCGTGCGGTGCCGAACTGCAGCAGCACGTCGCCGCGGACCAGACCCGCCGTGTAGCCCGGGCCGGGCACGTGGACGCCGGTCACGAGCGCGCCCGCCTTCGGCGCGTCCACGGCCTCCACGCCCAGCGTCGCACCGGTGGTCCGGACGTCGACGGGGTTCGGGACGGCCGTGGGGGCGGCGCCTGCGGCGGAGACGGGGGCCGTCTCCGCCGGGTGGCCCCGCGGCGGCGCCTGCTGTCGCAGCTCGGCCAGCCGGCTCATGCCGATCACGGTGGCGCCCACCGTGCCGATGCCCACCCCGCAGAGCAGCACGACGGCTCCGGCCAGCAGTCCGAGCAGCACGGTCCTGAGCCGCCGGCCGCGCCGCCCCGCGGCGTGCGGCCGGCTGACGGCGGGTACTTCGGCGGTGTCCTCCCGCCGCTCCTGGCCGGGCATCGGCTTGGGCCGCAACGCTGTCTGTTCCATGGTTCGCTCGCCTCCGGATGGTGCCTACCCGGGTCGCCGGGCCGCGACGAGACACGAACGGGTGAGACTGCCCGGCGGGGGGCGCGGGGGTAGGCATCGGGCCGCCGATTCCCGGACGCCGGGCGTGCGCGGCCGGCCGGACGTCCCGCCGCGCACGCCCGCTCACGTCAGCCCGGGGACAGCGCCGGCACGCCGGGGGCACGGCCCGGCAGGAAGCCGTGGGCGCGGCGGCCGAGCCACTCGGCCTTGTAGCGGTCGACCTCCCGGTGCCAGTTCAGGATGCCCGCCATCCAGTTCTGCAGGTCGAGGACATAGCCGTCCATCGCAGCGCGCGCCGCGCCGGACAGCTCGAAGTCCTCGTACAGCACCGGCAGTTCGTGCGCCACGACGTGCTCGAACTGGCGCATCCGCTGGGTGGTCAGGTCGTGCACGACGCCGAGCGCGGCCGGATAGTCCACGCCGAAGAAGTTCTGCACGACCAGCACGGCGTTGTGGATCTCGCCCTCGTACTCGATCTCCTTTTGGTACGAGAAGATGTCGTTGAGGAGGCAGGCGTAGTCGATCGCGGCGTTCTCCATGGAGCGCACCGGTCCGCTGCGGTAGACCTCCGGCGGGATCGCGGGGCCGTGTCCCATGCGGCACATGCTCAGGGTGAGGTCGGAGCCGAAGGTCGAGCGGCGCATCTCCAGGTAGTCGACCGGGTCGGGGACGCGGTGCTGCGCCTGGTTGGACAGCTCCCACACCCAGCTCTCGGTCATGGTGTCCACGGCCGCCTTGAGGGTGCGCCGCTGGTCGGGTGTCATCTCCGCCGTCGTGCGCGCCCAGAGGTCGGTCAGGCCGCGTTCCATGGCGCTCACGGGGACGACGGCCGGTTCGCCGTCCACCGGCATGCAGGCGGAGAGCCGGGCCGTGGTCAGCCGGGCGGCGGCCAGGTCCCGGCGGTGGCCGTACACCAGCGGGTAGTAGTCGTCGCCGTACGTACCCCAGGCGAGCCACTGCGCGCTCAGGTCCAGGGCCTGCGGGGTGGCGTCCGGGTCGAGGCCCGCGGAGCAGAGCGCGAGGTCGTACGCGGCGAGCTTGTCCTCGTCCCAGACGCCCTCGGCGAGGATGCCCATGCGGTGCGACCAGGCGACGAGGCCCCGGCGGGCGGTGTCCAGATGGGGGCTCAGCGCCAGCTCGTACGGCATGTGGAACTCGGGCAGCCGGGACGGGCCGACCTTCTGGAACGGCACGTGCGAGTGGGAGCGCAGCCGCTCCGCCGCCGCCGCGGCGAGCAGCGCCCCGACGTCGGCGGCGGAGGCGCCGGGGCCGCTCGGCGGCTGCCACGGGGAGGCTGTCCGTGCGCCCTGGTTCATGTAGCGGCTGGAGCGCAGGTGCCACTCGTGGCCGCCGGACTGCCAGTCCTGGAGCCCCTTGGCGTAGGCGGCCACCGCCGCGACCTCGCCGGGCGCGAGCCCCTTCTCCAGGGCGACGGCGGGCACTTCGGTGAGGGCGGTGTGCTCGAACTGGTGGAGCCGGGAGGTGAGGATGTCGTTGACGGTCTCGGCGGCCTCCTGGGTGGTGCAGCCGAAGAAGTGCTCCAGCACGAGGACGCCGTTGCTGTTCTCGCCCTCGTCCTCGACCTCACGCTGGTAGGAGAAGAGGTCGTTGCGCAGGTGGACCGCGTCGGAGAAGGTCTCCATGAGCACCCTGAGCGGCCGGGTGCCGGCGACGGCCGCGGGCACCTCGGCGGTGGCGTACTCCACCAGCCCCGCCGACCAGGGGGCGCCGCCCACCTTGCGGCGCATCTCGATGTACTCGACCGGGTTGGCGATCCGCCCCTCGTTGATGTTGGACAGTTCCCACAGGGACTCGTTGAGCAGGTGCTCGGTGGCGACGGAGAAGCGCCGCCGCCAGTCGACGGACATCGTCGGCACGGTGCGCCGCCACAGGTCGGCCAGGCCCGCCTCGACCGGGTTCTCCGGCTCCGGCACGGGCGTGGCGGGGTCGAGCGGCATGAACAGGGGCAGGCGGTCCAGGTGGGCCTTTCCGGCGGCGCGGTCCTGGGTGCGCTTGTACATGTCCAGGAAGTGGTCGTCGAAGAAGAACACCCACACGTACCAGTCGGTGATCAGGGAGAGGGCCGGTCCGTCGCAGTCGGGGTGGGTGTAGGCGCACAGGAGCCCGTAGTCGTGCGCCTCCAGGTCGGCCTGCTCCCAGATCCCGGAGCCCTCCAGCATGCCCATCTCACGTGCCCACGCCGTCGAGTGGGCGCGTGCCTCGTCGAGGTGCGGGTTGAGCCGCGCGGGATACGGCATGTAGAAGTGCGGGAGTTCGAACGGCTGCGTCATGGCGGGGCCCTACCCGGCGCCCGGTTGGGCCATCCGGGGCGCGGCGCATGATCACACCATCGCGTGAAATGCCATGGAAAAGGGCAAGTGGGGCGGGCGACGGTGCCGTTGACCGCCCGTCGGCGGCGTACGCGCCACCCCGCCCGTCCGCGCTCCCGCCGCGCTCCCGGGCCCGGGACCGCGCGTCATCGCCCGGGCAGGCCGCCCGACGCGTTCACCTGGATCAGCGCGTGGGTGCCCGCGGTGCGCCAGCGCTGTCCCTCGGCGGCGACCAGCGCGGCCTCGGTGTCCGCGGTGAGACCGGTGATCACGTCGGACTTCAGGGTGCGCAGGGCGGCGACCGGGCCGGGGAAGCCGGCGGTCACCTCATGGAAGGACGTGGTCGGCGGCCACTGCCGGTCGCCCACCAGACGCCGGTAGTTGAGGTCGCCCTTGACGATCGTGAGGACGGCCGGGGCGAACTCGGCCCGCAGGTCGTCCGGCAGTTCGGCGAACGGCAGCGGGGCGCCGGAGAAGGGGTGGGCGCGCACCGTGACCCGCCCGTCGGCCATGGCGGCCCAGAGCAGCCGTCCGTACTCCCCCGCAGCTCCGGGCGCCGCGACGATCCGCCGCAGGGCGTCGACCACGTCGGCGGTGGTGGCGTCGGAGACGTAGTAGGGGTACGGCTTGACGTGCAGCACCGCCCGTCCGATCCGGCCGGCGCCGAGCAGGTGGGCGATCAGCAGCAGGTCGGGGACGAGTTCGCGGCCCGCGTTGTCGGCGACCAGGCAGAGCGTGCCCGCGCCGGCGGGCGGCAGCAGGGACCACAGGGTCTCGCTGTCGTCGGCGACCAGGGCGGGCACCGGTGCGGCGGCCTCGCCGTCCCCGGCGGAGAGCCGGAAGCCGAGGTCGGCGCGGTTGCCCCAGAGCGAGCCGTGCAGCAGGGCCCGGGCCCGCTCGGGCTCCGGACGGTCGCGGAGCGCGTCGAGCGCGGCCAGCTCCTCGCCGGTCTCCGGGGCGTCGAGTTCGGCGCGTTTGAACGGGCGGAAGGGATCCACGCCCTGCCAGGGACCGGGGCCGAAGTAGCCGACGGCCTCGAGCAGCAGACGGTAGAAGTAGCTCTCGGACCACAGCCACGGCACGTCGAACCAGGACCGGCCCACCTGGTCGTCCAGGCCCCAGGCACGCCACCGCGGCAGGTCGCCCGCGTCCTCGGGCAGCGGTTGGAGCACGCCGGCGACGCAGCTCTCCAGCAGCCCGTCCAGCGCCCGGTGCTGCCCGGGGCCGTAGGGGAAGGCGTCCCGCACCTGCCGGATGATCGCGGGGTGCCGCTCGGCCAGCACACTGTGCGGGAACGAGCCGGGCTGGTTCGCGAGGAGCACGGGCGCGGCGGGGGTGTCTGGCATGCCCGTCACCGTACCGCGCTGGTCAGCCCGTTCTGATCTCCCGCTCCAGGTGCGTGGCGAGGGTGAGGTAGCGGGGGCGGCGGTGCACCGGCACCACGCCCCGGATCATCAGGTGCCACATCTCGGCCACGCGCCGCGGCAGCCGTCCGACCGGTTCGAGGGAACGGCCGGCGACCCGGGTGCCGATGAAGAAGCAGACGAGGGAGTGCGCCACGACGCCGGCGTCCGTCTCCGGGTGCACGTCGGCCTCCCGGACGGCGCCGGTGAACTTGCGGCCGGCGAACTCAAGCCACTCGTCGAACGGATGCCGCATGGGCGGCCGCACGGGGACGTCCGTGGTGGCGAGGCGCAGACCGGCCCGCGGCACCGGGTCCTCGACGGCGAGCCGGGCGACGGTGAACGTGGTGCGCATCAGCGACTCCAGGGAGGAGTAGCCGCGGCCCTCGACCTCGTCGACGACCTTCTGCGCGGCCCTGGACTGCAGGTCGAGGATGGCGTGGGCGAGGTCCTCCTTGGCGGCGAAGTGGAAGTACAGCGCCCCCTTGGTGACCTTCGCGTGCCCGACGATGTCGCTCAGGCTGGTGCATTCGTAGCCCTGCCGGTCGAACAGGTCGGCGGCGGCCGTGATGATCGTCGCCCGAGTCTGCTCCGCACGTAACTGCCTTGCCATCGGATGCCCCCTCCTCGCGTCTCGACCGAACGGGACACGCGGTTTGTTTTGACCTCACGCACACGATAACTCACCGAGCGGTGACGGGAGTCGGACAGGCGGAACTTTGTCGAGGACAGTTCTCGGCCCGTCGTACGGCTCCCGGACCGGCTTTGCGTTCCGCAAACGGTTTCCATCAGGAAGCCGCTGTTCCGCAGCTTCTGTGGTTTTCGGAAGCCAAGTACCGCCATACGGATCGGCGTTGAGGGGACGTTTCACGCCGCTCGGGCCGCCGGCCCGCCACCGCGCGCGAACGCCCTGGAAAACAGCCGACGCGGTCTGTGCTGAACGCGGCGGACGCGTCCGCCGTACTGGATGCGGCAGACCTCGTTCCCGCGCCCGCCGAGGAGACGTCCCGGATGACTCGGATGACCGCCCGCCTCAGCGTCACCGCCGCGGCCGCGGCTGCCCCGCTCCTGCTGCTGCCCTGGGTGGCGGGGACCGCCATGGCTCACGGCGCCCCCACGGACCCGGTCAGCAGGGTGTACGCCTGCTCGCCCGAGGGCGGGGCCGCGAACCGGACCGCGGCCTGCCGGGCGGCGATCTCCGCGAACGGCGCCCCGTTCACCGCGTGGGACAACCTGCGCGTGGCGGGCGTGGCGGGGCGGGACCGGCAGGTGATCCCGGACGGCAAACTGTGCAGCGGGAACCTGCCCGCCTACCGGGGGCTCGACCTGCCCAGGGCGGACTGGCCGGCGACCCGCCTGATCCCGGGCGGCCGGCTCACCATGACGTACGCCTCCACGATCGCGCACACCGGTACGTTCCGGCTGTACCTCACCCGGCCCGGGTACGACCCGGCGAAGCCGCTGACCTGGTCCGACCTGCCCACCCGCCCCTTCGCGGAGATCAAGGACCCGCCGCTGACGAACGGGGCGTACCACCTGCGGGCCACCCTGCCCGAGGACCGGACGGGGCGTCAGATGCTGTACACGATCTGGCAGAACACCAGCACCCCGGACACCTACTACTCGTGCTCGGACGTGGTGTTCCCGGAGAAGGCCGGCGCGGCGGCGAGCACCCCGGGGACCGCCGGGGCCGCGAAGGCGCCGGCGAGCCCCCGGCCCGCTCGGACGCCGGCCGCCCACCCCTCGGCGGCGGCCGCCGCTTCGCCCTGGGCTCGCGCGGGAACGCAGGGCGCCCCGTCGGCCGACGCCGGTGACGGCACGCCGGTGGCCGAGGCGACCCGCGCGGACGCGGGCCCCTCGGCTCCGTTGGTGGCGGGCGGCGCCGCCGCGGTGCTGGCGCTCGTCGCGGGCGCGGTGCTGGTCCCGCGGCTACGGCGGCGCTGAACGCCGCTCAGGTGGCGCTCAGTTGACGTAGACCCGGGCGCCGGCGTCGGTGACGGGGGCGTACTTGGCGGTGAAGTAGCCGTTGGCGAAGCACAGGGACGAGCCGGAGAACTTGGTGAACTGCTGGTTGGTGAAGGTGATGCTGCTGTCGCTGTTGCTCGCCGTGCCGGTCAGGCCCGCCGCCCGGTAGACACAGGTGACGGTGCCGAGCAGGGTGCGCAGCTTGACCGTGGTCTGGATGGTGGAGCCGCTGGGCGGGGAGACGGTGAGGGTGCCGGCGGAGCCGACCGTCGCGGTGTAGGGCAGGTTGTCGATCACGATGCTGCTGACGCCGAGCACGCCGGTGACGTTGCTGGTGCAGCTGCTCGCGTCGAAGCTGTGGCCGGTGACCGACTCGGTGGCCGTGCCGGGGGCGGCCGGGTTGTCGGCGACCGTGGCGGTGAACTGCGAGGTCTTGCAGCTCACGCCGCTGGTGCCGGTCGCGCTGGAGTAGAGGGTGGCGGAGGTGCCGGAGGCCAGCGGCGCGGTCAGGGTGTCGCCGACTCCGGCAGCGGCGCCGCCGGCGCTGCCCGTGGTCAGGACCGCGGTGCCGGCCGCGGAGGACGGGACGGCGGTGGCGACGGTGAGCGCGGTGGCGGCTCCGGCCAGGGCGAGGAGGGTGCGCGTACGCATGCGGGTGCCTCTCTTCGAAGTGGGGGTGACGTGGGGTGAGGTGGGGGGTTGGGGGTGCCGTCGGAAGGGATGGGGCCTGGCGGCGTACCGGGGCGTGACGCCCCTGCCGGTCCGCCGCCGTCGCCGGTCCGTCACGCCTTCTCCGTACGTGACGGACCGGCGACGGCGGCCGATCGGTGAGACCGGCGCGGAGCCGGGAAGAGGCCTGCCGACCGGGCCGGACGGCCGGACCGCGGCGGGGCAGGGCTTGGCAGGGCGCGAAGAGCGTGGTGCGTACCGGGCAGGCGTGCTGCCGGGCGGAGCGGTGAATCGAAAGAGGCCGGGAACGCGGCCGACGCCGCTCGGCGGATCCGGCGCCACGGATCCAGGGGAAACCAGGCAGAGTTTTAGACCTGATGCACCGTCAACGTCAAGACGTCACACAGCAGTTGCCGCGTGACCGCACCGTCGACACCCTATTTTCACAACTCCCTTGACCCTTCAAAGTAACCGGCGGTAACTTCCGAGAAGGCTACTGACGCGTAACGAGAAAGCCCTTGCATCCGCCGGGAGTGCGAGGAGGCGTACGCGCGACAGCCCCGTCCGCGCCAGGACAGCGCACCACTGGAGCCCGATCCGTACCGATCCACGCCCATGGGAGCAGACAGATGACCTCGTCACCGGACCCGTCGTCCGCCGGCAGCACCCCCGAGAACGCGGCAAGCGATTCCCCCGGAGCGCCGGACAGCCCCAGCCGGGGGCGGGTCCGGGCGCGCAGGGCCGCCGTGATGGCGGTGCCGGCCACCCTGGTCGCCGCCGGCCTCGCGATCCTGACCGCGCAAGGAGCGCTGGGCGTCCAGTTCGCCATCTCCGGCATGCCGTTCGTGGTCACCGCGGACAAGCTGGAGGGCACCGGTTTCGAGCAGTTCGGCGCGCTGGACAACATGATCGAGGACAGCCCGAACCAGGGGGACACGGGCGGCCAGGAGCTGGTCGTCACCTCGGTGGTGAAGGACGGCACCCTGACCAACCTCTGCCAGAGCGTCGACCTCGGCGGCATCCAGCTCGTGCTCACCGCCGGCGGCGGCTCCAAGCCGGTCGCCGTGTCGAACCTGGCCATCGACTCCGACGACATCAAGGGCAACGCCACGTTCAACGGCATCGAGATCGGCCGGGACGCCAGCACCTTCGACAAGGCGGACGTCCAGGGCCCCAAGGGCGTCTACGGGCAGCAGGCCGACAAGGTCGTCATCACCGCCCTGTACCAGCACAACTACGCGGCCACCGCCGCCGTGTTCAAGCTGCCGAACCTGCACATGCGGTTCGACTCCGACGGCTGCCCCCGGTGAACCGCTTCCGGCAGTGGAGGGGGCGCCGGCCGTTCGCGGGCGGTCTGCTGCTGGTGCTGGGCGGCGTCGAGATCCTGGTGACCATGAAGGCGCCGCTCCCGGTCATCCTGCACGTCGGCATGCAGGGCCTGGCGGGCTATCTGCTGCCGGCGCTGATGACGATCTGCGGTCTGCTGATCCTCTTCAGCCCGGGCCAGCGGATCTTCTACTCCCTCACCGGGATCCTGCTGTCCCTGGGGAGCTGGCTCACCTCGAACCTGGGCGGCTTCCTGGTCGGCCTGCTGCTCGGCGCCGTCGGGAGCTGCCTCACCTTCGGCTGGCTGCCCGACCAGCCGGCCCGGGCGAGCCGCCGCCTGCGCCGTGCGGAGGCACGGGCGGCGGCGGCCCAGGGCGCCGGCGAACCGGTACGGACGTCCGGGGAACCCGTCTAGGCCTGCCGGGAACCGGGCGTCCGGGGGTCAGCTCAGACCGGCGGACTCCAGCCAGGCCTTGGCCACGTCCAGCGGGTCCTTGTTCTGCGACTGCACCTGGGTGTCCAGGTTCAGCAGGGTCGCCGTGTCCAGCTTGGCGGAGACGGCGTCGAGGGCGTCGACGCCCTTCTGGGAGAGTTCACCCTTGCGGACCAGCGGCTGCACGTTCTCGAACCCGAAGAGGTTCTTCGGGTCCTGCAGGACGACGAACTTCTCCTTGGAGATGGTCGGGTCCGTGGTGAAGATGTCCGCGGCCTGCACGGCGTTCTTCTTCAGCGCGGCCTGGGTGAGCGGACCGCCCGCGTCCAGCGCCTTGAAGGACTTGAACTGCAGCCCGTAGACGGACTTGAGGCCGACCAGGCCCTGCCGGCGGGTCTGGAACTCCGGCGAGGCGCCGATGGCCAGGTCCTTCGCCACGTCCTTCAGGTCGGCGATCGAGGACTTGTCGGTGAGGCCGTACTTCTTGGCGGTGGCCGCGTTGACCGTGATCGAGTCCTTGTCCTCGGCGGGCGAGGGCTTGAGCAGGGTCAGCTTCGAGTGCAGCTTGGCCTCGATCGCCGAGGTGGTCGCCTCCAGCGTCTTGGGAGCCGCCTTCGGGTCCAGGTAGGCCAGCAGCGCGCCGTTGTACTCCGGCAGGACGGTGACCGAACCGTTCTTGAGCAGACCGTAGGTGGTCTCCCGGCTGCCGATGTTCGGCTTGTAAGTGACCTTGATTCCCTTGGCCTTGAGGGCTTCGCCGTAGATGTCCGCGAGCAGGATGCTCTCGGCGAAGTTGTTGGATCCGACGACGACGCTGTCGCCACTCGTGTTGCTGTCCGTCAGGGGGTTGTCGGCCTTGCCGTCGGAGGAGTTGCATCCCGCCAGCAGCGCCGTCGCCGCCGCGAGGGCGGCGACGGCCGCTCCTCGGTTCCTCCGGATGGACCTGCTGATGCGGTAAGTGGAAGTCACTCACCGATCCAATCCAGCCGGTTCTGACTCAGTCAAGTGATCCCGGGTCACCGATTGGCTTCGATCCGCGACCGGTTGGGGGCGCATCGTGACGGACCCGGCTCAGCCGCTCCTGCGCACCCCCGGCGAGACCGCGATCCGGGACACGGCCCAGAACACCCCCAGGGTGGCCAGCGCCATCCCGACGACCAGGGTGGCGCCGCCGACGACCTTCTCGTAGTCCCGTTGCGCCAGGCCGTCGATGATGTACCGGCCGAGGCCGCCGAAGCTGACGTAGGCGGCGATGGTGGCCGTGGAGACGACCTGGATGGCCGCCGTGCGCAGACCGCTGAGGATCAGCGGGAGCGCCACCGGGAGCTCGACCTGCAGCAGGATCCGGGCCTCCGGCATTCCCATGCCCCGCGCGGCGTCCACCGGCGGCGGGTCGACGGAGCGGACCGCCTCGTAGGAGGTGACGAGGATCGGCGGTACGGCGAGCGCCACCAGCGGGATCATCACCGGCAGCAGGCCGAAGCCGAACCAGGTGAACATCAGCACCAGCAGGCCGAAGGTGGGCAGCGCCCGGCCCGCGGTGGCGATGGACGCCAGCGCGTTGCCGCCGCGCCCGTGGTGGCCGGTCACCAGTCCGATCGGCAGCCCGATCACGGCGGCGATCCCGACGGCCTCCAGGGAGTACAGGATGTGCTCGCCGACCCGGGTGGGGATGCCGTCCTGGCCGTGCCAGTGGGCGCCGTCGCCGAAGAAGGCGTGGGCGAAGTCGAATACGTTCACCGGGTGGCACCCTTCCGCGGCATCCAGGGGGTCAGCAGGGCACGGACCAGGACCAGCGCGGCGTCCACGAGGATGCCCAGCACGGCGGTGGTCAGCACGGAGTTCACCGCGAGCGGCGGCCGGTGGTAGATCTGGGCGTCGTTGAGCAGGTTGCCGAGCGCGCCCTGGTTGCCGATCAGCATGCCGATGCTGACGAGGGAGATGCTCGACACGGCGGCGACCCGCAGGCCCGCGATGATGGCCGGCACCGCGATGGGCAACTGCACCTGGAGGTAGCGCCGTACGGGCCCGAGACCCATGGCGGTGGCGGCGGCCAGCGTCTCCGGCGGCACCGAGCGGACGCCGTCCACGATCGCGGGGACCAGCACCACCAGGCTGTACACCGCCAGCGGGATCATCACCGTGGTCTCGGTCATGCCGGTGTAGTCGATGAGGAGCACGAAGAACGCCAGCGACGGGACGGCGTAGAGCACCGTGGTCACGCCGAACACGGGCGCGTAGAGCCAGCGGAACCGCACGCAGAGCTGGGCGACGGGCAGCGCGACCAGCAACCCGGCCAGCACCGGCAGCAGCGCCTCGCGCAGATGCAGGCCGATCAGGCCGAAGTAGCCGTACTGGAGGTCGCTCGGGATGTCGAAGAAGCCGTTCATCGCCCGGCCTTGTCGCCCAGGCGGTCCTCGGTGTGGGCGGCGCGGATCGCCTCGCCGATGACCTGCTGGGAGACCACGCCGACGGCACGCCCCTCGCCGTCCACCGCCACGGCCCAGCCGGACGGCGACAGCACGGCCCCGTCGAGCGCGGTGCGCAGCGAGTCGGTGCCGGGCCGGAACGGCCGCCCGTACGACAGCAGCCGGTCCCGGTCGATCCGCCCGGCGGTGAGGTCGTCCGGCGCGCCCCAGCCCAGCGGCCTGCCGTCGGCGTCCGTCACGAGGCGGTAGGGGGCCGGGCCGCCGGCGGCCAGCCGCTCGGCGTCGGCGTCGAGCGGGACGACCGGCCCGGTCTGCAGCTCCAGCCCGGCGGAGGTGAAGAAGGACAGCCGGCGGATGCCCCGGTCGGCGCCGAGGAAGTCCTCGACGAACGGGTCGGCGGGGGCGCTGAGCAGTTCGGCGGGCGGGGCGAACTGGGCGAGCCTGCCGCCGGTCCGCAGTACGGCGACCGTCGTGCCCAGCTTGATCGCCTCGTCGATGTCGTGGGTGACGAAGACGATGGTCTTGCCCAGTTCGTTCTGGATGCGCAGGAGTTCGTCCTGGAGTCCCTTGCGCACGACCGGGTCGACGGCGGAGAAGGGCTCGTCCATCAGCAGCACCGGTGGGTCGGCGGCGAGGGCCCGGGCCACGCCGACCCGCTGCTGCTGGCCCCCGGAGAGCTGGTACGGGTACCGCTTGGCCAGCGAGGTGTCGAGTCCGACCCGCTCCATCAGCTCCGCCGCCCGGGCCCGCGCCTTCTGCTTGCCCCAGCCGAGCAGGCGGGGCACGGTGGCGATGTTGTCGACGATGGTGCGGTGCTGGAAGAGACCGGCGTTCTGGATGACGTACCCCATCGAGCGGCGCAGGGTGTTGACCGGCTGCTGCCGGATGTCCCGGCCGTCGAGGAGGATGGCGCCCTCGGTGGGCTCGACCATCCGGTTGATCATCCGCAGCGTCGTCGTCTTGCCGCAGCCGGAGGGCCCGACCAGGACGGTGATCGCGCGGTCCGGGATGTCCAGGGAGAGCCGGTCGACGGCCACCGTGCCGTCCGGGTATCGCTTGGTGACTGCGTCGATCCGTATCAAGAGGTTGCGCACCCTTCGGTTCTGGCGAAGTCTCGGCCGTTGCCGGGAGAGTCTAGACGTCGGCCGTCGCGGCACGGCGGTGGACGAGTGCGTGCCGTCCGGACGGTTCCCCTGGTCACGCGGATACCTCACCATGGGGGTCCGGGCACGGGGAGGGGGCGGTCGGTGCGGGCGGAGAGGGTCGACGCGTTCGTGCTGACGGCGATCGAATGCGAGTACCTGGCCGTCGTCGGTCATCTGGAACCCGGCCGCGACCGGCGCACGGCCGACGGCGCGGTCCACGAGACCGGCCACTTCGCCGGGCACCACGGCCGGCTCACCGTCGGCGTCCAACTCGCCGGGCAGGGAAACGAGTTGGCGGCGGTGCTGGCCGAACGGGCGATCGCCCGGCTGCGTCCCCGGGTCCTGCTCCTGGTGGGGGTCGCGGGCGGCCGCAAGGACGCGCGGCTCGGGGACGTGGTCGTGGCGGACACCGTGTACGGCTACGAGAGCGGCCGGGACGAGCGGGGCGTCTTCCGGCCCCGGGTCAAGTCCTGGCCGTCCGCCTTCGCCCTGGTGCAGCGGGCCCGGCTGGTCGCGGCCGACCGGCGCTGGCAGGGCCGTATCGCGCCGCCGCCCGCGGAGACGCCGGCCGCGTACGTCGGCGCCCTGGCCGCCGGTTCGAAGGTCGTCGCGCACGCCGAGTCCGCGTCCGGCAGGCTGCTCGCCGAGGTCGCCGGCGACACGCTGGCCGTGGAGACGGAGGGGCTGGGTCTGCTCACGGCGGCCCGGACCAACCCCCGGGTGCAGGCCCTCGTTGTCCGGGGCGTGTCCGATCTGCTGGGCGACAAGGACGCGGCCCACGACACCCACTGGCAGCCGGTCGCCGCCCGCCACGCGGCGGCGTTCGCCTTCGAGCTGCTGGCCTCGCTGGAGGCCGCGGGCGCTCCGGGCACCGTGGACGCCCCGGGCGTCCCGGGCTCTCCGGACACCCCGGGCGTCCCGCCGCGGTCGGCGCGAACGCCCCGGGGCGCGGCCCTGTCCACCCGGCAACTGGGTGAACTGACGACGCTGCTGCTGGACGTGCCCGGCATCGGCGCACCCGCCGCCTGGCAGCAGTTCCTGGACGCCCTGCCCGGCATCGGCGTCCTCACCAGCCGCCAGCACAGCGTCCGCCTGGAGGCGCTGTCGCTGCTGCGGACCTGCGAGTCGATGCGGGGGTGGGAGCCGCTGATGGAGGCGCTGGACGCGCTGTGGCCCGGGACCCCGGCGGTCGAGGAGGTGCGGAGCTATTTGATGGCTCGTCAACTTATCTGAGTGACAGGCGTGTTGACGAAAATGAACAGTTGCCGGGCGTTCACCGGAACCGCTTGGCCCGGGCCGAGGGCTGTGGAAGAGTGCACGGCCACGAAGGGATGAGAGATGACTGCCTACGGGGGCGGCGGTCTCGGACTCGTACGGGAGTTTGCGGAAGCCTTGGGCAGGTGTGCGAGCTTACAGGAGCGCGGTTCCAGGGCGCTGTGCCTGCGGCTCATGGCCAAGGAGCTGGGCGCGCCCGCTCCGGTCCGGGAGTACGACGTGGCGCACTACTTCCTCCTGGAGCTCGCCTCGGTGTGCCTGGAGAACCCGAGGACCATGCGGGCGCTGCTGGAGGCGCTCCGGGCGTTCGGCGAGGACGTCGACGAGATCCGGGCGCTCACCGACGACCTGCTCGCCGACCCCGCGCTGCCGGTCGACGAGGTCCTGTCGCTGCGGCCGCTGCTCGACGGGCTCGCGCCGCCCAATCTGCCCGCCCTGTGCCGCAGGGCGGTCGCCGATCTGCGGCCGGTTCCCCCCTACCCCGACGCCTGGAGCGCCTTCGAGGGACTGAGCCGGCTCAACGCCCGCCCGGACGGGCTGCCTCCCACCCTGGCCTTCGTCGAGTACGTGGCCGCCGAGGCGCCGCACGACCGCAGCTTCACGCTGCGGGCCTGGAACGACGCCCAGGCGCAGGCCCTGTCCCTGCTGACCGAGCTGCGCAGCCTGCGGCAGCAGGCCGCCTACGCGTCCAGCCCCGAGCCGGGCAACGCCTATCTGGTGGTGCGGCTGCTGCGCCGGGAGGAACCGGGGCGCTATCTGCTCACCTCCTGGCGCCACTACGACCCGGACGCCCCGGACTCCTGGCGTCCGCGTCAGGAGGGAAGCGTGGAGGTGACGGCGGCCGAGGCGGAACGCGAGGTCGAGCGGCTGGTGTTCGCGGCCGACGAGGACTGGGCCCGGGACGCCGACCGCATCCACGTGGAGTTCCTGCTGGGCACGGACGACCTCAACCTGCCGGTGCACCGCTTCCGCACCGAACTGGACAGCGATCCGGTGTCGTACCTGAGCGTCGGGTACTGCGTCGTCGTGCGCAGCCTGCAGCGCAGCCGGACACCTCGCTGGTACCGGCCCTGGCGGCAGCGCTGGGCGGCCGTCCGGGACACCCCCGAGCTGGTCCGCCCGCTGGTGGTGGGCGGACGGCGGGCCGAGGACCCGCGGCCCGGGGACGTCTCCGCTCTCGACGCCCGGCTGAAGGGGGACAGGTCGGTCGGCTGCCTCGTGCTGTCCCGGCCGCCGGAGGGCGGCGGCGAGGGGGCGCAGGAAGCACTCGTCGCCCTGAGGTGCGGGGTTCCCGCCCTCCTCTGGGATTCACGGGACACACGTGACCTGAGCACACCGCCGGACGTTGTTCAGTCCGACAACGCGTTGCTCCGCGACCTTTCAGGCCTCCGCGAGGCCGTGACAGAATTGCGAACCGAAGCCCACGGGGGTTCCTTGAACGGCCGCGACGATCATCCGGGGCACCATCTGGTACTCCTGTGGGACGACCCGACGAGGCCGGTCGAGAGCCCTCAGCCGTTGACGGGACCGGACCAGGGGGTGGACGGTCGATGACCGGCGCTGCCCAAATCGAGGGGAACGGCACGGGGGCGGGTTCCGCGCGCCTTCCGCGGCCGTGGTGGATCTACCGGGGCACCGGCCTGCCGCTGCACGACATCGAGCTGGCCGACGTACTGCCCGCCGCCCCGCCCTGGCGGACGTTCACGGGTTCCTCCGCCTCCGCGGACGGGGAGGGGACCGGCGGGGCGCCGGCGTCGGTGGAGCCGCCCGCGCCGCCGCAGGACGAGGCCGAGCTGCGGCGCAGACTGGGGACGACCCGCGAGGGCATGGTGGCCGACCCCACCGAGGTCGACCTGGTGAACGCGGCGCTGATCCTGCGCCGTCCGCTGCTGGTCACCGGCCGCCCCGGCACGGGCAAGTCGTCGCTGGCCTACCGGATCAGCCGCGAGCTGGGGCTGGGACGGGTGCTGCGCTGGCCCGTCACCTCCCGGACCACCCTCTCCTCCGGTCTGTACCGCTACGACGCCGTGGGCCGGATCCACGCGGCGGCCACGTCGGACTCCCGGCCCGCGGCCGCCGACGGCGCACCGTCCGGCGACGGTGGGGCGCCGTCGTCCGACATCGGCGCGTTCCTCGAACTCGGTCCGCTCGGCACGGCGTTGCTGCCCCACGCGCTCCCCCGGGTGCTGCTCGTCGACGAGTTCGACAAGAGCGACATGGACCTGCCGAACGACCTGCTCGACGTCTTCGAGGCGGGCGAGTTCACCATTCCCGAGCTGGCCCGGCTGCGCGGCCACCGGCCGGTGGTGGAGGTGCGGTCCGACGACCCCGACCGCACGGTCCTGATCCGGGACGGCCGGGTCCGCTGCCGGGAGTTCCCGCTCGTCGTCGTCACCAGCAACGACGAACGGGAGTTCCCGCCCGCCTTCCTGCGCCGCTGTCTGCATCTGCACGTCAGGGAGCCCGAGCGGGACCGGCTGGCCGACATCGTGGCCGCGCACCTCGGGTCGCGGGACGACGATCCGCGGGTCGCCGAGCTCATCCGCCTGTTCGCCGAGCGCAGCGCGCAGGAGAACGGCCTGGCCACCGACCAGTTGCTCAACTCCATCTGGCTCGCGACGTCCGGCGCCTACTCCCGTGGCGCCGACTGGGAGGCACTGCTGCGGGCCGTCTGGCACCGGCTCGACGGCGTGAGAGAGCCGTGACGCGAGACGACGGCACCGAACCGGTCCCCGGGGACCCCGGATCGTTCGGCGCCTCGTGGTCCGAGATCGCCGACGCGCTGGTCCTGCTGGCCGTCGGGGCGGGCGAGGGCACCGGCGAGCGGGCGGCGGACCGCCCTCCGCCCCGGCCCGAGCCGGAGGCGGCCGAACCCCCGCCGGCCGACGCCCAGGGGGCGGAGGAGGACCACGGCGCCCCGCCGTCCCCCGCGCCGCCCGAGCAGGACGCCCGGGGCGAGACGGATCCGCGGGCGTACGCCCCGGACCCGGACGGCGCCGCGCGGGCCGACGCGCTGCTCGGCGCCCCGGCCGGGCCGGCGCCGGACGGCGCCCCGTCCGCCGGCGGTCCGCACGCGCCGGTGCACCGGGCGGCCTGGCCCGCGATCCGGTCCCGTGAGCTGGCCCGGGCGTTACGCCCCTTCAAGCGGGCCACCGCGTCGGCCACGCGGACCGAGCTGGACGAGGAGGCGACCGCGGACTCCACGGCGCTCAGCCTCCGCTGGATCCCCCAGTTCCGGCCGCTGCGCGAGCGGTGGATGGACGCCGTGCTGGTCGCCGACGTCAGTTCGTCGATGACCGTGTGGCGGCGCACGGTGGCCGACTTCGAGCAGGTCCTGCGGCACACCGGCGCGTTCCGCGACATCCGGGTGCACACCCTCGACGGGGACCGGCTGGCGGAGTCCGAACCGCCCTGGCGCGTCGGGCGTTCGCCGCTGACCGTGCGGCCGCCCGACCGGGGGCGCCAGGTGGTGTTCCTGGTGACCGACGGCGTCGGGCCCGGCTGGCGCGGCGGACGGGCGGCCCGGCTGCTCGCGGAGTGGGCCCGGCACGCCTCGGTGGCCGTGGTGAACGTGCTGGGCGAGCCCGTGTGGCACCGCACCGGGCTGCCCGCCCACCTGGCCCGGGTCCGCGTCCCGGGGCCCGGCGCGCCCAACAGCACCTGGCAGGTGCGCGGCGGCACGGACACGGCGGTCGTCCCAGTGCTGGAACTGGCCCCGGCGTGGCTCGGCCGCTGGGCCCGGCTGGCCACGGGGCTGGCGGCCGGCGCGCACGACGTGTGGGTGACCTCCCCCGGCGCCGGCCGCCACCCGGACCCGGAGGCGGCGGCGGAGCCGCCGCGGGACCCGATGGAGCGGGTGTCGCGGTTCCGGGCCGACGCGAGCCCGGCGGCCTGGGAACTGGCCGCGCGCCTGGCCGCGATCCCGCTCAACATCCCCACCATGGAGCACGTCCTCCGGGCCGGCGGAACGCGCTCCGGACCCGGCGAACTGGCCGAGGTCATGCTGGGCGGCCTGCTGCGCAGGGTCGGCGCCGACCCGCTCGACGAGCTGGACGTCGCCTACGAATTCCACGACGGCGTGCGCGAGTTGATGCTTTCGGCGGCCGGGTCCCGGGACGAGACGCGTTATCTGCTGCGCAGCACCCTGGAGCGGCTGGGCCGCAAGTGGCAGCCGCTGCGGGAGCTCGGGGCGCTGCTGGACGACCCGCGGGCCGCTCCGGGCGACCTGCCGTTACCCGAACGGCTCATCCCGTACGCCCACGTTCAGGTGAAGGTGACCAGGGCACTGAGCGGCCCCTATCTGGAATCCTCGCGCGTGCTCCGAAGCCGCTTGGAGCAGTCCACTTCCGCTCTTCCGGCCCAGACCGACCAGTCTGAGGTGATAAACGTGACCAATAGCCGTAATTCGGGCACGGATCGACCCCAAGCCGGAGCGGCGAGCGATCGCACGGCGGACGCGCCGCCGACCGACATACGCGACTTACCCGACGCACCCGATGATTCGATAAAAGGAGCACCAGTGTCAGTCCCCCTCGTCCGGAGCGCGCCGCCGACGGAGGAGCGCCGGGCCGGAGATCCCGCCGTGTGGAACGTCCAGCCCCGGAACCCGAGTTTCACCGGGCGGGCGAGGGAACTCGCGGCGCTCCACCAGAGACTGACCACGGAGGGCGCGACCGCCGTGCTGCCCGAGGCGCTGCACGGCCTGGGCGGGGTCGGGAAGACGCAGATCGCCATCGAGTACGTGCACCAGCACGCGTCGGAGTACGACGTCATCTGGTGGATCTCCGCCGAGCGCCCGGAGCAGATCCGCCAGTCGCTCACCCAGCTGGGCGCGGCCCTCGGCCTGGAGACGGGCGGCGAGCAGGAGATCACCATCGCGACGGTGCTCTCCGCGCTGGCCTCCGGCCGCCCCTACCGCCGCTGGATGCTGGTCTTCGACAACGCCGAGGACCCCGAGGCGGTGCGGCGCTTCTTCCCCGCCCAGAACACCGGCCGGATCCTGGTGACCTCGCGCAACGCCCAGTGGGGCCGCATCGCGCGGACGGTCGACATCGACGTGTTCACCACCGAGGAGAGCATCGAGCTGCTCGCCCGGCGCGGCCCGGAACTCCAGCCGGAGCAGGCGGCCCGGATCGCCCAGGCCCTGGGCAATCTGCCGCTCGCCCTGGAGCAGGCCGCCGCCTGGCTGTCGGAGACCGGGATGCCGGTCGACGAGTACCTGCACATCTTCGAGGACGAACGCGCCGACCTCGACTCCCAGCGCAGCGAACTGCTCGCCGCCGGGGTCCCGGTGGACTACCCGGAGCCGGTCGCCGCCGCCTGGAACATGTCCCTCGGCCGGCTGGCCGAACGGCACCCCGGAGCCCATCAGCTCCTGCAGGTCTGCTCGTTCTTCGCTCCCGAGCCCATCCCCCGCCGGATCTTCGTGGGCGTGCGCGGCGTGGAGCTGCCCGCCGAGCTGACCCAGGTGCTGCGCAGCCCGGTCAGGCTGGGCGAGGCGCTCCGGGAGATCAACCGGTACTCCCTCATCAAGATCAACCACCGGGACAGCACCATCCAGATGCACCGCCTGGTGCGGGCCGTGCTGGTGGGCCGCATGTCCCCGCAGGAGCAGGCCGACATGCGGCACGCGGCCCACATCCTGCTGGCCAACGCCGACCCGCTGGACGTGGCGGCCGGCAACTGGCCCCGGTACGCCGAACTGCTCGTCCACGCCCGGTTCTCCCGCGCCCTGGACTGCGACGACGGCTGGGTGCGCGACATGGTGGTCAACCTCATCCGCTACCTGTACCGCTCGGGCGACCACCTCACCTGCGCCGAGTACGGCCGCGAGGTGGTCGAGACCTGGAACGGCCGGCGCGGCGAGGCCGATCTGCAGACGCTCAACGTCGCCGGCACCCTCGGCCACACGCTGCGCGCCCTGGGCCACTTCCGGGAGGCCTCGGAACTCAACGACCGAAGCCTGCGGCTGCTGCGGGAGAGCGTCGGCGAGGACCACCCCGACACCCTCGCCGCGATCGGCGCGGTCTCCCAGAGCACCCAGGTCAGGGGCGACTTCGACGCCTCGGTGAAGCTGGAGGAGGACCGCTGGCGCCGGGCCGTGCGGGTCTTCGAGGACGGCGACCCGACGCTGCTGGCCGCCGCCAACGACTACGCCCTCGCCCTCCGGCTGGTCGGCCGGTACACCCGGGCGCTGGACATCGACACCCAGGCCCGGGACGCGGCCAACCGCTCCCTGGGCTACGACGCCCTGCTGACCCTGCTCATCACCAGCAACCTCTCGATCGACGTTCGGGAGTCCGGCGACTACCTGCGCAGCCGGGAGATGCAGGAGGAGACCCTGCAGCGCGTCCGGCACGTCATCAAGGACCGCTCCGCCCCGGTCAGCCTGATCGCCGCCCGTACCCTGGCCGTCGCCCGCCGCAAGGCCGGCGACCACGCCGGCGCGCTGGAACTGAACGAGGAGACCCTGCGCCTGTACCGCGGCAAGTTCGGCGAGCGGAACCTCAACGTCGCGGCCACCGTCCTCAACCTCTCCATGGATCTGCGCCAGAACGCCGACCTCGACCGCGCCCGCGCGGTGGGCGTCCAGTGCCTGAACACCCTGCGCGACCTGCTGGGCTCCCGCCACCCCTACGCCCTCGCCGCCGCCGCCGACCTGTCGGTGACCCGGCGGCTGATCGGCGAGGTGGACGAGGCGCTCGCCGAGGACAAGGACACCTACGCGGCGCACTGCGCGGCGCTCGGCGAGGAGCACCCCGCCTCCCTGGGCATCGCCATCAACCTCGCCAGCGACCACTACGCCCTCGCCGACTACACCGAGGCCCTCGCGATCGACGAACGCACCCTCCCCCAGTGCCAGGCCCGGCTGAGCGACGACCACCCGGCCACCCTCGCCTGCTCGATGAACCTCTCGCTCGACCTGCGCGCACTCGGCCGCGCCGAGGAGGCCCAGCGCCTGCACACCGCCACGCTGGAGCGCTACCGCTCCGTCCTCGGCAACAGCCACCCCGCCACCGTGGGCTGCGCCCGCGGCATGCGCGCGGACTGCGACGTCGAGGTCCACCGCTGACCCGCCCCGCCGGGCCGCCGCCCGGCGGGGCCCGGCCGGCCCGTCCGGTCAGACGGGCCGGCCGGTGAGGTCCGCCGCCCGCGCGATGCGGGCGGCGACGGTCTCCGGGGTCTCGGGGCGGCCCCGGCGCAGCAGTTCGCGGTGCACGCCGGCCACCAGTTCGGGGCGGTGCAGCAGGGCGTCGCGGGACGGGCCCGCGGGGAGGCTGAGGGCCAGACCGGCCCAGGCGACCGGGTCGCCGGGGTGCTCGGCCACCTGCCGGCGGTAGCCGGTGAGGGCCCGGCCGCGGTCGCCGGCGGCCCAGGCGTGGTCCGTGTCCGAGGCCCCGACGGCCGCCGGGTCCGCGCGCAGCCGTGCGAAGCGCTCCGGGTCGCGGACGCGGATGCGCACCAGCCGGGTCCGGATCTCCGCCGCGACCGGCGCCGTACGCGGGCGGGCGCCGGGGAGGCGGCGCGGTGGCGGCGCGCCGTCGGCGACCGTGTCGGCCCAGGCCTCGATCTGCCCGGTGTCGCACTGCAGTTGGGAGAGCCGGAAGACGATCCGGTGGTCGTCGCGGGCCTCCTGGGCGGCCGAGGCAGCCGCCGCGGGCACGGGTTCCTTCAGCAGGGCGGTGAGGGACTCCTCGACGCCGCGCAGGAAGTGCTCAC
Source organism: Streptomyces sp. NPDC003720 (assembly GCF_042875075.1). Classification (NCBI taxonomy): domain Bacteria; kingdom Bacillati; phylum Actinomycetota; class Actinomycetes; order Kitasatosporales; family Streptomycetaceae; genus Streptomyces; species Streptomyces sp. NPDC003720. The sequence continues at coordinate 396,407 of NZ_JBIANZ010000006.1, forward strand.
CGGCCGCGGTGAGGTCCGCCCCGGCCCAGAGGGTGCGCAGCCCTTCCTCGACCTGTCCCCGGCGCAGCGCGAACTCCAGGTCGGCCGACGCGCGTTCAGGGTCCGTGAGGCCGGGCCGCTCGCGGACGGTCTGCCAGAAGGTGGCCACGCCCAGGAAGGCGTACACCCCGTGCAGCATCCCGCGCAGCGGCCTGGGGTCGGCGCGCCAGGGCGCGTAGTGGGTCTCCTCGAGACCGCCGCGCAGCAGTGCGGTCATGTCCATCAGCGCGCTGAGTTTGCTGTGCTGCGCCTCGTGGACCAGGGCCACGGCCAGCTCGGCCGGTGTGGCCGGTTTCGTCATCAGCACTCCCCCGTACGCCTCGGGGTCGCTGCCGCTGAAGACGTCGGCGGGGCTGCGGTCGGGCAGGGGGGTGATGGCGAGCAGACAGGCCGCGATCCCCTCGGGGTCGATGCGGCGCTGTCCGGCGACCAGGGGCCAGGCGGCCTCGAAGAGGCTCTGCCAGTGGGCCGCCTCCGCGTCGTCGAGCCGTTCGACGGGCAGGCGGCGCAGGAAGTGCCGCCACGGGTCCAGGTCGTCCAGCAGCGGCGCGGCGCGCGGCCCGGCGCCGGGCGACCCCAGACGCCGCAGCGCCCACCAGCCGGGGGCGTCCCGGGTGAGGTCGCCGGGTAACGGGACGGTGCCCGAGGAGCAGCGCACACCGGCGCCCGCCTCGTCCCGGTAGGCCACGGCGACGGGTTCGGCGGGGGTCCGGTCGAACCTCGCGCAGCCCAGGGACGGGAACATCACGGCGTCGTCCGTGAGCGGGACGGGAGTACGGAAGGGCACGCCGGCTCCGAGGGCCGCCGCCGCGGCGACGCAGTGCACGTGCCCGGCGTCCCGCAGGGCCGCGCGCGGGCGGTCCCGGCCGGCCTCGGCGCGCAGGCCCCGCAGGGTGCGCGCCAGCCAGCTGCCCACGCTCGGGTGGAGCAGGACGGCCTCCACGGCCGCCGGGTCGGCCGTCTCGGCCCTGGCCAGCAGGTCCCAGGCCGCCTGCGCCGGGGGCAGCGTCCCGGGTTCCGGGCCGTGCCCGTCCACGGCCTCCACCAGTACCCGCAGCAGCACCAGCCGGCGGCTGCGCTGGGCCGAACGGAGGGCGGCGACGGCGTCCCGGCCGCCGCCGCCCCGAGCGAGTCGCAGGAAGTGCCCGGACTTCAGCCGGTGCCGTGCCCCGGCGGGGTGCGGGCCCGGACCGGACCCGTTCTCTCCGTCGCGGGAGGTGGGTCCTCCGTCCAACATGGCTCTCCTCACCATGGACCGGTTCAGGACATGGCAGCTTCACTGCAGTTGGCGTTCGACGCGTCGCCCAGCGTCGGCGGATCGTCGACGCGTTCGAGCAGGCGCCGCGCCTCCGTGGTCAGACCCGCGGACTCCAGGGAGCCGACTGCCGCCAACGGCACTTCCGAGAGATCCACCAACTCGGTCTCGACATCGGGTGCCGACAGATCCACGGCTCGTCCCCCTTTTGACGACAGCACACCCGTCCCCTTTCATGGTTGCTCAATCGATCGGGTTGCGGAAGATGGCCGCCCGCCGGGAGCACCACAAATGGCCATCCTGGGCGGGCCTCCGGTCACCTCGACGCCCTTGTCCCGTACGGCGGTTCACCGGGCGGGCGGCGCGGGTGCGGCCGGGCCGCGAGGACGGCGACGTCGTCCTCCGCGTGCCGGGCGTCCAGTCCGGTCAGGACGGTGTCCAGTACGGCCTCGATGTCCTGGCCGGCCGGGAAGCGCAGGCCGGCCAGACGGGCCAGGGAGCGGTCGATGTCCTCGCCGCGGCGTTCCACAAGGCCGTCGGTGAACAGCAGCAGCGTCTGCCCGGGGGCGGCCGGGTGGGTGACCGACTCGTATCCGCCGAGGCCGGTGCCGAGCGGCGGCCCGACCGGCACCGGCAGCAGTGCCGCCGCGCCGTCCGGGCCGATCAGCAGGGGCGGCAGATGACCGGCGCCGGCCAGCCACACGCCCAGAATCTCAAACCGGGATGTTCCGGCCAGCCGGCACCCGGCTCCCCGGCGCGACAGGACTTGCACCGACGGCGACCCCGAGCCGCCGAAGCACCCCGCCGCGTTGTGCGCCGCAGGGCAGCGGAACCCGCCCGCACCCGGCCGGGTGCGGGCGGGCGGGCGCGGCCGGCCGGGGCCGGTCAGTCCTCGTCCGGCGCCAGCCGCAGCGACACGCTGTTGATGCAGTACCGCTGGTCGGTCGGGGTCGGGTACCCCTCGCCCTCGAAGACATGGCCGAGGTGGGAGCCGCAGCGGGCGCAGCGCACCTCGGTGCGGACCATGCCGTGGGAGCGGTCCTCGATCAGCTCGACGGCGTCGCTGTCCTTGGGGTCGTAGAAGGACGGCCAGCCGCAGTGCGACGCGAACTTGGTGTCCGAGGTGAACAGTTCGGCGCCGCAGGCGCGGCAGGAGTAGACGCCCTTGGTCTTGGTGTCGGTGTACTCACCGGTGAAGGCCGGCTCGGTGCCGGCCTGGCGCAGCACGCGGTACTCGGCCGGTGTCAGCTCCGCCCGCCACTGCTCGTCCGGCTTCTCGACGCTGTACGACATGAGCCTCAGCCCCTTCACTGCTGCGACAGGCGGTCCAGGATCTTCGGGCCCAGGTCGGTCACGTCGCCCGCGCCCATGGTGAGAACGAGATCACCGGGCTTCGCCATTCCCGCGATCACCGCGGGGATCTCCGCCTTGTCGTGCACGGCGGTGACGTCGGCGCCGGCCGCGCGCGCGGCCTCGATGATCAGCTCGCTGGTCACGCCGGGGATCGGGTCCTCGCGGGCCGGGTAGATGTCCAGCACGACCGAGGCGTCGGCGAGCGTCAGCGACTGGCCCATCTCCTTGCCCAGCTCCTGGGTGCGGGAGAACAGGTGCGGCTGGAAGACGACGAGGATGCGCGCGTCGCCGGCGGCGGCGCGCATCGCCTCCAGGTCGGCGGTCATCTCGGTGGGGTGGTGCGCGTAGGAGTCGATGACCTGCACCCCGGACGCCTCGCCCTTGAGCTGCAGCCGGCGCTTGACGCCGGTGTACGCGGCGAGCGCGGAGGCGAGGCCGGCGGCCGGTACGCCGAGCGCGGCGCCCGCGGCGAGGGCGGCGACGGCGTTGAGGGCGTAGTGCCGGCCGGGGACGGAGACGGTGAAGCTCAGTTCCTGCCCGTCGAGCACCGCGGTCACCCGGCTCCGCAGTCCCTGCGGGACGATGGAGAGCACCCGCACGTCGGCGTCCTCGGCCTCGCCGTAGGTCACGCACCTCACCGTGCCGGCCAGTCGCCGGGTGAGTTCGCGGGCGCCCTCGTGGTCGGCGGAGATCACCAGCGTGCCGCCGGGCACGATGCGGCCGGCGAAGGTCTCGAAGGACTCGTAGATCTCGTCCATCGAGGCGTAGTTGGCGTGGTGGTCCAGCTCGACGTTGAGGACGATGGCGACCTCGGGCGCGTACTTGTGGAAGCTGCGGTCCGACTCGTCGGCCTCGGCGACGAAGATGTCGCCCTCGCCGTGCAGCGCGTTGGAGCCCGGGGCGTCCAGGTCGCCGCCGATGGCGTACGACGGCCGCAGGCCCAGCTCGCCCAGGGAGACGGCCAGCATGGACGTGGTGGTGGTCTTGCCGTGGGTGCCGGCCACGGCGATCGGCCGCAGCCCCTCCATCAGCGCGGCGAGCGCGTCGGAGCGGTGCACCACCGGGATGCCCAGCTCGGCGGCGCGCAGCAGTTCCGGGTTGTCCGCGCGGATCGCGGACGAGACCACGACACAGCTCGCGTCGTCGGCGAGGTGCCCGGCGGCGTGGCCGATGTGCACGGTCGCGCCGAGGGCGCGCAGCGCCTCGGCGGTCGCCGACTCCTTGGCGTCGCTGCCGGCCACCTCGGCGCCGCGCTGGGCGAGGATCTTGGCGATCCCCGACATCCCGGCGCCGCCGATGCCGATGAAGTGCGGTCGGTCCATGGCGGCAGGAAGTCCGGGTGCCATGCGCGTTTCTCCCAAGATCCGGTACGGGCTGAGCGTGTCTAGCCTATGCGCTCGCGCCCGGCCGCCCGCGCAGGCGGGCAGGACCCCGGCGCCGGACCCGGCCGCCGCCGGGCCGGTCCTCGCCCTGCGCGAGGGTCGGTCCTCGCCGTGCGCGAGGGTCAGTCCTCGCCGTGCGCGAAGAGCTTCAGCACCGGCACGCCCACCTTGTGCCGGGCCCGGGAGGCCCAGTCGCGGTGGAAGAACTCCTCCACGTAGTGCGGAGCGGTCAGCACGATCACCTCGTCCGCGCCCACCTCGCCGACGAGGCTCTTGAGCGCGTCCAGCGGATGGTCCTCGACGAGCCGTCCCTGCGCCGCGCTGCCCGCGGCGCGCAGCGCCCGCAGGGAGACCGCCAGCGCCTTCTCGGCGGGCTCCTTCGCCGCCTCGCCCTCCGGCGTCCTGCCCTCGCGGACGGCATCGTCCAGTTCGCCGAGCGCGATGTCGTCGATGGCCCGCAGCAGGCGGTCCTGGTCTCCGCGCGGCTGGAGAAGCACGTGGAACGAGACCGGCTCGTCCCCGTGCAGGGTGGTGACGAACTCCACGTCGACCGACGACAAGGCCTTCTCGATCATCAGAACGCTAGTGAACACCCGGCGCCTCTCTCCTCCCGTGGGCCCTGCAGGGCCCTGCGGAAACCATCCTGCCCCGTGATCGCACCGCTAGACCGGACTTGGGGGCTGTCCGGCGGATCACACCGGTCGGCCCCGGTCCGCCCGCCCGGGAGCGGAACGGAACGGTGCGTTCCGTCGCGTTCAGGACCGGGCGTACCGGCTGAAGAGAAATCCCTCCTCCTCCAGCAGGGACACCAGGCCGAAGCGGCGCGGGACGGCGACGGACGGCCCCCCGGTGATGCGCTGCGCGTCACCGGCGGTGAGCATCGGCGAGACGGTCAGGCACAGCTCGTCCAGGACCCCGGCGGCCACCAGCTGGCCGAGCAGCCGGGGGCCGCCCTCGGTGAGCAGCCGGGTGTACCCGAGGCCGGCGAGGGCGTTCACCGCGCGGGCGGGCTCGACGCCCATGCCCTCACCGGCGACGACCACCCGGGCGCCGGCCTTCTCCGCGGCGGCGACCCGGTCGGGGGCCGCGGCGGCGCCGGTGAGGATGAGGGTCGGCACCAGGGGCGAGGTGAACAGCGGCAGGGAGAAGTCCAGCTCCAGGCCGGCGGTGACCACGGCGATCGCCGGGGCCGGACCCTGGCCCGCGGCCTGCCGGGCCGCCGCGAACTCGGCACGCGCGCGTGCCGGGCGGTAACCCTCCTGCCGTACCGTCTCCGCGCCGACCACGATCACGTCGGCGAGCGCGCGCAGGGTGCCGAAGACGCGCATGTCGGCCGCGCTGGAGATGGGCTGGGAGCGGCCCTCGTGCTGGGCGGCGCCGTCGAGGGTGGAGACCATGTTGGCGCGCAGCCACGGCGCCGGGGCGCCGGGGGCGGGCTCCGGATAGGCGTAGGCGGCGGCCAGCTCGGCGAGGCTCCACTCCCGGGCCTGGTCTGGTGTTTCGTCGGTCACAGGGAACAGGCGTCGCATGTCGTGCAGTGTGACACGGCGCTTAGCATGGGTAACCGTGTCGTCCTCCACCGCAGCCCATGGCTCCAGCCCCCTGACCGACGCGGGCCCGCTCTCCCTCGCCGCCCGCGAGCCGCACGTCCCCGCGGACCGGCTGGTCGCCGAGATGGTGCCGCCGCCGCGCTTCGACTCGGTGCGCTTCGCCACCTACATCCCGGACCCGAACCAGCCCAGCCAGACCGAGGCCGTGCGGGTGCTGGAGGGCTTCGCGGCCGGGCTCGGCGGCGCGCACGCCACGGGCGCCGGCAAGCGGGGCTTCCTCGGTCTCGGCCGGGCGAAGGCGCCGAAGACCCCGGCGGGCCCCCGCGGGGTCTACCTGGACGGCGGCTACGGCGTCGGCAAGACCCATCTGCTCGCCTCCCTGTGGCACGCCACCCCGGCCGAGCCCGCGCTGAAGGCGTTCGGCACCTTCGTGGAGCTGACCAACCTGGTCGGCGCCCTCGGCTTCCAGCAGACGGTGCAGACGCTCAGCAACCACCGGCTGCTGTGCATCGACGAGTTCGAGCTGGACGACCCGGGCGACACCGTGCTGGTCTCCACGCTGCTCGGCCGGCTGGTCGAGGCGGGCGTCGCGCTCGCCGCCACCTCCAACACGCTGCCCGGCAAGCTCGGCGAGGGCCGGTTCGCCGCCGCGGACTTCCTGCGCGAGATCCAGGGCCTGTCCGCCCACTTCCGCGCCCTGCGGATCGACGGCGAGGACTACCGGCACCGGGGTCTGCCCGAGGCGCCGGCGCCGTTCACCGACGAGCAGGTGACGAAGGCCGCGTACGCCACGCCCGGCGCCTCGCTCGACGACTTCCCGCACCTGCTGGAGCACCTGGCGAAGGTGCACCCGAGCCGGTACGGCGCGCTGACGGACGGGCTGAGCGCGGTGTGCCTCACCGACGTGGCGCCGGTGCCGGACCAGTCGACGGCGCTGCGCCTTGTGGTGCTGGCGGACCGGCTGTACGACCGTGAGGTCCCGGTGCTGGCCTCGGGGCTGCCGTTCGACCGGCTGTTCAGCGAGGAGATGCTGAACGGCGGCTACCGCAAGAAGTACTTCCGCGCGATATCCCGGCTCACCGCGCTGGCCCGGGACGCCAAGGGCCTCGTCACCCCGTAGCCCGTCGCCCCACGGCCGCCCGATATGCGATCGGGCGGCGGCCGGTCAAGAGCCGGTTCACGCCATCGGACCCGCTTTTTTCACGCTCTCTTGCGCACTCAACACCCGGTTGACCCTGCAAAGGACTCCGCGGGGCTAACGTGTTTCTTGACCATCCGTTGACCAACGGTTGGCGCGCGCAAGAGGTGTGAACTTCCGGAGGGGGGCCGCATGTTCCGAGGCAGGACAGCCCGGACCACCCTCACCTTCCTCACCGCCGCCCTGCTCGCGCTCCAGTTCTTCACATTCGCGGGAAACTTCGCAGCCGCGCACACCGTCGGTGAGGCACAGGCCAACGCCTGGACCGGAATGACGTCCTCCGCGCAGCGGCCGGCCGAGCAGGCGGACCCGTTCCGCGAGCCGGGCCGCCCGAAGGAACCCACCGGCACCCCGCACACCCGGGACCGGCACCGCGCGCCCGCCGCCGGGTGCGCGCGGGAGCACCCGCTCATACCCCGGCGGACGGCCGCCCCGCGGTCACCGACCCCGGCCGGTGACCCGCACCGCACCACGAGATCCTCCGGAGCCCACTCCCCCGCGGCACTTCAGGTCTTCCGCCGCTGAGGAGAGCCGGCTCGTCCCCCCACGACCGTCGTGCAAGCCCGACGCGCCGGTGCGGCGCGCCAGGAGGAGTCCACACGCATGCAGCCCCTCATCGACAACGCCCGTACGTTCGGACAGCGCCCTGAGGAGTTCGCCGAGCTCGCCGAAGGCCAGTCCCCGCAGGTCCTGTTCATCACCTGCTCCGATTCCCGGGTCGTCCCGGCCCTGATCACGGGCGCCCGCCCCGGCGAGCTGTTCGAGCTCCGTACCGCGGGCAACATCGTCCCGCCCTACGCCTCGCAGCGCCCCACCGGCGAGGCCGCCACCATCGAGTACGCCGTCGAGGTGCTCGGCGTCCGAGACGTCGTCGTCTGCGGCCACTCGCACTGCGGCGCCGTCGGCGCGCTGGTGCGCGGCGACGACCTGACCTCCGTACCCGCCGTGCGCGACTGGCTCGCGCACGCCGCCGCGCGCCCGGCCGGCGCCCCGGAGGACCCGGAGGTGGCCGAGGGCGTCCAGAGCCACGTCCTCACCCAGCTGCTGCGGCTGCGCTCGTACCCGTGCGTCGAGCGGAGGCTGGCGCAGGGCCGGATCGACCTGCACGCCTGGTACTACGAGGTGCACACCGGCGCCGTACGGACGCACCGCCCGCAGACCGACACCTTCGAAGCCCTGTGAGCGCGCCCATGACTAAGCCGACGCTCATATCCCGCTTCCCCCATCTGCGGCGGGACTTCGCCGCCTCCCTCGTCGTCTTCCTGGTCGCGCTGCCGCTGTGCGTGGGCGTGGCCGTCGCCTCCGGGGCGCCGGCCGAGCTGGGACTCGTCACCGGCATCGTGGGCGGCCTCGTCACCGGGCTGATGCGCGGCAGCAGCCTGCAGGTGTCGGGGCCGGCCGCCGGACTGACCGTGCTGGTCTTCGAGGCGGTCAAGGAGTTCGGGCTGCCGGCGCTCGGCGTGATCGTGCTCGCCACCGGCCTGCTCCAGGTGCTCATGGGCGCGCTCAGGCTCGGCCGGTACTTCCGGGCGATCTCGGTCTCCGTGGTCGAGGGCATGCTGGCCGGAATCGGGCTGGTCCTGATAGCCGGCCAGCTGTATCCGGCCATGGCGGCCAAGGCCCCCGACTCGGGCCTGGGCAAGGTGGCCGGGGTCCCCCGGGCGTTCGTGGCCGCCCTCGGCGACGGACCGGCGCTCGCCTCGCTCGCTTTGTGCGCGGGCACCGTCGCGGTCCTGGTGCTGTGGCGGCTCGCGCCGGCCCGGGTCCGTACGGTGCCCGGTCCGCTCGCCGCGGTCGGCCTGGCCACGGCGGCCGCGGCCGTGCTGGACCTGCCGGTGGCGACCGTCGAGGTGAAGGGGCTGCTGGGCTCGGTGCAGCCGCCGCCGCTGAGCGCGTTCACCGGCCTGGCCGGTCCCGCGCTGCTCGGCACCGTCGTCGCGTTCGCGCTGATCGCGTCCGCCGAGTCGCTGTTCAGCGCGGCTGCCGTGGACCGGCTGCACGACGGGCCGCGCACCGCGTACGACAGGGAGCTGATCGCGCAGGGCGCCGGCAACACGGTGTGCGGGCTGCTCGGCGCGCTGCCGATGACCGCGGTGATCGTGCGCAGCGCGGCCAACGTGCAGGCGGGCGCCCGCACCAAGGCGTCCCGGGTGCTGCACGGCGTGTGGCTGCTGCTGTTCGCCGCGCTGCTGCCGGGCGTGCTCGCCCTCATCCCGATCCCCGCCCTCGCCGGCGTCCTGATCCACGCCGGGGCCAAGCTGGTGCCGGTGCGCGCGCTGGGCGCGCTGTGGCGCGAGCACCGGGGCGAGGCGCTGATCCTGGGCGTCACCGCGGTGTCGATCGTGGCGGTCAGCATGTTCGAGGGCGTACTCGTCGGACTCGCCCTGGCGGTCGTCAAGACGGCCTGGGAGGCCTCCCACCTCAGGCTGGAGGTCGTCGACAAGGGCGCGGGCCCGGTCGAGGCGCACCTGTCGGGCAACGCGACCTTCCTGCGGCTGCCGAAGATCCTCGACAGCCTGGAGTCGCTGCCCCAGGACCGTCCGGTGCGGCTGGACCTGTCCGGCCTGCACCACCTGGACCACGCCTGCCGCAAGGCCCTGGAGAACTGGGCCGAACGGCACAGCGCGGCCGGCACCGAGCCGGTCCGGGTCACCGCGCCGGCCCTGCCGGCCGCGCGGTCCGCGCCGGACGAGCAGGCCGCGGCGCCGGCGGCCTGAGCCCGCGGCCACCGCTCCCGGACCGGGGCGCCGCCCCTCGGCGCCCCGGTCCGGGACCCCGGCCGTCCGGCCCATGGCTTCCGCCCGAACGCGGGCATATGGTTGCAGCAGCGGACAAAAGGCAGGCCTCTCGGTGAGGAGGTCATCATGCTCCAGGAGCTGCTGGGGGCGGCCGTGGCCGCCGCATCCGTCGGCGTCGTCTACCTCGCGATGGCGGCGCGTGTGGTCAAGCAGTACGAGCGGGGTGTGCTCTTCCGGCTCGGGCGGGTCATGGGCGAGGTGCGCGAGCCGGGCCTGACGCTCGTGATCCCGTTCGTGGACCGGCTGCACAAGGTGAACATGCAGATCGTGACCATGCCGGTCCCCGGCCAGGAGGGCATCACCCGGGACAACGTCACCGTGCGGGTGGACGCCGTCGTCTACTTCCGGGTGGTCGACGCGGCGAGCGCCCTGGTGAAGGTCGAGGACTACAAGTTCGCGGTGTCCCAGATGGCGCAGACCTCGCTGCGCTCGATCATCGGCAAGAGCGACCTGGACGATCTGCTCTCCAACCGGGAGAAGCTGAACCAGGGTCTGGAGCTGATGATCGACAGTCCGGCCGTCGGCTGGGGCGTCCAGGTGGACCGGGTCGAGATCAAGGACGTGTCCCTGCCGGACACCATGAAGCGGTCGATGGCCCGCCAGGCCGAGGCCGACCGGGAGCGCCGGGCCCGGATCATCAACGCGGACGCCGAACTGCAGGCCTCCAAGAAGCTCGCCGAGGCCGCCGAGCAGATGTCCGAGACCCCGGCCGCGCTCCAGCTACGGCTGCTGCAGACGGTGATGGCGGTGGCGGCCGAGAAGAACTCCACCCTGGTGCTGCCCATCCCGGTGGAGCTGCTGCATTTCCTGGAGAGGGGCCACCAGCTCGGGCAACTGCCCACCCCCAACGGCGACGCGGGGCAGCGCCAGGCGCCGCGGCAGCCCGAGGAGAAGTGAGCGGGGCGAGCGGGACGTGAGCGGGGCGAGCGGGACGTGAGCGGGGCGAGCGGGACGTGAGCGGGGCGAGCGGGACGTGAGCGGGACGTGAGCCGGGCCGGGCTGGGTACCCGGCGGCCATGCGCGAGATGCGACAGGTCACCGACTCGTACTGGCTGCGGACCGCCCCCGGGCCGTCCCACCCCGCTCTGACGGACGACATCGACGTCGACGTCGCCGTCGTCGGCGCGGGCATGGCAGGGCTCAGCACCGCCCACGAGCTGACCCGGGCCGGGCTGCGGGTGGCGGTGCTCGAGGCCGGCCGGGTGGCGGCCGGGGTCACCGGCTACACCACCGCGAAACTGACCGCGCAGCACACCCTGGTCTACGACCGGCTGCGGCGCACCCGCGGCCCCGAGGGCGCGCGGCTGTACGCCCGCTCCCAGTCGGAGGCGATCGAGCACGCGGCCGCGCTGGTGACCGGGCTGGGCATCGACTGCGAGTGGGAGGCCCGGGACGCGTACACGTTCGTACGGGACGGCGAGCGGGTGGCCGAGGTGCGGGCGGAGGCGGAGGCCGCGCGGGAGGCGGGGCTGGACGCCTCGTTCACCACGGAGACCGGACTGCCGTTCCCGGTGGCGGGCGCGGTACGGGTCGCCGGGCAGGCGCAGTTCCATCCGCTGAAGTACCTGCGGGCCGTGACGGCCGACCTGGTCGCGCGCGGCGGGCAGGTCTACGAGAACACCCGGGTCGTCGGCCTCGCGGAGGGCGGCGAGCCCTGCCGGCTGACCACCGAGTCGGGCCGTGCGGTGACCGCGCGGGACGTGGTGATCGCCACCCACTACCCGGTCTTCGACCGGGCGATGCTCTTCTCCCGCCTCTCCCCCCGCCGCGAACTGGTCGTCGCCGGTCCGCTGGGCGACGGGCCCGACCCCGGGGGCATGTACATCACGCCGGAGGAGAACACCCGCTCGGTGCGCACCGCGCCGTACGGCGAGGACGGGCAGCGGCTGCTCGCCGTCACCGGTGAGCACTTCACGCCGGGCACCGGCGATCCCGCGGCGGGCTTCGGCCGGCTCGCCGAGTGGGCGGAGAAGCACTTCCCCGGGGTGGACCTGGAGTACGCCTGGGCCACGCAGGACAACGACTCCACCGACACCGTGCCGCTGGTCGGCCCGTTCCACCCCGGCGCCCGTCACACCTACGTCGCCACCGGCTTCGGCGGCTGGGGGCTGAGCGGCGGCATCATGGCCGGGCTGCTGCTGACGGCGCTGATCACGGGCGAGGACCGCCCGTGGAGCGACCTGTACGACCCGCGGCGGGTGAAGTCGGTGCTGCGCGAGGCGCCGTCACTGCTGAAGACCCAGGCCGAGGTGGCCTGGCACTTCGTGGGCGACCGGCTGCGCCCGCCGGCCTCCCCGGACGACCTGGCGCCCGGCGAGGGCGCGGTGGTCCGCGTCGGCGGCAGGCACCTGGCCGTGCGCCGTGACGAGGAGGGCGCCCTGCACGCGCTGTCGGCCCGTTGCACCCACCTCGGCTGCCTGGTCGCCTTCAACGGGGCCGAGCAGGCCTGGGAGTGCCCCTGCCACGGCTCGCGCTTCGGCGTCGACGGCCGGGTCATCCAGGGCCCGGCGGTGCGGCCGCTGGAGGAGCGGGAGCTGTGAAGTGCTCCCGCCGCCCGGGTGACTCCATCGGAGCGTCATTAGTCATATGAACTGAAAACCGTCCGATAAATCCTATTTTCATACGGTGATCGCATCTCTACGCCGCCTCACCGCCTGCTGCGCCCTCGGCGCGGCCCTCGCCGCCTGCGGTACCGCGGGCAGCCCCGGGCCGGCCCGTCCGGCCCACGCCAACCCGGCCCCCTCCACATCCCCGTCCGCCTCCCGGCCCCCGACCCTCGCCCCGGGCCCGGGCGGCCTGACCCCGGTGTTCGAGCACGGCCCGCGCAACCTCGGCAAGACCGTGGCGCTGACCTTCGACGCCGACATGACCGCCGACGAGGGGCCCCGCGCCGCCTCCGGCGAGCACTTCGACAACCCGGATCTCATCGGCGCCCTGCGCCTGCTGAAGGTCCCGGCGACCGTCTTCATGACCGGCCGCTGGGCCGAGCAGTACCCGGCCCAGGCCCGCACACTCGGCCACGATCCGCAGTTCGAGGTGGCCAACCACTCCTACAGCCACTACGCGTTCACCGGCGACTGCTACGGCCTGCCGACGGTCGGCGCGGACGGGATGCGCAAGGAGGTAGAGCGGGCGTACGCCTCCCTGCGCGCGGCGGGCGTGCCGCACCCGATGCCGTACTTCCGTTTCCCGGGCGGCTGCTACGACCGCCAGGCGCTGCGGGCGCTCGGCCCGACCGGGGTCACCGCGGTGCAGTGGGACGTGGTGAGCGGCGACGCGTTCGCCACGGACGCCGACGCGGTCGTCCAGCAGGTCCTGGACGGCGTCAAGCCGGGCTCGGTGGTCGTCATGCACTGCACCCGCAGCGCCGCCCCCACGACCGAGCGCGTGGTCCGCGCGGTCGTGCCGGAGCTGCGCCGGCAGGGCTACCGGTTCGTGAAGGTCTCCGAGCTGATCGGGGAGACCGATGGGCACCGGTGACCGCCCTACGCTGGAGACATGACCGACAACGACGACGAGACGTACTGCATGATCGTCGACACCGCCAGGCCTCCGAAGGCAGACGCTCCGCCCTACGCCGAGTGCGTCCTGTGCCGGGAGCCCACGGAGTACCCGGAGTCGTACAAGGGCGTCACCCTGTGCCCGCGCTGCGAGTGGCAGGAGGCCCAGCGCACCGCCTGCTCCGGCTGAGCGGCGGGCGGTGCGCCGGGCCCGTCCGAGGCCCCCGGCGGGCTTCTCGTAGGCTGGGCCCTTGTGAGTCATGCCCCAGCCGCCCCCGGTGACAGCCCCTTCCAGACCAAGCGCACCCCGCGCGACGAGGCGCCGCAGTTCGTGCTGCCGCTCGTCGTGCGGATCGAGAAGAGCGCTCCGCCCGCCCGTACCGACGCCCTGGAGACCGCCGCCCGCGCGGTGCTGCTGATGCTCGGCGACGACCGGGCCGTCGGGGACGGCGAGTGGGCGGAGGCCGTGCGGAACTGGGAGGACGCCCGGATCCGCAAGGTCGTGCGGCGGGCCAGGGGCGCGGAGTGGCGGCGGGCCGAGGCGCTGCCCGGCATCACGCTGACCGGGGAGTCCGCGGAGGTGCGGGTCTTCCCGCCGGTCCCGCTGGACGGCTGGCCCAAGGACCTGGCGAAGCTGCAGGTGTCCGGGACGGAGCTGGACGATCCGGAACCGCCGGCCGGCGCCGACCGCGCCCGGCCCGTGCTGTGGCTCAACCCGGAACTGGAGATGTCGGCGGGCAAGACGATGGCCCAGGCCGGCCACGGCGCCCAGCTCGCCTGGTGGGCCCTGTCCCCCGAGGCCCGTGCCGCCTGGCGCGACGAGGGCTTCCCGCTGTCCGTGCGCACCGCGGCCCCCGGCGACTGGCCCGGGCTCACCACCAGCGGCCTGCCGGTGGTCCGCGACGCCGGATTCACAGAGATCGCCCCCGGTTCCTGCACGGTCGTCGCCGACCATCCCGCGCTGCGCCGGTAGCCGCCGGGGGTCGGGCGGCGACCGCGGGGAACCTCAAATGTTGCTCTGAACGCTCGCCGGCCAGGGTTCGGGGCCGCACCGCGGGGCCATACCCCCGTCATCCGGAGGAGGGGGTGCGGGCATGCCGCGACTGGGGACGGGCATCGGCTGGCGGCCGGAGATCGCGGACGCCGTGGAGGCCATGCCGGGCATCGACTGGGTGGAGGCGGTGGCGGAGAACGTCTGCACCGGCCACCTGCCGGAGTCGCTGCTGCGGCTGCGCGAGCGGGGCGTGACCGTGATCCCGCACGGCGTCTCCCTCGGCCTCGGCGGAGCCGAGCGCCCCGATCCAGGGCGGCTTGCGGCGCTCGCCGAGCGGGTGACGGCGCTCGGCGCGCCCCTCGTCACGGAGCACATCGCGTTCGTCCGGGCGGGCGGCGAGCTCACCGCGTCCCCGCCGCTGGAGGCGGGCCATCTGCTGCCCGTGCCGCGCACCCGGGACGCGCTCGACGTGCTCTGCGAGAACGTGCGGATCGCGCAGGACGCCCTGCCGGTGCCGCTGGCCGTGGAGAACATCGCCGCGCTGTTCTCCTGGCCGGGCGAGGAGCTGACCGAGGGGCAGTTCCTGTCCGAACTGGTCGAACGCACCGGCGTACGGCTGCTCGTCGACGTGGCCAACCTGCACACCAACCACGTCAACCGGGGCGAGGACCCGGCGGCGGCGCTCGCGGCGCTGCCGGTGGAGGCCATCGCGTACGTGCACGTCGCGGGCGGGGTCGAACGCGACGGCGTCTGGCACGACAGCCACGCGCACCCCGTGCCGCGCGCGGTGCTCGACATCCTGACCGACCTCGCGTCCCGCGTCACGCCGCCCGGCGTCCTGCTGGAACGGGACGACGACTTCCCCGAGCCCGCCGAGCTGGAAGGGGAACTGAACGCCATCCGCGCCGCCCTGACGGCGGGGACGGCCCGCTCGACGGGCCCCGGCAAGCCGGGCACGGCGGGGGCTCCGCCCGCCGGCAGCGAGCCCACGGCGGCGGACAGCGCCCCGGCGACCGGCGGCGCGCCGATGGTCACCGGCAGCCCCGCCGACAGCGGTTACCGGCCCGCGAGCTGCGGCCAGGCGGAGGACGTCGATCCGGCCCGGGACGACGCATCGACGCCGGGCGACGCTCCGGCCCGGCACGGCGCACCGGCGGTGAGCGGCGAGCCTGCCGCGAGCGACAGCGGGGCCGAGGGCGGCGACCGGGCAGGAGACGGCGGCAGCCGGGCCGCGAGCGACAGCCCAGCCGAGGGCGACAGCCAGGCCGAGGACGACAGCCCAGCCGAGCGCGACAGCCGGGCCGAGCGCGACAGCCAGGCCGAGCGCGACAGCCAGGCCGAGCGCGACAGCCGGGCCGAGCGCGACAGCCAGGCCGAGCGCGACAGCCAGGCCGAGCGCGACAGCCAGGCCGAGCGCGACAGCCAGGCCGAGCGCGACAGCCAGGCCGAGCGCGACAGCCAAGCCGGGTACGGCGGCAGCCGGGCCGAAGGCGACGGCAGGTCCTGGGACGACAACAGGACCGGGAACGGCCCCGGCCGGGCCGAGGGCGGCAGCCGGGAAGCGGGCCGCAGCCGAGTCGGGGACGACCGGGCCGAAGGCGACAGAACGACCGGGGACCACAGCCGGGCCGAAGGCGGCGCCAGCCGGGCAGTGGAAGGCAGCCGGACCTGGCCCGACGGCGCCAGCCGGCCCGACGGCGCCAGCCGGCCCGACGGCGCCAGCCGGGAAGAGGACGTGGGGCCGGTGGGGACCGTCGGGGGCGCGGGCGGGGAAGAGGCTCGGCAGCGGCTGGGTGTCGCTCAGGCCGCGGTGCTGTCGTCGCTGGTGGCCGGGACGCCGGTGCCGGAGGGGTTCGACCGGGCTCGGATGGGGGTGCAGGCGCGGGCCCTCGCGGCCAAGCGGGCGGGTGTGGTGGCGAAGGTGGCGCCCGAGCTGCCGGTGATCCTCGGGGACGGGTACCGGGCCGCGTTCCTCGAGTACGCCCGGAGCCTGCCGATGAGCGGCGGCTACCGCCGGGACGCGCTGGACTTCGCGGGGCACCTGCTCAAGCTGGGCCGCCCCGACGACCCGGCGGTCCGGCGGGAACTGCGCGAGTGGTGGCTGCACCGCGCGGGCCCGGCGCCCCGGCCGAGGGGCCTGGCGGCACGGGCGCGGGTACTGCTGCGCAGGGCCTGATCCGCCCGGTCCGCCCCGGGCCATCCGCCGTGACCCGTTCGCCCGGCCCCGCAGTAATATGCCAACCCCGCACCCAGCACCCCGGAGTGCGGTGCAGGAGGCACCATGCGACCGCGACCCCCCGTCAAGGGCCGAGGCATACTCAGCGGCACCGGGCTCATCATCACGGCCCTCGCGGCGACCGCCGCGGCGCTGCTCTTCCCGCTGTGGTCCTACGCCGGCCGGCAGGACGGCACGGCCGCCCAGGTCCTCGCCGCGCGGACCGTGACGACGCCGTACGGCCCGCTGTCCGAGCGGGACCGGGACTTCGTCACCAAGGTCCGGCTGGCGGGGCTGTGGGAGCTGCCGGCCGGCCAGATGGCCCTGGAGAAGGGCACCACCCAGGCCGTGCGGGACGCGGGTCAGCATCTGATCGACGGCCACACCTCGCTCGACGCGCACGACCGCACCGTCGCCGCCCGGCTCGGCGTGCCGCTGCCCGACGAGCCCAACGCACAGCAGAGGCAGTGGCTCGCCACGCTGCGCTCCGCCCAGGGCCAGGAGTTCGACCGGCAGTTCGCGGGCCTGCTGCGCCTCGCCCACGGCCGGGTGTTCTCGCTGGTCGCCGAGGTTCGTGCCGGTACCCAGAACACGCTGGTGCGCGATCTGGCCGACGACGCCAACACGACCGTGCTGGACCACATCAAGGTCCTCGAGGCGACCGGGTACGTCGACTTCTCCGCGCTGGCCCGGGACCTCGCGACCACCCCCTCCCCCGTGCCGACGCCCCCGGTCACCGACGCCGGTTCGGCGGTGCCGGTCGCGCCCTCGCCGTCCGGGTCGTACGCGATGCCGCCCGCCACCTCGACCCCGCTCCCGGTCGACGCCCCCTGACCTGCAAGGCAAACGGAACGTCACGTACCGGCAACGCTCGGTCCGGATGCTGGAACGGGCATGGCGTTTCCCAGGGCCCTGGCATAGAAACACGTCATGTTCTGGGTCCTTCTGCTGCTTCTGGCCTGGGCGTTCGCGGGCGTCGCGTGCACCCGGCTGTGCCTGGCCGCGGTCCGCGCCGCGGACCTCGACGCCAACGGCGTCCCGACCGCTCCGGAGCACGATCTGACGCTGTACGAGGCGGCGTTCCTGTCCGGCGGTCCGGCGCGGGTCGCCGACGTCACCATGGTCTCCATGGCCCGGCAGCGGCGGCTGCTGCTCGCGCACACCGGCTGGGCCACGGTGGTGGATCCGCGCGGCCGCGACGACATCGAGCGGTCCGTCATCGGGGCGATAGGGCCCGATGGCCAGTCCAGGATCGCCCCGGTACGGGCCGCCGCGGCCGGTGCCGAGGCCGTACGGCGCCTCGCCGACGGACTGGTGCGTTCGGGGCTCGCCGTGCCGGACGGCGCGCGGACGACGGTGGCGGACGGCGTCCGCCAGGTGCGGGCCGCCGCGCTGGCCGTGTGCGCGCTGGCGCTGGCCGCCCTGCTGCTGCCCGCGCAGACCGGGATGCCCCGGTTCCTCGTCACGCTGTGGTTCGCGCTGCCCCTGGCGCTGACCGTGAGCTGCCTCGCCATCGCGCGGATCGAGGCGCACCCCTACTCGCGCTGGGCCTCCCCGGCCGGCCAGCGGCTGCTGGGCGCGCTGCCCCGGCGGCCCGGCGGTGACGGCGACGAGCGGTCCTTCCTGACGTCCGTCGCCGTGCGGGGCGTCCGCGCCGTCGGCGAACCGGAGCTGCGCGCGGCCTTCGCCCACCGCGACCGCCGGGGGGAGTGAGACCGCCCATCGGGGGCGCACCGGGGGCATTCCCGGCGACACCGCCGCGCGGTGCTTGCCTTCACCGGTAGCCGAACGAAACATCCCTTGTGTGATCGTCGGGCCGTGGCAGCCGTGCCATCGCCGCCGCGCACCGGAGGGATACGCGATGAGAGCTGCCGCCCTGTACTCGGCCGCCGGGTCCCTGCTCCTCGCGGCCCTGGCGGCGGCTCCGGCGGACGGCGCCGCGGGCGCGCCGGCCACGGCCGAGGCGCGCGGAACCGCGGTGGCCGCGCAGCGGGCGCGCGAGGCCGGCGTCGAGTTCGCCCGGTGCGACGGCCGGGACGCGCCGCGGAGCCTGGAGTGCGGCACGGTGCGCGTCCCGCTGGACTACGCGCGGCCCGACGGCAAGCAGATCGAGCTGACCGTCAGCCGGGCCCGGGCCACCCACCGGGACCCGCACAACAGCAAGCGGAAGGTGCCCCGGCAGGGCGCGCTCGTCTACAACCCGGGCGGCCCCGGCGCCTCCGGCATGTACTTCCCGATGGCCCGCACCCTGCCCGCGTGGCAGCGCATCGCCGCCGCTTACGACCTCGTCGGCTACGCCCCGCGCGGGGTGGGCCGTTCCGCGCCGCTGTCCTGCGTCGAGCCGAAGCTCTTCCTCCACGCGCCCACCGAGTCGCCGTCCCACCCCTCCGAGCAGTACAAGCGGCAGCGCATCGCCCGGGCGAAGGCGTACGCGCGCGGCTGCGCCGAGCGGTCGGGCAGCGGGCTGCGGTTCTACAACTCGCTGAACAACGCCCGTGACCTGGACGTCCTGCGGGCGGCGCTGGGCGAGGACCGGCTGACCTACATGGGCGCGTCGTACGGCACCTACTTCGGCGCGGTGTACGCGACGCTGTTCCCCTCGCACGTCCGGCGGATGGTGCTGGACTCCGCGGTGGACCCGGCCCCGCAGAAGGTCTGGTACCGCGCCAACCTCGACCAGTCCGCCGCGTTCGAGGACCGCTGGGCGGACTTCCGCGAGTGGGCCGCCCGGCACGACGGCGTGTACGGGCTGGGCGACACCGCGGCGAAGGTGCAGGACAGCTACGACACCGCGCGGGGCCGGCTCGCGGGGAAGGCGGCGGGCGGCAAGGTGGGGCCGGGCCAGCTGCAGAACGCGTTCCTCCAGGCCGGGTACTACGACGACCTCTGGCCGGGCCGGGCCGCCGCGCTGTCGGCCTATCTGAAGGGCGACGCCAGGCCGCTGGTCGACCTGGCCGCGCCGGACGCGGGGACGGCCGCCCAGGCGGAGAACGCGAGCGCGGTCTACACGGCCGTCGAGTGCAACGACGCGCCCTGGCCGACGGACTGGAAGGTGTGGGACCGCGACAACACCCGGCTCGCGCGCAGCGCGCCGTTCGAGACCTGGGACAACGCGTGGATGAACCTGCCCTGCGCGTACTGGCCGGCCCCGCGGCAGCGGCCGCTGGACGTGCGGACGGGTCCCGGTGAGCTGCCGCCGGTGCTGGTCCTGGCCGCGGAGCGGGACGCGGCCACTCCGTACTCGGGTGCGCTGGAGATGAGCCGGCGGCTGGCCGGCTCGGCGCTGGTGACCGAACGGGACGCCGGTACGCACGGCCTCGGGGGCGGCCCCAACCGGTGCGTGAACGGCCACCTGGACGGCTACCTGCTGGAGGGCCGCGTCCCGGGGCGGCGCGCCGCCTGCGCACCGCGCCCGGAACCGAGGCCCGAGGACCCGGCCTCCCCCGCCGCGAAGCGACCCGACCGGGACGCCCTCAAGGGCAAGGCGTCCTAGGCCGGCCCCGCCACCAGGTCCGCGATGTCGCGGCGGCGGCCCGTGCCGCGTCTCCCGGGGGACAACCCCCGAACCCCCGGCCGACAGCTCAGGCCAGCCCCGCCACCAGGTCCGCGATGTCGCGGCGGCGGCCCGTGAAGAAGGGGACCTCCTCGCGGACGTGCCTGCGGGCCTCGGAGCCGCGCAGGTGGCGCATGAGGTCGACGATGCGGTACAGCTCGTCGGCCTCGAAGGCCAGCATCCACTCGTAGTCGCCGAGCGAGAACGAGGCGACGGTGTTGGCGCGGACGTCCGGGTAGCCGCGGGCCATCTTGCCGTGGTCGGCCAGCATCCGGCGGCGGTCCTCGTCGGGCAGCAGGTACCAGTCGTAGGAGCGCACGAAGGGGTAGACGCTCACGTAGTCGCGGGGCGTCTCGTCGGCGAGGAACGCCGGGATGTGCGAGCGGTTGAACTCGGCGGGGCGGTGCAGCGCCATGTTCGACCACACCGGCTCCAGCGCGCGGCCCAGCCGGGTGCGCCGGAAGAGGTTGTACGCCTCCTGGAGCTGGTCGCTGGTCTCGGCGTGCCACCAGATCATCAGGTCGGCGTCGGCGCGCAGCCCGGAGACGTCGTAGGTGCCGCGGATCGTCACGTCCTTCGCGGCGAGCTGGTCGAACAGCTCCTGGACCTCTTCGGCGTAGCCCGCGCGGTCCTCCGGGAGCACGTCCTTCAGCTTGAAGACGGACCACAGCGTGTAGCGGATGACCTCGTTGAGGTCCTTGGCCAGCTTGCCCTTGTTCGGGATCCTGCCGGTCTCGGGGGTGGAGGCGTCGTCACTCATGTTCCTATTCTCCCGCTCCGCCGTGCAGGCTCTGCACCGGGTCGGCCGTCAGCTTGCGCACACCGTCGAGGTCGCCGCCGAGCTGGTCGACGGCCGCGTGGGCGCTCGCGACACAGGCCGGAATGCCGACGCCGTCGTACTGCGCGCCGCACACCGCGAGGCCCGGCAGCTTGGCGACGTGCTCGCGGATGCGGGCCACGCGCGCGTGGTGGCCCACCGGGTACTGGGGCAGTCCGCCGGTCCAGCGGGTCACCCGGGTCTCCAGGGGCGTGGCGTCCAGGCCGGTGGCCTCGCGCAGGTCGTGCCGGGAGACGGCGACCAGCTCGGCGTCCTCGCGCTGGAGCACCTCGGTCTCGCCGTGCCGGCCGACCGAGGTGCGCAGCACGACGACGTCCGGGTCCTCCTCGGCGATCCAGCCCCACTTCTGGGAGGCGAAGGTGGACGCCTTGATGGTGCGGCCGTCGACGGGCGGCACCAGGAACCCGCTGCCCTCGGGCAGGGCGAGGCCGGTGCGGCGGTAGGCGAGGGTGATCAGGGCCATGGAGGCGTACTCGACGGCGGAGAGTTCGGCCGCGGCCTCCGGGGCCTCGGCGCGCAGCAGCGCGGCGGCGGCCGGGGCGGGCACGGCGACGATCACCGCGTCGGCGTCCAGCACCCGCTCCCCCGCGGTGACCCGCCAGTGGCCGGACGCCTCCCGGCGCAGTCCGGTCACGGGCATGCGGCAGAGGATGTCGCCGCCGAGGGCGCGCACCGACTCGGCGACCGCGAGCGGCAGCCGGCCCACGCCGCCCTCGATGCCCGTGAACACCGGTCCGGTCTGCCGGTTCGCCTCGGCCTTCGCCTGGATGTCGCGCACGGCCTCGGTGAGGGAGTCGTGGTCGCGGGCCGCCCGGAAGAGCTGCGGGACGGCCGAGCGCATCGAGATGCGGTACGCGTCGCCCGCGTACACCCCGCCGAGGAGCGGTTCCACCAGCCGGTCGACGACCTCCCGGCCGAGCCGCGCCGCCACGTACTCGCCGACCGCCACGTCGTCGCCGATCTCGGTGCGGGGCAGTCCGGCGTCGCGCTCGATGCGGGCGAGGCCCTCGTCGGACAGCACGCCGGCGAGCGCGGCGGCGGTGCCGGGGACGCCCATCACATGCCCCTTGGGCATGGGGCGCAGGGCGCCGCGGGTCCAGATCGAGGCGGTCGCGGTGGCCGGCGGCTGGAGGCGCTCGGCGAGGCCCACCTCGCGGGCGAGGGTCACCGCCTCGGGACGGCGGGCCAGCATCGACTCGGCGCCCAGGTCCACCCGGACGCCGGCGATCTCGCCGGGGAGCAGCTTTCCGCCGACGCGGTCCGAGGCCTCGAGCACGGTCACCCGGGCGCCCCGTCGCAGCAGCCGGTGGGCGGCGGCCAGCCCCGAGATCCCGGCTCCGACGACGACGACATGCTCCGTAGGCGTACCCGTTGCGCTCATGTCCCCCACTCTCTCAGACCCCGCCGACAGGCCCGTCCCGGACCGGTGTCCGGGACGAGTCCGGACCGTGACCGCTTCGGAACCGGCGCGCCCCAACGTCCCGGGCCGCCCGGGCGTCGAAGGAGCGTCAGAGGTCATTGCCGTCGTGTCTCACCGCTTCCGGGGGTACCGCCCATGCGCACACCACGTCCCGTACGACCCGTCCGCGCCCTGGCCGGGGTCCTGCTCGCCGCCTGCCTGGCGCTGGCCGGGTGCAGTGCCGCCGGCGACTCGGGCGGCGATTCGGCCAAGTCGGCCGCGGACGGCGCCGAGCGGCAGGCGGGTGCCGCCGGCGGCAAGGCGGACGACGCGAAGTCGGCCCGCCGGGCGCCCTCGTCCGTCCCGAGCGCCGTCATCCGCACCGCCTCCCTGACCGTCGAGGTCAAGGACGTGCCCAAGGCGCTCGGGGAGGCCCGCACGACCGCCGAGAGCGCGGGCGGTTACGTCGGCGGCGAGAACACCTCCCGGGACTCCGACGGCCACGAGTACACGCGCGTGGTGCTGCGGGTGCCGGCCGCGCGGTACGACGAGGTCCTCGGCGACCTGCAGGGCGCCGGCCGGCTCGTCGAGCGCACCGCGAAGGCGCAGGACGTCACCGACCAGGTCGTGGACGTGGACAGCCGGGTCAAGTCGCAGCGGGCGAGCGTGGCCCGGATCCGGACGCTGATGGACCGGGCGGCCAAGCTGAGCGACGTCGTCACCCTGGAGGGCGAGCTGAGCAGCCGGGAGGCGGACCTGGAGGCGCTGCTCGCCCAGCAGGCGTCCCTGAAGGACCGCACCAGCCTGGCGACCATCACCCTGTCGCTGTCCGAGACGCCCGTGAAGAAGGCCGCCGACGACGACACGCCGGGCTTCGTGGACGCGCTGTCGGGCGGCTGGCACGCGTTCGTCACGATGCTGCGCTGGATCGCCCTGGTCCTGGGGGCGCTGCTGCCGTTCGCCGCGCTCGCCGCCCTGCTGGCCCTGGTGTGGACGCGGCTGGTCCGGCCGCGGCTGCCGCGCCGCCCGGCGCCGGTCCCCGCACCGGCGGCCGTACCGGGCGCGCTGCCGCACGCGCGTCCGGCGCCGGAGCCCGCGCGGGAGCCCGGCCGGGACTGACACGCGAGCCCGGCCGGGACCGAAACGGCCGCGCATCGTAGCGTGTTCGCATGAGCATGAACGGTGGGCGGGACGGCAGGCGGCGGCTGGTGGTGATCGGCGGCGACGCCGCGGGGATGTCCGCGGCGTCGCAGGCGCGCCGGATGTCGGGTCCGGACGAACTGGAGATCGTTGCCTTCGAGCGGGGCCACTTCAGCTCCTACTCGGCGTGCGGCATCCCGTACTGGGTGGGCGGTGACGTGCCCGAGCGCGACCAGCTCATCGCGCGCACCCCGGCGGAGCACCGCGCGCGCGAGATCGATCTGCGGATGCGCACCGAGGTCGTCGAGATCGACGTGGCCGGGCAGCGGGTACGCGCGCGTGACGTCGATTCCGGCGCGGAGTCCTGGACGTCGTACGACGGGCTGGTCATCGCCACCGGCGCCCGTCCGGTCCGCCCCGACATGCCGGGCGTGGACGCGCCGGGCGTGCACGGGGTGCAGACCCTGGACGACGGCGAGGCGCTGCTGGACTCGCTGGAGCGGGCGCCCGGCCGGCGCGCGGTGGTCGTGGGCGCCGGCTACATCGGCGTCGAGATGGCCGAGGCGCTGATCAACCGGGGCTTCGAAGTGACGGTCGTCAACCGCGGCAAGGAGCCCATGTCGACCCTGGACCCGGACATGGGCCGCATGGTCCACCGGGCGATGGAGGGGCTCGGCATCACCATGGTGAACGACGCCGAGGTGACCAAGGTGCTGACCGGCGAGGACGGCCGGGTCCGCGCGGTGGCCACCGAGGACGCCGAGTACCCGGCGGACATCGTGGTGCTGGGCATCGGGGTGCGTCCGGAGACCTCGCTCGCCCGTGCGGCGGGGCTGGCCCTCGGCGCGCACGGCGGCCTGCTCACCGACCTCGCGATGCGGGTGCGCGGCCACGAGAACGTCTGGGCGGGCGGCGACTGCGTCGAGGTGCTGAACCTGGTCTCGGGGCAGGAGCAGTACGTTCCGCTGGGCACCCACGCCAACAAGCACGGCCAGGTCATCGGCACCAACGCGGGCGGCGGTTACGCCACCTTCCCGGGTGTGGTGGGCACGGCGGTCAGCAAGGTCTGCGACCTGGAGATCGCGCGCACCGGACTGCGCGAGAAGGACGCCCGCCGGGTGGGCCTGCGGTTCGAGTCCGTCACCGTGGAGTCGACCAGCCGGGCCGGCTACTACCCCGGCGCCTCCCCGATGACGGTGAAGATGCTCGCCGAGCGCGGCACGGGCCGGCTGCTCGGCGTCCAGATCGTCGGCAGGGAGGGCGCGGGCAAGCGGGTCGACATCGCGGCGGTGGCGCTGACCGCGCAGATGACGGTGCAGCAGATGACGGCCCTTGACCTCGGGTACGCCCCGCCCTTCTCGCCGGTGTGGGACCCCGTCCTGGTGGCGGCGAGGAAGGCGACGGCGAAGGTGCGGGACGGTCAGCGGTGAGCAGCGGGCGGTTCAGGCCGTCGTGCTGATCCGCGGCAGGGAGGTGACGCCTCCGCCGGCCGTCACGGCGGCGGGCTGCTCCCCGGCGGGTTTGGCGTGCGAGGCGGACGGCCGGGTGGACCGCAGGCGGTAGCTCACCGCCTCGTCCAGCGTCACCGGCCGCTGCATCTGCGCCGCCAGCCGCCCGGCATCCTGACCGAGCCGGGCGACGTCCTCCCAGGGGAGCCGTATCACCAAGGACAGCTCGGCCTCGCCGTCGGGCAGCGCCTGCATCGCCGTCACCTGCGGAGCGTTCGCGTTCATCGCCTGATCCTCACGTCGGTTGAGAGGAGATACGCGGCCCCGCCCGCCGGCGTTCACCGATTCACCGGCCGTATCCCGGGCAGTACTTCTGTGTGGTCATCCCCGTCCATGACGTGAACCCGGCGCGCCGCACCCCGTATGTGACGTACGCCCTCGTCGCCGCCAACGTCCTCGTCTTCCTCGTCACTCCCGGCACCCTCGGTTCGGTGCCGGGTTCGAGCGAACTGGCGCAGCTCTGCCATCTGCAGGCGTTCATGGACCACTACGCGGCGGTCCCCAGAGAGCTGATCCACCATCAGATGCCCCGTGCGGTGCCGACCGGCGGCATCGGTGTGGGCCCGCACGGCCCGGGCTGCGTGGTGGGGCCGGCCGCCTACGACAAGTCCCCGGCGCTGTCCGTGTTCACGGCGATGTTCCTGCACGGCGGCTGGCTGCACCTGCTGGGCAACATGCTGTTCCTGCTGATCTTCGGCAACAACGTCGAGGACCGGATGGGCCACATCCGCTACTTCCTCTTCTACGTCTTCTGCGGCTACGCGGCCGGTTACGGCTTCGCGCTGCTCAACGCCACCTCCGCCGAGCCGCTGATCGGCGCGTCCGGCGCGATCGCCGGTGTGCTCGGCGCGTATCTGGTGCTGTACCCGAGGGCCCGGGTCTGGGTCCTCGTGCCCTTCCTCGTCTTCCTGCCGCTGCGGCTGCCCGCCTGGCTGGTGCTGGGCTTCTGGTTCGGGCTGCAGGCGGTGTACTCCTCCGGGCACGGGGTGTCCGGAGCCGGGACGGTGGCCTACTCGGCCCACGTGGTGGGCTTCGTGGTGGGCATGGTGCTGGCCTGGCCGCTCAAACCGGGCACCCCGCCACCGCCGGAGCCGCGCCGCCTGGTGTTCGGCAGGCAGGCGCGGCCCCGTCAGGTGTGGTGAGCGCGGGCGCGGTGAGCGTGCGGCGGGCGGCCGCGCTCAGCGGGCGGTGCTGGTGTGGACGTACTCCACGAGCCGGGTCAGCGCGTCCGGGTCGGTGTTCGGCATGACCCCGTGGCCGAGGTTGAAGACGTGGCCCTCGAGTCCGGCGGCGGTGTCGAGCACCTCGCGGGCGCGGGCCTCGACGGTGTCCTTGTCGGTGAACAGCACCGTCGGGTCCAGGTTGCCCTGGAGCGCCTTGCCCGGTCCGACGCGGCGGACGGCCTCGTCCAGCGGGACGCGCCAGTCGACGCCGACCACGTCGGCGCCGGCCTCGCCCATCAGCCCGAGCAGCTCGCCGGTGCCGACGCCGAAGTGGATGCGCGGGACGCCGTAGCCGGCGACGGCGTCGAACACCTTCGCCGAGGCGGACATCACCGACCTGCGGTAGTCGGCCGGGGCCAGCGCGCCGACCCAGGAGTCGAAGAGCTGGACCGCCGAGGCCCCCGCCTCGATCTGGACCTTGAGGAACGCGGCCGTGATGTCGGCGAGGCGGTCCAGCAGGTCGGCCCAGAGCTGCGGGTCGCCGTACATCATCGCCTTGGCGTTCTCGTACGTGCGCGAGGGGCCGCCCTCGACCAGGTAGCTCGCCAGGGTGAACGGCGCCCCGGCGAAGCCGATCAGCGGGGTCCCGCCCAGCTCGCGGGTGAGCATGCCGATCGCCTCGGTGACGTAGGACACGTCCTCGGGCGTGAGGTCGCGCAGCCGGGCCAGGTCGGCGCGGGTGCGCACGGGCTGCTCCACGACCGGGCCGACGCCGGGCTTGATGTCCAGGTCGAGGCCGATGGCCTTGAGCGGGACGACGATGTCGCTGAAGTAGATCGCCGCGTCCACGTCGTGCCGGCGCACCGGCTGCAGCGTGATCTCGGTGACCAGCTCGGGCCGCATGCAGGACTCGAGCATCGGGACGCCCTCGCGCACCTTGCGGTACTCGGGCAGCGAGCGGCCGGCCTGGCGCATGAACCACACGGGGGTGTGCGGCACGGGTTCACGCCTGCACGCCTTGAGGAAGGCGCTGTCGTACGTAGCGGTCGGCTGCTTGCCCGCGGGGCTTGGGTTGGCACTCACGTCGGCAAGTCTCGCACGGCCGCGAAGCGAGAAGTGCGGCCGCCCTCAGGGGTGTCCTCCCTGCACGGGGGCACTGTTCCCCTTACTCTTCCCCGCATGGCTGCGGCTCAGGGACGATCGTCGGACGGCGCTGACGGAATGGACGACGCGAAGGACTCCGCCCAGGCGGAGGGCCGGACGGGCACGGCGGCGCCGCCGGCGTTCCGGGCCGCGGTCGACGCGCTGCGCGGCGCGCGGCTGCGGCCGCAGATCGAGGTGGAGCCCACACCCGCCCCGCAGCGGCTCGCCCCCTTCGCGTACGCGCTGGAGGCCGCGGTGGTCGACGGCGACGAGGACCTGGCCGACGGCCGGCTGGTACTGCTGCACGACCCGGCCGGGCACGAGGCCTGGCACGGCACCTTCCGGCTGGTGACGCTGGTGCGCGCGGAGCTGGAGCCGGAGATGGCGGCCGATCCGCTGCTGCCCGAGGTGTGCTGGTCGTGGCTGACCGGGGCGCTGCAGGCGCGCGGGCTGGCCTACGGCGAGCCCAGCGGAACCGTCACGCGCGCCAGCTCGCACTACTTCGGCGGACTGTCCGCCCGCCCCGCCGCCTCCCAGATCGAGATCCGCGCCTCCTGGACGCCGCGCGAGGGCCTGGGCGGGGCGCCGGACACCGCCGCGCACCTGGCCTCGTGGTGCGATCTGCTGGCCCAGGTCGGGGGGCTGCCGCCGGCCGGTCCGGGCGACGCCTCCGTGGTCACGCTGCCGCAGCGCAGGGGTCCGCAGTCACGGTGACCTGAGGCGCGGCCGTCCCTGATTCATCCTCTTGGGCGGCCTGTTGACTCTCTCTTTGTCGATACGGCCACTTTCTGACCTCGAATCGCATCGGCTCGAACCGATTCGATCTTCGGATGATCGATCGCCTGTCCGAATTGAACGGATTGTTACTCACTAGATCGTGATCATTCTCTAAAGGCGCACGGCTTTGCTGCCGAAGACGACTGTGACCCTGAAAGCACGTTTCGTCCCGGCTTCCTCCCCACAAGCCGGCCCCGTCCCCCCACCCAGGAGGCCTGGTGTCCGTTCTCCTCGAGCAGCCCGCAAGCCTGGTCGCCTACCGCCCGAACAAGCCGACCGCCATGGTGGTCGTGGCCGACCCGCGCGTCCGTTCCACCGTCACCCGCCATCTGTGGGCCCTCGGTGTGCGCGACGTGATCGAGGCCTCGTCCGTCGCGGAGGCTCGTCCCCGCATCGGCAACCCCCGCGACATCTGCGTCGCCGACGTCCACCTGCCCGACGGCTCCGGCCTGACCCTGCTGTCCGAGACCCGCGCCGCGGGCTGGCCCAACGGGCTGGCCCTCTCGGCCGCCGACGACATCGGCGCCGTGCGCAACGCCCTCGCCGGCGGGGTCAAGGGTTACGTCGTCACCGGAACCCGAACCAACATCGGCCTCCCCGCCCGGCCCGGCGCCGCTCCCCTCGGCGCCGCCGCCCGTATGCACCGCCGCCCCCCGGGTGCCCCGAGCCACCCGGGCGGCTACCGCGAGCTGTCCGGACGGGAGGTCGAGGTGCTCCGCCTGGTCGCCGAGGGCCAGTCCAACAAGGCGATCGGCGTCTCGATGGGCCTGTCCGCACTGACCGTGAAGAGTCACCTGGCCCGTATCGCCCGCAAGCTCGGCACCGGCGACCGCGCCGGCATGGTGGCCGTGGCGCTGCGGACCGGCATCATCCACTGACCCGTACCGACTCCTCCATACGACCCGTGAGCGCAATGCCCGTTCACTCATATGAACCGGAAGTTTCACCGGCCTGACTGGTTTACGACCCTGCGGCGCCCGTCGACGGAACGTTCCGTCGACGGGCGCCGCGCGCACACGGATACCCTTGACAGGTGACCGACGCCCAAGAGACCGCAGCAGACAGTTCCGTGCGCACCACCGGGGGCACTCCTCCGGACGACGCCGGGGCCACTGTGCTGGGGGCGCCGACTCCGCTGCTCGAGCCCCGCGAGGGGATTCCGCCCGTGATCGCCGACGAGGCCGCCCTCGCCGAGGTGATCGCCGCCTTCGCGGCCGGCTCCGGCCCCGTCGCCGTCGACGCCGAGCGCGCCTCCGGATACCGTTACGGCCAGCGCGCCTACCTGGTCCAGCTGCGCCGCGAGGGAGCGGGCAGCGCGCTCATCGACCCCGTCGCCTGCCCCGACCTCTCCGGTCTCGGCGAGGCGCTGGCCGGCGTCGAGTGGGTGCTGCACGCCGCCACCCAGGACCTGCCCTGCCTGCGGGAGATAGGCATGGTCCCGACCCGGCTGTTCGACACCGAGCTGGCCGGCCGGCTCGCCGGGTTCCCCCGGGTCGGTCTCGGCGCCATGGTCGAGGGCGTCCTCGGTTTCGTCCTGGAGAAGGGCCACTCCGCCGTCGACTGGTCGACCCGGCCGCTGCCCGAGCCCTGGCTGCGCTACGCCGCCCTGGACGTCGAGCTCCTGGTGGACCTGCGGGACGCGCTGGAGAAGGAGCTGGACCGGCAGGGCAAGCTCGACTGGGCGCTTCAGGAGTTCGCGGCGATCGCGGCGGCGCCGCCCGCCGAGCCCCGCAAGGAACCCTGGCGCCGCACGTCCGGGATGCACAAGGTGCGCCGCCGCCGGCAGCTCGCCGTCGTCCGGGAGCTGTGGCTGGCACGGGACCGCATCGCCCAGCGGCGCGACGTGTCGCCGGGCAAGGTGCTGTCGGACGCGGCCATCGTGGAGGCCGCGCTCTCGCTCCCGGCCAACGTGCACGCGCTGGCCGCGCTGAACGGGTTCGGGCACCGGGTGGGGCGCAGGCAGCTCGACCAGTGGCAGGCGGCGGTCGACCGGGCGAAGGCACTCCCCGAGGCGCAGCTCCCCCAGCCGGGACAGCCGGTCACCGGACCGCCGCCGCCCCGGGCGTGGGCCGACAAGGACCCCGCGGCGGCGGCCCGCCTCTCGGCCGCACGGGCCGGTGTGTCGGCGCTGGCAGAGCAGCTCAACATGCCCCAGGAGAACCTGGTCTCCCCCGACACCGTGCGGCGGGTGTGCTGGGAGCCGCCGGCCGCGGTGACCGCCGGGACGGTGGCGGACGCGCTGGCCGGCCACGGTGCGCGGCCCTGGCAGGTGGAGCAGGTGACGCCCGTGCTGGTCGCGGCGCTGTCGGGCGCGGGCGCCTGAACCGGAACCGGACTGGACGTCGAAATCACGCCAAGATCCTGGGCGCGTCGAGACGCCCCGCTTCCCGGTTCCGAGGCGCGTCCGCGCGCCCCTTCGTGGCCGAGGGCCCGCGTCCGACACCCGGGCGCGGGCTCTTTCCATGCCGGCCGCGGGAGCGGGACCGGGCGCGTGTCCCGGCGGGGAGGCACCCCCCTGCACACGGATCGACGACTCCGTCGGTGTGACGTTCACCGCTCCGGCCGGGGGGAGGACTGGGCAGTCACGTTACTCACAAGTAGCATGGCCCGTAAGCAAGCGCTCAGCATCCCGCATCTGGAGGAGAGCCATCGTGCCTCGTACCGTCAGGGACGTCGTCTTCGTCGACGGCGTCCGCACCCCGTTCGGCAAGGCGGGCCCGAAGGGCATCTACCACGAGACCCGCGCCGACGACCTCGTCGTCAAGGCGATCCGGGAGCTGCTGCGCCGCAACCCCGGCCTGGACCCCAAGAAGATCGACGAGGTCGCCATCGCGGCGACCACCCAGATCGGTGACCAGGGCCTGACCCTCGGCCGCACGGCCGGCATCCTCGCGGGCCTGCCGCAGTCCGTGCCCGGCTACTCGATCGACCGCATGTGCGCCGGCGCCCTGACCGCCGTGACCACCACCGCCGGTTCGATCGCGTTCGGCGCCTACGACGCCGTCATCGCCGGTGGCGTGGAGCACATGGGCCGCCACCCGATGGGCGAGGGCGTGGACCCGAACCCGCGCTTCGTCTCCGAGAAGCTGGTCGACGAGTCGGCGCTGTTCATGGGCATGACCGCCGAGAACCTGCACGACCGCTACCCGCAGATCACCAAGCTGCGCGCCGACGAGTACGCCGTGCGCTCGCAGGAGAAGGCCGCCAAGGCGTACGCCAACGGCAAGATCCAGCAGGACCTGGTGCCGATCTCGGTGCGCCGCACCAACGCCGAGGCCGGCGAGACCGGCTGGGGCCTGGTCACGGCCGACGAGCCGATGCGCCCGGGCACCACGCTGGAGAACCTGCAGGGCCTGAAGACCCCGTTCCGCGTGCACGGCCGGGTCACCGCCGGCAACGCGGCCGGCCTGAACGACGGCGCCACCGCGTCGATCATCGCGAGCGAGGACTTCGCCCGCGAGAACGGCCTGCCGGTCAAGATGCGCCTGGTCTCCTACGCCTTCGCGGGCGTCGAGCCCGAGGTGATGGGCTACGGCCCGATCCCGGCCACGGAGAAGGCCCTCGCCAAGGCGGGTCTGTCCATCTCCGACATCGGCCTGTTCGAGATCAACGAGGCCTTCGCCGTCCAGGTGCTGGCCCTCCTCGACCACTACGGCATCGCGGACGACGACGAGCGCGTCAACCAGTACGGCGGCGCGATCGCCTACGGTCACCCGCTCGCCTCCTCCGGCGTCCGTCTGATGACGCAGCTGGCCCGCCAGTTCGAGGAGCAGCCCGAGGTCCGTTACGGCCTCACCACCATGTGCGTCGGCTTCGGCATGGGCGCGACGGTCATCTGGGAGAACCCGCACTTCGACGGAGGCGACAAGTGAGCACCACCGCTGAACTCCTGAAGGGCGCGGCCGAGCTGTTCCCGGACGAGGTCGTCACGCAGGCGCACGTACGCCACTTCGACCTTCCCTTCGGGGCCGGGCGCTTCGCGCTCATCACCCTGGACAACGGCCTGGACCACACCAAGCCGACCACCTTCGGCCCGCAGTCGCTCGCGAACCTGAACGCCGCGATCGACCAGGTGGAGAAGGAGGCCGCGGACGGCGGGATCGTCGGCGCCGGCGTCACCGGCAAGCCGTTCATCTTCGCGGTCGGCGCCGACCTCAAGGGCGTGGAGCTGCTCAAGCAGCACGAGCACGCGCTGGCCATCGGCAAGGGCGGCCACGAGGTCTTCAAGCGCCTCGCGAAGCTGGCCGTGCCCACCTTCGCCTACTACAACGGCGCGGCGATGGGCGGCGGCGTCGAGGTCGGCCTGCACTGCACCTACCGCACGGTGTCGAAGGCCATCCCGGCGTTCTCCCTCCCCGAGGTCTTCCTCGGCCTGGTCCCGGGCTGGGGCGGCTGCACGCTGCTGCCGAACCTGATCGGCGCCGACAAGGCCGTCTCGGTCATCATCGAGAACAGCCTCAACCAGAACAAGCAGCTCAAGGGCAAGCAGGTCTTCGAACTGGGCATCGCCGACGCCCTCTTCGAGGGCGCCGACTTCCTGGAGCAGTCGCTGCTGTGGACCGCCCAGGTCCTCAAGGGCGACATCAAGGTCGAGCGCCCGGCGATCGACCGCGGCGAGGCCTGGGACCAGGCCGTCGCGCGCGGCCGGTTCATCGCGGACGGCAAGGTGCACGGCGCGGCCCCGGCCGCCTACCGGGCCCTGGAGATCATCGCGGCCGCCAAGAACGGCGACCTGCAGCAGGGCTACGACGCCGAGGACCAGGCCCTCGCCGACCTGATCATGGGTGGCGAACTGCGCGCCGGCATCTACGCGTTCAACCTCGTCCAGAAGCGCGGCAAGCGTCCCGCCGGCGCCCCGGACAAGAACCTGGCCCGCCCGGTCACCAAGGTCGGCGTCGTCGGCGCCGGTCTGATGGCCTCGCAGCTCGCCCTGCTCTTCCTGCGCCGCCTCGAGGTGCCGGTCGTCCTGACCGACATCGACCAGGAGCGCGTCGACAAGGGTGTGGGCTACGTCCACGCCGAGATCGACAAGCTGCTCGGCAAGGGCCGGATCAACCAGGACAAGGCCAACCGCCTCAAGGCGCTGGTGACGGGTGTCCTGGACAAGGCCGAGGGCTTCTCGGACGCCGACTTCGTCATCGAGGCGGTCTTCGAGGAGATCGGCGTCAAGCAGCAGGTGTTCGCCGAGGTCGAGGCCGTCGCCCCGGCGCACGCGATCCTCGCCACCAACACCTCCTCGCTGTCGGTGTCGGAGATGGCGTCGAAGCTGAAGCACCCCGAGCGGGTCGTCGGCTTCCACTTCTTCAACCCGGTCGCGATCCTCCCGCTGCTGGAGATCGTCCGCGGCGAGAAGACGGACGACGCCTCGCTGGCCACGGCCTTCGCCGTCGCCAAGAAGCTGAAGAAGACCGCGGTCCTCACCAAGGACGCCCCGGCGTTCGTCGTGAACCGCATCCTGACCCGCTTCATGGGCGAGATCCAGAACGTGATCGACGAGGGCACCCCGGTCGAGGTCGCCGAGAAGGCGATCGAGCCGCTCGGCCTGCCGATGTCCCCGCTGGTGCTGCTGGAGCTGGTCGGCCCGGCGATCGGCCTGCACGTCTCGGAGACCCTCAACCGGGCCTTCCCGGACCGCTTCACGGTCTCCCCGAACCTCGCGGCCGTCGTCAAGGCGGGCAAGCGCGGCTTCTACGTCTACGACAGCGGCAAGCCGGAGCTGGACCCGGAGGTCGCCGCGCTGCTGAAGCAGGGCGACACCGTCCTGACCGAGGAGCAGGTCCGCGACCGCGTCCTCGACGCGGTGGCCCAGGAGATCGGCCTGATGCTCGACGAGGGCGTCGTCGCCGAGGCCCAGGACATCGACCTCTGCCTGATCACCGGCGCCGGCTGGCCCTTCCACCTGGGCGGCATCACGCCGTACCTGGACCGCGAGGGCGTCTCCGAGCGGGTGAACGGCAAGCGGTTCCTGGAGGCGGGCGTGGCGAGCGTTCCGGCGTAAGCGCTCCCTGACCGGGAAGAGGGCCTCCGCCTGCGGGCGGGGGCCCTCTTCGTGTGTCAGTACTCGCCGTTGAACACGGCCGCGGGCGCCCCCGCCGACAGGTTCAGGACGGTGAAGGGAACCTGCGTGACCGCGGATTCGGCTCCGGAGTGGTCCACGGCGAAGACGTCGACGACGTGCATGCCCGCGCCCCACGCCCAGCCCGAGTCCCACGACCAGCTTCCGTCCTGAGCGACCGCGACGCCCCCGAGCAGTACGCCGTTCTGGCGGAACCCGACCTGTGCGGCGCCCCCGGCGGCTCCCCGGAACACGATCCGGGAGTCCATCACCTGTTCGTGGGCCACGGGTTCCAGCACCATCGGCGCGGAGGAGCCCGGCCCGACCGTCGACAGCACGGGCCCGCGGTCCCCGGCGGACGGGGCGAAGACCGGCGCGCCGGGCCCGTCCGCGCCGTCGACGGCCGTGAAGTGGGCCTCGACGCGCTCGGACTGGTAGCCCGCCGCGTCCACCGCGTAGAGCTTCACCGGGTGCTTCCCCTTGCTCCATGCCCGGCCGAGATCCCAGGACCAGCTGCCGTCGGGCGCGACGTCGGTCTGGCCCAGGTACTTGCCGTGTTCCCAGATGATCACGCGGACGGCGCCGCGGGCGTGTCCCGCGAGCCGTACGGCGTCCCGGCGGACCTCCTGCTGGTGCGCCGGCGCCGTCACCACGGGCGGCGGGAACTCCGCACCGCGGACCAGCGACGTGGCGGAGAGGTAGGAGTCGATGGCCGAGCGGTCGCGGCCGGGCTCCTCGTAGCCGTTGCGGACGAAGCCCAGGCGCGGGGCGATCCCGTCGATCAGGCAGTTGGCGATGCCCATGAGCAGGGGGACGTTGCGGCCCGCGACCTGGGTGTGGTCGGCGATGTGCGGGGAGT
This sequence comes from Streptomyces sp. NPDC003720, assembly GCF_042875075.1. Lineage (NCBI taxonomy): Bacteria > Bacillati > Actinomycetota > Actinomycetes > Kitasatosporales > Streptomycetaceae > Streptomyces > Streptomyces sp. NPDC003720. Next base: position 431,126 of record NZ_JBIANZ010000006.1, read on the forward strand.
CGCTGAACACGAAGTTGAAGTTCTCGTAGGGCTGGAACAGCCCGAGGAAGGGTTCGACCTGGACCGGGTACTGGTCGTCCTGGACGGCCGACACGAGATAGATGTTCGCCGCACGGTTGGCCCCCGAGCGCAGCAGGTCGGGGATGAGCGCGTCCACGGCCCGGACGTTCTCCTCGGGGACACCCTCACCGAGCATGTAGCGGGCGGTGCCGGGGTGCACGTCGCGTACGTACGTCCCGATCAGGAACTGCGGCGCGATGGCGACGATGTTCCGGAAGCCGTACTTCAGGCCGAAGTAGAGAGCGGCGCTGCCGCCCTTCGAGCCGCCCCACAGGGTGACGGAGTCGGGGGTGAGGTCGAGGGCCCGCATCACATTGGAGATCAGCGTGACGACGGACTGCTCAAGGGAGAAGTCCATCCCCTTGCACAGGTAGTAGCTGCGGTTGTCGTCGAACTTGTCGCGTATCCAGAGGACGTTGGCACGCAGTTTGTCGAACACGCCGTTGGACCAGCCGTAGTCGGCGGGCGCGGCGAAGTTGGCGAACACGACGACCAGGTGCCGGTTGCCCTTCTGGGCGTGGCTGAACCGGTACTCGACCGGGAAGGTCCCGGAGGCCTCTATGCCGACGAGCAGCTGACGTCCACTCGAGGATGCTTGGGGCATGTCGGAAATCCACTTCCTGTTCTGCGAAGCCTGGCGGTCTCAGTAACCGACGGGCGCCGCGCCCGCGGTGGCGTTGGTGACGGCGAAGACGACGGCTGTCGCCGGGGACTCGGCTCCCGCCGCGTCGGCCGCGTACACCTCGACGGTGTGCACGCCCTCGGCCCACAGCCAGCCCGGCTCCCAGGTCCAGTCGCCGTCCGGAGCGACCGCGCACGCGGCGAGGAAGACCCCGTTCTCCTTGAAACCGACGTGGGCGGCGCCCACGGCGACGCCCTGGAAGCCGACTTCGGAACCGGACAGCCGGCCGTACGCCTGCGGACGCCTCACCAGCGGTGCGGAGAGTTCACCGGAGACCGCCGCGGCCGGATACGGGGCGTCCGGCGCCGGGACCTGCGCCACGGCGTGCTCGGAGACGGTGAACCGCACGTCGGTTCGCTCGGACTGGTATCCGTTCGGGTCGACGGCGAACATGCGCACCAGGTGCTCGCCCGTGCTCCACGGCGTGTCCCGCACCCACGTCCAGCCGCCGTCCGGGGCCACGGGCGCCGACGCCAGGTACTTGCCGTTCTCCCAGATGCTCACCCGGACCGCGCCGGGCGCGTGGCCGGTGAAGCGGGCGCCCGTGACGGGCAGCAGGTTGTGCGCGGCGGGCGCGGTCACGACCGGAGCGGCGAACGAACTCTGCACCACCGACGTGGACTTGATGAAGGAGTCGATGCCCGAACGGTCGGCGTCGGGCTCCTCGTAGCCGTGCCGTGCGACGCCGAGGCGCGGGGCGATGCCCTCGACCAGCAGGTAGGCGATTCCCAGCAGCGGGGGCGTGTTGCGCTGGGTCACCTTCCCGTGGTCCGTGATGAACGGGGACTCGCTGTAGATGAAGTTGAAGTTCTCGTAGCGCTGCAGCAGGCCGAGGAAGGGCTCCACCTGGCTGCTGTACTGCTCGTCCTGCGGCGAGGACACCAGGTAGATGTTCGCCTCCGGGTTGGCTCCCGAGGCCAGCAGGTCGGGCAGGACCGCGTCGAGGGTGCGGACGTCGTCGGGCGCCATCCCCTCGCCCAGCATGTGCCGGCCCGTGTCCGGGTAGACGTCGCGCACGAAGGTGCCGATCGCGAGCTGGGGGACGCTGGCGACGATGTTGCGGAAGCCGTATCGCAGCCCGAAGTACAGCGCCGCGCTGCCGCCCTTCGAGCTGCCCCACAGCGTGACGTCGCCGGGGGTGAGGCCGAGGGCGTCGACGACCCTGGAGATGAGTCCGATCACGGACCTCTCGACCGCGAAATCCATGTTCTCGCAGAGGTAGTAGGTGTTCCCGCCGTCGAACCGGTCCCGGATCCAGAGGATGTTGGAGCGCAGGTTGTCCAGGATGCCGGTGGCCCAGCCGTAGTCGTCCGGGGCGAAGATGTTGGCGAAGACGACCATCAGGTGCCGGTTGCCGTTCCTCGCGTGGGAGAAGCGGTACTCGACCGGCCGGCCACCGGAGGCGTCGATCCCGTGGATCGTCTGACGGCTCTTCCTGGGTGCTTCAGGCATGGTGCGGTTCCACTCTGGTCGGGCGGTTCGGCGTCGGGTGCCGATCGGCGATGATGGCGTGATGCTTCGAAGTCGAGGGCGCCGGGCCGTGGCCGCGGCAGCCGCCCTGCTGGGACTCGCGACCGCGGTGCTCGTGGCACAGTCGTCGGGACCCACCCGCTCCCCCGCCCCGCGCCGCTCGCTGACGGTGGCGACCTGGAACATGTGCGGCGTCCGGCAGTGGAACTGCGCGGACACCGGGAGCCCGGCCGTGAAGCAGCGTGAGCTGCGGCGCCTCGCCACCCGGGCCGGAGCCCGGGTGATCTTCCTCCAGGAGGCGTGCGCCGGCGATGTCGAGGCCGTGCGCGGGGCGCTCGGCACGTCCTGGCACACGGCGTTCCGGCCCTATGGCGAGGCTGACCGGGTCGGCCGAGTCGGCACGGTGCCCTGCGCCGGCGCCGGGCAGGGTTCCGCCGGCATCGCCATCCTCGCGGCGTACCCGCTGTCCTCCGTCACGCGGGTGCCCTCGCAGCAGCCCACCGTGGGGCTGCGGCGCGGCATCCTGTGCGCCTCGGTAGCGGCGCACCGGGTCCGCCTGTGCACCGCCCATCTCAGTCCGGCGGGCAGCGACCGGGCGCATCCCGGCTGGGAGTTCCGCGACGATCAGCTCAAGGCCCTGGTGGCGGCGGTTCCCGCACGGCGCACGGTGTACGGCGGCGATCTGAACGTGAATCCGCCGGGCGACGGCAACTCCGCCTCGTGGGTGTGGCCGTCCGCGCCGTACGACGTCCACCAGGAGTGCGACGGGTCCCCCGACTCCGCCCGCAGCACCCACGTCTCCGGACACAAACTGGACTACCTGTTCACCGGCCTGCCCAGGGTCCGCTGCACCGTGCGCGACACCGGCGCCTCCGACCACTTCGCGCTCGTCATGCGCGTAGGGACGGACTGAACGGACGGCACCGGCGGGGCGCCTGGGCCGCGGCGGCTGGACGCGGGTGACGGCGAGCGGCCCGGGGGTGCTCGTGCGCGGCGCGCTCATGGCGCGTCGCGGCCGTCCGGCCCGGGCGGACGCGGCCGCCGAACGCGCCGGTCGCGCCCGGGACGGGTCCCGGGCGTCACACGACCACGTCCTCGACGGCCCTGCCCTCGGACACCTGCGCCTGCGCAGGCGTCGTGAAGGGCATGTACCGCTGCATCGCGGCAGGCGCCTGGGCGTGCGGCTGCTGGACGGCGTCGAAGTCACCGGCCCACCCGGCGCCCGTCTGCGCGGCCGCCGGGTCGTACTCCTGCGCCTGCGGCACACCGCCCGTCACCCCGTGTCCGTGATGCGAGGACTGGCCGGGAATCACGTTCATCAGCCCTGCTTCGGCCGGGGTCCCGGCCGGGCCGGGCCGGGGGGCGAACCACTGCTGGGAGTTCCAGTGGAGTGGGGTGAGGGGCCGTCCCGCGTGCGTGTTGTCCACCGTGCCGACGGCAGGTGCTCGGGCGGCCTCGGGGGCGAGGTCACCGCCCGCGACCAGCATCCGGTCGGCGAGCCGCGCGGACGCGTAGCCGTCGTCGAGGTCGCAGAACTCGCTCTGGAACCAGCGGTAGCGCTCGGCGTACTCCTCGTGGATCCGGTCGATCTCGCGGATCGAGGTCACGAGATCCTCGGAGGTGTGCACCAGAGGACCGGGAGCGCTGTTCTGGAAGTCGAAGTAGAAACCGCGCAGGGTGTCGCGGTAGTGGTGAAGGTCGTAGGTGAAGAAGAGGATCGGGCGCCCGGTGTTGACGTAGTCGAACATCAGCGACGAGTAGTCCGTGATCATGACGTCGGTGATCAGGGACAGGTCGGCCATGTCCGGGTAGTCCGAGACGTCGAAGACGAAGCCGTCGCCGGCTCCCGGCACCGGGTCGACGACGTTGGGGTGACGCCGGACCAGGAGGACGTGGTCGGCGCCGAGCCGGGCGCGGGCGTCCGCGAGGTCGATGCGGAAGTCGAGCTTGTACTTGCCGGGGGCGTAGAACTGGTCGTCGCGCCAGGTCGGTGCGTACATCACGACGCGCTTGCCCTCGGGAAGGCCGATGCGCCGGCGGATCTCCCGCTCTCGCTGCTCCATGCCGGGCAGCCGCAGGATGTCGTTGCGCGGATATCCGCACTCCACCATCTCGCCGGGGAAGCCGAAGGCGCGCTTGAGGATCGGCGTGGAGAAGCTGTTGGGCGACACCAGCATGTCCCAGTTCTGCACCTCCTTCTCCACTCGCTCCAGATAGCGCTGGTCGGCGAAGTGGATGGCCTCGATGTCGTGGCCGATCTTCTTCAGCGGGGTGCCGTGCCAGGTCTGCACGACGACCTGGCCCTCGCGCTTCTGGAACCAGTCGGGCAGGTGGTTGTTGACGACGACGTACTGGCTGGTGGCCAGCGCCTCGTACCACTCGGGGGACCACATGCGCACCGGTGTCGCCGTGGGCGGTACCTGGACCTGGTCGTCCCGGACGACGAACAGGTGCTCGAGGTCGACGCCCCGCCGCACCAGTTCCTCGTGCAGGGCACGGGGGCTGTCCGAGTACTGGGTGCCCTTGAACGCGTCGAGGAGGATCGCCGGACGCACCTTCTTGCGGCGTGCCGCGGGGTAGGTCTTGGTGCGCAGCAGCTTCTGGCGGTACGGGCCCCGGGCGTCGTCGGGCATGGCCGAGTGGACGAGGAGGGAGAGCCTGTCGTACGCCTCCGCCTCGAGTTCGTACCGGCGCTCGCTCGCCTCGTACTCCTGCGGGAAGGACTCGATGCGGTCCTGCTCGATCTTCACCATCAGGTCTTCGAGCCGGTCCTCACGGGCCACCGCCGAGAGGTCCTGGCGACGCAGGAAGAAGTCCCAGCGGCCGGCCGCGAGGGGGATGTCGCCGGCGAGCGTGCGCATGGCCGCGGGGGTGAGCACCGCGTGGAACTCGTTGCCGTTCCAGGCGAGCGGAACAGGGCGTTCCGCCCCGTGGGCGCGCGAACGCACCACGAGGTGGGCGTCGTGGTATTCCTGCGCGGTGAGCCGGTCGGCGGCCAGATAGCGGCCGCTGATCTCCAGCGAGCCGTCCTCGCGCCAGGCGACGTCCGTCGCGGTGGGCAGGGTCGCCCGCTCGAAGAGCACGAGGTAGCCCGAACCGTTGCGGTGGACCACGATCTCCCGGTCGCCCTCGCGGGTCTGGAGCGACGCGGGCATCCGGTAGTGCCCGTCGGCCGTCTCCTGGGCCATGACCGGATACATCGTCATCTTGCGGCCCTCGACGTGGAAGGTGGTCTTCCAGCCGTTGCTGCCCATGCTCCAGGACTTGGGGATCTGCCCGTCCGCCTGGGCGTCCGACCGGAACCCGGGCACCAGGACGCGCAGCGGGAGACGGGCGCTGAAGGTGCACCAGCCCTCGCCGCCGGGGGTGAAGTGCACCCGGGCGTCGTGGCGCCCCGCCCCGCTCATGCTGGTGACCCGGAGCTTGCCCCACTCGGGGACCTTGGGGCCGAGGTAGACGCCGCGCAGCTCCAGCTGGTCGCCGTGGACGCGGTGGCCGGTGATGCGGCAGCGCACGATCTCCACGCGTAGCTTGAGCTTGCCCTGCAGGAACAGCGGAAGTATCCGGGTGTTCTTGTCGACATACCGGTACGGCGGGTTCGCGGCGGTTCCCGCGCCGCCGCGGCCGATGCCCCGGTAGCGGAACAGACCGCGGCTGAGGACGCCGGCGGCGACGTCCCAGGTCCCCTCGACCCACTCCCCCTTGCGCTTGAGCCGGGTGGTGTCGATACGCGCCTCGAAGCCCGCCCAGTCGTAGCAGTAACGATTCTGGTTGGAGCGTTCCGTGGCCTGCGGCGCATAGGTGGTCCTGGCCGTGGTCACCACCATCCGGCCCTGCTTCTTGTTCCGCAGGGCGATGGCCTTGACCGACATGTGCTTCTTGTGGACGTTGATGAACCGGACGTACGCGGCGCCCGTGAGGGTGAGCTGGTGGCCGTTGCCGCTCCAGTGCGCGCCGCTCAGCGACCCGTGCAGCGAGAATTCCTTGTCCAGCCGGTAGGCCTTCTTGTCCAGCCCGACCTCGCGGTCCCCCAGGAAGGGGTAGTTGAGGTAGCGGCGGACCCGCCGCTGGACCGGCATCGGGCCGCCCTTGCGCTCGAAGTGCACGACCTCCAGCAGCTCGGGCAGCCGCCGGGCGCGCACCAGGAGCCACTTGACGCGGGCGTCCGCCGGCAGCTCGTCGATGATGGTGAGGTCGGCCTCGTCCAGGAAGGCGTTGGCCCACTCCATGAAGGCCTGCTGGTACTCCTCGTCGGCGTCGGGCAGCACCTTGAGGTGGAGCATGAGGTCCGACTTGAGGCAGGCGAGGTCGTACTTGCGCTTGCTGCCCTCGAAGTCCCCGTTGCTTTCGTCGCCGAGGAACCGGCTCACCGACTGCACCGCCGCGACACGGTCCCGCAGGTTCGACAGCTCGGTGTGGCGCTGGGTGATGGACGGGGCGCCGCCGGCGTCACGGCGGCGCCAGAAGTAGACGACGTCCGTGATGACGTCGACCTTGGCGGCGCGGAAGTGGGCGTACATGTTGACCCACGAGTCCTCGTAGAGGACGCCTTCGGGGAATTCGATGGAGTGGCGGTCCCAGAAGGAGCGCCGGAACATCTTGTTCCAGACCGTGCGGTCGTAGATCAGCGCGTCGTGCTTCGTGATGTGGGTGCCGCGCCGGTTCTTCTCCATCGGGCCCTTGTGGAGCGGCGACTGCCACTTGCTCGTGGAGTTCATCATCTGCACGTTGCCGGAGACGAAGTCGGAACCGGACTCCTCGACGGTGCGGATCAGCAGCTCGTAGGCGTACTCGGGGATGACGTCGTCGCCGTCGGCGAAGGCGAGGTACTCGCCGCGCGGGTGCATGCACCGCAGACCGACGTTGCGGGCGTGGCCCGGGCCGTGCGCGTGCTGCCGGACCAGCCGGAAGCGCCGGTCGGCCGCACAGAAATCGGCCGCGATCCGGACGGATCCGTCGGTGGAGCCGTCGTCGACGAGGATCACCTCGAAGTCACGGAACGACTGCCGGGCGATCGACTCGAGACATTCGGCCAGGTAGAGCTCGACATCCTGAAAGGGCACCACGACACTCAGGCGCGGATGATCCGCCAACTCGTTCTCCTACCCACACATTTCGCCCGCCAGGACATCAAAAGGTCCCGCTCGAACGCCCACCCCTCAAAGCGGTGACGCCCGGCGGCCCCCTTGCCGACGACGCATCACCAGCACCCGTGAACACGACAGAACCCCCTCCATCTTTGTTCACAGATGAACCACATCTTATGTGACTCTTACCCGTGGTCAAGACTTGTTCATGTGCCATGCATCTCAGGCCCGCCCCCTGGTCACCCGCGCCCTGAAGGCCTTGTGCGCGGCGCCTATAGTGCTCCCACTGCACCGACAGCATCAGCGGGCCGGCCTTCCCCCCACCCGGGCCCCGATCCTCCGCATCGCGGAGCCCGTGAGGAGAGGAACCGAAGGCGATGACGCACAGCGCCACCACCGAGCCCCGCCCCGACGGCCAGACCCCGGCGAGCGGCGGGCGGCGTCGGCCGCAGCGCGGCAGGAGACGCTGGGGCCGTATCGTCCTGCTGTCCCTCCTCGTCCTGGTGCTGGCGGCCGGCGGCATCGGCTACTGGCTCTACAGCGACCTCGACGACAACATCAAGGGCGTCGACATCGACAAGGCGATCGGTGACGACCGGCCCGAGAAGCTGCCCACCTCCGGACAGAACATCCTGATACTGGGCTCCGATTCGCGCGCCGGCGCCAACGCCGCGGTGGGCGCGGGCAACGTCTCGGGCGCCCGCTCCGACACCGCGCTGGTGATGCACATACCCGAGGGCCGCACCAGGGCCGTCGCCGTCAGCATCCCCCGCGACACCCTGGTGACCCGGCCCGAGTGCACCAAGTCGGACGGCTCCACGGTCGCGTCCGCGCAGCGTGTGATGTTCAACTCCATCTACTCGCAGGTGGGTCCGGCCTGCGTGGTCAAGACCGTGGAACGGATATCCGGGGTCCGCATGGACCACTACGTCGAGGTCGACTTCGCCGGTTTCAAGGGACTGGTGGACGCGATAGGCGGAGTGACCGTCACCGTCGACCAGGACATCCACGACTCCTCCAGCGGCCTGAACCTGACCGCCGGCACGCATCGGCTCGACGGCACGCAGGCGCTCCAGTTCGTCCGTACCCGGCACGGCATCGGAGACGGCAGCGACCTCGGCCGCATCGGTCTGCAGCAGCAGTTCATGCTCGCCCTGCTCTCCGAGATCAAGAAGCAGGACCTGCTGGGCAGCCCCACCAAGACCTACAAGATCGCTGACGAGCTCACCACCGCGCTCACCACCGACTCCGACCTCGCCTCCCTCACCAAGCTGGCGGACTTCGGCCGCAGCCTGAACGGCGTCGACCCGTCCACCATGGAGACGATCATGCTCCCGGTGGCCTACGACAAGGCCGACCCCAACCGCGTCGTGGCGGCGCAGCCGCAGGCGAGTCAGCTGTGGAAGGCGATCCGCTCGGACGCCGTCATCCCCGAGTCCGCGAAGAAGTCCCCCGCGACGGGCGGCTGACCCCGTGCCGCCGGCCGGCCGCCCCATGCGAGGGCGGCCGGCGCCGACGGCGGGTCAGAGCGACTGCCAGCGGCCGAGGGAGAGGCCGGCGCCGTCGTCCTGACGGGCCACCTTGGGCACGCCGTCGGGGCCGATGAGCGCCATGACCACGCGTCCCCGGCCGTCCCTCGCGAGCGCGGGACCGCCCTGGCAGGACTCGGGCAGCGCGTACCACCAGAAGCCGTCCTCCTCCTTCTCGGTGCCGCCCATGCCCAGTACGGCCGAGCCGTCGGTGCCGCGGTAGGCGAGAACTAGGCAGTCGTAACCGTCCAGCGGGGCGCGCAGCGCCGCGTACGGCCGTTCGGCCGGCGACCCGCCGAGCATGTTGGGCCAGCCGCCGATCCGCCAGGCCGCGGCGCCGCCGCTGTCGGCGTCCGTCCAGAAGAAGGTGGCCCGGTCGAGCCCGGTCCCGGCGGCGGCGAGCGTCCCGGGCGCGGCGCGCAGTGAGAATCCGCGCGGCCCGACGAAGTCGCCGCCCGGAGCGGCCTGACGCCAGATCAGCAGGCCCGTCTCCGCCGCGGCGCAGACCTCCACTCGCCCGTCCTCCAGGGCGACCGCCGCGGGCGCGGCGTCGATGCCGCCGCCCCGCAGGTCCTCCCACGCCCGCCACTTCCCGTTCGGCGCCTCGCGGCGCAGCATCAGTCCGCCGTGCGCGCCGCGCACGAAGACGTGCACCGTGCCGTCCGCCGCGACGGCTCCGACCGGACGGCCGAGTTCCCCGTCCGGCTTCGGAGCGCCGAGCGAACGCCAGTCGCTGAAGGCGAGACCGGTCTGGTACTGGATGGCGTGGACGACGTCGACGCTTCGCGCACCGTCGGTTCCGGCACGCTCCCGGCGGCCGAAGAAGTGGACATAGCCGTTGGCGCCCTGCGCCACGGTCAGCTCGGTGACACCCGGGGCCTCGACGAAGTGCGGGCCGCTCCACACGGGGCCGCCGACCGTGGTCTCCGTCCAGCGCAGAAGCCCGCCGTCCGTGGGTGCGTAGAGCGTGAGCCGGCCGTCCTTGCCCAGCGTGAGCCAGTTGCCATGGGCGGCACCGGACGCGAACCGCTCCTGCCCCTCCCGCAAGCGCCCGCCCGGACGGGCGGCATCCACGGGGCCTGCCGGCCTTCTCCGCATGGCCTCGTGCACCTTCCTCAAGCCCGCCGCATCACGGACACGGGAACCCTGAAACTCGACACATCATATGTCGCTCGCGCACCTGTTCCCCAGCGCCCTCCGGCATCGCGTGCGGGCGGCGACGCCGATCCCTCCCGTGACAGACTGAACCGGTTACGAACGCGACGAAACCAAGGCTGTCGGCGACATGACGGACACGACGGACGACCCCCTGCTGCTGATCGTCGACGGCGCGAACGTCGTCGGTTCGCGGCCGGACGGGTGGTGGCGGGACCGCCGGGGGGCCGCCGGGCGGCTGCGGGACCGGCTGGCCGCCGAGGGGCTGCCGGGGCACGACGGCGCGGTCGAGATCGTGCTCGTGGTCGAGGGCGCGGCGCGCGGGGTGGAGTCGGTGCCGGGGGTGCGGGTGGAGTCGGCGCCCGGCAGCGGGGACGACCGGATCGTCGAGCTGGCCGCGGAGCACTCCGGCCGGCGCCGCCTCGTGGTCACCGCCGACCGCGAGCTGCGGCGCCGGGTGAGCGAGCTGGGCGCGGAGGTGACCGGGCCGCGCGCGGTGCTGGGCTGAGGTCCGGGTCGCGCCCGCCGCCGCTCGGGGACGGACGGCGCCGCCCCGGTCGGCGGCGCTCCCCGCAGGGCAGGGCGCCTGCCCCGGTGGGCGGCGCCCGGTCGGGGCGGCGCGCCGGGCCCGTGGGCGCCGTCAGACCGAGAACGCCGCCATCAGGAAGAAGAAGCCGGCCAGGCCGACGAAGCCGAGGAGCGTTCCGGTCACGGCGGGCCACATGCGGCCGGTGCCCTGGCGGGCGTAGTGGATGCCCGCGAGGCCGAAGGTGACGGCGAGGGCGCCGGCCAGCCACGACCACGGCATCAGGGCGAGCATGAGGCCGGGCCAGAGGCCGGGGGCGGCGATGATCCCGAGGACGAGCGCGGTGGGGCCGAGGGCGACGGCGGGTGTGTCACCGGGGTCCGGCGTGATCGGCGCAGACATGTGATCCCCCTGATTTGAACGTGTTCAAATGGTCGTCCCGAGCATAGCAGGAGGGGTCGGCGCCGGTCGGGTCAACTCCCCTCAGACGCCGGGGATCCGGGCGTAGAGCACCGCCCCGTCGACCCGGCCCACCTCCTCGTACCGCCCTTCCAGCAGCCGGCGCAGGCTGGGGACCCGCTCCGGGCGGTACGGCTTGCCGCGGGAGTCGTCGACCACCAGAGCCGGGGCACGCGCCGCCATCTCCGCACGGAAGACGGGCCAGGCGCCCGCGATCGCGTACCGCTCGCCGACCCGGGGGCCGTCACGGCCGCCGCTGTAGTTGGTGAGCAGGCCCGCGGTGAGGTAGCGGCTGGCCGGGGTGCGGTCCGCCAGCCAGTACGTCTCGGGGTGTATGCCCCACACCAGGACCCGGTCGGCCGGTGTCGTGCGGTGGGCGAGGGCGGTGGCGAGGCGCTGGGTGTGGGCGAGTTCGGCACGCGGGGCGAGCAGGCCCCAGGTGAGGAACAGGGCGCAGCAGCCGGCGGAGGTGAGGACGGCGGACGTCAGGTGTGCGCGGGGCAGGAGTTGGAGGGCCGCCGTGGCCAGCAGGGCGGCGGGGGGCAGAAGTTGCAGGTAGTAGTGCCCGAAGAAGTGGAAGCCGAGGACGACCGCGCCGGCCGACGAGGCCAGCCAGAGCCACAGGTCGGCCCCCATGGCTCGCACGGCTCCCATGACCCGGGGCATGCGGGCAACTCCGGGGGCGCCGACGGCTCCAGCAGCTCCGGGGGCGCAGGCCGCGCCAGCGGCTCCAGCAGCTCCGGCGACTCCGGGGGCACAGGCGGCTCCGGCGGGGCGGCCTGCTCGCAGCACCCGCACCACCGGCGGGATCAAGCCCGCGCAGGCCACGGCCAGGATCGCGGTGTTGGCCAGCCCCCGGCCGAGGACGAGCAGTTCCGAGCCGGTGAAGGAGGCGTACGTGGCTGATCCCGTGACCGTCCAGAACAGGAACCCGGCGGGGTCGGTGGCGAGGGCGACGCACGCGACGGGAAGCGCGAAACCGGCCGCCAGCCGCACGGCCCCACCCCGCACAGAACCACGCCCCCGCACGGCCTCACTCCCCGCAGGGCCACGCCCCCGCAGGCCCCCACTGCCCACAGAACCACGCACGCCCCCAACGCCCACACAACCACGCCCCCGCACGCCCCCCGCTCGCGCCGCACCCCCCGGCTCCTCCCCCGCTCGCGCCCCGCCCCGCCGCCAGAGCAGCCAGACCACGGGCAGCAGGACCGCGCCGCCCGTCTGCTTGGTGAGGAAGGCGCAGGCGACTGCGGTGCCGGCCGTGCCCCAGCGGCCGCGGTCCGCGCACCACAGGGCGGCCGCGGTGCCGGGCAGTATGAACACCTCGAAGGTGGCGGCCTGCGCGTCCTCGGGGTTGAGTCCGACCGACACCAGCAGGTAGAGCACCCCGGCGGTGCGCCCCGCGGTGTCGCCCCAGCGGCGCCGGGCCACGGAGGCCAGCAGGGCCGCGGTGAGCAGTTGCGCGGCGACCGCCAGGACCCGCAGCGGGGTGAGCGAGCCGTGACCGCAGAGCGCGAAGGCGGCCTCGTACAGCCAGGGCAGCAGCGGGGGCTTGCGGTCCACGACCGTCTCGTACAGCCGGCCGCCGTGCGCGAGGAGGCCCGCCTGGACGGCCAGATACCCCTCGTCGGGGTTCCACAGCGGGCGGGCGAAGGACGGCATCCGGGTGACGCAGGCGAGCGCCGCCAGGGCGGGCAGCAGCCTTATCCAGTACGCCGTCCGGGTGAGCGCGGGCCGTGCGGAGGTGGACTGGGCGGCGAGCATGGGCGGCACGGACAGCACGTTATCCGGCCCCGCAGTTCCGGCGAAGCGGAACATACGGGGCCGAGGGGAACTACCGGGTGCTTACTGCTTCTTTCCGGGCGGAGCCCCGGGCACCTCGCCCGCCGGGGCGTTCTCCCGCAGGGCGAGGATGCTGTGCTTGCGGCCGTAGAGGAGGTAGACCGCGATGCCGACGACCATCCAGATCGCGAAGCGGAGCCAGGTCTCGGCGGGCAGGTTGAGCATCAGCCACAGCGTGGCGCACACGGACACGATCGGGACCACCGGGACCCAGGGGGTGCGGAACGCGCGGGGCAGGTCCGGGCGTGTCTTGCGCAGGATGATGACGCTGATCGCGACGACGACGAACGCGAACAGCGTGCCGATGTTCACCAGTTCCGCCAGCTCGCTCAGGCTGGTGAACCCGGCCACGATCGCGATGATCACGCCGAGCAGGATGGTCGGCCGGTGCGGGGTCTTGAAGCGCGGGTGGACGCGGGAGAAGAAGCGCGGCAGGAGGCCGTCACGGCTCATCGCGAAGAACACCCGGGTCTGGCCGAGCAGCAGGATCATGCACACGGTCGTCAGGCCGACGGCGGCGCCGAAGCTGATGACGCCCGCGTACCAGGGGTGCCCGACGGCCTTGAAGGCGTCGGCGAGCGGGGCCTCGACCGACAGGCGGGTGTACTTCTCCATGCCGGTGACGACGACGGACACCGCCACGTAGAGCACGGTGCAGATGATCAGCGAGCCGAGGATGCCGCGCGGCATGTCCCGCTGCGGATTGCGGGTCTCCTCGGCGGCCGTGGCGACGATGTCGAAGCCGATGAACGCGAAGAACACCACCGAGGCGGCGGTGAAGATGCCCATGACGCCGAAGTTGGCGGGCGCCCAGCCGATCATGAGCTGGATGAGCGGGGCCTTGAGACTGCCGCCCGCGGGCACCGGCTCGGCGGGCGGGATGAACGGCTTGTAGTTCTGGCCGTGGACGAAGAAGGCGCCGGCGATGATCACGATGAGGACGACGGCCACCTTGATGGCGACCACGATCGAGGTGATCCGGGCGGACAGCTTCATGCCGAGCACGAGGATGCCGGTGAGCACCAGGACGAGCGCGGCGGCGAGGATGTCGAAGCCGAACCCGGTGGCCCCGTCCCGGCCGGCCAGGTAGTCCGGCAGGTGCCAGCCCGCGTTGTCGAGCAGCGAGCGGATGTAGCCCGACCAGCCGACGGCCACCACCGCCGTTCCGAGGGCGAACTCCAGGACGAGGTCCCAGCCGATGATCCAGGCGGGCAGTTCGCCGAGGGAGGCGTACGAGAACGTGTACGCGGAGCCGGCCACGGGGACCGTGGAGGCGAACTCGGCGTAGCAGAGCGCGGCGAGCGCGCAGACGACGCCGGCCGCGACGAAGGCCAGGGACACCGCCGGGCCGGCGTTGTTCTTGGCCACCTGTCCGGTGAGGACGAAGATACCGGTGCCGATGATGACACCCACGCCGAAGACGGTCAGGTCGAGGGCGGAGAGGGACTTCTTGAGGGAGTGCTCGGGTTCCTCGGTGTCCCGGATGGACTGTTCGACGTTCTTCGTCCTGAAGAGCGCGCTGCTCACGTGCCTACCTCCCACGCTTGTCGTCCTCGACATGATCGAGAGGGCCGGGTGTGCGTATGCCCGGCACAGGCAGGTTCACGCAGAAGGGCCGGTTCCGCCACCGGGGGGAGTGGCGGAACCGGCCCGTGGGGGCGCTTGCCCCTAGTCGCGCGCGGGCTCGACGGAGTCGACCTCTGCCGCCGTACGGTCGAACCGGCCGTCCAGTCTGGAGACCAGACCGGTGACCTGGCGGGCGATGTCGGGTGCGGTCAGCCCGATCTCGGCCATGACCTCGGCGCGGGAGGCGTGGTCGAGGAAGCGCGGCGGGATGCCGAAGTCGCGCAGCGGCACGTCCACGCCGGCGTCGCGCAGGGCCTGGGCGATCGCGGAGCCGACGCCGCCGACGCGGCTGTTGTCCTCGACGGTGACGACGACCCGGTGCCGCTCGGCGAGCGGGGCCATGGCCTCGTCGACGGGCTTGACCCAGCGCGGGTCGACCACGGTGGTGGAGATGCCCTGCCGCTCGAGCAGGCCGGCGATCTCCAGGCACATCGGCGCGAGGGCGCCCACCGAGACCAGCAGCACGTCCGGGCGGTCGGTGCCGGGCTCGCGCAGCACGTCCATGCCTCCGACCCGGCCCACGGCGGGTACGGCGGGGCCGACGGCGCCCTTGGAGAAGCGGACCACGGTCGGCGCGTCCTCGACGGCCACGGCCTCGCGGAGCTGGGCGCGCACCTGGTCGGCGTCGCGCGGGGCGGCCAGCCGCAGGCCCGGCACGACCTGCAGGATCGACATGTCCCACATGCCGTTGTGGGAGGCGCCGTCGGTGCCGGTGACGCCGGCCCGGTCCAGGACGAAGGTCACCCCGCACTTGTGCAGGGCCACGTCCATCAGGACCTGGTCGAAGGCGCGGTTGAGGAAGGTGGCGTAGACGGCGAAGACCGGGTGGACGCCGGCGTGCGCCAGGCCCGCCGCCGACACGGCTCCGTGCTGCTCGGCGATGCCGACGTCGTAGACCCGCTCGGGGAAGCGCTTGGCGAACCGGTCGAGGCCGACCGGCTGGAGCATGGCCGCGGTGATGGCGACGACGTCCTCGCGCTCCTCGCCCAGCTTGACCATCTCGTCGCCGAAGACGGAGGTCCAGTCGGCGCCGGAGCTGGCGATCGGCAGGCCGGTGTCGGGGTGGATCTTGCCCACGGCGTGGAAGCGGTCGGCCTCGTCCTGCAGCGCGGGCTGGTAGCCGCGGCCCTTCTCGGTCAGGCAGTGCACGATGACGGGGCCGCCGAACCGCTTGGCCCGGGCCAGAGCCGACTCCAGGGCCTCGATGTCGTGGCCGTCGATCGGGCCGACGTACTTCAGGCCCAGGTCCTCGAACATGCCCTGCGGGGCGATGAAGTCCTTCAGCCCCTTCTTGGCGCCGTGCAGGGTCTCGTACAGCGGCTTGCCCACGACCGGGGTGCGGTCGAGGATCTCTTTGGTCCGGGTCAGGAAGCGCTCGTAGCCGTCGGTCGTGCGCAGGGTCGCCAGGTGGTTGGCGAGGCCGCCGATGGTCGGGGCGTAGGAGCGCTCGTTGTCGTTGACGACGATGACCAGCGGGCGGTCCTTGGCCTCGGCGATGTTGTTCAGCGCCTCCCAGGCCATGCCGCCGGTCAGCGCCCCGTCACCGATGACGGCGACGACGTGGCTGTCCCGCTTCCTGAGCTGGTTGGCCTTGGCGATGCCGTCCGCCCAGCCGAGCACCGTGGAGGCGTGGCTGTTCTCGATGACGTCGTGCTCGGACTCGGCCTGCGAGGGGTAGCCGGACAGGCCGCCCTTCATCTTCAGCCGGGAGAAGTCCTGTCGGCCGGTGAGCAGCTTGTGGACGTAGGACTGGTGTCCGGTGTCCCACAGGACCTTGTCCTTCGGGGAGTGGAAGACGCGGTGCAGGGCGATGGTGAGCTCGACCACGCCCAGGTTGGGGCCCAGGTGGCCGCCGGTCTTGGAAACGGCGTCGACGAGGAAGGTCCGGATCTCCTCTGCCAGCTGGTCCAGCTCCTCCGGGCTGAGCCGGTCCAGATCGCGCGGTCCCCTGATGCGGGTCAGCAGCGGCACCCGTGCCTCCTTGCAGTAGAGCTGATCGAGCTGTTGCCGGGCTTGTCGAGTCTAATGTTCCGGGTTTGCGGGACACGACAGTGCCCGGCACCTTCCGGTGCCGGGCACTGGTTCGACCCGGGACGCTACGCGCGACCCGCGGTCTTCTGCGTCTTGCGCGTGACGGAGTCGATGACCACGGTGGTCAGCAGCACCGCCGCGGTGATCATGTACTTCACCGGCTCGGCGATGGACTCCAGCTGGAGACCGTACTGGATGGACACGATCACCAGCACGCCCAGCAGGGCGTTCCAGGTGCGGCCGCGGCCACCGAAGAGCGAGGTGCCGCCGATGACGGCCGCGGCGATCGCGTTCATCAGCAGGTCGCCGGTGCCGGCGCTCTGGTTGGCGGAGGCGATCTTGGAGGCCAGGAACAGACCGCCGATGGCGGCGAAGCCGCCGGAGATGCCGAACACGGAGATCCGCACCGCGGTGACGTTGATGCCCGCACGCCGGGAGGCCTCGACGCTGCCGCCGAGCGCGAAGATCTTGCGGCCGTAGGAGGTGCGGCGCAGCAGGAAGTCGGTGCCGACCAGGAAGGCGAGGAAGATCACCGTGGCCAGCGGCAGGCCCTTGTACTGGTTGTACATGTACGCCGCGGCGAAGGAGACCACGGCCAGCAGGACGGTGCGCAGGACCGTGTCGCTGAGCGGCCGGGACGGGACGCCCGCGGCCTCGCGGCGCCGGTTGCCGAGGAAGGAGCTGACGAAGAACAGCACGACCACGACGAGGGCCAGGCCGTAGGCGGCGGCCAGGTCGGTGAAGGTGTACGTGGTCAGCTTGCCGATCAGGCCGTCGCTGTCGAGGTTGATCGTGCCGTCCTCGCCCAGCACCTTCAGCATGAAGCCCAGCCAGAACAGCAGACCGGCCAGGGTGACGGCGAAGGCGGGGGCGCCGAGCACCGCGAAGAAGAAGCCGTGCAGCGCGCCGATGGCGGCGCCGGCGGCGATGGCGACCAGGACGGCCACCCACTCGGGCCAGCCCTGGTTGACCGTGAGGACGGCCGCGAGGGCGCTGGCCGCGCCGCTGACCGAGCCGACCGACAGGTCGATCTCGCCGAGCAGCAGCACGAAGACGATGCCGACGGAGATCATGCCCGTGCCGACCATCGTGACCGTGATGTTGCTGATGTTCTGCGCGGAGAGGAACTCGGAGTTCAGGACCTGGAAGATGATGCAGATGACCGCGAGGCCCAGGATCACCGGGAGGGAGCCCAGCTCACCGGCCTTCATCTTCCGCTTGAACTCGGTCCAGTAGCCGAGCAGGCCCTGCTCGCGCACCAGCAGCCGGGGGTCGACCGCGGTGACGGCGGCGGAGGCGGCCTCGGGGTTCACGACGGGCGCGTCCTTGCCGGACTCGGGCGTCTTGTCGACGTTCGCGGAGGTCTTGTCGACGCTCACTTGGAAACCTCCCCGTTCGTGCGCGCCGCACGGCGGGTCACGGCGTTGTCGGTGGCGCCGGTGATGGCGGAGATGATCTCCTCCTGCGAGGTCGTCTTGACCTCGAAGACGCCGTTGTTGCGGCCGAGGCGCAGGACGGCGACCTTGTCCGCCACCGCCTTCACGTCCGCCATGTTGTGGCTGATGAGGATGACGGCGTGACCGCGCTCGCGCAGGCGCTCCACGAGGTCGAGGACCTGGGCGGTCTGCTCGACGCCGAGGGCGGCGGTGGGCTCGTCGAGGATGACCAGCTTGGGGTCACCGAGCATCGAACGGGCGATGGCCACGGTCTGGCGCTGACCGCCGGAGAGCGAGGCGATCGGGATACGGACGCTGGGGATGCGGATCGACAGCGTGGTGAGCAGCTCGCGGGCGCGGCGCTCCATCTCGACCTCGTCCAGGACGCCGAACTTCTTCAGCTCGCGGCCGAGGAAGAGGTTGCCGACGACGTCGATGTTGTCGCACAGCGCGAGGTCCTGGTAGACCGTCGCGATGCCCAGGGCCTGGGCGTCGTGCGGGCGGCTGATCGACACGGGCTTGCCGTCCCACTCGATGGCGCCCTCGTCGATGGGGTGCACGCCGGCGATCGTCTTGACCAGCGTGGACTTTCCGGCGCCGTTGTCGCCCACCAGGGCGACCACCTCACCGGCGTGGACCTCAAGCTCTACGTCGGTGAGCGCCTGAACGGCACCGAACCGCTTGGAGACCCCGCGCAACGCCAGCACGGGCGTAGCGGACACGTGAACCATCTCCTTCGCCGCCTGACCCGGCGGGAGGTTGTGCAGAAAGGTTTGGGGGGTAAGTTCCGTCCGGCGCCCCGCGCCGAGCTTGCGGGGCTGCGTGAATACGCGGGGCACCGGAGGAGCCTGGGAGCACCCGGTCCGGCCCGGTACCGGCGTTCTGGACCGAACGCCGGTACCGGGGACGGGATGTGGTGCTGCTTACTTCAGGCCGAGCTTGTCGCAGGCGGACTTGTACTTGCCCGTGCAGATGTCGGCGACGGTGTAGACGCCGTCCTTGATGACGGTGTCGTTGATGTTGTCCTTGGTCAGCGCGGTGACCGGGACGAGCACCGAGGGGACGTCCTTGGCGGAGCCGGAGGAGACCTTGTCCTTGGCGACGGAGTCCAGGCTCTCGCCCTTGGCGAGGGCGACGGCCATCTCGGCGGCGGCCTCGGCCTCGGGGGCGTACGGCTTGTAGACGCTCATGTACTGCTCACCGGAGACGATGCGCTGCACACCGGCCAGCTCGGCGTCCTGGCCGGTGACCGGCACGGAGATGCCCGCGGCCTTCAGAGCGGTGATGATACCGCCGGCCATGCCGTCGTTGGCGGAGTAGACACCCGCGATCTTGCCCTTGCCGACCGAGGAGATCGCCGCCTCCATCTCGGAGTTGGCGTTGTCCGGCGACCACTCCTTGGTGTCGTACTCCTTGGCGATGGTGACCTTGCCGTCGAGGACGGAGTGCGCGCCCTTCTTGAACTGGGCGGCGTTCGGGTCGGTGACCGAGCCGTTGACCATGACGATCTTGGAGGACTTGGTGGCCTTGCCGCCCAGCGCCTTCAGCAGGGCCTCGCCCTGGGTCTTGCCGACCTCCTCGTTGTCGAACGAGGTGTAGGCGCTGATCGGGCCCTCGGCGAGACGGTCGTACGCCACGACCTTGATGCCGGCGTCCTTGGCCTTCTGGACCGAGTTCTGGATCGCCTTGGCGTCCACCGCGTCCAGGATCAGCACGTCCACCTTGTTGGTGATCATGGTGTCGACCTGCTGGGCCTGCAGGTTCGCGTCCTGGCGGGCGTTGTTGTACTGGATCTCCGCCTTGTTGTTCGTCAGCTCCTGGATCTTCTTGGTGATCAGGGGCTTGTCGAACTTCTCGTAGCGGGCGGTCTTGTTCTCCGGAAGCAGGAGACCGACCTTGATGTCGTCGCCCTTCTTGGCGGACGACGCCGAAGAGCTGTCGTCTCCCTTGGACTCCTTGGCACTGCCACAGGCGGCCAGCGAGACGGCCATCGCACCAGCGGCAACGGCAACGGCGGCACGACGCATACGCGTGTTCACTCTGTAAACCTCCCTGACGAGGCCGCGTCGTTGCGGCCGAGGTGGCTGGAAGTCAACTCGGCCACACGTGCGACGTCAAGAAGTAAATCCTTAACGAGATGGCAACGGTGCCATCCGTTCTCTAAGTGAAGGCAGGGGTGGCCGCCGCGAGCGTGCCTGCGACAGACCCGTCCAGAAGGGTCGAATCGCCCATCTCGCTGAGCGCGAGAGCGAGCGCTCCGAGCACCTCCGCACGGCCCCCAAGTGCCCCGGGAAGAACGGACAGTTGACGCGCCGCGCTGGGGATCGCATAGCGGCCGACGGACTCCCTGATGGGCCCGAGAACGAGCTCTCCGGCCTCGGCGAGATCACCACCGAGGACCACCCGGCTCGGGTTCAGCAGATTGCAGAGATTGGCCACTCCACTGCCGATGTGGCGGCCGACGTCGGCGATCACCCGACGACAGCCCGGGTCTCCGTCCCTGGCCAGCCGCACGACGCCTTCCATGGTCAGATCGGTGCCGTGGCTGGGCTGGAGCAGCGGAAGCACGTAGCGCGCGGCCGTGAACGTCTCCAGGCAGCCACGGTTCCCGCATCGGCAGACCGGGCCGGATTCGTCGAGTGTAATATGTCCGATTTCCCCAGCCGTGCCGCCCGGGCCGCGATAGATCTTCCCGTTGATCACGAGACCGGCGCCGACACCGCTGGCGACCTTGATGTACGCCAGGTCGCGCACGCCCTTGCCGCTGCCCCAGACCAGCTCGCCGAGCGCGCCGAGGTTGGCGTCGTTGTCCACGTGCACGGGCACGCCGAGCCGCTCGCGCAGCTCCTCGGCGGGCTTGGTGCCGGTCCAGCCGGGCAGGATCGCGGTGGACCCCAGGGTGCCCGACTCCACGTCGATCGGGCCGGGCACGCCGAGCCCCACGCCGGCCACCTTGGTCCGGTCCACGCCGGTGGCCGCGATCAGGCGGTTGACCAGCTCCTCGGCCCGGTCGAAGCCCTGCGCGGAGGAGGCGTCCACGTCCAGCGGCTCGGACTCCTCGGCGAGCACCTGGTGCGCGAGGTTCCCGATGGCGACGCGCAGGTGCGTGTGCCCGAAGTCCACGCCGATCACGATGCCGGCGTCCCCGCTCAGCGAGACGCTGCGGGCCCGCCGCCCGCCCGCGGACGTGGGCGTGACCTCGACGGTTCCGCCGTCCTTCAGCTCCCGCACGATGTTGGAGACGGTCGCGGCGGACAGGCCGGTCGTCCGTGCGATCTCCGCCTGCGTGAGCGACCCGGCAAGCCGTACCGCCCGCACGACCCGCTCCAGGTTGGCTCGGTGCAGCGACGACTGCGACCCCGGAGTCTCCATCGACCCATCCACTCCCGCCATCGGCCGGGCGGCCCCAGTGCCGCCCGTGGCCCAGGTCACATCTGCGGAACCGGGCCACTTACAAGTTGTGAACTCCAAGCTCGGCTGTACGGGTTACATCAGTCAAGTCCTTGACGGAAATCGCTCTCGCTTTCACCGTTCCGCCCAGGACACCCGGGGGACATGTACAGGCCACCCCCGAGCAGGGCGGCAGGGCGCCCCGGCGGGTGCTCCGGGAGGGGGCCGGAGAGCGCGGCGCGGGGGTGGGGGCGGCTCCCCCGCACCGTTCAGCCGCGGAATGCGGGGACCCGGCCCGTGACGTGCGCGTGACCCGGGGTGACGCCGGGGCCCAGGGATCATCGTGCGAATCGCGAGTGCGAACGGAACCGTGCGGCGAGCGCGCTGGGACGACCGTGCGCCGGGTACGGCGAGCGCGGCGCCGGGGCCCCGGGGACGGCACGGTGCGCCGGGACGGACGGAGGGCGCCGGGGCCCCGGAGGCGGCCACGAACGCGGAACAGGCCCGGGCCGCCCCCGCGGGGGACGCCCGGGCCCGTCCGCGGGCGGGCCGCTACTTCAGGGCGCCCGCCGTCAGTCCCGCCACCACCTGGCGCTGGAAGACGATGTACGCCGCCAGGACCGGCAGCATCGCCATCACCAGGCCGGCGAAGAGGCCGGACCAGTCGCCCTTGTATCCCTGGCTGACCGCGAGCTGGACCAGCCCCTGGGTGAGGACGCGCTTGTCGGGGTCGGTGTTGAGGACCGTGGGAAGCATGTACTGGTTCCACTGGCCGAGGAAGTTGAAGATGCCGACGCTGATCAGGCCCGGCTTGGCCATCGGCAGCATGATCTGGAAGAACGTGCGCGTGTGCGAGGCGCCGTCGACGAACGCCGCTTCCGCCACCGACGTGGGCAGGGTGCGGAAGAAGGCGGTCAGGAAGAAGACCGTGAACGGCAACGAGTACGCGATGTAGACCAGGATCAGGCCGTGGATCGTGTTCAGCAGGCCCATGTTGTTCACCACGTAGAACAGCGGGACCAGCGCCAGCATGATCGGGAAGCTCATGCCGCCGATGAACAGGAAGTAGATGAAGCGGTTGCCGGGGAAGTCGAAGCGGGCCAGGACGTAGGCGGCCATGGAGCCGAGCACCAGGGTGCCGACGAGCGAGCCGCCGACCACCAGGACCGTGTTCAGGAAGTAGTCGCTCATGTTGGCCTGGGTCCAGGCCCTCGACCAGTTGTCGAAGTGCAGCCGGTCCGGCAGCGACCAGGGCGAGCCGAAGATGGAGGCGTCGTCCTTGAAGGACGTCATCACCGCCCACAGCAGCGGCAGGACCACCATGATCGCCCACAGGACCAGCATGCCGTGGGAGAAGACGTTGAGGACGGAGCCCTCCTTCTTCTCCACGGCCGGCCGCGCCGGCGCCACGTCGACCTTCGAGACGGTCGCGCCGGACTCCGCCGGCAGCGGTGCGGGGGTCTCGGTCGTCTTCATCGCTTCAGTACTCCAGCCGCTCGCGACGGCCCAGCCGCATCACGACCGCCGCGAAGGCGAGCGTGACCACGAGGAGGGCGACGCCGATGGTGGTGGCGTAGGCGGCCTGACCGTCCCGGAACGCCTTCTGGTACACGTACAGGACCATCACGGTGGTCGAGTAGTCCGGGCCGCCCGGTCCGGTCGTCATGATCTGGACGACCGCGAAGGACTCGGCGCCCAGCGCGAGGATGCCCATGTAGACCCAGCCGGACTGCACGGTGTCCCACAGCAGCGGCAGGGTGATGCGGAAGAACGTGGTGAAGCGGCTCGCCCCGTCGAGCAGGGCCGCCTCGTACATCTCGGACGGGATCGACGCCATGCCGGCCGAGAAGAGCACCACGAAGAAGCCGACCGTGGACCACACCAGCACGGCCATCACGCACCACAGGGCGAGGTTCGGGTCGCCCAGCCACAGGGGCTGGACGCCGTCGAGGCCGATTCCGCGCAGGAACGAGTTGATGGCGCCGCTGTCCGGGTTGTAGGCGAAGGCGAACAGCAGCGCGACGATCGCGATCGACAGCACCTGCGGGAAGAAGTAGACGATTTTGTAGAACCCGGAGCCGCGGACTCCGGAAATCACCGGACCGCCCCTCCGGCGCCGTCCGCCCACATTGATCATGAAGGCGAAGAACAGCGCGAGACCGATCGTCACCAGCGGCAGGACCAGCGCGAAGAGCAGACTGTGCTGCAACGACTTCCAGAAGATGTCGTCGTCGAACATCCTCCGGTAGTTGTCGAAGCCGACCATCTTGAATTCGGGACTCAGTCCGGTCCAGTCCGTGAACGAATAGTAGATGGACTGGATGAAGGGCCATACGACGAAAAGCGCGTAGAGCCCGAGGGGTGCCGCGAGGAACCCCACGATGAACCGGTACTTGCCGTGCTGCATTACTGCCGACCCCGATCTCCGGTCAGGTGCTGCCGCTGGTGACGAACCCTCACTTCGGGTCTACTGGTGCTTGTAGTGCTTGATCGACGTGTCCTTCGCGGCCTCGTCGGCGAAGCCCTGGATCTTCTTGATGGCCTCCGCCGGGGTGAGGCGGCCGGCCATCATCTCGCCGAGCCCGGACACACCGATCTTCTCCTTCTGGAGCTGCACGTACCAGTCCTGCAGCCGGGGATTCACCACGTTGGCTCCGGCCTTGTCCAGCGCCGCCACGCCCGACTTCAGGCCGGGGGTGAGGGTGATGCCGTCGGTGCCGCCGTTGAAGGCGGTCAGCGACTTCACCTTGGCGGTGAAGTTCTTCGAGGAGGCCTCGGAGAGCATGATGCGCAGCTGCTCCATGCCGCCCTCGGAGTTCGCCGCCTTGGCCGGCACGACGAAGGGCTCGCCGCCGGACGCCCAGATGGTGCCGAACGGCATCTTGTCGGAGCCGTCGAGGCCGGTGGGCGCGGAGACGGCGAGGTTGAAGTCGGAGGGGATGACGTTGGCCGACTCGTTCTCCACCCAGGAGCCGTTCGGGATGAACAGCGCCTTGCCCTTGGCCCACGCCGTCTGCGACTGGATGTGGTCCAGGCCCGGGGTGCCCTTGAGGACGTAGCCCTTCTTGTAGAGCTCGTAGTAGGCCTCGAAGCAGGCCTTGACGGCCGGGTGCTTCCAGGCGTTCGGCTCCAGGTTGTCGATGGCGTCCAGCACCTCGCGGCCGCCGACCTTGCCGATCATCGGGTACAGCGAGAACGGGAGGTAGTACGGGTACTTGCCCGCGTACGTCCAGCCCGCCATGCCCTTCTTCTTGGCCTTCTCGCAGACCTTGAGCATCTCGTCCCAGGTCTCCGGGTACTTCTCGTCGAGCGAGTCCAGGGCCTTCTGCGAGTACCAGACGCCGTACACCGTGTAGGCGTAGTACAGGATCCAGACCTTGTCGCCGTCGAACTGGCCCATCTCGACGATGCCCGGCCGCAGCGTGTCGCGGACCTTCTTGCCCGGGTCGTCGAAGGACGGCGCGTCCAGCAGCGGGGTGAGGTCCGCGAGCTGGTTCTTGCCGACGAGCACACCCATGTCCATCTGCTCGGCGCCGGAGTTGTCGATGAGGTCCGGCGGGTTGCCCTGGTTGAACCGGGGCTGCAGGGTGGACTGGATCTTCTGGGTGGCGGAGAACTTCACCGTGGCCTTGGGGAAGTCCTTCTGGTAGATCTTCACCGCGTCCTGGGCGTACTCCTTGCCGAAGCCGCCGTCGAAGAGGACGAACTCCATCTTCGCGCCGTCGTTGACGCCGAGCGGGTTCTTCGCGGTCTTCTTGCCGGCCTTCGCCTTGTCCTGTCCGTCGCCGCCGCTGCTCGCGCAGGCGGACAGCAGGCCCATTCCGGGGGCCGCGACCAGTCCGAGCGCCGCGGAACGCTTGATCAGATCGCGGCGGCCGACGCCCTCGCCACCGTGGTGCGCAGTGGATCCCATGCTCAAGTCCTCGCCTTCTCCAGGACTCAGGCGGTGAACCGGATCCTCCCCGGCACCGCTGTCGGGTAGTGCAGGGTCATGCGGGAAACGTCGACAGGTATAGTCCACTTCCCGCCAGCGGAGCAAGATCGAATGCAAGGTTCGCGATGGGTCTTTTCCGACTTGAGACCTCGCGGAAATATGAGGCGCCGGTGGGCGCCGTGCTGGAAAAAGTCGCGACATAAGACCCTGAATGCCACGCTCAACACCCTTGACATCACCGGCCACTTGGCCACCTACTGGTTCCTGCGCATCGAGCTGACAACGTTGTCCGGAGTGAGCGCAGGAGGGGAAGCTGTAGATGCAGCGCAGAAGTCGACTCAGAAACGGTCCGGCGGTCGTGCTCACGGCCGCCTTTGTCATGGCCGTCGGAACCCAGGGCGCGGCGGTGGCCCTGCCGGCGAAGCCGCCGGCCGCCGACCGGGAGTTCGCATCCTCGTTCGAGGCGGGCGATCCGGCGCCGGACTGGCTGAACACGGTGGACACGGCGGCGGACGGGGGCAAGCGCGCCTCGGGCGTGGACGGCGGCTACAGCACCGGCATCCCGGGCAACGTCGACGACCATGTCACCGAGGTCCGGGCCAGCGACGAGAACGCGGGCGCCGGCGAGGTGAAGGAGAACCTCGTCGACGGCGAGCCGGGCACCAAGTGGCTGGCCTTCAAGCCCACCGGCTGGGTGGAGTTCGACCTGGACAAGCCGGTCAAGCTGGTGACGTATGCGCTCACTTCGGCCAACGACTACGCCGAGCGCGACCCGAAGGACTGGACGCTCCAGGGCTCGGCGGACGGCAAGGACTGGAAGACGCTCGACACCCGCTCGGGTGAGAGCTTCAAGGAGCGGTTCCAGACCAAGTCGTACGATCTGGCCGAGCCCGCCGAGTACCAGCACTTCCGGCTCGACGTGACCGCGAACAACGGCGCCTCGGGCATCCTGCAGCTCGCCGACGTGCAGTTCTCCACCGGCGGCGGGGACACCACGGTGCCCCACGACATGCTGTCCCTGGTCGACAAGGGGCCGATCGGCTCGCCCACGGCCAAGGCCGGCGCCGGGTTCACCGGAAAGCGTGCCCTGCGCTACGCCGGACGGCACACGGCGGACGGGCGGGCGTACTCGTACAACAAGGTCTTCGACGTGAACGTGCGGGTCGGCGGCGACACGCAGCTGTCCTACCGCGTCTTCCCGTCCATGGCCGACGGCGACCGCGACTACGACGCCACCAACGTCTCGGTCGACCTGGCCTTCACGGACGGCACCTACCTCAGCGGCCTGGGCGCCACCGACCAGCACGGTTTCGCGCTGACACCGCGCGGCCAGGGCGCGTCCAAGGCGCTCTACGTCAACCAGTGGAACAACGTGGCCTCCCGGATCGGCTCGGTGGCGGCCGGCAAGACGGTGGACCGGATACTGGTGGCGTACGACTCGCCGGACGGCCCGGCGAAGTTCCGCGGCTGGATAGACGACGTCGCCCTGAAGCCGGTGGCGCCCGAGAAGCCGAAGGCGCACCTGTCGGACTACGCGCTGACCACCCGCGGCACCAACTCCAGCGGCAGCTTCTCGCGCGGCAACAACTTCCCGGCGACGGCCGTCCCGCACGGCTTCAACTTCTGGACGCCGGTCACCAACGCGTCTTCACTGAGCTGGCTCTACGAGTACGCACATGCGAACAACGGCGACAACCTGCCGACGATCCAGGCGTTCAGCGCGAGCCACGAACCGAGCCCCTGGATGGGCGACCGGCAGACCTTCCAGGTCATGCCGTCGGCCGCCGCCGGCACCCCGGACACCGGCCGCGAGGCGCGCGAGCTGGCCTTCCGGCACGAGAACGAGACCGCCCGGCCGTACTACTACGGCGTCCGGTTCGAGAACGGGCTGAAGGCGGAGATAACCCCGACCGACCACGCGGCCGCGCTGCGCTTCACCTACCCGGGTGACGACGCGAGCGTGGTGTTCGACAACGTGACCGAGCAGGCGGGCCTGACCCTGGACAAGGAGCACGGCGTCGTCACCGGCTACTCGGACGTGAAGTCGGGACTGTCGACGGGCGCGACCCGGCTGTTCGTGTACGGACGGTTCGACAAGCCGGTGACCGGCGGCGACTCCAGCGGGGTGAAGGGCTTTCTGCGTTTCGCCGCGGGTTCCGACCACACGGTCACCCTGCGGCTGGCGACCTCGCTGATCAGCGTGGACCAGGCGAAGGACAACCTGGCGCAGGAGATCCCGGACGGCACGTCCTTCCAGACCGTCAAGACGCGGGCCCAGCAGGCCTGGGACAGGATCCTCGGCAAGGTCGAGGTGGAGGGCGCGACCCCGGACCAGCTGACCACGCTGTACTCCAGCATGTACCGGCTGTACCTGTACCCGAACTCGGGCTTCGAGAAGGTCGGCGGCAAGGACCAGTACGCGTCGCCCTTCTCCCCCATGCCCGGCCCCGACTCGCCGACCCACACCGGCGCGAAGATCGTCGACGGCAAGGTGTACGTCAACAACGGCTTCTGGGACACGTACCGGACCACCTGGCCGGCTTACTCGTTCCTGACCCCGTCGCAGGCGGGCGAGATGGTCGACGGGTTCGTGCAGCAGTACAAGGACGGTGGCTGGACCTCCCGCTGGTCCTCCCCCGGCTACGCCGACCTGATGACCGGCACCTCCTCGGACGTCGCGTTCGCCGACGCGTACGTCAAGGGCGTGAAGTTCGACGCGAAGGCGGCCTACGACGCGGCGGTCAAGAACGCCACCGTCGTGCCCCCGTCCTCGGGCGTGGGACGCAAGGGCATGAGCACCTCGCCGTTCCTCGGCTACACCAGCACCGACACCCACGAGGGCCTGTCGTGGGCGATGGAGGGATACGTCAACGACTACGGCATCGCCAAGATGGGCGAGGCCCTCTACAAGAAGACGGGCGAGAAGCGCTACAAGGAGGAGTCCCGGTACTTCCTCAACCGCGCCCGGGACTACGTGAACCTCTTCGACGCCAAGGCGGGCTTCTTCCAGGGCCGTGACGCCAAGGGCGGCCGGCGCGTGGACTCCTCGAAGTACGACCCGCGCGTGTGGGGCTACGACTACACGGAGACCAACGGCTGGGGCTACGCCTTCACCGCCCCGCAGGACAGCCGGGGCCTGGCCAACCTGTACGGCGGCCGGCAGGGCCTCGCCGACAAGCTCGACGAGTACTTCGCCACGCCCGAGACGGCCTCCCCGGACTTCGTCGGCTCCTACGGCGGCGTCATCCACGAGATGACCGAGGCCCGGGACGTCCGGATGGGCATGTACGGCCACTCCAACCAGGTCGCGCACCACGTCATCTACATGTACGACGCGGCGGGCGAACCGTGGAAGGCGCAGGAGCACGTGCGCGAGGCGCTGTCCCGGCTCTACACGGGCAGCGAGATCGGCCAGGGCTACCACGGCGACGAGGACAACGGCGAGCAGTCGGCCTGGTACCTGTTCTCCTCGCTCGGCTTCTACCCGCTGGTCATGGGCGGCGGCGAGTACGCCATCGGCTCCCCGCTGTTCAAGAAGGCGACCGTGCACCTGGAGAACGGCCGCGACCTGGTGATCAAGGCGCCGCGCAACAGCGCGAAGAACGTGTACGTGCAGGGTGTGAAGGTCAACGGCAGCCCCTGGACGTCCACTTCGCTCCCCCACTCGCTGCTGTCCAAGGGCGGCCAGATCGAGTTCTTCATGGGGTCCAAGCCCTCGACCTGGGGCACGGGCGCGAAGGCGGCCCCGGTCTCCATCACCCAGGACGACAAGGTGCCGGCCCCGCGCGCGGACGTGCTGAAGGGCGACGGCGCCCTGTTCGACGACACGTCGGCGACGAGCGCGACGGTCACCGCGGTGGACCTGCCCGCCGCGGACGGCGCCAGGCCGGTGCAGTACACGCTGACCTCGGCGGCGGACCACACGAAGGCGCCGGCCGGCTGGACCCTGCAGGGGTCCGCGGACGGCACGACCTGGAAGACGCTGGACCACCGCTCCGGCGAATCGTTCCGTTGGGACCGGCAGACCAGGGCGTTCACCATCGCCGCCCCGGGCGCCTACGCGAAGTACCGCCTGGTGCTCGACGGTGAGGCGACGCTGGCGGAGGTGGAGCTGCTGGGCTGACCGGCGCACGAGGGAGGGGGCGGACCCGGCCGGGTCCGCCCCCTCTCGCGTGTGCCGTGCCGGTGGTCAGCCGGTGGCGAGGGCGAAGACGTGCACGTCGGTGTCGTGCGGGAGGGTCACGCTGCGGACGGCCTTGCCGTCCGGGGCCGTGACGGGCTTCGTGGCGAAGACGTAGGTCGCCACCGGGTCCTTGTCGGCGCCCGCGACGTTGCGGTACGCCGCCTTCGCGACGACCTCGTTGCCGTAGGCCACGGTGCCGCCCCCGCCGCCGACGGTCCAGTCGGTGAGGGCCAGGTCGACGGTGCCGGTGGTGCCGTCGGTGTAGGTGACGGTGGCCTTGGTCTGCTGGTTGCCGTTGACGGCGCTGCCTACGAAGGACAACCGGGCAGCGGGTTTAGTGAGTTCGACGGTCTGGCCGGCGGCCGAGGCGTTGTCCGGGCGGCCGGCGGGCGAGCTGGGCCAGGTGAAGGAGAGGCCGTCCACCGTCCCGTGGCCGCCCGGGGTGAGACCGGCCGCGGCGAGGGCCTGGCGGGAGTAGCTCCAGCCGCCGCCGTCGTAGTCGGCCTCGTCGTGGTCGC
This sequence comes from Streptomyces sp. NPDC003720, assembly GCF_042875075.1. NCBI lineage: Bacteria > Bacillati > Actinomycetota > Actinomycetes > Kitasatosporales > Streptomycetaceae > Streptomyces > Streptomyces sp. NPDC003720. The sequence continues at coordinate 461,054 of NZ_JBIANZ010000006.1, forward strand.
CCGCGTCGTCCGAGACGCCGGTGTTGTCGTAGGCGGCCAGCAGGGTGCCCGGAGCGGCCACGGTCAGGGAGACCGGCTGGTCGTAGGAGGTGTCGCCGGAGGTCACCGTGACCTTGACGTCGTAGAAGCCCTGGGTGGCGTCCTCGGCCGCCGCCAGGGTGATCCGCTGGGCGCCGTCGGTGACGGCGCCCTCGGCGGGCGTGGCCGTGACGCCGGCCGGGGCCTGGACCCGGAAGCGCACCTCGGGTCCGGTGCCGCCGCTCAGCGCCAGCGCCCGGATGCCGATGCCCGTGCTGTCGCCCGGCGCGACGGTGGCGGTGGTGGGGCCGACGCCGATCTGGTACGGCTGCTCGCCGTCCCGGAAGGACGGCGGCGGCGAGGACGCGCCCCAGGCGCGGTCCGGGGTGGTGGACAGGGTGTAGTCCAGCCGGCCGCCGTCGCGGACGAAGGAGGCGGGCAGCCAGGGCCGGTCGCTGCGCCGGCCGTCGACCTTCAGGGACCGGACGTACGGGGCGTCGGCCGCGGCGCCGGTGGCCCGCACGGAGATGTCGTTGCCGTGTGGGCGGTCTATCTCCACCCGCTCGAACAGCGGTGAGGCGAGGACGAGTTCGGCGCGGGAGGGCACCTGCGGGTACATGCCGAGCGCGGAGAAGACGTACCACGACGACATGGCGCCGAGATCGTCGTTGCCGGGAATGCCGCCGGGCCCGGTCGACCAGAGCTGCCGCATCGCGGCGCGAACGGTCTCCTGCGCCTTGTACGGGGCCCCGGCGTAGTCGTACAGGTAGGGCACGTTGACGGAGGGCTCGTTGTCCAGCTCGGACTTGGCGCCGCCCTTGCCGGTCAGGGCCCAGCCGCCGTCGGCGTCGTGGAAGAAGGCGTCGAGCCGTTCGAGGGCCTTGCCGGTGCCGCCCATCGCGGCGAACAGCCCGGCCGGGTTGTGCTGGACCATCCAGGTGTACTGGGCCGCCGAGCCCTCCACGAAGCCGTTGCCCGTGTCGGGGGTGAAGCCGGTGACCCAGCTGCCGTCGGCCTTGCGGTTGGCGATGTAGCCTCCGTCCTCGCCGGCCGCGAGGTTGAAGTTGTTCTGCCACCACTGGGCCCGGCGGGCGAAGGTCCTCGCGGTGGTGCTGTCCCCCGCCGCGGAGGCCAGTTGGGCGAGGGAGAAGTCGGCGGTGGACATCTCCAGGGTCTCGGCGGCGCCGCCCCAGGCGTTGGAGACGCTCGGCATGTAGTGCAGCTTCAGGTACTTGTCGAGCGAGGGGCGCTGGCCCACCGACAGCACCGGCTTGCCGGCCGCCGACAGGTCCTGCGCGGTGGGCACGGTCGCCGCCCTCACCAGTGACTTCAGGGCGCCCTTGAGATCGAAGCCGGTGCCGCCGAAGGCGCGGATGCCGGCCAGCGCGGTCGGCGCGGGGTCGCCGTTCATGACGTGGGTGCCGCTCGCGCCGTGCAGCCAGCGGTCCCAGACGCCGCCGTTCTGCCGGGCCAGTTCGTACAGGGACTGGGCGATGTCGGAGCCCGTGTCCGGGTCGAGCAGGGTCAGCAGCTGCACCTGGTCGCGGTAGACGTCCCAGCCGGAGAAGGTGCCGTACTGGGCGCGGTGGCCGCGGCCGGTGCGGTGCACCTCGCCGTCCGCGCCCCGGTAGCGGCGGTCGGCGTCGCTGATGACGTTGGGGTGCAGCAGGGAGTGGTAGAGGGCGGTGTAGAAGGTGGTGCGCTCGGCGTCCGTGCCGCCGCCGACCCGGACGGCGGCGAGCCGGTCGCGCCAGGCGCGGCGTGCCGCGTCCGCGACCGCGTCGAAGGACCGCCTCGGGGGGTTCTCCGCCTCGAGGTTGGCGGCGGCGGCCGCCTGGCTGACGTAGGAGATGCCGACCTTGACGTTCACCGGTCCGGTGCCGGGCGCGAACTCGACGTACCCGCCGGCGCCCTTGCCCGCGACCGGCCGGCCGCCGTGCGAGAAGCCGCCGGTGCCGCCGCCGCCCTCGGTGGAGCCGGGCCGCAGCTCGTCGTCCCGCCAGGTGCCGGTGGCCTTGAAGGCGCGGTCGAAGCGGGCGGTGAAGTACAGGGTGTAGTAGGAGCGCTGCCCCTCCGGGTCGAGGTAGCCGCAGAAGTCGCCGGAGGTGACGGAGCCGGAGACGGTGCGGGTCGCGGGGTCGATGGCGACCGACGAGTCCTCCGAGCCCAGCTCGGAGTTGGCGGTGCGCACGAGGAGCGAGGCGGGCTTGTCCGCGGGGTAGGTGAAGCGGGCCGAGCCGGTGCGGGCGGTCGCCGTGAGGTCGGCGGTGACGCCGGAGGCGAGGCCCACCCTGTAGTGCCCGGGCTCGGCGTGTTCGTCGGAGTGCCGGAAGTCCGAGGCGTACACGGCGTCCTTGGTGTCGCTCGCCGGGGACGAGGCGACCTCGCCCGCGTACGGGAAGAACGGGATGTCGCCGCTGCCGCCCGCGCAGCCGGTGCCGGACATGTGGGTCAGGCTGAAGCCCCGGACGCGGGTGGCGTCGTACTGGTAGCCGCCGGGCGCGGCGGTGCGGGTGGCGTCACCTCTGGTGTTCTCAGGGCTCCAGGAGAGCATGCCGAACGGCACCACGGCGCCCGGGAAGACGTTGCCGCCGTTCCTGGTGCCGATGAGCGGATCGACGTAGGGGGTCGGGTCCTTGACGAGTTCGGGTGGTGCTGCGGTCGCCGCGAGGGCGGGGGTGGCCCCACCGGTCGCGAGGACCGCGGCCAGCAGCAGGGACGTGGAACGGAAACGCATGACGCGGCCCTTCCTCGGAATGGACGGGTCGCGCACCACAGGTCGCACAAGCCGCAGGGACAGTAACGCGGGCCACCGGTAACACGGAAGACCGCGTGCGCCGACGCGGGCACGCGCCGGCGTCACCCGGCCGGGCTACCCCAAGTGGGTTGACATCGTTGTCCGTTGACGCGGTAGAGTCATGTACGGACCATACGACAACGTTGTCGCGCTCCACTCGGTCGCGGCCGGCCCACGGGTCCGGCCACCACAAGCCAGCACCACCCGGGCAGGGACCGAACCCCCCTCACCTGCCCGGCTCGCGGACCCGGTGCGTCACCTCACCGGGTCCGCCCAGAGCGGCTCAACCGACCTGACAGGGAAGGGCGGTGGAGTCCTCGGCGCCGGAGCCCCGGACCACGTAGCCGAACGTGGCGCTCCGGCCCGGACTCAGGGAGCCGTTCCAGCCGGCGTTGTGCACCATGACGTCCTGACCCGTGTAGGTGGCGTCGCCGTTCCAGAGGCTGTCGACCGACTGCCCGGCGGGCAGGGTCCAGTCGACCATCCAGCCGAGCATCGGCACGGTGCCGCTGTTGGTCACCGTCACCTCGGACTGGTGTCCGCCGGACCAGGTGCCGGTGGTCCGGCGGGTGGCGGTGCAGGCGCCGGGCGCGGGCGCGCCGGGGCCGCCCGGGTCGTGGACGCCGGTGACCTCCCCGTCGCCGCCGTCGAAGACGACGTCGGAGCAGGAGTAGAAGGTCTCGGCGCTGTCCGAGCGCTGCCACACCATGTAGACGACGTGCCGGCCGGTCTTGCCCGAGGGCAGCCTGCCGGACCAGGAGTAGTCGGCGTCGACCGTGCCGGGGGTGCCGTTCAGCGGCGGGTGGTCGACGGTGAGGAACGGCTGGTCCTCCAGGTCGGACCAGGTGAGCGGCTCGGCCGGGTCGTAGCCGTCCTTGGTGACGTAGACGAAGAACCAGCCCGGGTGGGCGGCCCAGGCGTTGTAGGAGAAGTCGACCGTGGCGCCGGCGGTCAGATGGGTCACCGGCCAGTCGTCGCGGGCCAGGTCGAATCCGGTGAAGTCGGGGTTGCCGCCGCTGCAGAGCCGCCCGTCCGGCACGAAGCCGCGGGTGCGGCCGGCGCCGTCCGAGCGGAGCACGGAGAACCAGTTGTAGAAGGGCGTCGTGCCGCCGGCCTGCTGGGCCGCCTTGCAGGCCGGGTTCACGGGCTTGATCTCACCGGCGTCGGTGAGCGCGTCCCGCCAGCACAGGAAGGTGCGACTGCCCGGCTTCATGGGGGTGCCGTGGGCCGCTGCCGGGATGCCGGCGGCGAGCATCAGGCCGAGGGCGGGGAGGGTGGTCAGCAGGGCCAGGAGGACCAGGAGCAGGCCACCGCCGCGGGTGGCACGCGGTAATCGGGGACGCCTCGCGAGGCCGGGGGGCCTGTTTGTCGTAGGCATGACACACATACCTCCTTGCTGCGTCCGCGGTCGTCACGGACGGACGGGTACGGGAGGGGCGGACGGGGTGGGAGCGGACCCGGCCCGGCCCGGACGGGTTCCGGTCCGTCGGGGACGGCCCTTAGGTGGGAGCGCTCCCACCCCTGGTTGGTGAAATTAGCGCGCACAGCACCCGCTGTAAACGCCTGCCGCCACACCTGTGACACGGCACTGGTGGAAGGCATGGGACCCGCGAGCCTGGAGAGGCGGGGGCGTCCACGGCTCGGGACGGACGTAGCCATCGCCAATCACCCAGTGCTAGAAATGTCGCATGTCGGACCAATTCGACCGATTCAGGCGCTTGTCTTGGCGCTCGATGGTCGGCAAGAGCCCACGCAGTGTCGCCGGACAGGTCTTTCTCCTGCAGGTCGCCCTCGTGGTCCTCCTCGTGGTCTGCGCCGTCATCGCCCTCGTGCTTCAGTCGGAGCGGGACACCACCACGGAGGCCAAGCGCCGGTCCATAGCCGTCGCGCAGACCTTCGCGCACTCGCCCGGCGTCCAGCAGGCGCTGGACAGCCCCGACCCCACGAAGGTCCTCCAGCCGCTCACCGAGGCGGGCCGCAGGACCGCGGGCGTCGACTTCATCGTGGTCATGGACACCAAGGGCATCCGCTACACCCATCCGATACCGAGCCGGATCGGCAAGCGGTTCGTGGGCCGGATAGGCCCCTCCCTGGCCGGCCGGGTCTACACCGAGAGCGTGCACGGCCCGCTGGGCCACGAGGTGCAGGCGACCGTGCCCGTCCGCGACGCCGACGGCAAGGTGACCGCCCTGGTCTCCGCCGGGCTCAAGGTCAAGAACGTCACCAGCGAGGTCGACCGGCAGCTCCCGATCATCCTGGCCGCCGGGGCCGGCGCGCTCATGCTGTCGACCGGCGGGACGGCCCTGGTGGGCCGGCGGCTGCGGCGGCAGACCCACAGCCTGGCCCCGGACGAGATGAGGCGCATGTACGAGCACCACGACACGGTGCTCCACTCGGTGCGCGAGGGTGTGCTGATCGTCGGCCCCGACGGGCGGCTGCTGCTGGCCAACGACGAGGCCAGACGGCTGCTGGAGCTGCCGCCGCAGGCCGAGGGACGCAATGTCCGCGAGCTGTCGCACCTCGAGCCCGAGACGGTGGAACTGCTCGGCTCGGGGCGCGAGGCCAGCGACGAGGTGCACTTCGCCGGCGGGCGGCTGCTGGTCGTCAACCAGCGGCCCACCGACGGCGCGGGCGCGTGCGGCGGGACCGTGGTGACGCTGCGCGACTCCACCGAGCTGCAGGCGGTGTCCGGCAGGGCCGAGGTCACCCGGGAACGGCTGGAGCTGCTCTACGACGCCGGCCTGGGCATCGGCACCAGCCTGGACGTGGTGCGCACCGCCGACGAGCTGGCCGCGGTCGCCGTCCCCCGCTTCGCGGACTTCGTGACCGTGGATCTGGCCGACAACGTCCTGCACGGGGAGGAGCCCGCCCCCACCGCGACGGACATCCGGCGGGTCGCCGTGAACGGCATCCGGGACGACCACCCGCTCTACGAGAAGGGCCGCCTGATCGACTTCCTGCCCTCCACCCCGCAGGCGCGCGGCTACCACGCCGGCCGCTCCGAGCTGGTGCCCAACCTGGCGGGCGCCCCGGGCTGGCAGGCCCAGGACCCGTCCCGGACCGAGCGGATACTGGAGTACGGCATCCACTCGCTCATCGCCGCCCCGATCCAGGCGCGCGGTGTCGTCCTGGGCATGGCCAACTTCTACCGCTCCAAGCAGGAGCCCTTCGACGAGGAGGAGCTGTCGCTGGCGGACGAGCTGGTGGCCCGGGCGGCGGTCAGCATCGACAACGCCCGCCGGTACACCCGCGAGCACGCCCTCGCGGTCACCCTGCAGCGCAGTCTGCTGCCCCGGGCGCTGCCCGAGCAGAGCGCCCTCGACGTCGCCTACCGCTACCTGCCGGCGCAGTCCGGCGTGAGCGGGGACTGGTTCGACGTGATCCCGCTGCCCGGAGGCCGGGTGGCGCTGGCCGTGGGCGACGTGGTCGGGCACGGCCTGCACGCGGCGGCGACCATGGGCCGGCTGCGCACCGCGGTGCACAACTTCTCCACGCTCGACCTGCCGCCGGACGAGCTGCTCAGCCACCTGGACGACCTGGTCGGCCGCATCGACCAGGACGAGGCCCGTGCGGAGGCGGCGGCGGAGATCGTCGGCGCCACCTGTCTGTACGCGATCTACGACCCGGTGACCCGGCGCTGCACGATGGCGCGGGCCGGGCACCTGGCGCCCGCGCTGGTCTACCCCGACGGCAGCGTCACCTTCCCCGACGTGCCGGCCGGGCCGCCGCTGGGCCTGGGCGGCATGCCGTTCCGCACGGCCGAGCTGGAGCTGCCCGAGGGCAGCCAGCTCGTGCTCTACACCGACGGCCTCATCGAGGACCGCAGGCGCGACCTGGACGTGAGCATGGAGCTGCTGCGCCTGGCGCTGTCCGGCCATCCCGACCGGTCGCCGGAGGAGGGCTGCCAGGCGGTGCTGGACGAGCTGCTGCCCGAGCGCCCCAAGGACGACGTGGCCCTGCTGATCGCGCGCACCCGGGCGCTGCCGCCGGAGAACGTCGCCGACTGGGACGTGCCGCGCGACCCGGCCGCCGTGTCGGGGATGCGCGGTGCGGTGTCCGCCAAGCTGGCGGAGTGGGGCCTGTCGGAGCTGGGCTTCGGCATGGAACTGGTGCTGAGCGAGCTGATCACCAACGCCATCCGCTACGGCTCGGACCCGGTCCATGTGCGGCTGATCCGGGACCGTGTGCTGATCTGCGAGGTGGCCGACGGCAGCAGCACCTCGCCGCACCTGCGGTACGCCGCGACGACCGACGAGGGCGGCCGGGGCCTGTTCCTGGTCTCCCAGATGACCGAGCGCTGGGGCACCCGGTACACGCCGCAGGGCAAGGTGATCTGGGCGGAGGTGGCGCTGCCGGACCTCTCGGCCCTCCTCGGGGAGTGAGCCCGCTCCTCGGGGAGTGAGCCCGCTCCTCGGGAAGGGAGCCGCGGACGGCACGAGGGCCGCACCCCCGGTGCCGGGGGTGCGGCCCTCGTCCGCGCTGTGCCGTGCCGCTTACTTGCGGATCAGGCTGCGCAGCACGTACTGCATGATGCCGCCGTTGCGGTAGTAGTCGGCCTCACCGGGGGTGTCGATGCGGACGACCGCGTCGAACTCCACGCCCGTGTCGGTGGTGACCTTCACGGTGCGCGGGGTGGTGCCGTTGTTGAGCTCCTCGACGCCGGTGAAGGAGAAGGTCTCCTCGCCGGTCAGGCCGAGGGACTCGGCGGACTGGCCCTCGGGGAACTGCAGCGGCAGGACGCCCATGCCGATCAGGTTCGAGCGGTGGATGCGCTCGTAGGACTCGGCGATGACGGCCTTGACGCCGAGCAGCGCGGTGCCCTTGGCGGCCCAGTCGCGGGACGAGCCGGAGCCGTACTCCTTGCCGGCCAGGACGACCAGCGGGATGCCCTGCTCGATGTAGTTGCGCGAGGCGTCGTAGATGAACGACACCGGCGCGTCGGCCTGGGTGAAGTCGCGGGTGTAGCCGCCCTCGGTGCCCGGCGCGATCTGGTTGCGCAGGCGGATGTTGGCGAAGGTGCCGCGGATCATGACCTCGTGGTTGCCTCGGCGGGAGCCGTAGGAGTTGAAGTCACGACGCTCCACACCGTGCTCGGTGAGGTACTGGCCGGCCGGGGTGTCGGCCTTGATGGCGCCGGCCGGGGAGATGTGGTCGGTGGTGACCGAGTCGCCCAGCTTGGCGAGCACGCGGGCGCCGGCGATGTCCGCGACCGGGGCCGGCTCCATGCCCATGCCCTCGAAGTACGGGGGCTTGCGGACGTAGGTGGACTCGGCGTCCCACTCGAAGGTGTTGCCGGTCGGGACCGGGAGGGACTGCCACTGGGCGTCGCCGGCGAAGACGTCGCTGTAGGACTTGGCGAACATGTCCTCGCCGATGGCGTTGGCGACGACGTCGTTGACCTCGGCCTCGGAGGGCCAGATGTCCTTCAGGAAGACCGGGTTGCCGTCGGTGTCGGTGCCCAGCGCCTCACGGGTGATGTCCACCTTCATGGACCCGGCGAGGGCGTACGCGACGACCAGCGGCGGGGACGCCAGGTAGTTCATCTTGACGTCGGGGTTGATACGGCCCTCGAAGTTCCGGTTGCCGGAGAGGACCGAGGTGACGGCGAGGTCGTGGTCGTTGACGGCCTTGGAGACCTCCTCCGGCAGCGGGCCGGAGTTGCCGATGCAGGTGGTGCAGCCGTAGCCGACCAGGTTGAAGCCGACCTTGTCGAGGTAGGGGGTCAGGCCCGCCTTCTCGAAGTAGTCGGTGACGACCTTGGAGCCCGGGGCGAGGGTGGTCTTGACCCACGGCTTGCGGGTCAGGCCCTTCTCGACGGCCTTCTTGGCCACCAGGGCGGCGGCGACCATGACGTACGGGTTGGAGGTGTTGGTGCAGGAGGTGATGGCCGCGACCGTCACCGCACCGTGGTCCAGCTCGTAGGTGGTGCCGTCGGGGGCGGTCACCTGAACCGGGTCGGACGGGACGGAACCGGTGCCCTGGCCGTGCTGCGGGGCGCCGGCGCCGTTCTCCTCGTGGCCGTAGGCCGGGGCGTCGGAGGCCGGGAAGGACTCGGCGCCCGCCTCGTCGACCACGGAGGCGGCGGCGGCCGGCGTCTGGGCGGCGGGGGCCTCGACGTAGTTGAGGACGTCCTTGGCGAACTGCTGGGCGGCCTCGGCGAGGACGATGCGGTCCTGCGGGCGCTTCGGGCCGGCGATGGACGGCACGACGGTGGACAGGTCCAGCTCGAGCTTCTCGGAGAAGTCCGGCTCGGCCTTCGGGTCCAGCCAGAGGCCCTGCTCCTTGGCGTACGCCTCGACGAGCGCGACCTGCTGGGCGTCGCGGCCGGTCAGACGCAGGTAGTTCAGGGTCTCGTCGTCGATCGGGAAGATCGCGGCGGTGGAGCCGAACTCGGGCGACATGTTGCCGATGGTGGCGCGGTTGGCGAGGCTCGTGGCGGCCACGCCCTCGCCGTAGAACTCGACGAACTTGCCGACCACGCCGTGCTTGCGCAGCATCTCGGTGATGGTGAGCACGAGGTCGGTGGCGGTGGTGCCGGCCTGCAGCTCACCGGTGAGCTTGAAGCCGACGACGCGCGGGATGAGCATGGAGACCGGCTGGCCGAGCATGGCGGCCTCGGCCTCGATGCCGCCGACGCCCCAGCCGAGGACGCCGAGGCCGTTGACCATGGTGGTGTGCGAGTCGGTGCCGACCAGGGTGTCGGGGTACGCCTGGCCGCCCCGGACCATGACCGTGCGGGCCAGGTGCTCGATGTTCACCTGGTGGACGATGCCGGTGCCCGGCGGGACGACCTTGAACTCGTCGAAGGCGGTCTGGCCCCAGCGCAGGAACTGGTAGCGCTCCTTGTTGCGGCCGTACTCCAGCTCGACGTTCTGCTTGAAGGCGTCGTTCGTGCCGAACTTGTCGGCGATGACGGAGTGGTCGATGACCAGCTCGGCCGGCGCCAGCGGGTTGATCTTCGCCGGGTCGCCGCCCAGCTCCTTCACGGCCTCGCGCATGGTCGCGAGGTCCACGACGCAGGGGACGCCGGTGAAGTCCTGCATGATCACGCGAGCCGGCGTGAACTGGATCTCCTGGGACGGCTGGGCCTGGGAGTCCCAGCCGCCGAGGGCGCGGATGTGGTCGGCGGTGATGTTCGCGCCGTCCTCCGTGCGGAGCAGGTTCTCCAGCAGGACCTTGAGGCTGTACGGCAGGCGAGCGGAGCCCTCCACCTTGTCCAGCCGGAAGATCTCGTACGACTCGTCGCCCACCTGCAGCGTGCTGCGGGCGTCGAAGCTGTTCGCCGACACGACAGTCTCCTTCATTGATGTGCGCGTACCACCGTCAATCGTGCCGCCACGCCGGCTTGGACGATTCAGTAAGGTCAGGCTAAGTTAGGCAAGCCTTACTGAGATGGCGGCTACGGTGCGCCTCGGCAGATATCTCGATGTCGAGATAACTCTAGTACATGGGGGCCGACTGGTCATGTCCGGCCGGGCCCGGTCCCCGCCGTTTTCCGGTGGCGTCCGCCACAGCGGAGCCGGCCGCGCGGGCGGTGGGGGCGCCGCCCCGCGACCGCCCGCCATCTCTCCGCGGTTACGGGGTATCCGGGTTGAGCGCCACCCAGCCCGGAAACCACCGAAGGAGGCACCGATGCCGCTCACTTTCCGCAAGAGCTTCCGGATCCTGCCCGGGGTGCGGTTGAACATCAACCGGCATTCCTGGTCCATCACCACCGGCGGCAAGAACGGCCCGCGGCACACCCACAGCAGCACCGGACGACGTACGACATCGATGGATCTGCCCGGACCTTTCGGATGGCGCCGTACGACCAAGGGGCACTGACGGGGCATCACCCGAACGGACCCCCTGAGAGGCGCCATCTCATATCTGAGATAACCTCAGCCTCATGGCAGACGACTACCTCGTACGCATCGGCAAGCTCATCCGTGACGCCCGGCAACACCGCGGCTGGACACAGGCGCAGCTCGCGGAGGCGCTCGGTACCAGCCAGAGCGCCGTCAATCGCATCGAGCGCGGGAACCAGAACATCAGCCTTGAGATGATCGCCCGTATCGGTGAAGCCCTGGACAGCGAGATCGTGTCGCTGGGCTACGCGGGCCCGATGCATCTGCGCGTGGTCGGCGGCCGCCGGCTGTCCGGCGCCATCGACGTCAAGACCAGCAAGAACGCCTGCGTGGCACTGCTGTGCGCCTCACTGCTCAACAAGGGGCGCACAGTGCTGCGCCGGGTGGCCCGGATCGAGGAGGTGTACCGCCTGCTCGAGGTGCTCAACTCCATCGGGGTGCGCACCCGCTGGATCAACGACGGCGTCGACCTGGAACTCGTCCAGCCGGCCGAGCTGGAGATGGCGGCGATCGACGCCGAGGCAGCCGTCCGCACCCGCTCCATCATCATGTTCCTCGGCCCGCTGCTGCACCGCATGGACAGCTTCAAGCTGCCGTACGCCGGCGGCTGCGACCTCGGCACCCGGACCATCGAGCCGCACATGATCGCGCTGCGCCGGTTCGGCCTGGACGTCGCGGCCACCGAGGGCCAGTACCACGCGCAGGTCGACCGCGCCGTCAGCCCCGACCGCCCGATCGTCCTGACCGAGCGCGGCGACACGGTGACCGAGAACGCGCTGCTCGCCGCCGCCCGGCACGACGGCGTGACGGTCATCCGCAACGCCTCCTCCAACTACATGGTCCAGGACCTGTGCTTCTTCCTGGAGGCGCTGGGCGTGCGGGTCGAGGGCATCGGCACCACCACGCTGACCGTGCACGGCGTGCCCAACATCGACGCCGACGTGGACTACTCCCCCTCCGAGGACCCGGTCGAGGCGATGAGCCTGCTGGCCGCGGCCGTGGTGACGGAGTCCGAGCTGACGGTGCGCCGGGTGCCGATCGAGTTCCTGGAGATCGAGCTGGCGGTCCTGGAGGAGATGGGCCTCGACCACGACCGGTCGCCCGAGTACTTCGCGGACAACGGCCGCACCCGCCTGGTCGACCTCACCGTCCGCCCCTCCAAGCTCGAAGCCCCGATCGACAAGATCCACCCGATGCCCTTCCCGGGCCTGAACATCGACAACGTCCCCTTCTTCGCGGCGATCGCGGCGGTGGCCTCCGGCCAGACCCTGATCCACGACTGGGTCTACGACAACCGCGCGATCTACCTGACCGACCTCAACCGCCTCGGCGGCCGCCTGCAGTTGCTCGACCCGCACCGCGTCCTGGTCGAGGGCCCGACCCGCTGGCGCGCCGCCGAGATGATGTGCCCGCCGGCCCTGCGCCCCGCGGTCGTCGTCCTGCTGGCGATGATGGCCGCCGAGGGCACCTCGGTCCTGCGCAACGTGTACGTCATCAACCGGGGTTACGAGGACCTGGCGGAGCGGCTGAACTCGATCGGGGCGCAGATCGAGATCTTCCGGGACATCTGACCGGACCACGCCGTCGCCCCGTCCGGCCCGCGGTGGCGCGGGCCGGAAGGGCGGGCGGCGACGACCGCGGTCATGGGTTGGCGGCCCCCGGCTTGCAAGTCGGCGCCTCGGGTGACCCGGCACCGGGTCAGCGCGTCGGCGCGAGCCGCGCGGGCGGGCCGAAGCGGACCGGCACCCCCGGGGCGTACAGCACGCTGACCGGGTCGCCCGCCGGCGGGGTGAGCCCGGCCGCCGCGACCGCCGAGGCGTCCCAGCCGAGCAGGGCGCACCGCCGGAACGTCCACGCCGGATGGGTGTTGGGCAGGTAGTAGGTGCACCCCAGCACGCTCTCGTGCAGACCCCAGCGGTAGGTCAGGAACTCGTCCAGCGGCCCCGGCGGCACGGGCTCGCGGGTGACGTCGACCCAGACGTGGGCGTCGGTGCGGCGGCCGCCGCGTCCGCGCGTGCGGTACAGCAGCCGCTCCCCGTACCAGCGGCGAGACGTGCGCGACCAGCGGTACGGCAGTCCGAAGGCCGCCCGCGCGACGAGGACGGGCAGCAGCCGGTCGCAGTCCAGCGAGCGGAACACCACCCCTCGCCGCCCGAGTGCGTCCCTGCTGTACAGGCGCACGTTGACCTCGGTGAACGTGCCGAGGCGGGGCACCGGGGGCAGATGCCCGAAGGCGAGGTCCCGCATGCGGAAGAAGACGAGGCCCACATAGGTGCGGCCGTGGAGGAGGTCGGGGGTCGTGCCGGGCGGCAGCAGCCGCGCGACCTCGAACGGATCGGCCTCCCAGTGGAGGAGGACGACGTCCTGCCACCACTGGCGGAACAGCACCCGGTGCACCGGGCGGGCCGGGACGGCGGTGAGTGCCTCCGGGTGCCCGCCGTGCGGCACCGGCCCGCGCCCGCCGGAACGCTCTCCTTGGATGTCCACGCCACCTCCTGGCGGCCGTACCGCTCATCGGGAACCGTTTCCCGAACTTTTCCGGCCAGGACCGGCGATAGGTTGCAGATGAGGCGCACCGAATTTTTCCGGCAGTCATGATCGGGTGGACAGGCGCGGAGTGATCAGCTTGTCCACCGGGGGCGACAGGTTCGGGCGCTGTGGCGTCACTAAGCGACATGTCGTCGTGCCGCGGCGCGGAGTCCACTGGAATGGCCCGTCTCATGTCGAGCCTGGGGGGCGATCGATGACGACGAGCGACCTGACCGCGGCGCGGCCACCGGACTCCGCCGGCGCGGTGCCGCCGCAGCCGTGCCGGTGCGCGGCGCCCGACCGGACGGCGGCGCCGGGGGCCGCCGAGGAGAAGTTCCGGGGGCTGCTGGAGGCGGCGCCGGACGCGATGGTCATCGTGGACGACAAGGGCAGGATCCGCCTCGTCAACGCCCAGACCGAAGCCCTCTTCGGCTACCGCCGCGAGGAACTCCTCGGCCACCCCGTCGAACTCCTCGTCCCCGGCCGCTTCCACCGCCACCACACCGAACACCGCGACGCCTACACCCACAACCAGCAGGTCCGCCCCATGGGCGCCGGACTCGACCTCTACGGACTGCGCAAGGACGGCACCGAGTTCCCCGTCGAGATCAGCCTCAGCCCGCTCGAGACCGCCGACGGCCTCCTCGTCTCCGCCGCCGTACGCGACGTCAGCGAACGCAAGGCCGCCGAGGAGCGGTTCCGGGGGCTGCTGGAGGCGGCGCCGGACGCGATGGTGATCGTGGACGACAAGGGCAGGATCCGCCTCGTCAACGCCCAGACCGAAGCGCTCTTCGGCTACCGCCGCGAGGAACTCCTCGGCCACCCCGTCGAACTCCTCGTCCCCGGCCGCTTCCACCGCCACCACACCGAACACCGCGACGCCTACACCCACAACCAGCAGGTCCGCCCCATGGGCGCCGGACTCGACCTCTACGGACTGCGCAAGGACGGCACCGAGTTCCCCGTCGAGATCAGCCTCAGCCCGCTCGAGACCGCCGACGGCCTCCTCGTCTCCGCCGCCGTACGCGACGTCAGCGAACGCAAGGCCGCCGAGGAGCGCATCACCGAACTCGCCGCGCTGGTCGAGTCCTCGCAGGACGCCATCCTCGCCAAGACCCTCGACGGCCACATCACGTACTGGAACGCGGCGGCCCAGCGGCTGTACGGGTTCACGGCGGACGAGGTGCTGGGGCGTCACGTGTCCCTGCTGGCGCCGCCCGAACGCGGGGACGAGATCACCGCGCTCCTGAAGCGGCTGCGCCGGGGCGAGAAGGTCGAGCACTTCGAGACGCTGCGGGTCACCCGCTCCGGGGACCTGCTGGACGTGGACGTCACCCTGTGGCCGACGCGGGGCCGCAACGGCAGGGTCGTCGGGGCGTGCGCGATCGTCCGGGACATCAGCGACCGCAAGCGTGCCGAGGCCGAGCTGACGGAACTGTACGAGCAGCAGCGGCACATCGCGCTCACGCTGCAGCGCAGCCTGATGGGCACGCCGCCCGCCATCCCGGGCCTCGCCACCGCCAGCCGCTACCGTCCGGCGACGCAGGGCGCGGGCGTGGGCGGCGACTGGTTCGACCTGATCCCGCTGGGCGCCGGCCGGGTGGGAGTGCTGATCGGCGACGTCATGGGGCGCGGTCTGGAGGCCGCCGCCGTCATGGGGCAACTGCGCTCCGCCGCGCACGCGCTGGCCAAGACCGGGGTGCAGCCGCGGCAGCTCATGCAGACGCTGGAGAGCGTCGTCGCCGACCTCGACGTACCGGACCAGCTGGTGACCTGCTGCTATCTGGTGATCGCCGCCGACACGGGCGAGGTGACGATGTGCTCCGCCGGTCACCTGCCGGTTCTCGTCACCGCGCCGGGCCGGAGCGCCGAGGTGCTCCCGGCGCCCGTGAACGCCCCCCTCGGGGTCGGCGGTGTGATCTACGAGCAGCGCCGCACCACGGTCGCGCCCGGCGCCACGCTCGTGCTGTACACGGACGGTCTGATCGAGATGCCGGGGACCGACATCGAGGACCAGCTCACCGAGCTGATCGCCACGCTGGACAAGCTGCCGGACACGCCGCCCGACCTGGAGGCCGCCGCCGACCACGTGCTGTCCACGCTGCTCCCCGACGCGGACGGGCACGACGACGTCACGCTGCTGCTCACCCAGCTTCCCGCGGCTCCGCTGGCCACGCTCGCGACGGACCTGCCCGCAGCCGCCGAGTCGGTCCGGACCGGCCGCGACTTCCTGGGCAAGGCGCTCGTCGCCTGGGACTGCGCGCACGTGGCGGACGACGCCCTCCTGCTGCTCTCCGAGATCCTCACCAACGCCGTGCAGCACGCCGAGGGACCGATCGGGGTGCGCGCGTGCCGCACGGACACCTCCCTGACCGTGGAGATCGGCGACCGCAGCCTGCATCTGCCCCAGCCCAGGAGCGCGACGGAGGACGACGAGTCAGGCCGCGGCCTGCTGCTGGTGCGCGCCCTCGCCGGCGACTGGGGCGTGCGTCCCACCGACGACGGCAAGACGACCTGGTTCAGCCTCGAGCTGTGAGGCCCGGCTCCGGGTCCGACTCCGGGTCCGGCGACGCGCCGGGATGACGGGAGCGGTCGCCGGCGTTGTGCTCGTCGGTGGTCGACGGTGTCCCGAACCGGGACGTACAGTACCCCTAGGGGTATTTTTTAGGAGTGATCGTGGAACTGGATCTCGCGGGTGCGGAACTGAAGTCCGTCCTGAACCGTCTGCGCCGCGCGCAGGGCCAGATCTCGGGCGTGATCCGGATGATCGAGGAGGGCCGGGACTGCGAGGAGGTCGTCACGCAGCTGGCCGCCGCGTCCCGGGCGCTGGACCGGGCGGGTTTCGCGATCATCGCCACCGGGCTGCAGCAGTGCATCACGGACATGGAGGCGGGCCGCAAGGACGGCGAGGACCCCGGGCAGATGCGGACGCGGCTGGAGAAGCTCTTCCTCTCGCTGGCCTGAGCGGCCCGCCGCCGGCGCGGGGGGCGCCGGACGACTCGCGGTCGTGACGAAGAGAGTCGAAGAGGCCGGCGCCGGGCCCGGTGCGGGGCCCGGCGCCGGCCGTGGCGCGGCCGCTCAGCCCGCGACGACGGCCTCCGCCGCCGCGATCCCGCATACCCGGGCGGCGCCGTGGGTGGCGATGTGCGCGGCGCCGCGGGGCGGGGCCTGCGGGACGCCCATCTCGACCACGACGGTGTCCGGGCGGGCGGCGAGCAGGGCGTCCAGGGCGGAGCCCATCCAGCCGTGCCGGTGCTCGTCGCGGACCACGGCGACGACCCGCCGGCCGGCCGCCGCCGCGAGGGCCTCGCGGCCCGCCTCGGGTCCGGTGAACGAGCCGGCCGCGCTGCCCGGCAGCAGCCGCGTCAGCTCGGCGGCCACGCCCCACGGCGTCTCGTCGCCGACGGCGATGTTCGGCGCCGGGTCGAACCGGGCGACGTACACCGGTTCCGTGACCGGCGCGGCGGCGGCGCCGCGGGTCACGGTCAGCGCGCGGCGGGCCGCGGCCAGGCCGATCTCAGGTTCGGGCTCGACGGTCCCGGCGTCCGCGCGGGACGCGGCCGTCCAGCGCGCCAGCTCCCGCACCCGCGAGGCCGCTTCGGCCAGCCGCTCCTCCGGCAGCTCGCCGGAGCGCACCGCGGACACGAGGGCGTCCCTGAGACTCAGCACGGTGGCCTCGTCGCACAGGCCGCCGCCGACGCAGATGGCGTCCGCGCCCGCCGCGATGGCGAGGACCACGCCGTGCTCCAGGCCGTAGGTCGCGGAGATGGCGCGCATCTCCATGCCGTCCGTGACGATCAGGCCCCGGTAGCCGAGTTCGCCGCGCAGCAGGTCGGTGAGGACGCGGCGGGAGAGGGTGCCGGGGCGGTCCGGGTCGAGGGCCGGGACCAGGATGTGCGCGCTCATCACGGCCCGGCTGCCGGCCGCGATCGCGGCGCGGAACGGGGGCAGTTCACGCGCGTACAGCGTCTCGGCGTCCACGTCGATGCGCGGCACCGCGAGGTGGGAGTCGACGTTGGTGTCGCCGTGCCCGGGGAAGTGCTTGGTGCACGCGGCGACACCGGTGGACTGCAGGCCCTCGACCCAGGCGGCGGTGTGCCGGGCGACCAGTTCGGTGTCCGCGCCGAAGGCGCGCACCCCGATGACCGGGTTCTCGGGGTCGGCGTTGACGTCGGCGGACGGCGCCCAGTCGAAGTTGACGCCGCAGGCGGCCAGGCGCCGGCCCAGCTCGCGCGCCACGCCCCGGGTGAGGCCGGGGTCGTCGACGGCGCCGAGCGCGTGGTTGCCGGGGAAGGACGATCCGGTGCGCACGTCGAGGCGGGTGACGTCCCCGCTCTCCTCGTCGATGGCCACCAGCAGGTCGTCCCGCTCCGCGCGCAGTTGCGCGGTCAGCGCGGTGACCTGCTCCTCGGAGACGACGTTGCGGCCGAACAGGGCGACGGAGGCGAGGCCTTCGCCGAGCCGGCGGCGCACCCAGT
The DNA here is from genome assembly GCF_042875075.1 of Streptomyces sp. NPDC003720. NCBI lineage: Bacteria > Bacillati > Actinomycetota > Actinomycetes > Kitasatosporales > Streptomycetaceae > Streptomyces > Streptomyces sp. NPDC003720. Next base: position 478,723 of record NZ_JBIANZ010000006.1, read on the forward strand.
CCGGGGCGGTGGTGCCGTCGAACCCCGGCTGAAGCACCGCGAGCGCGTCCCGGGTGAGGGTGTCCGGCCCAGTGGCGAGTGTTGTCATCGGGGGCGTCATCCCTTCACGGCGCCGTCGGTCAGACCGCTGACAGCCTTGCGTTGCAGGAAGATGAACAGGATCAGGATGGGCAGGGCGAACAGGGACGAGGCTGCCATCGTCGCCCCCCAGTCGTCACCGAACGCGGTCTGGAACTGGGACAGCCACAGCGGCAGGGTCTGCTTCTCGATGTCCTTGTTGAGGATCAGGACCAGCGGGAACTCGTTCCACGCGGTGATGAAGCCGAACAGCGAGGTGGCCATCAGACCGGGCGCGAGCAGCGGGAAGATCACCCGGACGAAGGCCTGGGTGCGGGTGCAGCCGTCGACCATCGCCGACTCCTCCAGCTCCTTCGGCACGGCGGCCACGTAGCCGCGCAGCGTCAGGACGGTCAGCGGCAGCACCATGATCGCGTAGAAGACGGTGAGCGGGACCAGGCTGTCGAGCATGTCGTTGTCGCGGACCAGCATGTAGATGGCGATGACCATGACCTCCCAGGGCGCCATCTGCGCCAGCATGAAGGTCACGATGAAGCCGCGCCGCCCCCGGAACCGCATCCGGGCGAGCGCGAACGCGGCGAACAGGGCGATGACGAGCGACAGCAGCACCGCGCTGACCGTGACGGTGACGGAGTTGAGGACCAGGGTCCAGAAGTGGTCGGCGTGCACGGCCTTGGAGAAGTGGCCGGCGGTGACGTTCGTCGGGAACCAGACCGGGTTCTCGGAAATGATGTCGCCGGTCGGCTTGAAGGCCGTCGCGAACATCCAGTAGACGGGGAACACGAAGCCAGCGAAGAGGACGACGGCGGTCGCGTTGGGCCAGACACGGCCGAAGACGGAGCGCTTCACAGCTCGTCCTCCTCTTGCTTGAGCACCATGCGCAGGTAGTACGAGGTGATGACGAGCAGCACCAGGATGGTCAGGAAGGAGATCGCCGCGCCGACTCCGAAGTGCTGGTTGCCGACGCCCTCGACGAAGGCGTAGATCGGCAGGGTCTCGGTGAGGCGGTCGGGGCCGCCCTCGTTGATCGCGAAGATCTGCGGGAACGCCTTGAACACCCAGATGACCTCGAGGAACGTCGTGGCGTAGAGGAACGGCCTGAGGAACGGGAAGGTCACCGAGGTGAAGCTCTTCCACGCGCCGGCGCCGTCCAGGGACGCGGCCTCGTACAGCTCCCTGGGGATCGTGGTGGTGGCCGCGTACAGGTTGATCGCCACGAACGGGATCGACTGCCAGACGATGAGCAGCGTGATCACGGAGAAGGTGGAGAGCTGGGAGCCGAACCAGTTGTAGTCGGCCATGGAGTGCCAGCCGAGCTTGTCCAGCACCCAGTTGACGACGCCGAAGCGCTGGGCGAACAGCCACTGGTAGACGGTGGTGGCCGCGATGACGGGCATGGCCCAGGCGAGCACCAGGCCCAGCAGGAGCAGCAGCCGCATCTTCCTGCCGAGGCGGGCCAGCAGCAGCCCGGTCAGGGTGCCGAGCAGCATGATCAGGACGACGTTGACCGCCGTGAAGACCACCGACCGTTCGACGACGTGCCAGAAGTCCGAACCGGACAGGACCTCTGTGTAGTTGTCGCCGCCGTTCCACTCGGTGAGGTGCTGGATGAGCTGGCGCGGGTTGAGGTTCTGGAACGACAGCATGCCGTTCTTCACCAGGGGCCAGCCGAGCAGGATCAGCGTGGCCAGCAGCGCCGGCAGCAGGAGCAGATAGGGAGCCGCGGCGCCGCGGCGGGCCGACGGGGCGGAGCCGCCGTCCTCACCGCCGGGCGGCGCCGGCACCCGGGCCTTGTGGACAGCGGGCTCCCCGGCCGTGTCCGTGCCTTCGGTCTGCACTGACATGAGTTGCCATCTCTTCCGTGACCGTACGGGCTGTGGGCTGTACGGGCGTTACGGGCGGTACGGACGACCGGGCCGGGGGCGTCGGCGGACGCCCCCGGCGCGGGTCGTCAGTTCTGCTGGGCCAGGCGCTTGTTGATCTCGGCCTCGACCTGCTTTGCGGCGGCCGCGGGGGACTTACCGTTCAGCACCGCGGTCATGTAGGACTTGATCGGGTTGGGGGTGTTCTCCACCGCGGCCCACTCGGGGATCAGCGGGGTGGTGCCGCCGGCCGCGGCGCCGGGAGCGGCGGCCTCGGCGGCGCCGTTGCCCTTGAGGTTGCTCTCCAGCGACTCCTTGTTCGGGATGACGCCGTTGAGCTTGGCGAGCTGGCCCTCGTACTGGTCGGACAGCGCGATCTTCAGGAACTCCTTGGCCAGGGCCTGGTTCTTGCTGCCCTGGGCGACGGCGAGGTTGGAGCCGCCGAGGAAGACGCCCTCGGGCTTGTCCGCGCTCTCGCCCGGGATGGTGAAGTAGCCGAGGTCCTTCTCGATGGACTTGTTGGCCTGGATCGCCGTGCCGGCCTCCCAGCCCATGCCGATGAAGGCGCCGGTCTTGCCCTTGGCGAAGACCGTGGCCTGCTGCGGGGTGGCCTCGTCCTTGTCCTTGGGGGCCTTGGAGTAGCCGGCGTACTTCTTGTAGAGCTCCATGGCCGCGGAGACCTTGGGGTCGCCGAGGTTGGACACGTACTTGTCGCCCTGCTTCTTCACCAGGTCGGCGCCCTGGCCGATGGTCAGGCCGTCGAAGAAGTACCAGTTCTGGCCGGGCAGGTAGAGCGGCTCGGCGTCGGTCTTCTTGCCGATGGCGTCCAGGTCCTTGAAGAACTCGTCCCGGGTCTTCGGGGTGTCCTTGATGCCGGCCTTGGCCCAGATCTTCTTGTTGTAGATGACGACGCGGTTGGCGAAGTACCAGGGAGCGGCGTACTGCTTGCCTTCGTACACCGAGGACTGCGAGACGGACGGGGTCCAGTCCGAGCCGATCTCCTGCTTGAGGTCGCCCAGTTCGGCGAGGCCGCCGGTGGCGGCGTAGGCCGGGGTCTGGGTGTTGCCGACCTCGATGACGTCCGGCGGGTTGGACTCGGAGAGGGCGGTGGTGATCTTCTGCTGGATCCCGTCCCACTTCTGGATCTCGAACTTCAGCTTCGCGCCGGTCTTCTTCTCGAAGGCCGCCTGCACGTCCTTCGACCACTGCGGCGGCGCCGAGCCGTCCATCGTCCAGACCGTCAGGGTCTGGCCCTTGAAGCTGTCCGGTCCCGCGTTCTTGCCCGTGTCCTTGTCGTCGTCGCCGCCACACGCCGAGACGGAGACCATCATGCCCGCGATCACGATCGCGGCAGCAAGCTTGCGCTTCACGCCACCCTCCTCAGGGATGCCACTAATCCCCCCACGCCCTCGGCGGTGACCTGCGTACGACGCTGTTGCACGTAGGGCTCGGGACCCGGTCACTAATGGTGTAGACCAGTACGGTGGAGCTTGGCCTAGACCTTTTTGAGTGTCAAGGGCGGTTCGGAAAGGCGTTCCGGCCGTTACGAGAAAGTCACCGGAGCGCGTTCATCCCCTTCCGGCCCGGTCGGCGTACTGGACTAGACCTCTCGGGCCAGTTGGACTAGACCATAGGGCGGTTGGTCGCTATAACGGGAGCTCCACCCCCCACAGCCGGGAAGGCAGGCATGGCCACCGACGTCAGCAGCGCCCAGCACCCCAGGGGGGTGCCCGGCCGCACCGCGCGCGTGCCGAAGTACTACCGGATCAAGCAGCAGGTGCTGGAGATGACGCGGGCCCTCGAACCCGGCTCGGCGATGCCCGCGGAGCGCCTGCTCGCCGTCCGGCTCGGCACCTCGCGCACCACGGTCCGGCAGGCGCTGCAGGAGCTGGTCGGCGAGGGCCGGCTGGACCGCATCCAGGGCAAGGGCACCTTCGTCGCCCAGCCCAAGCTGTACCGGACCCTGCAACTCACCTCGCACACCGAGGACATGCGCGCCCAGGGCCTGGAGCCCGCCTCGCAGGTGCTGGACATCGGCGAGGTGCCCGCGGACGCCCGGCTGGCCGCGCTCCTCGGCATCGACGCGGGCGAGCGCGTGCTGCGCATCGAGCGGCTGCGGCTGGCCAGCGGCGACCCGATGGCGATCGAGGCGACCCATCTGTCCGTACGGCGCTTCCCCGGCCTGCGGCACTCGCTGGCCACGTACCCCTCGCTCTACACGGCCCTCGCCGAGGTGTACGGCGTGCACCTGGCCGACGCCGACGAGACCATCGAGACCTCGCTGTCGACGCCGCGCGAGGCCCAGCTCCTCGCCACCGACGTGGGCCTGCCGATGCTGCTGCTGTCCCGGCACTCGCGGGACGCCGACGGCACCCCGGTGGAGTGGGTCCGCTCGGTCTACCGGGGCTCGCGCTACAAGTTCGTCGCCGCGCTCCGCCGCCCTGCGGCCGGACCGTCGGTCCTGTCCGCCCGCGAGAACGACTGACGTCCCCGGCAGGGCCACACGGAGGGTGTCGGCACCGTCGGCCGAGCAATGAGAGCGCCTTGATGTCGCGCACCGCGCGTGGACGGTGCGCGGGGTGAGGCGGTCAGTCCAGGAACGCCGTCTCTATCCAGCGGCGTACCGCCCGCGGGCGCATCCGGTGCAGGCCGCCGACCGTGTCGGCGACCTCGTGGGAGCCGCCCACCGCCAGGAACTTCTCCCGTACCAGTGCGGCGTGGTCCGCCCGGGTCTCCGGACCGGCGGCGCCGACCGGGATCAGCCGGGTGCGGGAGATCGTACGGCCGTCCGTCAGCCGTACGGTGACGCGGGCGCCGGTGGCCTTGGTGGAGCGGGAGAAGTCCCGGTCGTCGGCCTGCAGCGCCCCGACCAGGTCGACCAGCTCGTCGCCGCCGAAGCCGCGCAGCCACGGTACGGCCGAGTCCCCCGCCTCGCGCACGGCCTCGCCGAACGGCGCGTCGGACAGGAACAGTTCACGGGTCATCTCGGTGTCGTGCTCCAGCCGGATCCGCTTGGCGAGCGCCCAGCGGTCGAGGTCGTCCACGGCGGGCGAGGAGAAGTCGTCCACCGAGAACTCGCCGGTCAGCAGGGTGGTGGCCACCGGGTAGGGCACGTCCAGGACCAGCGCGCCCAGCGGGGAGCCGGGGCCGGTGACGTAGCGGGCGGCCCGCTCCCCCGCGAACAGCGTGTACAGGGAGGCCTCGACCACCACCTCGGCCACGTCCCGGGGCCGGAGCGCGCCGAGTTCACGGTGGATCTCGGCGGCGCAGTCCACCGCGGCGTCGATGCCGGGGCCGCCGGGGTGCATCTTGAACGAGAGGGTGTCGGTGTGCCAGCGCCGGCCCAGCCCCTTCGCCACCGCCTGCGGCAGCGGCACGGTGGCGAACCGGGCCAGGAAACCGTCGCTGTGCTCCATGATGTCCGGCGCCCCGCGCAGCCCCGCGTACGCCGCGTCGCAGGCGTCCATCGCGGTGCGCACCGGGGTGAAGGTGTTGAACAGACGGGCGTCGCTGGCCAGGAAGGCGCGCATCAACGGCCAGTTGGGCATCGCGAAGGCCAGTCCGAAGGCGTTCTCGAAGAGGCTCGCGGAGGCCCGGTCGCTGTGCAGCCGCCCCGCCACCGCGCCGGCCAGGTGGGTGTGGACGGCGCTCTGGCCGCGCAGCGGGCCGAGGGTCGCGGAGGCGGTGATGCGGGCCGCGCACTCGTTGGCCGCGACCACCGCGGTGAGCAGCGAGAGTCCGTCGAGCCCGCGGGCGTAGGCGAAGGCGAGCGGGACCGCGACCGTGGAGTTCGACAGGTGCCCGGCGTAGGCGGTGTCGTCCAGGTTGAGCCACGATCCGAGCGCGGCGAACACGCCGGCGGCCTGCCGGGGGTCGCGCTGCATGGGGTGCCCGAAGGCCGCCACCAGCTTTCTGCCGAGGGGGTGCTGGAGGCCGGCCCGGATGGAGGCGATCTGCGACAGCACCTGGCTCGCGGCGAGCTTCAGCACCCGGCACGGGACGTGCTGCGGGCGCAGCGACGCGGCCCAGTGCGAGAGTTCCCGCAAGGGGGTGTCGGCCGGTGCGCGGCCGGGGGCGGCCCGGGGCAGGGTGTGTGCCTGCTCGGCCCAGTCGGCGCACAGGGCCTGGGCCACGCTCTCCCCGAGGACAGCGGTCATGAGGCGGCTACCTTCCTTGCCGTGCGTGCGTCGGCGGTGTGCGCACGAACGCGGGAGCACCGGCGGTCCCGGTGCTCCCGCGCTGGGTGCGTGCTCAGGCGGCCGGGACCTTGTCCAGGAAGCCGTAGACGCCCTGGATCTTGCCCTGGTCGTTGGTGACGAGGACGTCGAAGCCGATGGCGATCGGCTCGGCGCCCGGCTCGGTCACCAGGCCCCACTGGAAGCGGGCCTGGTTGTGGTGGGCGTCGACGGTGCCGTGCAGTTCGAAGGTGAGGCCCTTGAACTGGTCGCGGGCGCCGGCCACCACGGCTCCGAAGCCCTCGTGACCCTCGACCGCGGCGAGCGGGTCGATGTACGGAGCGTCGGCGGTGAACAGCTCGGCGATGGCCGCGGCGCGCTTGTCGGCGTCCGCCTCGTTCCAGATGTCGAGGTAGCGGGAGACGGTGGTGGTCAGGTCGCTCATGCGGGCGTTCTCCTTCGTGTCTTGCTTACTTGTGATTCCGGCAGGTGGCTTGGTACGGGCTTCAGGGGGTGGCGGGCGCCCAGACCGGGAGGGCTCCGGGGAGCACCTCGAAGGTGGCCGAGGCGCCGATGCCGTGCTGGTACTCGCCGTCGTGCTCCAGCGGCAGCCGGTGGCCGTCGGTGCGCTCGACGGTGATCCGGCGGCCGCGCGCGTACACGGTCGCCGGGTGGTCCATGTGCGCCGCCTCCAGCGTCAGTCCGGGCACGTCGGCCGCGGGGACCTCGCCGCCGATGACGCAGACGTCGAGCAGTCCGTCGTCGAGCAGCGAGTCGGGCAGCACCTTGAACCGGCCGCCGCGGTAGGGGCCGCCGCCGACGTTGGCGAGGACCGTGGGGCCCTCGTGCACCACGCGGCCGTCGACGGTGACCCGGCCCGGATAGGGCGCGTAGCCCGCGGCCGTGTCGGCGAAGGCGCGGGCGTAGCGCTCGCGTCCGGTCAGCGGCAGCTCCCGGGCGGTGATCAGCGCGTCGGCGATCACGCCCGAACAGGCGCCCAGATAGACGTAGTTGCGGGTCTCGGCGAGGCGGGCCAGGTCGAGCCGGCGCAGGCGGGCGCTGCCGCCGATGCCGGAGTCGGTCAGGACCGCCTTCAGCGACTCGGTCCAGGGGCGGTCGCCCCACAGCATCTTGTAGCCGGAGTTGCCGGTGCCGCCGGGCACGACGGCGAGGGTCGCCCGGCCGGTCGCGGGGACGAGCCCCTGGACGACCTCGCGGACCGTGCCGTCACCGCCGATGGCGACGACCAGGTCGGGTGCGCCGTCCCCGCGCTCCAGCGCCCGGCGCACCGCGCCGGTCGCGTCGCCGGGCGCGCTGGTCAGGTGGACCTCGGCGCGGTCCAGGCAGGACTCGCACAGCTCCGCGACCTGGCGGACCAGTTCGGGGCTGTGACTGCCGGAGGCCGGGTTTGCCACGATCAGGGCCCGGGTCGGCCCCGGGGCTGCGGTGTCTGCCATGACGAGCGTTCTCCTCACGTCGGACGCGCCGGCGCAACCGGCACGGCAACGATGGGGGGTGTCCCCGCCGCGGGCGGACGCGGGCCACGGATGCGGCCCCGGCCCCGGCGAGGAGGAGCGTGCGACGGGGATGACTCTGCCAAGTGCCGCTGACCCGTCTCTGACACGCGCCTGACGCCGCAAAGCGGGTTGCCCGGAATGATCAGTAACGTGTCAGTGTGCGCGGTTCGAATGGGCTGGATGCCCCGGCGGTCCGCGGATCTCCGGGGACAGAGCCGTGCACGTTCACCGACCGGAGTAGGACCTCATGACCGCACAGACGTACGTTCCGCTGCCCATGGACCGCTGTACCTCCGAACTCCGCCGGGAGGCGGCCCGCTTCGCGGACGCCGCCCGGGACCTCCCGCTGACGGAGCCGGTTCCGACCTGCCCCGGCTGGACACTGGGCGACCTGGTGCGGCACGTGCGCCAGGGGCACGAGTGGGCGACGACCATCCTGGCCAGCCGGAGCACCGAGTTCGTCCTGCCGGGCGGCGGCGGGGCCGGCGCCGACGACGACGGCACGAGCTGGACCGAGCGGGTGGCCGGGCTCGGGGCGCGGGAGTCCGCGGCGGACAGCCGGCTGCTGGACCCCTCGTCGCGGGCGCGGTTCGTCACCGAGGGCGCCGAGCGGCTGATCGAGGCGATCGACGGCATCGGTCCCGAGGCGCCCGTCTGGGCGCCGCACGGCAAGCAGAACAAGGAGTTCTGGCCGCGCTGGGCGATGTACGAGACGACCGTGCACCGCGCGGACGTGGACCTGCTGGCCGGCCGGCCCTTCGAGCCGGCCGCCGACGTCGCCCTGGACTGCGTGGACTTCTGCCTGGTGGCGTTCGGCGTGCCCGAGGCCGGGCCGTTCCACTCCCCCTTGTTCGCCGAGGTGCCGCGCGGCGGTGAGACGCTGGGCTTCCGGTCGGCCGCCGGCGCTCCGGGCCGGGTCTCGAACTGGCTGGTGACCTGCGCCCCGGACGGTGTGCGGGTCGGCCGGGACGCCCCGGAGGGCGCCCCGGCCGACGTCACCGTGGTCGCCTCCCCCGCGGACCTGCTGCTCGTGGTGAAGGGGCGGCTGCGGCCGGAGGGCCCGCGCGTGACGGTGACGGGCGACCGCGAGCTGCTGGACTTCTGGCTGAGCCACGCCGTCTCCTGAACCGCGGACCACGCGTGGGAGGGCGGGCACGCCGTCGCGTGCCCGCCCTCTCTCCGTGACCCCGGCGGGGCCCCGCCGCGCTCAGGAGGCGGGGACCGGCTTGGGACGCGGGATGAGCTGGACCAGCGCGGCCACGGCGAGCGCGAGCGGCGCCAGCAGGTAGACGCTGGCCTTGAAGGCGTCGGCGTAGGCGCCGGGACCGGTGCCCTGGCCGAGGACGTGGTAGAAGACCACGCCGACCGCGGCCACGCCCACCGCGCCGCCTACCTGCGCGGCCGTCGAGAGCACGCCCGAGGCGGAGCCTGCGTAGCGCGGGTCGGTGCCGGCGAGGGCGATCGAGGCCAGCGGGGCCATCACCATCGCCATGCCCGAGCCGCCCACCAGCAGTCCGGGCACCAGCCAGGCCACCGCGCCCTCGGTGCCGATGTGGTCGACCGCTTCCCAGAGCCCGCCGAGCCCGGCCAGCAGCACCAGGGCGCCCACCGCGAGGACCTGACGGCCGAGCAGGGCCGCCACCTTGCGGGCCAGCAGCGAGGTGGCCAGGAAGCCCACGCCGAGCGGCAGGAAGACCAGGCCCGACTCCAGGGCCGTCAGCCCGACCCCGGCCTGCAGGTAGAGGGCGAGGACCAGGAAGAAGGACGCCATGCCGGAGTAGTACACGACACCGGTGACGACGCCGACCGTGAACGGCCGCTTGTGGAACAGCACCGGGTTGACCAGCGGGCTGCCGCCGGTGTTCGCCAGCCGCCGCTGGTACACCGCGAACAGCAGGAGCAGCACCGGCGACGCGGCCAGGCACAGCCACGTCCACAGCGGCCAGCCCTGCTGCTGGCCCTCGGCGAGCGGCAGGACCACCGCGACCAGGCCGGCCGAGACCAGCACCATGCCGAGCGGGTCGAGGTGCGCCCGGCCCTCGGCGCGGGACTCGGGGATGAGCCGCGGTCCGAGCAGCAGCGCGGCGACGCCGACCGGCACGTTGACCAGGAAGCAGGTCCGCCAGCCGAGGCCGGCGATGTCGGCGTGGATCAGTAGACCGCCGATGAGCTGTCCGAAGACACCCGCGAGGCCCATGGTCAGGCCGAACGCGTTGAAGGCCCTGACCCGGGCCTGGCCCGCGTAGGTGACGCCGATGATGGCCAGCACCTGGGGGCCCATCAGGGCGGAGGCGAGACCCTGCGCGATGCGGGCCACGACGAGCTGCCCGGCGGTCGGCGCCATGCCCGCCCAGGCGGAGGAGAGGGTGAACAGCGCGACGCCGAGCAGGAACATCCGCCGCCGGCCGTACAGGTCGCCGAGCCGGCCGCCGGTGATGAGGCCGGCGGCGTAGGCGAGGGCGTATCCCGCGACCACGAACTCCACCGCGGAGGCGCTCGCGTGGAGGTCGCGCTGGGTCTCGGGGATGGCGACGTTCACGATGAACACGTCGAGCGTGATCACGAACGTGCCGACCAGGATGAGCGGCAGCGTCGCCCAGTGCGGGCCGGCCGGCGCCCGCTCCCGGGTCTCCGCGCCGGCTGTCCGCGCTTGCTGCAGGGACATGGTTGACGGTTCCTTTCTTGTCCTGCGGGTGCCCGGCCGGCACGGCGGACCGGAACCGGCGTGCACGCGCGCTACTGCCAGTCGGGGACGTCGAGGATCTCGACGACGGCGGCGGAGAAACTGAAACCGGCCCCCGCCGCCACCATGAGGACGAGGTCGCCGGGGCCCACGGCCCGTTGCGTGACGAGGTGTTCGAGGCCGAGGAACTGGTCGCCGGCGCCGATGTGGCCCACCCGGCGGCCCAGGTCCCAGGTGCTCTGCTTCTCGGTGAAGCCCAGCACGTCGTAGTTCTCGGGGTACTCGCCGCGGTGTATCAGCGGGGTCACCACGCGCGATATGTCCTCGGTGGTGACGCCCGCGTCGGCCAGCGCGCCGGCCGTGGTGCTCTTCAGCCCGGCCTCGATGCGCTCCCAGGAGCCCTCGGCCTCCGCGGTGACGGCGTGCTGGCGGCCACGGGCGCGCAGCGGCACCGGCATCTCCCGGCCCGGTATGGCGCCGAACGGCTCCAGGCCCCGGTTCCAGCGCTCCAGCGAGTTGTCGGCGCCCACGCGTGCGGAGAGGACCCGGGCGAAGCCGCCGCGCCCGGACAGCAGCATGGCGCTGCCGCCGTCGGCGAAGATGAGGTTGAGCTGCACGTTCCAGCGGTCGACCCACGGCGGCGCGAAGTTGTCGCCGCTGGTCAACAGCACCGCCTCGGTGAACCCGGCGGCGATCTGCCCGGCCGCCAGGGTGAGCGAGCCGAGCCCGGCGTTGCAGCGCTGCTGCAGCTCGAAACCGGCGGCCGCGCGGCCCACGGTCTCGTTGGCGACGTACGACGCCGCCGGCCACATGTCGTGGCCCTGGTAGCCGCACGTGGAGTGCAGGACCAGGCCGACCTCGTGGCCGTCCGATCCCGCCCGCTCCAGTGCCAACCGTCCGGCGCGCACCGCCATCTCGGGCCCGGAGACGCCCTCGGCCACCGTGATGGACTCGTAGCCGAGGTTTTGGTGCTCCTCGTCGACGAGGCCCGCGGCGACGGCCTCGCCCAGCGGGCGGGCGTGCGGGAGCCACGAGGCGGCGGAGGCTATGTACAGCTCTGTGTCCAGCTTCATGTCTTTCCGATCCTTCGCTCAGGGGTGGGGGGGTGGCATGCCCTGCCCGCCCGCGCGCGGACGGCGGCGGTCTCCCGTGTGCGTCGGACGGCCACTGTCCCGCAGCCCGCTGACGCGGCGCTGACGCGCCGGCCGGGCGGGCCGCGGGACAGCGGCGCTCACTACGGCCAGTCGGGGACGTCGAGGATCTCGACCACGGCGGCGGAGAAACTGAAGCCCTCGCCGGCGGCCACCAGCAGGACGAGGTCGCCGGGGCCCACGGCCCGCTGCCTGACGAGGTGTTCGAGGCCGAGGAACTGGTCGCCCGCGCCCATGTGGCCCACCCGGCGGCCCAGCTCCCAGGTGCTCTGCTTCTCGGCGAAGCCCAGCAGCTCGTAGTTCTCCGGGGACACGCCCCGGTGGATGTGCGGTACGACGGTCCGGGCGATGTCCTCGGTGGTGACGCCGGCGTCGGCCAGGGCGCGTGTCGTGGTGTCGAGCAGGCCGGCCTCGAAACGCTCCCAGGAGCCCTCGGCCTCGGGGGTGAGGGCGTGCTGGACCCCGCGGTCGCGCAGCCGCAACGGCAGTTCCCGGCCGGGCGCGGTGCCGAACGGCTCCAGGCCCCGGTTCCAGCGCTCCAGCGAGTTGTCGGCGCCCACGCACAGCGAGACCACCCGGGCGAAGCCGCTCCGCCCGGACAGCAGCATCGCGCCGCCGCCGTCGGCGAAGATGAAGTTGAGCTGCACGTTCCAGCGGTCCACCCACGGCGGCGCGAAGTTGTCGCCGCTGGTCAGCAGCACCGCCTCGGTGAACCCGGCGGCGATCTGCCCGGCCGCCAGGGTGAGCGAGCCGAGCCCGGCGTTGCAGCGCTGCTGGACGTCGAAGCCGACGGCGGCGCGGCCCACGGTCTCGTTCGCCACGTACGACGCCGCCGGCCACATGTCGTGGCCCTGGTAACCGCACGAGGAGTGCAGCACCAGGCCGACCTCGTGACCCTCCGACCCGGCCCGCTCCAGCGCCAGCCGCCCCGCGCGCACCGCCATCTCGGGCCCGGAGACGCCCTCGGCCACGGCGATCGACTCGTAGCCGAGGTTTTGGTGCTCCTCGTCGACGAGGCCCGCGGCGACGGCCTCGTCCAGCGGGCGGGTGCCGGGCACCCAGGCCGCTGCCGAGGCTATGTACAGGTCGTGGGGTGCTCTCATGTGTCTCTCTCTTTCGCTTCTCGGGGCGCCGGCGCGGCTCGCTCCGAGCGCGTGGCAGCGGCCGGCCCGGTCGGCCGCTGCCGGTGGAACGGGTGCTCAGGCCGGCTGGGTCGCGGCGATGCGCTGCAGCCGGTGGGCGAAGTGGGCGGTGACGGACTGGGCGTGGGTGTCGATGTAGAAGTGGCCGCCCGGGTACTCGTTGTGGCCTAGGTAGGCCGGGGTGCGCCCGGCCCAGTGGGACATGGCGTCCGGGTGCTCCTGGAGCGGGTCGGAGCGGCCGCCGTAGGAGGCGAGCGGGCAGTTGACGCCGGCGCCGTCGTCGTCGTGGTCGGCGGCGACCCGCAGGTCGGCGCGGAGCGCCGGCACCACGAGGGCGAGCATCTCGGGGTTGTCGTAGATCTCCGCCGGGAAGGACCCCAGCTTCTTGATCCACTCGACCATCTCGGGCTCGGGCATCCTGCTCTGCTCCTCGGTGGGCTTGAAGAAGCCCTGCGGGGACCAGCCGGAGGTGCCGACCATGAGGGGCGACGGGCCGCCCTCCTCCTCCATGCGGATGGTGAGCCGGAACGCGAGCTGGGCGCCGAGGCAGTGCCCGAACAGGGCGAACGGACGGTCGTCGAGGTCGTCGAGCACGGCCTCGTGCAGCGCCTCGAGCAGCGGTTCGAACTCCTCGTACGTCTGCTCCTCGCGGCGGTTGTGCCGGCCGGGCAGGGTCACCGCCTGCGGGGCGATGTCGGGCGGCAGCAGGCGCTCCCAGTCGCGGTAGATGATGGCCCCGCTGCCCGCGTGCGGCAGCATGAACAGCCGGATCGAGGCGTCGGGCGAGGGTTCCGCGGGGTGGAACCACTGCCCCGCGCGGGACATGTCCTGGCCGACGGAGGCGATGGCACTGGTCACGACTGGGTGCTCCCAACGGTGGGGCCGAGGGCGCGTACCGCGGGCAGCAGCACCTCGGCGATCTCCTTCAACTGCGGTTCGAGGTCGAGGGATCCGATCCGTACGACCAGGTGCCGGGCGCCGGCCCGGACGTACTCGCCGAGCCACTCGGCGCACTTCTCGGCGCTGCCCCAGGCGTAGGCCTGGATGGTGCGCATCTGGTCCAGGGAGCGGCCGTAGTAGTGGCTGATGTAGTGCTCCAGTTCGGCCCTGGCCGCCGTCTCGTCGCTGTTCACGGTGACCGTGGCGTACAGCGCGGGGGTGACCGCGCCGGCGCCGCGCCCGGCCTCCTCGGCGAGTTCGGCGATACGGCGGCGGGCGCGGCCGTACGCCTCGACGTCCGGCAGGAACGGCAGCCAGCCGTCGTAGCGGGTGGCGGCGCGGGCGAGGACCTTCGGGGTGTCGCTGCCGGCCAGCCACAGCGGGGGGCCGCCGGCGACGGCCGGGGAGGGCAGCCGGTCGAGGTGCTCGGCCTGCCAGAACCTGCCCTGGAAGTCGGTGGGTTCGCCGTCCTCCCCGGAGCGCCAGGCGGTGCGCCACAGCGCGGTGATCTCGTCCAGGCGGCCCACCCGGCCCTGGAAGGAGGCGCCGACCGAGGCGAACTCCTCCTCCGTCTCGGGCATCGGGAAGCCCGAGCCGAGGCCGAGGACCAGCCGGTCAGCGGCGACATGGCTGAGGCTCGCGACCATGTTGGCGCCGATCAGCGGGTGGCGCAGGGCGGGGGTGAGGGCCGCGGTGCCGACCGCGATGCGCTCGGTGGCCGCCGCCGCGGCGGACAGGACGACGAGCGGGTCCAGGCGGGGGCGGGCGGTGAGGGAGTCCCCGGCCCACAGCGAGTCGAAGCCGAGCGCTTCCGCCTGGCGCGCGAAGTCCAGCAGCGGCGCGGCCGCGTAGGCGCCGTTGATGGCCTGTTCCCGGGTGGGGAGGAGGATGCCGATCCGCAGGGGCTCGGTGCTCATGGTCAGGTCCCTTTCGGGCATGGGGTGCCGGTTCGGTGTCATACGGTGCTCGCGAGCGGGTCCCGGGCCGGCGCCGCGAGCTGTTCCCGCACCGCGCGGCGAAGGATCTTGCCGGAGGGGTTGCGGGGCAGCGTCTCGGCGAAGTGGTAGGTGCCGGGGATCTTGTAGTCGGCGATCCGGCCGCGCAGGGACAGCAGGAGTTCGCGCGGGGTGGCCTTGGTCCCGGGCCGCAGGACGACCACCGCGTGCACGCTCTCGCCCCAGCGCTCGTCGGGCAGTCCGACCACGGCGGCGTCGGCGACGGCCGGGTGCGCGGCGAGCGCCTTCTCGACCTCGGCCGGGTAGATGTTCTGCCCGGCGACGATGATCGTGTCGTTGATCCGGTCGCACAGGTGGAGGTAGCCGTCGTCGTCGAGGTAGCCGGCGTCGCCCATGTGCAGCCACTCCCCCACCAGGGTGCGGGCGGTGGCCTCCGGCAGGTTCCAGTAGCCGAGCATCCGGGACGGGGCGCGCACGCAGATCTGGCCGATGGCGCCGGCCGGGAGGGTCTCGCCGTCGGGACCGATCACCTTGACCTCGTTGCCGGGGCAGGGTTTGCCGACCGAGGTGAGCACGGTGCTGCCGGGGTGGTGCGCCTCGGGGGGCAGGCAGACCGCGACGCTGCCGGTCTCGGTGCTGGCGTAGATCTGCGCGAACTCGCAGCCGAAGGTCTCCAGGCACTGCTTGAGCAGCGTCTCGGACATCGGCGCGGCGCCGTACGCGATCTTGCGCAGGGAGGCGAACGCCTCGGGTCCCGCTCCGCGTTCGGCGGCCATCGCCTGCAGCATGGCCGGTGCGGCGAAGGTGGTGGTCACCCGGTGGGTGCGGATGAGCCGCACCGCTTCCTGCGGGTCGAACTGCGGCATGATCACGTTGGTGCCGCCGGCGTTGAAGGTGTGCAGGAACCAGCCGATGCCCGCGACCCCGAAGCCCGGCAGGGAGATCAGGCCGACGTCCTCGGGCAGCCAGTCGATCCAGTCGACGCCGCGCTCCCGGCTGGCGTGCGGCAGGGTGAAGAAGCTGCGGTGGGCGAGGACGGCGCCCTTGGGCAGGCCGGTGGTGCCGCTGGTGTAGATCTGGATGACCGCGTCGTCGGGGCCGGTGCCCGGGGTGAGGTCGGTGTCCGGCCGGCTCGCGGCCCAGGCGGGCAGTCCGGCGCCGCGGGCGGGTTCGCCGTCGGAGTCGGTGCCGTCGACGCGGATCACCTTGCGCAGTCCGCGCAGCTGGTGGCGGACGGTGGCGACGGTGTCCCAGAACTCGTCGTCGACGAAGATCAGGGTGGCGCCGGAGTCGCGCAGGATGTGGTCCACCTCGCCGGCCGTGAGCCGCCAGTTGACCGGTACCAGGACCGCGCCCGCCTTGGCGCAGGCGATCATCACCAGGTAGTAGTTCTCCGACTCGCGGCCCAGGTAGGCGACGCGGTCGCCGCGCCGGACCCCGCAGGCGCGCAGGGCGTGCGCGGCGCGGTTGCTGTCCCGGTGGAACTTCTCGTAGGTGGTGACGCGGCCCTCGCAGACGATCGCCGGATGGTCCGGGCGGCTGCCGGCGTGGGCGCGGGCGGAGTGGTGGAGCGTCCAGCGCTCCCTCGTTATGCCACTGGAGATGTCAGTCATGGTCGTGTGTCCTTGTCGTCCGTCACGCTGCCGGTGCCGGGCCGATCCGCTCGCCGAGGAAGCCGGCGAGCTGCCGTACCGTCGGGTGGTCGTGGGTGAGGGAGGCCGGCAGGGGCAGCCGGAAGGCCTGCTCCAGACCGGACCTGACCTGCTGGGCCATCAGCGAGTCCAGGCCCAGCGACACGAACTCGGTGTTCGGATCCAGTTCGTCGCCCTCCTCGAGGTGCAGCACGGCGGCGACCTTCTCCCGGACCACGGCGGTGACGGCCGCGGCGCGGTCCGCCGGGGACAGGGCGGCGAGCGCGGCGACGTCGAGGCCGCCGTCGTCCTCGGCGGCCCGGCGGGCCAGGCGGTCGAAGAACAGGTCGCCGGTGACCCGGCCCGCCATGTAGCGGTCCCAGTCGAAGTCGCCCACCACGCGCTGGCCGCGCGGCTGGTCCCAGAGGCCGACCAGGGTGTTCAGCGCCCGGGTGGGCGAGAACAGGTGGACGCCGCCGCGCTCCAGCTCCTGGATGAGGACGTCGTTCATGCGGGAGGACATGCCGACCCGGGACCAGGAGCTCCAGTTGAGGGCGAGTCCGGGCAGGCCGCGGCGGGCGCGCCAGTCGGCGAGGCCGTCGAGGGCGGCGTTGCCGGCGGCGTAGTGCCCCTGGGCGACGAAGCCGCCGAGCACCGAGGAGACCGAGGAGTAGACGACGAAGAACTCCAGGTCGGGGAAGGCCTTCTCGGTGGCCTCGTGGAGCAGCCAGCCGCCGTAGGCCTTGGCCTCGAGCTGGTCCTCGATGGACTCCCAGGTCAGTTCGGAGATCAGCCGCTCGTCGTAGGAGCCGCCGGCCGCGTGCACGATGCCGCCCAGGGGGCGCGGTCCGGCCTCGATGTGGCGCACCAGCCGGGCGACGTCCTCGGTACGGCCGAGGTCGGCGCGGACGATGTCGACCTCCGCCTCCTCGGCGAGGCCGGCGAGCAGTTCGGCGGCCTCGGGGGCGGGCCGGCCGCTGCGGCTGACCAGGGTCAGGTGCCGGGCGCCGAGCTCGGCCAGCTTCCGGGCGGTGGCGAGGCCGAGGCCGCCGAGGCCGCCGGTGACGAGGTAGGTGCGGTCGTCGCGCAGGGCGGCCGGCCGCCGCTCGGCCGGTTCCGGCCGGCGGGCCGCCGGGTCCTCGGGCAGGGTCACCCAGACCGGGCCGGCGGGGGCGGCGAGGGCGGTGCGCAGTGCCTCGCCGGTCTCGTCGAGGCCGAAGTGGGGCGCGCCGTCGCCGGGTTCGGGCGCCGGGGCGTGCACGACGGCCGTAGCCGGCACGGTGAGCGTGGAGCGGAAGGTGCCGTCGTGGCGGACCAGGACCTCGTCGCCCGGCGTGAAGCCGGTGCCCGCGGCAGCCGCCAGGACCGTGCCGTGGGCGGTGCGGCCGAGCACGGGCGGCGGCACGTCCTCGCCTTCCTCCTCGTGCTCCTCGCGGTCGGCGCGGCCGGTGTCCAGCGCGGTGCGGGCGTCCTCGGCGGTCAGGCCCACCAGGCGGACGCTGAGCTGGACCTCGTCCTCGGCGGGCGCCCGGCCGGTGACCGGGGCGGGCGCCAGGTCGGACAGGTCGCCGGACTCGGCGGCGCGCAGTTCGAAGTCGCCGTTCCAGTTCAGCGCCTCGTCGCCGGCGAGCAGCCGGCGCACGTAGCGGCGGCCGGACCGGTAGGCGACCTGGTACTCGCCGGCGGGCTCGGCGCGCCACTCCTCCAGCAGCGGTTCCAGGCCGCCGCCGGGGGCGAGGTCGACCAGGGTGGTGCGCAGCTGCGGGTACTCGGTGAGCAGCACCCGGCCGAAGCCCCACAGGGTGGCGGCGGCGAGGTGGCCGCCGTCGCCCGCCGGGTCGCCGGGCAGCGCCTGGGCGCCCTGGGTGACCAGCCACAGCCGCGGCGGCCGGGAGAGGCCGGCCGCGTCCAGGACGCCGACGGTGGCGAGCAGTTCGCGGTAGTTGTCCTCGGACTCGGCGCGCAGCCGGTCCACCGACATCTCGCCGGGGCGGGTGCGCCAGACGCGGACGACGTCGGTGACGGTCGGGTCGTCGAGCGCGGACTTGAGCTCGGCGGGGTCGGCGAGCCGGGTGACCTTCAGGCCGGGCTCGCCGGCGAGTCCGGCGGCGCGGGCGGCGGCCGGGTCGAGCAGCACGACGTGCCGTTCGGCGAGCGCGGCCCCGGTCGCGGGCAGGGCGCGGCGGATCCACTCGGGGCGGTGCAGGAAGCGGCGGCGGCCGGTGCGGTCCTCGGGGCGGGCCAGCCGGACGCCGAGGAGTTCGGCGACCGGGTCGCCGTTCTCCAGCAGCAGCACGTCGGCGATGCGGCGGTCCTGCTCGCCCCGGACCCGGGCGAGGACGCGCAGGTTCTCGCCGCGCGGCTTGCGGAAGTGCCGCACGGAGGCGATCTCGCGGGGCACGAACACCGGGCCCTCGGGGTCGAGGACGACCAGCGCCTGGGCGGCGGCCTCCAGCAGTTCCGCCGGGACGTGCTCGACGGCGGTGGCGTCGCGGCCGGTGAGTTCGGCGCGGAGCACGCCGTCGCCGTGCCGGGTGACGTGGTGGAGCAGCCGCATGCGGGGGCCCGCGGGGCGGCCGACGGAGGCGAGGTCGGTGTAGATGTCCTCGTCGTCGATGCGCTGCCCGGCGGGGGCGAGCGCGGCTTCCAGCTCGGCCAGCTCGGAGACGGGGACGAGTGCCTCGCGGCCGGCGGCGACCGTGGCGGTGGCGTGCGGGTTCTCCTCGCCGCCGACGACGGTGAACACCTCGATGTCGGCGCCGCCACCGGGGCGCGGCCGCCAGCGGGTGGTCAGGGTGAGGGTGGTCTCGGCGGGCAGCTCCAGCGGGGCGAGCAGCCTGAGGTCGCGGATCGCGGAGCGGGCGTGGCCCTGGACCGCGTCCTGCGCGGCGAGCAGCAGGTCGACGTAGGCGCCGGCGGGCAGGACGGCGCGGCCGCCGTCGGCGAGGTCCGTGAGGGCGCCGAGCTCCTCGGCGGTGAACTCCGCCGTGAACTCCCGCACCCCGCTGGCGAACCGCTCCTCGGTGCCGAGCAGCAGGTGCCGGGCGCTGCCGCCGCCGGCGGAGCGCCGGGGGGTGACGGAGGGCAGCCAGTAGCGCTTGCGCTGGAAGGCGTACGTGGGCAGGTCCACCTTGGTGGGGGTGGCGTGCCCGGCGTGGTAGCCGTCCCAGGAGACGCCGAGGCCGGCGGCGTAGTAGTCGGCGAGCGCGGTCAGGGTGGTGCCCGTGGTGGTGTCGCGACGGCGCAGGCTGGCCAGCCACACGTGGTCCTCGACGGTGACGCCGCGGCGGGCGAGCGCGGTGAGCGCGGCCTGCGGGCCGATCTCGATCAGGGCGTGCCGGCCGCGCTTGGCGACGGCGCGGATGCCGTCGAGGAAGCGGACGGGTTCGCCGATGTGCCGCACCCAGTAGTCGGCGTTGCCGATCTCGCGGAGCCGGGCCAGGCGCCCGGTGACGTTGGAGATCAGGCTGATCTTCGGCTCGTGGAAGACGATGCCGTCCAGGGCGGCCCGGAAGTCGTCGTAGACCTCGGCCATCAGCGGCGAGTGGAAGGCGTGCGACACGGTGAGCCGGTCCACCCGGAAGCCGCGGCCGGCGAGGATGCCGGTGACCTCGTCGAGGGCGGCGGTGGCGCCGGAGACGACGGTCTGGTCGGGGGCGTTGACCGCGGCCAGCGCCAGGTCGTCGCGGCCCTCGAGCAGCGGGGCGACCTCGTCGGCGGGGGCGGCGACCGCGGCCATGCCGCCCTCGGCGCGCACCGCCTGCATCAGCCGGGCGCGGGCGGCGACCAGCTTCACGGCGTCGGGCAGGGTGAACAGGCCCGCGACGGCGGCCGCGACGACCTCGCCGATGCTGTGCCCGATGAGCACGTTCGGGCGTACGCCCCAGGCCATCCACTGCTGGGCGAGGGCGTACTCGAGGGTGAACAGCGCGGGCTGGGTGTACTCGGTGCGGTCGATGGCGTCCGGGTCGGCGGCGGTGCCGAGCAGCAGCTCGCGCACGGAGCGGCCGAGCGGGCCGGCGAAGAGGCGGTCGCACTCGTCGACGTGGGCGCGGAAGACGGGCAGCGCCTCGTAGAGGGCGGCGCCCATGCCGGCGTACTGCGAGCCCTGGCCGGTGAACATGAAGGCGGTCTTGCGGATGCCGGTGGGGCCCTCGGGCTCGGCCTCGGCGGTCCGGTCCAGCAGCCGGGCGAGGGCGGCGCGGTCGGCGACCGGGGCGGCGACCCGGTAGGGGTGGTGGGTGCGCGCGACGTTCGCGGTGTACGCCAATGCCTCGACGGGCAGCGCGGGCTGGTCGTCGAGGAGCCGCCGGTACCGGGCGGCCTGTTCGCGCAGGGCGCCGGCGCTCTTCGCGGACAGGGTGAACACCGGTGCGGCGTACGGGAGTGAGGACTCCTCGCGCTCGGCCGGCTCGGGCGCCTCCTCCAGCACGACGGCGCCGATCGTGCCGGCGAAGCCGAAGCTGTTGACGACGGCGCGCTTCACCTCGGCCCGCCACGGCTCGCACTCGGTGGGCACGCGCAGCGGGTACAGGTCCCAGGGGATGCGCCCCGAGGGGGTGTTGAGGCCCACGTGCGGGTAGACCGTGCCGGAGCGCAGCTGCAGCACGGTCTTGATGACGCCGACGATGCCGGAGGCCGGCTCCATGTGACCGAGGTTGGTCTTCACCGAGCCGACCAGCACCGGCCGGTCCTTGGTGTGGGAGTCGACGAACACGTCGCCGATGGCGCCGAACTCGATGGGGTCGCCGAGCGGGGTGCCGGTGCCGTGCGCCTCGACGTAGGAGATGTCCTCGGGGCCGAGGTGGGCGGTGGCCAGCGCGGCGCGGATGACCTTCTCCTGGGCGGGGCCGTTGGGCACGGTCAGGCCGGCGCTGTCGCCGTCCTGGCCGACGGCCGTGCCGCGCACCAGGGCGAGGACCCGGTCGCCGTCGCGCTGGGCGTCGGAGAGCCGCTTGAGGACGACGATGCCGCAGCCCTCGGCGCGCGCGTAGCCGTCGGCGGCCTCGTCGAAGGTCTTGCAGTGGCCGTCCGGGGACAGCATCTGGGCGTTGGAGAACATCACCGGGATGCGCGGGTGGTGCAGGGCGTTGACGCCGCCGCACAGCGCGATGTCGCTCTCGCCGGCGCGCAGCGCCTGCACGGCCAGGTGCAGGGCGACCAGCGAGGAGGAGCAGGCGGTGTCGACGCTCATGCTCGGGCCGCGCCAGCCGAGGAAGTACGACAGCCGTCCGGACAGCGGGAACATGGTGATGCCGGAGGCGAGGTGGCCGTCCAGCTCCTCGTACGGCAGGGAGTCCAGCTCGAGGGCGTAGTCGATGGAGCTGGCGCCGATGTAGACGCCGCCGTTGCCGCGGCGCAGCGGGGCCGGGTCGATGCCGGCGTGCTCCAGGGCCTGCCAGGCGGTCTCCAGCAGCAGCCGCTGCTGGGGGTCCATGTAACGGGCTTCCTTCGGGCTGATGTTGAAGAAGCCGGCGTCGAACAGGTCGATGCGGTCGAGGAAACCGCCGGCCTTCGCGATGATCTTGCCCTTGTCGTCGGGCCCCTCGGGCGTGAACGCCTCGACGTCCCAGCGGTCCCGGGGGATCGGCCCGATTCCGCTGCGGCCCTCCCGCAGGAAGGCGTCGAACTCGTCGGGCGAGCCGCTGCCGCCGGGGAACCGCAGACCGATTCCGACGATCGCGACCGGTTCGGGCGCCTGCTCTGATTCCTTACGCGGCATGGAACGACTCCTCAAGCGTCCTGGATTTCCTGGGTCAGGTGGTCCACGAGATGGGCGACCGTCGGCTCGTTGAAGAGCACGTTGACGTTGATCGACAGGTCCAGGAGCTGCTCCAGGCTCTGCCGTATCTCGGTCAGCCGCAGCGAAGTGAGGCCGAGATCGAAATAGCTGACGTCGACCGGGAGTTCCTCGGACTCGTCCATCAGAAGTACCGCCCTGAACTTCTCCAGGACGAGTGACTCGATTTCTTCGGCGAGCTCGCTGCGCGGCAGGTCGCGCAACCGCTGGATCGTGCTGTCGACAGGTGGCATGCGGTCATGCAAGCAGCGCCGGCTGACGCCCCACTGACGGGCCGCGGGGCCGGCGTTGGCCGGATCGGCGCGGTCAGTCACGTGTCAGCGCCGGGTCAGATTCCGCTGCCAGGCTCGCATTGCTTCAAGAAATCCACACGCCATATCCGAAAGGCTGAAGATGCTTCGCGAAGCCGCGCAGGAGCAGGAGGAGAGTGCTGAGGCACCTTCCGGATTGAAGAGTTACGACCTCTATATCGCGGGCAAGGACGTGGCCGGTGACGGCTGGGTCTACACCGTCAGCGGGCGTTCGCTGCTGGAAGACGTTTTCACGAGCGTCAGCCTTAAGCGCTCGCTGGAGCAGGACCCGGAGTCCGAGGCGGCCAAGCACCCCTACGTCGTCGGGCGCTGCGCGATCGCGGACGACTCCGCCATCGACCTGGCCACCCAGGCGGCGGCCGCCGCCGCACCCGACTGGGCGGCCGTACCGCTGGAGCGGCGGATGCAGCTGGGCACCCGCTTCCGCGAGGAACTGATCAAGCACCAGGACGAGTTCCTGCGCATGCTGGTCGCCGAGTCCCACCCGGTGAAGCTGGCCCGGTGGGAGCTGAGCTGCCTGTTGCAGATCTACGCCCCGGGCTCCCTGCGCTGGTATCTGAAGCAGATGCGGGTGGAGAAGGAGTACAACGGCCGCAAGCTGATCCTGCACCGCCAGCCGGACGGCGTGGTCGCCTTCAACCCGCCGCAGAACGCCCCGCTGCCGAGCGCCGCCCTGTGCGTGCTGGCGCTGATGGCGGGCAACGCCGTGGTGGTGCGGGCGCCGCGCTCGATCGCGCTGTCCACCATGTGGTTGCTTCGGGACATCGTCGCCCCGCTGCTGGAGGAGATCGACGCGCCGGCCGGTGTGCTGAACGCGGTGTGCTCCAACCCCAAGCAGACGATGGACCGCTGGATCGCCGACCCGCTGATCGACGACATCTTCTACATCGGCGGCAGCCAGGAGGGTCTGCGCTTCGAGCAGAGCTGCGTGGCGCACGGCAAGAAGCCGATCCTCGAACTCGCCGGCAACGACGGCATCGTGGTCTGGAAGGACGCCGACGTGAAGTGGGCGGCCGAGGCCATCACCGAGTCGTTCTACGGCTCCGGGCAGATCTGCATGGTGCCCAACTACGTCCTGGTCCACCCGGAGATCGCCGAGACGCTGATCGCCGAGGTGAAGGAGCAGGTCAAGGGCATCAGGCCGGGCCTGCCCGAGGAGGAGGACGTGCTGCTGTCGCCGGTCCGGCGCAGCGAGCGCTTCTTCCGGCTGCTGCGGCAGGCGCTGGACAACGGCGCCGAGCTGCTCACCGGCGGCAACCGCACCGAGGTCGACGGCACCGTGTCGGAGACGGGTGTCTTCCTGCAGCCGACGGTGGTGCGGGTGGACGGCCTGGACCGGGCCCGGACGTACGACGTGGTCCGCGAGGAGACCTTCTTCCCGCTGATCCCGATCGTGGTCCCGGAACGCGACGACGACGACGCCCTGCTGGAGTCCTTCCTGCAGTTCGTCAACAGCAACGACTACGGGCTGCGCAACTCCCTGTGGTCGCGCTCGGACCACGTGATCGAGACCTTCGTGCGCCGCGTGGTCAACGGCGGTCTGCTGAAGGTCAACGACTCCCACATCGGCTTCCTGCCGTACCTGCCGAGCCACGGCGGCACCGGCCGCACCGGCGGCGCCTTCGGCGAGGCCAACTACCCGATGCTCAAGACCTCCCACATCCAGGGAGTCAGCATCGCCCGCGACGTGAGCCCGTACGACGCGGTCTTCGGCGCCTGACCGCCCTCGCTTTCGACGTCTTCCGGAGGTTTCCGTTGCGTTCCCTCGATGCTGCCCGGACCGTGTGCGAGCGGTTCCATCCCGGACTGCTCAAGGAGCTGGAGCAGATCCCGTACGCCGAGCGGGAGCAGCCCGGCAGCCCGGTGATCGACCTGTTCCGCATCCACGGCGGAGTGGGCCTGCTCATACCCGAGAGCTACGGCGGCCACGGCGCCGCCCCGCTGGAGGCGCTGCGGGTGCAGCTCGCCCTCGGCGCCCTGTCCCCGTCGCTGGTCGCGGCCGTCTCCATGCACCACTTCACCGCCGCGATGCTGTACTCGCTGGCGGTCAAGTCGGGCCGGCTCACCGACGCGCAGACCGCACTGCTGCACCGGATCGTCCCGGACCAGCAGGTGATGGCCTCCGGCTGGGCCGAGGGCCGGACCGCGCAGAACATCCTGAAGCCGGCCGTGACCGCACGGCCCGTGGAGGGCGGGTTCCTGCTGTCGGGCTCCAAGAAGCCGTGCAGCCTGGCCCGTTCGATGAGCCTGCTCACCGCGTCCATCGCCATCCACGGCGAGGACGGCGGCGAGCCGGAGCTGGCGCTCGCGCTGGTGCCGTCCGACGCGCCGGGACTGTCCGTGCACGCGTTCTGGGGCAACGACCTGCTGGCCGGCGCGGAGAGCGACGAGGTGCGCCTGGAGGACGTGTTCGTCCCCGCGGACATGGTCGTCCGGGCCGGCGCCGACGACCCCACCCGCCTCGACGACCTGCAGTCGGCCGGTTTCGTCTGGTTCGAGATGCTGATCTCGGCCGGATACGCGGGCGGCGCCGCCGCCCTGGTCGAGCAGGTGCTGGAGCGGCGGCGGGGCGGAGCGGCGGAGCGGGCCGCGCTCGCCGTGGACATGGAGGCCGCCCTCGCCCTGCTGGAGGGCGTGGCCCGCGGCACCGGCCAGGAGCCCGGCGACGAGGAGTCGGTGGCCCGGGTGCTGGTCGCCCGGTACGCCGTGCAGAACGCGCTGCCGGACATCGTGGCGCGGGCGCTGGAGCTGCTCGGCGGCCTGGACTTCATCGTCAACTCCTCGAGCGCGCAGGTCGCCGCCGCGACGCGTGCCCTGGCCTTCCACCCGCCGTCCCGCCTCGCCGCCGCGGAGCCGCTGCTCACGTACTTCGACGGAGGCCCGCTGGTCCTGGCCTAGCGCCCTCCCGGCCTGCCTCCCGACCCACCCACACCCTTGGAGTGAGCGACACGTGACCGTCATCCAGGACTCCCCGGCGCCGGCGCCGGTCTCCGCCGCCGACTACGAGGCGGACATCCTCAACCTCTACCGGGCCCACCTCAGCAAGGGCCGGGCCACGCTCGCCGAGCTGTTCGGCAGCCACATGGAGACGGCGTCCGAGGGCGCCTGGCTCACCACCAGCGACGGCGAGCGCTTCCTGAACGCCGGCGGCTACGGCGTGTTCATCATGGGCGCCCGCCACCCGATCGTCATGGAGGAGGTGGAGCGCCAGCTGCGCACCCACCCCACCGCGACCCGCATCCTGCTGGAGCCGACGGTGGCCCGCGCCGCGGAGTCCCTGGTCTCCGTGATGCCGCCCGGCCTGGACCGCGTGCACTTCGCGCTGTCCGGCGCCGAGGCGGTGGAGACGGGCCTGAAGCTCGCCCGCGCGAACGGGTTCAAGCGGACGGTCTCGATGCGCGGCGGCTACCACGGCAAGACCCTGGGCGCCCTGTCGGCGACCGCCAAGGAGGTCTACCAGGCGCCGTTCCGCCCGCTCGTCCCCGACTTCCTGCACCTGCCGTTCGGCGACGCCGACGCCCTGGAGGAGGAGCTGCGGGCCCACCCGGGCGAGGTCTGCGTGATCCTCGAACCGGTGCAGGGCGAGGGCGGTGTCATCATCCCGCCGAAGGGCTACCTCAAGCGGGTCGAGGAACTGGTCCGGGAGTATGAGGGCTTCCTGATCCTCGACGAGGTCCAGTCCGGCTTCGGGCGGCTCGGCGAGTGGTGGGGCGCCGACATCGAGGGCGTCGTCCCGGACGTCCTGCTCACCGGCAAGGCGCTCGGCGGCGGCGTGATGCCGGTGTCGGCGGCCGTCGCCACCCGCAAGGCCTTCCGCCCCTTCGACAAGGACCCCTACGTCCACACCGCCACCTTCTCCGGCCAGCCGGTGCTGATGGCGGCGGTGCAGGGCGCGATCCGGGCGGTCAAGGAGGAGCGCCTGGTCACCCGCGCCATGGACCTCGGCGCCCGGCTGCTGCCGCGGATCACCGAGGTCGCGCGGCGCAACATCCCCGAGCTGGTCGTCGAGGTGCGCGGCCGGGGCCTGCTCATCGGCGTGGAGCTCGTCGAGGCCGGACTGGCCGGCGAGCTGCTGATCGAACTGTTCAACCACGGCGTGGTCGCCAACCACTCCATGAACGGCAGCTCGGTGGTGCGGTTCACCCCGCCCGCCGTGCTGGACGACACCGACGTGGACTTCCTCGTCAACTCCTTCGACCTGGCCACCCGCGACCTCGTCAAGGGCGCGGCCACAATGCCGGAAGGCGGTAACTGATCGTGCGGCACGTCGAACTCGATGCCCTGATACCCGCGGAGCAGGCCGAAACGGTCCTGCACGCCGTACGGCGCTGGGAGCGTTTCCCGGACCTGGCGCCCCACGTCAACGCGACCACCGTGCACGCCTCCTACCCCGACCCCAAGGCCTCCTCCAGCTGGGAGCTGCACTTCCGCAGCGGCCTGCTGCGCTGGACCGAGGACGACACCGTGCTGCCGGAGAGCGGCGAGATCCGCTTCGAGCAGTCCGACGGCGACTTCGACTCCTTCGCCGGCACCTGGTCCGTCCAGCAGGCCGGGGACGACGTCACCGTCCGCTTCGACGCCGACTTCGACTTCGGCATCCCGAGCCTGGAGGGCATCCTCGACCCGATCGCCGAGCGGGTCATCAAGGAGACCGTCGCCTGGGCGCTGACCGGCCTGTTCCCGGGTGTGCGCATCCAGGGCGGCATCGAACTCACCGAACCCGCCGCGGTCGGCGCCTAGCAACCGCGCGAGGAGCTGACCATGGACCAGGCGAACCCCTTCGAGACACCGCGCACGTACTCGCTGCACCGCGCCGAGTACCTGGTGGGCCTCGCCGTCACCACCGGAATGATCGTCTACCACTTCGGCGACATCCGCTGGCTGCCGGCGATCGGACTGTTCCTCTACATCGACCTGATCGGCTACATCCCCGGCGCCATCGCGTTCAAGAAGAGCGGCGGCCGGCCGATCCACAAGGCGTACTACGTCCTCTACAACGTCATGCACAGCCTCATCACGCAGGGCGCGGTGGCCGCGCTGTGGTGCTGGCTGGTCAAGCCGGAGTGGGCGCTGCTGGTGCTGCCGTTCCACCTGTTCGGCGACCGGGGCCTGTTCGGCAACTTCATGAAGTCCTTCGCGCTGCCCTTCGAGCCGGTGCGCCAGCAGGGCTACCTGCGGCTGCTGGACGACCTGGGCCTGCCCCACCCCAAGCCGGCCGGGCACGCCATGGACCCGGAGCCGGTCGGTCACGTCCCCGCGCGGCCGGCCGTCCGGGAGACGGAGGCCGTGTGATGACCACCGCGACCGATGTGCGCGCCGCCCGGCCGGTCCGCCAGGACCCGGCCGAGCGCCGCCGGGCGCTGTACCACCTCGCGTCCCCGGTGTCGGTGCTGACCACCGGCCCCGAGGACCGCATGCACGGCACGACCGCCAGCACGGTCACCCTCGTCTCGCGCTCGCCGCTGCTGGTCGGCGTGGTGCTCAGGTCGGGCTCGTCGTTCGCCCGGCTGGCCGCCGCCGAGGGCCGGTTCGCGATCAACGTGCTCGGCGGCGACCAGGCCGACGTGGCCCGGCGGTTCGCCGACAGCGGCCGTCCGGACGGCGACGCGGCCTTCGCGGGCCTGGCCTGGACGGCGGACCGGTACGCGCACGCCCCGCTGATCGCGGGCGCGCTCGCGCACTACGTCTGCCGCTTCCACTCCGCGCACGCGGCGGGCGACAGCGAACTGCTGCTCGGCCATGTCGTACGCGCCACGGCCGACCCGGGTCTGCCGCTGTTCAGTTACGCCGGCGGGCTGTTCGCCGGCTCCCTGCGTCCGGCGAAGGAGGCCGCCGCATCATGACCGCACCCGTTGCCCCCGAGGCGGACTGGGACAAGGCGCCCGGTCTGCTCGACGGCGCGAAGGAACTCACCCTCGGTCCCGAGGAGTGCGACCTCGCCTACTGGTTCACCTCGGTGGCCCAGGGAACCCTGCGCGACCGCGGGGCCACCGGCCACCACGAGAACGCGATCACGCCCGCCTTCCTTAAGGCGCCCGGCCCGCTGCGCGAGGCGCTGGTGCTGGAGTTCGGCTTCCGCGCGCTGGCGGAGGAGCTGGCCACCCGGCTGCTCGGCCACTACGTGTCGATCGCGCCCGGCATCCCCGAGATGGAGTTCTACGCCACCCAGCTCATCGACGAGGCCCGGCACGCCCGCGTGTTCCGGCAGCACCTGGTGGACCTGGGCATCCCGGCGGGCACCCTGCTGAAGGACATCGAGGAGATGGCCCGGGACTACCGCAAGCGGGTCCTGGACCCGGTGGTGGACTTCACCCTGGACATCGTGCGCGACCAGGCCGACTTCCCCGGCGGCGTCGCGGTGTTCGCCATCATCATCGAGGGGGTGCTCGCCCCGGCCGCCGAGCTGAGCGAGCGCAAGTGGACCCCGCTGTCCCCGGCGACCGGCGAGATCTCGCGGGGCACCGCGATCGACGAGATCCGCCACCTCACCGTGGCCAGCACCATCCTGCGCGACCACGTCATCGCGCACCCGGAGTACAAGCCGCGGCTGCTGGAGATCCTGCGCTCGGGCGTGAAGCTGTGGGACGAGATCCCGGACCGGGAGTTCGTCATCCACCGCGAGGAGCTGTTCCAGCAGGGCATGGCCGAACACGCCGACAAGATCGGCGACTACGAGGTGTGGCCGGGCGTGCGGCTGCTCGACACCACCGCCGAGCAGCGCTACGACATGGCCGAGCGGTGGACCGACGAGATGGCCGAGGTCCGCATGAAGTACATGGGCCTGCCCGTCGAGGTCCTCGCCTCGGAGGCCGGCGCATGAGCACCGGGCGGGCCGCGGTCATCGCGGGGATCGGCTCGTACGTCCCGCCCAACGTGGTGACCAACGACGACCTGTCGCAGCGGCTCGACACCTCCGACGCCTGGATCCGCTCCCGCACCGGGATCGCCGAGCGGTGCTTCATCACTCCGGGCACCTCCACCGGCGACCTTGCGGTGGAGGCGGGCCTGAGGGCGCTGAAGTCGGCGGGCGCCGAGCAGGTCGGGGCGGTGGTGCTGGCCACCACCACTCCCGACCAGCCCTGCCCCGCCACCGCACCGCAGGTCGCGGCCCGGCTGGGGCTCGGGCAGGTGCCCGCCTTCGACGTGGCGGCCGTCTGCACGGGCTTCCTGTACGGGCTGGCCTCGGCCGCCGGGCTCATCGCGGCCGGGGTGGCGGACAGCGTGCTGCTGATCGCCGCGGACGCCTTCACCACGATCATCAACCCCGAGGACCGGACCACCGCGGTGATCTTCGCCGACGGCGCGGGCGCGGTGGTGCTGCGGGCCGGCTCGGCGGACGAGCCCGGGGCGATCGGCCCCCTGGTGCTCGGCAGCGACGGCGAGCTGAGCCATCTGATCGAGGTGCCGGCCGGCGGCTCCCGGCAGCGCTCCACCGACCGGCCGGTCGACCCGGCGGACCGGTACTTCCGGATGCTCGGCCGGGACACCTACCGGCACGCGGTGGAACGGATGACGTCCGTCTCCGGCGAGGCCGCCGAACGCGCCGGCTGGCGCCTCGAGGACGTCGACCGGTTCGCCGCGCACCAGGCCAACGCCCGGATCCTCGGAGCGGTGGCCAAACGCCTCGGGCTGCCCGAGGACAAGCAGTTGAGCAACATCGAACGGGTCGGCAACACCGGTGCCGCCTCGATCCCGCTGCTGCTGGCCGAGGCCACCGCCGAGGGCCGGCTCGCCGCGGGCCACCGGGTCCTGCTCACCGCCTTCGGCGGCGGGCTGGCCTGGGGCGCGGGCACCGTCGTCTGGCCGGAGCTGCAGACCTTCTGACCGACCGTCAGTGACTCATACGAACTCAGCGGTACGCGGGGTGCGTACGCCCTTCGAAAGGAACGGACATGCTGGAGCAGCTCAAGGAAATCCTGTCCAACAAGCTCAAGGTGTCGCCCGAGGCGATCACCCCGGAGGCCACCCGCGAGGACATCGAGCTCGACTCGCTCGCCGTGGTGGAGCTGTCGCTGCTGCTGAAGTCCGAGCTGGACCTGGACATCAGCGACGACGACCTCCTGGAGGCCGAGACCGTGGCCGACATGGTCCGGCTCATGGAGGAGCGGAGCGCGAAGGTCTGATGGCCGGCATGGACATCGCCGTCACCGGACTCGGTCTGGTCACCCCGGGCGGCATCGGGGTCGGGCCGAGCTGGGCGGCGGTCTGCGACGGCAGGCCGGCCGCCGCCCTCGATCCGGTACTGGCGGACAACCCCGTACAGATCTCCTGCCGGGTGCCCGGCTTCGACCCCGAGACGCTGCTCAGCGCGCGGCGCGCCCATCGTCTGGACCGGTTCGTGCAGTTCGCGCTGGTCGCCGCGCACGAGGCGGTGGCCGACGCGGGCCTGGACCCGCAGACCTGGGACGGCGCGCGGGTGGGTGTGGTGCTGGGCTGCGCCGACGGCGGCCCGGGCACCGTCGAGGAGCAGCACCACGTGCTGCGCGAGCAGGGCGCCGACCGGGTGTCGCCGCTGCTGCTGCCCATGCAGCTGCCGAACATGCTGGCCGGTCAGACGGCCATCGAGTTCGGGGCGACCGGGCCCAACCTGGTGGTGGCGACCGCCTGCGCCTCGGGCGCGACCGCCATCGGGACCGCCCGGGACCTGCTCGCCCTCGGCCGCTGCGACATCGTCCTCGCGGGCGGCAGCGAGGCCATGATCACCCCACTGGTCATGGCCGGGTTCGCCCAGATGGGCGCGCTGTCGAAGCGGCACGACGACCCCGCGTCCGCCTCCCGCCCGTTCGACGTCGACCGGGACGGCTTCGTGGCCGGGGAGGGCGCCGGGATCCTCGTGATGGAACGGGTCGCGGACGCGCGGGCCCGCGGCGCCCACGTGCACGGCCGGATCATCGGCTACGGCGCCACGGCGGACGCCCACCACATGACGTCGCCCCACCCGGACGGCGCCGGCATCGAGGCGGCGGTGCGCGCGGCCCTCGCCGACGCGGGGGCCGACCCGGACGACGTGCAGCACGTCAACGCCCACGGCACGTCGACCCCGCTCAACGACCTGTCGGAGGCCCGCATGATCCAGCGTTCCCTGCGCGGGGACCCGCTGGTCACGTCCACGAAGGGAGTCACCGGTCATCTGCTGGGCGCCGCCGGCGCGGTCGAGGCCGCGTTCGCCGTGCTCAGCGTGGAGCACGAGGTCATCCCGCCCGTCGCCAACCTGGTCATGCCCGATCCGCGGATCGAGATCAAGCTGGCCCAGACCGTCACGTCGATGCCGATCGACCTGGCGCTGAGCAACTCGCTGGGGTTCGGCGGGCAGAACACGGCCCTGGCGATCGCCCCCGCGTAGGGCCTGTCGCGGAAGTCCCGTCGTTCGCCCGGCAGGCAGGACTTCCGTACCAGGCCCCGGACGCCGCCGGGCCCGGTCCGCCCGGCACGTCGCAGCAGCCGCCCGCCGAGAAGTCTCGGCGGGCGGCTGTCCCCGTCCCTCTCCCCTTTCCTCGGATTTCCTCGGAGTCGTCATGTCCTCCAGTGGTTCCCCGCCCCCGTCCGGCCGGCTCGGTACCGGGCACATCCTCTTCCTGATCGTCGCCGCCGCCGCGCCGCTGTCGGCGATGGTCGGCACCGTTCCGCTCGCGTTCGCCTTCGGCGACGGGGCCGGGGTGCCGGCCGCGTTCCTGTTCGCCGGGGTCACCCTGCTGTGCTTCTCGGTGGGTTACGCCGTCAGCGCCCGCCGCACCGGCGGCTCCGGCGGCTTCTACGCCTCCGTCGCCGACGGGCTCGGCCGGCCGCCCGCGGTCGCCGCCGGCTACGTCGCCCTGCTCTCCTACAACTGCGCCACCATCGGACTGGCGGGCGCGCTCGGCTACTTCACCCAGCTCGTGCTGGCGGCCCACGGGCTGACGGTGTCGTGGCAGTGGTGCGCGGCCGTCGGGCTCGTGCTGATGGCGGTGCTGGGCTACCGGGAGATCGCGCTCAGCGCCCGGGTGCTGGCCCTGCTGATGCTCGGCGAGATCGGGGTGCTGGCCGCGCTGGACGTGGCGATCCTCGCCCGCCACGGGCTGCACGCCCTGCCCGCCGCCTCCTTCTCCCCGCACACCGCGGCCGGGCACGGCGTCGGCGTCTCGCTGATGTTCGCGTTCGTCTCCTTCATCGGCTTCGAGTCGGCCGCGCTGTACGGCAAGGAGGCCAGGGACCCGCGGCGCAGCGTGCCGCGCGCCACCTATGTGGCCGTCACCCTGATCGCCGGCTTCTACGCGCTCACGAGCTGGCTGGCGGTCGGCGCGGTCGGCAGCGACAACGTGCGCGAGGTCGCGGGCAGGCAGATGGGCGACCTGTTCTTCGTCCTCGGCGACGACTTCCTCGGCAAGGCGGGCAGCACCGGGCTGCAGATCCTGCTGTGCACCAGCCTGTTCGCGGCGACGCTGGCCCTGCACAGCGCCGCCGGGCGGTACGCCCAGGTCCTCGCCGGGGACGGCCTGCTGCCGGGCGCGCTGGCCGCCGAGCACGCCCGGCACCGTTCCCCGCACCGCGCCAGCCTCGCGCAGAGCGCGCTGACCGCGGTGGTCGTGGCCGGCTTCGCCGTCGCGGGACTCGACCCGTACGCCGACCTGACCACCAGCATGCTCGGACTCGGCACCCTGGGCATCGTCGCCCTGCAGGCGCTGGCCGCGCTGTCCGTGCTCGGGCTGCGGGTGCGCACCGGCACCGGGCACTGGTGGCGGGAGACCGTCGCCCCGCTGCTGGGCTTCGCCGGTCTCGCCGCGTCGGTGTGGCTGGTGGTCGGCAACTTCGACATGCTCACCGGCTCCCCGTCCGAGGTGATCGCCGCGCTGCCCTGGCTGCTGCCGCTGGTCGCCGCGGGCGGCCTGCTGTACGCGGCCCGGCTGCGCTCGGCGCACCCGGTGCGCTACCGCATGCTCGGCGCCCGGCACACCGCCGAACCCGTCCCGGCCCCCTCCCCCGCCCTGTCAGGAGACCGCCATGCACGATCCCAGTGAGCTGATCGAGGCCGGCGAGGACGCCGTACGGCGCCTGGCCCGCCGCCGCCACGACCTCGACCTCGACGCCCTCGGCACCGCGCTGCGCGCCCGCTCGGCCGCGCAGTCCGAGGTGACCCGGCTGCGCACCGAGCTGAACCGCACGGCCAAGGCCCGCCGTACGGGGCCGCCCACGGAAGCCGAGAAGGAGGCCGCCCGCGCGCTGCGGGCCGAGGTGCAGCAGGCCGAGGCCACCGCCCGGACCGCGGCCGCCGGTCTGACCGAGCTGCTGCTCGGCATCCCCAACCTGCCGCTGGACGCCGTACCCGACGGCGACTCGGAGAAGGAGGCGGTGGAGGTACGGCGCGGCGGCCCGGACCCGCGTCCGGCGGCCGGCGCCCGGCACCACGCCGAGATCGGCGAGGCCCTCGGCATCCTCGACTCCCCCGCCGCGGCCCGTCTCTCGGGCGCCCGGTTCAGCGTCGCGCACGGCGCCGGGGCCCGCCTCGAGCGGGCCCTCGGCGGTTTCTTCCTCGATCTGCACACCCGGGAGCACGGTTACACCGAGCAGTCGGTGCCGTTCCTGGTCAACCGGGACACCATGACGGGCACCGGCCAGCTCCCCAAGTTCGAGGAGGACCTGTTCCGCACGAAGGTCGCGGACCGGGAGCTGTTCCTGATCCCGACCGCCGAGGTGCCGCTCACCAACCTGGTGGCCGGGCAGCTCCTGGACGCGCGCACGCTGCCGTACGCCTTCACCGCCCGCACCCCGTGCTTCCGCGCGGAGGCGGGGGCCTACGGCCGGGACACCCGGGGCGTGCTGCGGCTGCACCAGTTCGAGAAGGTGGAGTTGGTGCGGATCTGCGCGCCGGAGCAGGCGCAGGAGCAGCTGGAGCTGATGGTGGGGCACGCCGAGGAGTGCCTGCGCCGGCTGGAGCTGTCGTTCCGCACCGTCCTGCTGCCGGCGGGCGACATGGGGTTCTCCGCCCGGATGACCTACGACATCGAGGTGTGGCTGCCCGGTGGCGGCGCCTTCCGGGAGATCTCCTCGGTGTCCGACTGCGGCACCTTCCAGGCCCGCCGCGCCGACATCCGGGTGAAGCGGGCCGACGGGCGCAAGTCGCCGGCGGCCACGCTGAACGGCTCGGCCCTGCCGATCGGGCGGACGGTGGCCGCGCTGCTGGAGCAGGGCGTCCAGGACGACGGCTCCGTGGTCCTGCCCGAGGCGCTGGTGCCGTACACCGGCTTCCGGCGGATCCTGCCGGGCGGCGCCACCGAGTGACCGCGCGAAAGGGGCGGGAGCCGAGGACCGGTCCTCGGCTCCCGCCCCTTTCGGCGGTTCAGGCGCCCGTCATGTGCACCCCGCCGTCCACGTGCACGATCTCGCCCGTGGTCCGCGGGAAGAAGTCCGACAGCAGCGCGACGACGCCGCGTGCGGCCGGCTCCGGGTCGGTGAGGTCCCAGCCCGCCGGGGCGCGCCGGGTGGTCCACACGTCGGCCAGTTCCGCGAAGCCCGGGATGGACTTGGCGGCCATGGAACGCAGCGGCCCGGCGGCGACGAGGTTGCAGCGGACGCCGCGGTCGCCGAGGTCCCGGGCGAGGTAGCGGCTGGTGGATTCCAGGGCCGCCTTGGCGACGCCCATCCAGTCGTAGTGCGGCCAGGCGACGGCCGCGTCGAAGGTGAGGCCGACGACCGAGCCGCCCCCGCGCTCCAGCAGCGGCAGGCAGGCCGTGGTCAGCGACTTCAGGGAGTACGCCGAGACGTGCACGGCCGTCGACACGTCCTCCCAGGTGCCGTCGAGGAAGGAGAAGGCGCCCTGGGGGCCGTAGGCGATGGAGTGCACCACGCCGTCGAGGGAGTCGGTGTGCTCGCCGATCCGCTCGGCGAGGCTGTCCAGGTGTCCCTGGTCGGTGACGTCCAGCTCGATGACGGGTGCGGGCTTGGGGAGCCTGCTCGCGAACCGCTCGATCAGGGAGAGCCTGCCGAAACCGGTCAGCAGGACCTCGGCGCCCTCCTCCTGCGCGATCCGGGCCACGTGGAAGGCGATGGAGGCGTCGGTGACGACGCCGGTGACCAGGATCCGCTTGCCCGCGAGGATGCCGCTCATACCGCCGGCACCCCCTTCGGCAGCGCGCCGACCAGCGGGGAGTCGTGGTCCTGCGGGCCGACGGCTCCGCCGCCGCCGGGCGAGCCGAGACCGGCGAAGAAGGCGGCGTTGGACGCCGCGTGGTCGTCGCCCCACTCCTCGGGCATGTCGTCCTGGAAGTAGATGGCGTCGACCGGGCAGACCGGTTCGCAGGCGCCGCAGTCCACGCATTCCTCGGGATGGATGTACAGGGCGCGGCGGCCCTCGTAGATGCAGTCCACGGGGCACTCGTCGACGCAGGAGCGGTCCTTGACGTCGACGCAGGGCAGTCCGATGACGTAGGCCATGCTCAGCTCCTCGGATTGACGGACACGTTCACTTGACGGGGACGCCGGTGGTGCGCTCGCCCAGGGTCAGCACGGTGACGGCGAGGACGGCCATGGCGGCGGCGATGACACTGAAGAGGGCGCCCGCGCCGTGCCCCTCCAGCACCGGCAGCAGCACGAACGGCAGGGCGGCGGCGCTGAGTTTGGACAGCGAGTAGGCGGCGCCGGAGGCGGTGGCGCGGATCTCGGTGGGGTACTGCTCGGACAGGTACACGTGGCTGACGCTGGAGAAGACGTTGCTGAACAGGGTGTAGGCGAAGCCGCAGACCACGATCGCCGCGGCCGAGCCGGCGTAGGCGAAGCCGAGTCCGGCCACCACCATGGCGCCCGCCGAGAGGGCGACCAGGGTGCGGCGCTCCAGGCGGTCCACGACGGGCAGGACGAGCGCGGAGCCCACCGGGTAGCCGAGGAAGGACAGCGCGGTGAAGCCGAGTCCGGCGACGATGCCGTAGCCCTTGGCGGCGACGATCTGCGGGGCGAGCGTGCCGAAGCCGTAGTAGCCGACGACCGACAGCACGCAGAACAGCCACAGCACGAGGGTCCGGCGGCGCATGCCGGGGCGCAGGACGTCCCGCATCCGGGACTGCCCGGCGGCCGGCTCCGGCTCGGCCGCCGCCGGTGTCTCGAGGACGAGTCCGCGGCCCGCGGCCTCCGCCTCCATCCGGTCCACCAGCCGCTCCGCCTCCGCGGTCCGGCCGGCCGAGGCCAGCCAGCGCGGGGACTCGATGAGCTGCCGGCGCAGGACCCACACGACGGCGGAGCCGAGCGCGCCGAGCACGAACAGCCAGCGCCAGCCGGCCACGCCCAGCGGGGTGAGCGGCACCAGCCACAGCGCGGCGAAGCCCACCGCCGGCACTCCGCAGAAGGCGAGGGTGTAGGCCCAGGCGATGAACCGGCCGCGCTTCCTCGCGGGCAGCACGTCGGCCAGGTAGCAGTCGGACAGCGCCTGTTCGGCGCCGATGCCGACACCGGCCAGGAAGCGGGTGACGATCAGCCAGGTGGCGTTCGGGGAGAACGCGCCGAGCAGCGAGAAGACCGAGTAGATGGCGAGGTTGATCAGGAAGGCCCGACGCCGGCCGAACCGGTCCGCGATCCGGCCGAGCGTCAGGGATCCGATGAACTGGCCGACGAACACGGAGGCCAGGACGAGTTTGAGCGAGGTGGCGCCGAAGGCGAAGTCGCTCTGCAGCACCTTGGCGATGGTGCCGGAGAGGTTGTTCTCGAAGGTGTCGAAGAACAGGCCGACGCCGATGACCGCGGTGAGTCTGCGGTGCAGGGGAGTGATCGGCATGCGGTCCAGGCGGACACCGATCGGTGCGGGAGCGGTGACATCACCCGCCGCCGCGGTGGTCTGGGACATGGGGCTGGCTCCTTAAGAAACTCCTGGGGACCGGTGGTGCGTCGCTCCCGGGAAGGGAACCGCCCGGGCCGCCGACGGGCCCGGGCGTGCGGCCCGGGGGCCGGGGCGTGGGGGAAGGGATGGTGCGGGACGGTGTGGGGGGCGTGGGGGATGTGGGGCGGGTGGGGTCGCCGGACGGGATCAGGCCGCTTCCACGGCCCGGCGCCGGATCTGCTCCTCCACGTCACCGCGCCGCACCGGCGCGCTGACCTCGTGCAGGAAGGAGGCGACCTCGCGGTACGAGGCCCAGAACCCGACCTCGTGGTACGGCACTCCGCGCTCCGCGCAGTACTCCATGGTCAGCTCCCGGGCGCGGCCCAGGTTCTTCTGCGGCATCGCCGGGAACAGGTGGTGCTCGACCTGGTAGTTGAGACCGCCGTAGAGGAAGTCGATGAGCAGACTGGGGCGGATGTTGCGGGAGGTGAGGACCTGGCGCTCCAGCCAGTCCAGGGTCTCCGCCTCGCCGTCGCGCACCTGCATGCCCTTGTGGTTCGGGGCGAAGATCATCCCGAAGTAGACGCCCAGCGCGGCGTGCTGGACCACGACGAAGGCGACCGCGAGCACCGGGGACAGGACGGTGAAGACGAGGCCGAGGTAGACGGCGGTGCGCAGCACGATCAGGAAGGTCTCCAGCACGGGCCGCTTCGTCTTGCCCTGGACGATCGACAGCACGGCCGTGCGCAGCATCTTGAAGCCCTCGAGCACGAGCAGCACGAAGAACAGCACGCTCTGGTAGCGCACCACGAGCTTCTGGGTGCCCTTGCGGGTCGGGTACTGCTTGATGTCGAAGATGGCGGTGCGCCGGCCGATGTCCGGGTCCATGTCCAGGTGGTTGGGGTTGCTGTGGTGCCGGTTGTGGTGGTTGACCCACCAGCCGTAGCTGACTCCGTTGACCAGGTTGGCGTGGACGTAACCGACCGCGGAGGCGGCCTTCTTGCTGCGGAACATCGCCTTGTGGCCGGCATCGTGCCACATGAAGGCCGACTGGCCGCCGCACAGGCCCATCCACACGGCCGTGAGGAGTTGCCACCAGGAGTCGCCCAGTTCGAAGAACGCGGCGAACCCGATCAGCAGCAGGGTGGTGTTCAGGGCCAGCTTGCCCACGTAGTACCGGGGGTCGAGGTCCAGCAGGCCCTCGGCCTTGACCCGTTTGAGCAGCTCGGCGAAGGTCGCCGAGGCACCGGTGCGCTGCCCGGCGCCGGCGCCTCCACCGGCGGCCAGGGCCGCGGCTTCTTGTATGTGCGGACGCTGCATGCGTTGCTCTCCTTGGGAGAAGTGCCCGGATCGGGCGGCGGCGCCGCTGCCCCGCGGACCTGCGGGCGCCGCGAGTCGACAAGGCTCCCGCGTGGGTCACCGTCGCGGGATGGGCCCTGCCGTCGAACTCCCGGCGAACGCCCGGAGGGTGGCGGCAGGGCCCCGCTTCGCCCGGCGGGCCCGGCGACGGGAGCACAGTGCGGTACTCCCGGTCCGGACCGCCGGGCGAACGTGTGTCCAGCGTTCCGTGGAGCGCTGATGTGGCACTGATACCGGTCTGACCGGGTGTGCGCCGGCGTCCGCCGGCGCGCCCGGCAGCGGCTCAGGCGGCCGCCTCGGCGCGCAGCCGCTCGTCGAGGGCGCGGACGGCGGCGTCGGCCGCCTCGGCGACCGACTCGTCGTCGGGTGCGCCGATGACGGCCATCAGCTGCTCGACCGTGGCGTGCTGGAGTTCTTCGGTGGACCGGCTCATGTCGGTGTCCTCTCGTGGTCGGCGGTGTCGGGTCAGAAGGCGTTGCAGGCGCGGAAGACGTGCGCGAAGCCGGGCAGCGAGGCCTGCGGCCCGTCGAAGGCGACGTACTCCGGGATCAGCAGGTCGGGAGCCCACTTCTGCTTGTACGAGAGCTGGGTCTGCGCCGGGTACAGGGCGGCGCCCTCGGCCCACAGGGCGTGCATCAGCCACTGGAACGCCGGGCTGTGGCCGTCGAGTTCGTGGCTCGCGTCCAGGCCGGTGAACGGCGTGAACCCGAAGTGCAGCCACTCGACGCCCTCGGCCCGGAACACCTCGATGGCGTGCGCGTTGATGGCCTCCATCAGGCCCGGGGAGCCCTCGGGGATGCGGCGGCTGAGGTCGTGCATCCAGCCGGCCCGGCTGCCGTGGACCGGCGAGTACGAGATGTACGCGACCGGGGCGCCGTCGATGGTGCCGACGAACAGCCTGCGGTGCTCCTGGGCCTCGCCGCCGATCTGGCCGACGAGGAACTCCAGTTGCTGGGCGCCGCCCTTGGAGCCGAGCCAGGCCCGGTCGATGGTGGCGATGGCGTCGGCCACGTCGCCCGCGTCGACCTCCTCGATCCGCAGGCCGTTGCGGAGCGCGCGGGAGATCTTGTTGCGCAGCTGCATGAACTTGGTGCCGCGCAGCGTGAACTCGCCGAGGCTCACCGCCCAGGAGGCGCCGACTTGGTTGACGGTGAAGCCGAGCCGGGCGTACCGCTCGGCGTCGGCGCGCTGGAGCTGGATGCCGACGAGCCGCAGCCCCTCGTCGCGGACGTGGGCGCGGAAGGCGTCGAGCAGGGTGCCGTAGTCCTCCTCGGCGGCGAAGGGACCGCCGAGCTGGACGGCCCAGCGGCCGGTGCGGCGGTACACGATCACACCGTCCGCGCCCGGGACGGTGAACGTACTGTTTCCGCTGTTGAGGGCGAGGAACGCACTCGCGTTCTCGCTCGCCGTATGGGTGCGCACTGCGTCCAGAACAGGGTTGTCCGTGACGGTTTCGGTGGTGGTGGCGGTCATTCCCTTACCCCTTTCGGGAGCGTTTTCCATCGAAGGGAGTACAGCACCGGAAGGACGTCCGGGAAAAGAGCAGAAAGGAATTCATTGCCTGCGTCAGACACGTGTCAGCTTTCCGTCAGCGCCGGGTGACAATGTTGTTCCCGTGAACGGCACGGGAAACCGGGCCGGAAACACGGAGAGGTGCCCGGAGTGGCTGATCGGGGACCTGGAGCGCGTCTCGAGGCCGGGCCGGCAACGGTCCACGCAGGTTCGAATCCTGCCCTCTCCGCCACAGTTCCGAATTCCGCACGGGGGAAGACGAAATGCTGATCCGGCATGCGAATCACCTTTGTCCCCCTCCGGTGCCGCGCCAATGGCGGCACGGCGCCGGATACCCCTGAACCGCCGGCCGCCCCCCGTCCCGGCGGAGCAACCGCCCCGGCGGGACGTCCAGGAAACAGACGCCCGCCGGGGCGCGGCGTATTGGGTCTCTTTTCACCGCAGTACCACCCCAGAAAGAAGCAACCTTCGCCAGGAATTTTCACCAAAGGGGGGAAGACATGCTGAGGTTCTCCATTCTCGGCGCACTGCAGATACTCACCGCCGCCGGCCCGGCGGACATCTCCGGCGATCTGCAGCGCACACTGGTGCAGACGCTGCTGGTCAGCGAGGGCCAGCCGGTGTCCGGGGAGGGCCTGGCCGAGGAGATGTGGGGGGACGCCGTCCCCGACAACCAGGCCAACGCCCTCCAGGCCCATGTCAGCCGGCTGCGCCGCAGGCTCCGCGAACTGGAGCCGGACCGGCCGTCCTCCCGGCTGACGATGCACCCCTCCGGCTACCGGCTGAGCGTCGGCGAGGGCGAGCTGGACGCGGCCGAGTTCATCCGGGCGGTACGGCTGGCCGAGGCGGCCACCGCGGCCGACGCGGCGCGCACCGCGCGGCTGCTCGCCGACGCGCTCGGGATGTGGCGCGGCCCGGTCTTCGGCGGGTTCGCCGGCGGAACGCTGTGCCAGCTCGCGGGCGCCCGCTACGAGGAGTACCGGATGCGCGCCATGGAACTGCGCTTCGACGCCGAACTGCGGCTCGGCCGCCATGCCGCCGTGCTCGCCGAGCTGACCGAGGCGCACACCGGCCACCCGCTGCGGGAACGGTTCTGCGAGCAGCTCATGATCGCCCTGTACGGTTCCGGCCGGCAGGCGGACGCGCTCGACGTCTTCCACCGGATGCGCCGTCACCTCGACGACGAGCTCGGCATCCAGCCCTCCCCCGCCCTGCGCCGGGTGGAGCACGCGATCCTCTCCCACGACCCGGCCCTGACCGGTGACGCCCGCCTCCAGCCCGCCTGAGGCGCCCGTGCCGGGTAGCCGCGTAAGCGGTCCGTCAGTCCCCGGTCAGCCCGCATTGCCACGCTCGGCGTACGAGTGGAACCACGGAATCACCGCGCCCCTACCCCTGGAGGGGAAGACATGAGGTCCCAGGTCGAGGAACTGGCCGGCATACGCGAGCGCGTGCTCGCCGGTCCCAGCGAGAAGGCGACCGCCGCCCAGAAGGCCAAGGGCAAGCTCACCGTGCGCGAACGCATCGGCCTGCTGCTCGACGACGGCTCCTTCCACGAGGTCGAGCCGCTGCGCCGGCACCGGGCCACCGGGTTCGGGCTGGAGGCGAAGAAGCCGTACACCGACGGCGTCGTCACCGGCTGGGGCACGGTGGAGGGGCGCACGGTCTTCGTCTACGCCCATGACTTCCGGATCTTCGGCGGCGCCCTGGGCGAGGCCCACGCCACGAAGATCCACAAGATCATGGACATGGCCATCGCGGCCGGCGCGCCGCTGGTCTCCCTCAACGACGGCGCGGGCGCCCGCATCCAGGAGGGCGTCACCGCGCTCGCCGGCTACGGCGGCATCTTCCGCCGCAACACCAAGGCCAGCGGCGTCATCCCGCAGATCTCCGTGATGCTGGGCCCGTGCGCGGGCGGCGCGGCCTACAGCCCGGCGCTGACGGACTTCGTCTTCATGGTCCGCGAGACCTCGCAGATGTTCATCACCGGCCCGGACGTCGTCAAGGCGGTCACCGGCGAGGAGATCACCCAGAACGGCCTCGGCGGCGCCGACGTGCACGCCGAGACCTCCGGCGTCTGCCACTTCGCCTACGACGACGAGGAGACCTGCCTGGAGGAGGTGCGCTACCTGCTCTCCCTCCTGCCGCGCAACAACCGCGAGACCCCGCCCGCGGCGCCCTGCGACGACCCGGCGGACCGGCGCTGCGACGGCCTCGCCGACCTGGTGCCCGCCGACGGCAACCGCCCGTACGACATGACCAGGGTCATCGAGGAGGTCGTCGACGACGGCGAGTACCTCGAGGTCCACCAGCGCTGGGCGCGGAACATCATCTGCGCGCTGGCCCGGCTGGACGGCCAGGTCGTCGGGATCGTCGCCAACCAGCCGCAGACCCTGGCGGGCGTGCTGGACATCGAGGCGTCCGAGAAGGCCGCCCGCTTCGTGCAGATGTGCGACGCGTTCAGCATCCCGATCGTCACCCTGCTGGACGTGCCCGGCTTCCTCCCGGGTGTCGGGCAGGAGCACGGCGGCATCATCCGGCACGGCGCCAAGCTGCTGTACGCCTACTGCGACGCCACCGTGCCGCGCATCTCCCTGATCCTGCGCAAGGCCTACGGCGGCGCCTACATCGTCATGGACTCCCAGTCGATCGGCGCCGACCTCACCTACGCCTGGCCCACCAACGAGATCGCGGTGATGGGCGCCGAGGGCGCGGCGGGCGTCATCTTCCGCCGGCAGATCGCCGAGGCCGACGACCCGGAGGCCATGCGGGCGGAGCTGGTCAAGGAGTACAAGGCCGAGCTGATGCACCCCTATTACGCGGCCGAGCGGGGCCTGGTGGACGACGTGATCGACCCCGCCGACACCCGCCGCGTCCTGATCGGCGCCCTGGCGATGCTGCGCACCAAGCACGCCGAGCGTCCCGCCCGCAAGCACGGCAACCCGCCCCAGTGACGGAGGTCCCCATGAGCGCTTCCCCCACTCCCCCCATCCGCGTCGAGAAGGGCCAGGCCACCGACGAGGAACTGGCCGCCCTCGCGGTGCTGCTGCTCAGCCGCAGCGCCCTGGCCGGGGCCGGCTCCGAGCCCGGCTCCCCGGGCACCACGTCCTGGCGCCCGCACGCCTACCACGCCCCGCACAGCTGGCAGCGGGCCTGAGCAGGCGGCGTCAGGTCCCCCGGCGGCCCGGTGCACCCCGGGCCGCCGGGCGCGCTCAGTCCTGGACGAGCTCGACGTCCTGCTGCCGGACGGCGTGGAAGTAGGGCATCGGCGCGAGTCCCGAGGGCCGCAGCTCCAGCAGGGTCGCCTCGACGTGGGCGGCGCCGGCCTTGAGCGGCCCGGCACCGGCCTTCTGCGAGGCCTTCCCGGTCCTGGACGCCCCCTTGCCGGCCTTCGGCGCCGCCTTCCCGGCCTTCCCGTCGGCCTTGCCGGACTTCGCGGTGTCCTTGCCGGCCTTGTGCGACGCCTTCGCGGACTTGGCCTGGCCCTTCCCTGCCTTGCCCGCCGTCTTCTCCGACTCGGCGGACGTGTTCCGCGCCCCGTCCGCCGTCTTCGCCGCCTCGGCCGAAGCAGTCCCGGTCGTGACGACCCCCGTACCGGCGTCGGCCGCGTCCGTGCCGGCCCTGCCGGAGTTCGACCAGTGGTGCTCGGCCCCGTCGCAGACGGCGCTGGTGCCGCCGACGGCGTACTTGACGCCGGGGTCGGACTGGGTGACGGAGGAGCTGACGAACACCGGCCCGCTGCTGCCGGTGCAGCGGTAGGTGCCGGACAGGGTGACGGTGCCGTCGGCGGCGATCCGGCCGGTGGCGTCGACGGTGAGGCTCTCGGTCGGGTCGGCCGCGGCGGCCGGTGCGGCGAGGGCGCACAGCAGCGCCGCGGCGCCCAGGCCGGCGGTGAGGGCGGGGCGTACGGGCATGGGGGGTACCTCCCGGTCACGGGGTGTGGGGGTTCCACTCGTACCCGCCGGTCCGGGGGCCCGCCGTGACCGTCACCCCTTCGGTGGCGCGTCCCCCGGCAGCACCGCGAACCCGTCCAGCTCGACCAGCGCCCGCTCGTCCCACAGCCGTACGACCTGAACGACCGCCATCGCCGGATAGTCGCGGCCCGCCGACTCCCGCCAGACGCGGCCCAGTCGGCGGGCGTGGGCGCGGTAGCCGGCGACGTCGGTGGTGTAGACGGTGACGCGGGCGAGGTCGGCGGGGGCGCCGCCGGCCGCGCGCAGGGCGGTGAGCAGGTTGGCGAGCGCCCGCTCGAACTGCTCGACGAGCGTGTCGCCGGTGACCTTGCCGTCGGCGTCGAGGGCGGTCTGCCCGGCCAGGAACACCAGCCGGGTGCCGGTCGCGACGACGGCGTGGGAGAAGCCCGTCGGCGGGGACAGCTCGGGCGGGTTGACGCGCTCGGTGCTCACCGGACCTCCCCGTTCCCGGGCCGCGCGGCGTACAGCTCCTTGGCGATGATGCCGCGTTGCACCTCGCTGGCGCCCTCGTAGATCCGTGGTGCGCGCACCTCGCGGTAGAGGTGTTCCAGCAGGTGGCCGCGGCGCAGCGCGCGGGCGCCGTGCAGCTGGAC
This sequence comes from Streptomyces sp. NPDC003720, assembly GCF_042875075.1. NCBI lineage: Bacteria > Bacillati > Actinomycetota > Actinomycetes > Kitasatosporales > Streptomycetaceae > Streptomyces > Streptomyces sp. NPDC003720. Next base: position 523,182 of record NZ_JBIANZ010000006.1, read on the forward strand.
GGCGGAGTCGACGACGTACTGCGCGGTCTCGGTGGCCAGCAGCTTGGCCATCGCGGCCCGGCCCGGCACGTCGGCGGCGCCCTCGTCGTACGCCGTCGCCGCCGCGTACACCATCAGCCGGGCCGCCTCGGTGCGCAGGGCCATCTCGGCCACCTGGTGGGCGACCGTCTGGAGGTCCCGCAGTTTGCCGCCGAACGCGTCGCGTTCGGCGGTGTGCTCGAGCGTGGCGTCGAGCGCCGCCTGGGCCATGCCGACCGCGAAGGCGCCGACGCTGGGCCGGAAGAGGTTGAGGGTGCCCATGGCGACGGCGAAGCCGCGGTCGGGCTCGCCGAGCACGTCGTCCGCGGTGACGGGGACGGCGTCCAGGTGCAGGGCGCCGATCGGGTGCGGGGAGAGCATCTCCAGCGCGGAGCCGGTGAGGCCGGGCCGGTCGGCGGGGAGCAGGAAGGCGGTCACCCCGCGCGCCCCGGCGCCGGGCGTGGTGCGGGCGAAGACCGTGTAGAAGTCGGCCTCGGGGGCGTTGGAGATCCAGCACTTGTCGCCGGTGAGCCGCCAGCCGGAGCCGCGGTCGGGTTCGGCCGTCAGGGCCAGGGCGGCCGCGTCGGAGCCGGCCCCCGGCTCGCTCAGCGCGAACGCGGCCACCGCTTCGCCCTCGGCCACTCGGGGCAGCCAGCGTTCGCGCTGGGCGGCGGTGCCGTGGGCGTGCACCGGATGGGCGCCCAGGCCCTGGAGGGCGAGGGCGGTCTCGGCCTCGGTGCAGGTCTGCGCCAGCGACTCGCGCATCAGGCACAGGTCCAGGGCGCCGGAGGTGAACAGACGGGCGATCAGACCGAGTCGGCCGAGTTCGGCGAGGAGGGCCCGGTCGACCCGGCCCGGCTCCCCCTTGTCGGCGATCGGGCGCAGCCGTTCGGCGGCCAGGGCGCGCAGCTCGGCGCGCCAGGCGGTCCGCTCGGGTCCGAGTGAGAATGCGGGCACTGCCGGTCCTCCCTCCGGGGCGGGCCGGCGATGACCCTCCCGTCTTCCCCCGACGGTATCGCGCACAGTTGACTGTCGTCACCAACACGATACGCTCCAGTTGCGAGCGCAGTCAGGACGCCCGTCTCGACGCCGTCAGGCAAGGGGGCGCACCGCCATGAACGTCTCCGCCCACGTCGACACCTTCACGCGCGATCACCTTCCGCCGCCGGACGAGTGGCCCGAGCTGCGCTTCGACCTGGCGGAGCTGCGCTACCCCGAACGGCTCAACTGCGCCGCCGAGCTGCTCGGTCACGCCGATCCGGACCGGCCGGTCTTCCACACCCCGGACGGCCCCTCGTGGACGTACGGACTGCTGCGCGCCCGGGTCGACCGGATCGCCCACGTCCTCACCGGCGAGATGGGCGTCGTGCCCGGCAACCGGGTCCTGCTGCGCGGGCCGACCACGCCGTGGCTCGCCGCGTGCTGGCTCGCCGTGCTGAAGGCGGGCGCGGTGGCGGTCACCGTGCTGGCCCAGCAGCGGCCGCACGAGCTGGCCACGATGTGCGAGATCGCCCGGGTCCGGCACGCGCTGTGCGACATACGGGCCGTGGACGACCTGGCCAAGGCCGGGATACCGGGCCTGCGCATCCTCGCCTACGGCGGTGAGGCGCCCGACGACCTGCTGCGCCGCCCGGCGCCGGACACCCCCTTCCCGGCGGTCGGCACCGCCGCCGACGACGTCGCCCTGATCGCCTTCACGTCGGGCACCACGGGCCGTCCGAAGGGGTGCATGCACTTCCACCGGGACGTGCTGGCGGTCGCCGACACCTTCTCCGCGCACGTGCTGCGTCCCCGGCCCGACGACGTGTTCACCGGCAGTCCCCCGCTCGGCTTCACGTTCGGCCTCGGCGGTCTGGTGATCTTCCCGATGCGGGCGGGCGCCAGCGCGCTGCTGCTCGAACAGGCGGGGCCGCGCCAGTTGCTGCCGGCCGTCGCCGCGCACCGGGTCTCGGTGCTGTTCACCGCGCCGACCGCGTACCGCGCGATGCTCGAGGCGATGGACGGCCACGACGTCTCCTCGCTGCGGCGCTGCGTGTCGGCCGGCGAGAACCTGCCGGCGGCCACCTGGCGGGCGTGGCACGAGCGCACGGGGCTGCGCATCATCAACGGCATCGGCGCCACCGAGCTGCTGCACATCTTCGTCTCCGCCGCCGACGAGCGGATCAGGCCCGGCACCACCGGGGTGCCGGTGCCGGGCTGGCAGGCGCGGGTCCAGGACGCGCACGGCGACCCGGTGCCGGACGGCGAGCCGGGGCTGCTGGCGGTGCGCGGCCCGGTCGGCTGCCGCTACCTGGCCGATCCGCGGCAGCGGGAGTACGTGCGCGGCGGCTGGAACGTCACCGGCGACACCTACGTCCGCGAGAGCGACGGCTACTTCCGCTACGTGGCCCGCGCGGACGACATGATCATCTCGGCCGGGTACAACATCGCGGGACCGGAGGTGGAGGACGCCCTGCTGCGCCACCCCGACGTGGTCGAGACGGCGGTGGTCGGCCGGGCCGACGAGGTGCGCGGCCAGGTGGCGGTGGCCTACACGGTGCTGCGGGACGGGGCGGCGCGCGACCCCGAGCCGCTGCGCGCCTTCCTCAAGTCGGAGCTGGCGCCCTACAAGTGCCCGCGCGAGTTCGTCTTCCTCGACGCGCTGCCCCGCACGGCCACCGGGAAGCTGCAGCGGTTCCGGCTGCGCACCGCCGGTGACCGGCCCTGACGCCGACGACCTAAAATGATCAACGTGTCCGAGCAGCACGCCCCCAGGTCCCTCATCGTCACGCTGTACGGCGCGTACGGCCGCTTCATGCCCGGCCCGGTGCCGGTCGCCGAGCTGATCCGGCTCCTGGCCGCGGTCGGGGTGGACGCGCCCTCCGTGCGTTCCTCGGTGTCCCGGCTCAAACGCCGCGGACTGCTGCTGCCCGCCCGCACCCGCACCGGCGCGGCCGGGTACGAACTCTCCGCCGAGGCACGCCAGTTGCTGGAGGACGGCGACCGCCGCATCTACGCGACCGCGCCCCCGCGGGACGAGGGCTGGGTCCTGGCGGTGTTCTCGGTGCCCGAGTCCGAACGGCAGAAGCGGCACGTCCTGCGCTCCCGGCTGGCCGGACTGGGCTTCGGCACGGCGGCGCCCGGGGTGTGGATCGCCCCGGCCCGGCTCTACGAGGAGACCCGGCACACCCTGCGCCGGCTGGCCCTCGACCCGTACGTCGACCTCTTTCGGGGCGAGCACCTCGGCTTCGCCGCCACCACGGCGGCCGTCGCCCGCTGGTGGGACCTGACGGCGATCGCCAAGGCGCACGAGGGCTTCCTGGACGTCCACGCGCCCGTCCTGCACGCCTGGGAGCGGCGCGCCGGGACCCCGCCCGAGGAGGCCTACCGGGACTATCTGACGGCCCTGGACTCCTGGCGGCACCTGCCCTACACCGACCCCGGCCTGCCCGCCCGGCTGCTGCCCGCCGACTGGCCGGGGGTCCGCTCGGCGCGGGTGTTCCAGGGGCTGCACGAGCGACTGCGCGACGCCGGGGCGCAGTTCGTGGGCGCGGAGTCCGCCGAGGCGTGAGCCCCGCGGTTCAGAAGCGCCGCAGCCGCATCGCGATGCCGTGTCCCACCGCGAGGTAGAGGACCGCGGGAAGGCCGTAGTCGAGCAGGACCCGGAGGTTCTCCGTGTCCGTCGTGAAGATGTCCTGCGACCACCAGGCCAGCGCGTCGGCCGTGTCCGACACGAACCCCACGAAGACGTTCGCGTGGTTGGCCTCCAGCAGGTGGAGCACGATCCACAGCCCGAGGAACGCCGCCGCGACGTCGGCGACGGTGTGGATGACGAGGGCGGTGCGACGGGTGCCCGAGCCGTCCCCGCGGCGCTGCCGGCCGGGCCCTGCGGGCCGGTGGGCGGGCTCCGCGTACTCCGGGTACCGCGGCTGGGCGTGATACGGCTCCGCGTACCGCGGCCCCGGCGCCGGGGGGCCGCCGTAGCCGTGTGCGGGGGGCTCGGGCAGGGGCCTGGTGTCGTTCATCGCGGTCTCGGTCTCTCTCGTCTCCGGCATGGACCAGCCGAACGTAGCCAGCCGAAGCGGAACAAGCGGTTCAGGAACCGTGCTAATCACGTGGAAGGGGTGTGACCGGCGCCGCGCGGCTCCTCCTCGCCGCCCCGGTCACCGTCCGCCGAGCGACAGCCGGGGTTTCGGCGCGTCCGTGCGGCCGGTCTGCGGTCGTCTGCTGCCCGCCCGGTAGGGGTCGGGCCAGGTCGCGCCGGGCCCCTCGTAGCCCTGCTCGGCGGCCGCGTGCAGCGTCCAGTTCGGGTCGTACAGGTGGGGCCGGGCCAGCGCGCACAGGTCTGTGCGCCCGGCCAGGATCAGGGAGTTGACGTCGTCCCAGGAGGAGATCGCGCCGACCGCGATCACCGGGACGCCGGCCTCGTGCCGGATGCGGTCGGCGAACGGCGTCTGGTACGAGCGCCCGAACTCCGGCCGCTCCTCGGCCACCACCTGCCCGGTGGAGACGTCGATCGCGTCGGCGCCGTGCGCCGCGAAGGCCCGGGCGATCCCGACCGCGTCCTCGGCGCCGGTGCCGCCCTCGGCCCAGTCGGTGGCGGAGATCCGCACGATCATGGGCCGTTCGTCCGGCCACACCGCGCGCACGGCGTCGAAGACCTCCAGCGGGAACCTCAGCCGGTTCTCCGGCGAGCCGCCGTAGGCGTCGGTGCGGTGGTTGGTGAGCGGGGAGAGGAAGCCGGAGAGCAGGTAGCCGTGGGCGCAGTGCAGTTCGAGCAGGTCGAAGCCGGCCCGCGCGGCCCGCCCGGCGGCCGCGGTGAACTGCTCCCGGATGTCGGTGAGCTGGGCGCGGCTGAGTTCGCGCGGGACCTGGCCGCCCGGCCTGTAGGGCAGCGGTGAGGCGGCCACCAGCGGCCAGTTGCCGTCGGGCAGCGGTTCGTCCATGCCCTCCCACATCAGCCGGGTGGAGCCCTTGCGGCCGCTGTGGCCGAGCTGGACTCCGATCGCGGCGCCCGGCGCCCGGTGGTGCACGAAGTCGGTGATCCGCCGCCATGCCTCGGCCTGGCGGCCGGTGTAGAGGCCGGCGCAGCCGGGCGTGATCCGGCCGCGCTCGCTCACGCACACCATCTCGGTCATCACCAGGCCGGCCCCGCCGAGCGCGCGGGCGCCCAGGTGGACCAGGTGGAAGTCGCCGGGGACGCCCTCGTCGGCCGAGTACATGTCCATCGGCGAGACCACGACCCGGTTGCGCAGGGTCAGTCCGCGCAGCCGGAACGGGGTGAACATGGGGGGCGTGCCCGGCGGACAGCCGAACTCGCGCTCGACGGCCCCGGTGAAGTGCGCGTCGCGCAGCCGGAGGTTGCCGTGGGTGACCCGGCGGCTGCGGGTGAGCAGGTTGAAGGCGAACTGCCGGGACGGCTGGCCGAGATAGCGGTCCAGGTCCTCGAACCACTCCAGGCTGGCCCGGGCGGCCCGCTGGGTGGAGGCGACGACGGGCCTGCGTTCCTCCTCGTAGGCGGCCAGCGCACTGGGCACGTCGGGCTGCTCCTCGACGCACGCGGCCAGCGCCAGGGCGTCCTCCACCGCGAGCTTGGTGCCGGAGCCGATGGAGAAGTGGGCGGTGTGGGCGGCGTCGCCGAGGAGGACGACGTTGCCGTCGGACCAGCGCCCGTTGACGACCGTGCGGAAGGTCGTCCACGCCGAGTTGTTGGAGCGCAGCGGCCGTCCGCCGAGGGCGTCCGCGAAGATCTTGGCGCAGCGCTCGACGGACTCCGCCGGCTCGCCCTCGCCGAATCCGGCCGCGCGCCAGACCTCCTCGCACATCTCGACGATCACGGTGGAGGAGTCGGCCGCGTAGGGGTAGGCGTGCAGCTGCATCACGCCGTGCTCGGTCTCGGCGATCTCGAAGCGGAAGGCGTCGAAGGCGAAGTCGGCCGCCAGCCAGATGTAGCGGCAGCGGTGGGCGGTCACCCGGGGCCGGAACGCGTGGGCGAGGGCCTCCCGGGTGGCGCTGTGGACCCCGTCGGCGGCGACGACCAGGTCGTACGCCTCGGCGAGCCGGGCGGCCGGCGGTGCTTCGGCGCGGAAGCGGAGGTCCACGCCGAGGGAGCGGCAGCGCTCGTGCAGGATCTCCAGCAGCCGGCGCCTGCCCAGCGCGGCGAAGCCGTGTCCGCCGGAGGTGTGGCGGGTGCCCCGGTGGACGATGTCGATGTCGTCCCAGCGGACGAAGTCGCGGCGCAGCGCCGCGTAGACCACCGGGTCGGCGTGCTCGATGCCGCCCAGGGTCTCGTCGGACAGGACCACGCCGAAGCCGAAGGTCTCGTCGGGCGCGTTGCGCTCCCAGACGGTGACCTCCCGGGCGGGATCGAGCCGTTTGAGCAGCGCGGCCGCGTAGAGACCGCCGGGGCCCCCGCCGGTGATCGCCACGCGCGGCGGGCGGCCGGCCACCGCGGCTACCTCCCCCGCCACTTCGGCGGCCGCTTCTCCTGGAAGGCGGCGTGGAACTCCGCGTAGTCCTCGCCGTTCATCAGCAGCGCCTGGGTCGAGGCGTCCAGCTCGATCGACGCGGCCAGCGGCATGTCCAGCTCGGCCGTGAGCAGCGCCTTGGTCTGGGCGTACGCCAGGGCGGGCCCGTCGGCCAGGCGGCGGGCCAGCTCCAGCGCCGTGCCGTCGGTGTGCCCCTCCCCCGCCGGCACGCTGATGAGGCCGATCCGCTCGGCCTCCGCCGCGCGCACCGGTTCGCCCAGCATCAGCAGCCGGGTCGCGTGGCCGAGCCCGACGACGCGGGGCAGCAGGTAGGCCGCGCCCATGTCGCCGCCGGAGAGGCCGACGCGGGTGAAGAGGAAGGCGAACCGGGCCGAGGGGTCGGCGACGCGGAAGTCGGCCGCGAGGGCGAGCACGGCGCCGGCGCCGGCCGCCACGCCGTGCACGGCGGCGATCACCGGGAACGGGCACTCCCGGATCGCCCGGACCACCTGCCCGGTCATCCGGTTGAAGTCGAGGAGCTGGGCGGTGTCCATGGACAGCGTGGCGCCGATGATCTCGTCCACGTCGCCGCCGGAGCAGAACCCGCGCCCCTCGCCGGCCAGCACCAGGGCGCGGACCGACCGCTCCCGGGACAGCTCGGCGAGCAGGTCGCGCAGGTCGGCGTAGGCGCCGAAGGTGAGGGCGTTGAGCTTGTCGGGGCGGGCGAGGGTGACGGTGGCGACACCGTCGTCGAGCTCGACCCGCAGATGCTCCCACGAGGAGGTGCGGGCGGCGGAGCCGGTGAAGGGACTCATGACGTGCGGCCTCCTAGAGGGGGCGGTGCCTCACGGTGCGGTACCCCACGAAGCTATCACCTGTTTGTGACTGTCGTCACGATGGCGCGACAACTCGCCTCCGGGGCGGACCGCCTCCGTCACACGCGTCACCGGTCGTCCACAGCCGCGTAACAGTGGGCCCGGCGGGGCGAGGCGGGGCGTCCTCGCGGGTAGGCCGCCGGTGGCGGGGCAGCGCGGCCCCACCCGGTGCCCGTCGACGGTCCTCGAAACCGGGCCCGTACCATTTCCACGGTTGAAAGCAGGACAGCCTGCTCCATGAACGGACTCGCCTTGTACGAACGCCCCGCCGAATCGGCCTCCTGGCGCATCGCGCTGCCGCACACCACCGCGGCGGTGCCCGTGGCCCGTGCCCTGGTCCGGTCCGCCCTGGCGGAGGTGGAGCACGCGGCCGACAGCGACACCGCCGAGCTGCTGACGGCGGAGCTGGTGGCCAACGCGGTGGAGCACACCGCCGGGCGCGGCCCGATCGAGCTGGTGGTGGAGCTGCGGCCGGGCGGCTGCCAGGTCGAGGTGCACGATCCCGACCCCGCGCCGCCCGGGCATCTCACCCGTCCGGTGATCGAGGAGCCCGACCCCTGGCAGGAGGGCGGGCGCGGGCTGCTGCTGATCCGCGCCCTCAGCTCGTCCTGCGGTCACCGCCCGACCGCTTCGGGCAAGGCGGTGTGGTTCAGACTGCCAGTGGTTCCCGGTCAGCGGCGTCCGGCGTGACCTCGGGGGACCCCGTGGCCAGCGTCGAGTGCCGGCGCCCGTAGACGGCGTAGACCGCCGCGCCCACCGCGAGGAACAGCGCGAACTGGATCCAGGTCCGCCAGCCGGTCTCGTACATCAGGTACAGGCAGAAGCCGACGCCGAGCAGCGGTCCGACCGGGTAGAGCGGCACCCGGAAACTGCGCCTGAGGCCCGGCTCGCGGCGGCGCAGGGCGATCACCGCGATGTTGACGACGGCCATGATCGCGAGCGTGCCGATGGTGCACAGGTTCATCACGGCGTCCAGGGAGGCGAAGGCCGCCGGGATCGCGAAGACGACCGCGACGATCAGCGTGCCGGCCACCGGGGTGGAGGTGCGCGGCGAGACCTTCTCGAAGACGCGCGGGATCAGGCCGTCCCGGGACATCGACATCAGGATGCGGGTCTGGCCGTACATCACGGCGAGCACGACGGAGGCGATGGCGACGACCGCGCCGAAGGCGATGACGCCGCCGCCGACGGCGGAGCCGGTGACCTCGTTGACGACGTACGACAGCGCGGCGGGCCGGCCGGCGACCTCCTTGCCGCCGATGGCGCCGATCGCGGCGAGCGCGACCGCGCAGTAGAGCAGGGTGACCAGACCCATGCAGACGAGGATAGCGACGGGGATGTCCCGGCGCGGGTTCTTCGCCTCCTCGCCGGCCGTGGTGATCGCGTCGAAGCCGATGTAGGAGAAGAAGGCGGCGGTGGTGCCCGCGCCGATGCCGCCGAGGCCGGCCGGGGAGAACGGGGTCAGGTTGCCGTGCTTGAAGGCGCTGTAGCCGACGGCGCAGAAGGCCAGCAGGACGACGAGCTTCACGGCGGCCATCGCGGCGGTCGCCCGGGCGCTCTCCCGCACCCCGCGCACCAGCAGCACGGACGCCATGGCGATGACGATCACGGCGGGCAGGTTGACGATCCCGCCGTCGCCCGGCCCCGCGGACAGCGCGGCCGGCAGTTGCAGGCCGGTGAGGCTGTGCAGGAGCTCGTTGACGTACTCGCTCCAGCCGACCGCGACGGCCGAGATGGAGACGCCGTACTCCAGCAGCAGGCACCAGCCGACCAGGAAGGCGGTGGACTCGCCGAGCCCCGCGTAGGCGAAGGAGTACGAGGAGCCGGAGACCGGGATCGCGCCGCCCAGCTCGGCGAAGGAGAGCGCGGTGAAGACGCAGGTGATCGCGGCGAGGACGAAGGAGATGACGACGGCGGGGCCGGCCTGGGCGACGGAGTCGGAGAGGCCGACGAAGATGCCGGTGCCGACGATCGCGCCGACGCCGAAGCAGATGAGCTGGAAGAGGCCCATCGTGCGCTTGAGGCCGTGGCCCTCGCGGTCGGCGCCGGACTCGGCGACGAGCAGTCGCGGGGACTTGATGCGGTGAGCGGGCATGGGGGGTGGTGCTCGTTTCTGGTGGTGCGGACGCCCCGGTGGGGGCGCGGCGGCGGCCGGGAGGGGGTGGTCCGGGCCGCCGTTCAGGATAAGGCCTGGTGAAGCGGGTGGGGCAAGTGTCAGCGCGGGGCGCCCGGCCGGGCGAGGGTCGCGACCAGGACCGCCTTGATGCTGTGCAGCCGGTTCTCCGCCTCGTCGAAGACGACCGAGTGGGCGGACTCGAACACCTCGTCGGTCACCTCCAGCGAGGTCAGACCGTGGGTCTCGAAGATCTCCTGGCCGACCTTGGTGCCGAGGTCGTGGAAGGCGGGCAGGCAGTGCAGGAACTTCACGTCCGGGTCGCCGGTGGCGCGCAGGACGTCCATGGTCACGGCGTAGGGGCCGAGGGCGGCGATCCGCTCGTCCCAGACCTCCTTGGGCTCGCCCATGGAGACCCAGACGTCGGTGGCGACGAAGCCGGCTCCCGCGACGCCCTCGGCGATGTCCTCGGTGAGGGTGATCCGGGCCCCGCTGGACTCGGCCAGCTCGCGGGCGCGGTCGACGACCTCCTGGGCGGGCCAGTAGGACTTCGGGGCGACGATCCGCACGTCCATGCCGAGCAGGGCGCCGGTGACCAGGTAGGAGTTGCCCATGTTGAAGCGGGCGTCGCCGAGGTAGGCGAAGCTGGTCTCGCGCAGCGGCCGGGGGCTGTGCTCGGCCATGGTGAGCGCGTCCGCCAGCATCTGGGTGGGGTGCCAGTCGTCGGTGAGCCCGTTGTAGACGGGCACACCGGCGTACGCGGCCAGCTCCTCGACCTTGGCCTGGCTGTCGCCCCGGTACTCGATCGCGTCGAACATCCGGCCGAGGACGCGGGCGGTGTCCTTCACGGACTCCTTGTGCCCGATCTGCGAGCCGGCCGGGTCGAGGTACGTCGTGCCGGCACCCTGGTCGGCGGCGGCGACCTCGAACGCGCAGCGGGTGCGCGTCGAGGTCTTCTCGAAGATCAGCGCGATGTTGCGGCCGCGCAGGTACTGGGTCTCGGTCCCGGCCTTCTTCGCCGCCTTCAGTTCCGCGGCCAGCTCGACCAGGCCGCGGAACTCGTCCTCGGTGAAGTCCAGCTCCTTGAGGAAGTGGCGCCCGGCGAGGGCGGTCGGGACAGTCGCCATGGGGGGCGCTCCAGGGGTACGGGTATCAGGACTGATGTAAGTCTATACGATGCTCCACATTTCTATACGGGCGCTCGCTCCACCGGGCAGCTCATGCACCGCGGACCGCCCCGGCCCCGCCCCAGCTCGCTGCCCGGGATCTCGATCACCTCGATGCCCTGTTTGCGCAGGTGGGTGTTGGTGGTGGAGTTGCGTTCATAGGCGATGACGACGCCCGGTTCGACGGCGAGCACGTTGCAGCCGTCGTCCCACTGCTCGCGCTCGGCGGCGTGCACGTCCTGGGTGGCGGTGAGCACCCTGATCTCGCCGAGCCCCAGCGCGGCGGCGATGGCGCGGTGCATGTGCTCGGGCGGATGGTCGGTGACCTTCAGCTCCCGCTCCCCGTCGCCCGGCTGGATGGTGTACGAGCGCAGCATGCCGAGCCCGGCGTACTGGGTGAAGGTGTCGCCGTCGACCATGGTCATCACCGTGTCCAGGTGCATGAAGGCCCGCCGCTTGGGCATGTCGAGCGCGACGATGGTGTGCGCGGAGCCCGCGGCGAACAGCTTGTGCGCCAGCATCTCCACGGCCTGCGGGGTGGTGCGCTCGCTCATGCCGATCAGGACGGCGCCGTTGCCGATCACCAGGACGTCGCCGCCCTCGATGGTGGAGGGGTAGTCGGCCTGCCCCCGGGACCACACGTGGAACGTCTCGTCGCGGAACAGCGGGTGGTGCCGGTAGATCGCCTCGAAGTGCACGGTCTCCCGCTGCCGGGCCGGCCGGCGCATGGCGTTGATGGAGACGCCGTCGTAGATCCAGGCCGAGGTGTCCCGGGTGAAGAGGTGGTTGGGCAGCGGGCGGAGCAGGAAGTCGTCCAGGTCCATGACGTGGAAGCGGACGGAGGCGGGCTCCGCGTGACCGTCCAGGAACTCCCGCTTGGTCATGCCGCCGACCAGGGCCTCGGCCAGCTCGCCCGAACCCATCCCGTCGAAGGCGGCCCGCAGGTGGCCGGTGGCGAGGGGACCGTACTCCTTCTCGTCGAAGACGCGGTCCAGGACGAGGGCGCGGGCCTCCGGGATCTCCAGGGTCTCGGTGAGCAGGTCGCCGAAGAGGTGGACGGCGACCCCCCGGTCGCGCAGGACGTCCGCGAACCCGTCGTGCTCGGCGCGCGCCCGGCGCACCCACAGCACGTCGTCGAAGAGCAGGGCGTCCTTGTTGCTGGGGGTGAGCCTTTTGAGCTCGAGGTCGGGCCGGTGCAGGATCACCCGGCGAAGCCGTCCGGCCTCGGAGTGGACGTGGTATGCCATGCCTCCATCCTGGCCACGGACGACCGCCTTCACGCTCCACTCGGCCGTTTCCGCCGCTTCCTGTTTTCGTCCCACTGACGCGAAGGCCGCCGGAGAGGACGGAGCCCGGTGCGCGGGCGGCCGCGCACCGGGCTCCGTCCCGCCGCTCACAACCGCGGGTCCACCGGTTCCGACTCCAGGGCGAGCACCCCGAAGACGGCCTCGTGCACCCGCCACAGCGGTTCGCCGTCCGCGAGCCGGTCCAGCGCCTCCAGACCGAGGGCGTACTCGCGGATCGCCAGCGACCGCTTGTGGCCCAGGAAGCGGGCGCGCAGGCGGGCGAGGTTGTCGGGGCGCGTGTACTCGGGGCCGTAGATGATCCGCAGGTACTCGCGGCCCCGGCACTTGACGCCGGGCTGCACCAGCCGGCCCTCGCCGTCGCGCACCAGCGCGCCGAGCGGCTTGACGACCATGCCCTCGCCGCCCCGGCCGGTCATCTCCAGCCACCAGTCGACGCCGGCCCGGACCGATTCGGCGTCGCCCGTGTCGACGTACAGCCGCCGGGTGGTCTGCAGCAGTCCGGTGCCGTCGTGCTCCACCATCCGGTCGATCAGGGCCAGTTGCCCGTCGTGCGGGAGCGCGGCGAGGCTGCGGCCCTGGGCGGCCAGGATCTGGAAGGGGGCGAGACGGACCCCGTCCAGGCCGTCGGTGGTCCAGCAGTAGCGGCGGTAGGCCTCGGTGAACGCGGCCGCGTCCGCGGCCCGTCCGCGCTGGCGCTCCAGCAGCCCGCCCACGTCCGTGCCCCGGGCCGCGGCGGCCTCCAGGGCGGCGAGGGCGTCCGGGAACACCGCGCCGGACGCGGCGCCGACCGCCGCGTACTGGCTGCGCAGCAGACCCGAGGCCTTCAGCGACCACGGCATCAGCTCGGCGTCCAGCAGCAGCCAGTCCGTGCCCAGCTCGTCCCACAGGCCTGCGTCCGAGACGGCGGAGCGCAGCCGGCCGAGGATCTCCTCGGTCACCTCCGTGTCGTCGAAGAACGGCCGTCCGGTACGGGTGTACAGGGCGCCGGTGGGACCCTCCACGCCGAACCGCGCGGCCGCCGCCTCCGCGTCCCGGCACACCAGGGCGACCGCGCGCGAGCCCATGTGCTTCTCCTCGCACACGACCCGCGCGACGCCGTCCGCCGCGTACTGCGCGAACGCCTCGGCCGGGTGCTCCAGGTAGCCCTCGACGTGCGAGGTGGCCGTCGGCGCCATGGTCGGCGGCAGGTACGGCAGCAGGCGCGGGTCGACCGCGAAGCGGCTCATGACCTCCAGCGCCGCGGCCGCGTTGTCCTCCCGGACCGCGACCCGGCCCGAGTGCCGGGTCTCCACCACCCGGCGGCCGTGCACGTCCGCCAGGTCCAGCGGCCGTCCGTCCTGCCCGCCGGGCGCCTCGCTGCGCAGCGGCCTCGCGGGCTCGTACCAGACCCGCTCGGCCGGTACGTCGACCAGCTCGCGCTCGGGCCAGCGCAGCGCGGTCAGCTTGCCGCCGAACACCGCGCCGGTGTCCAGGCAGATGGTGTTGTTCAGCCAGCTCGCCTCCGGCACCGGGGTGTGGCCGTAGACCACGGCGGCCCGGCCGCGGTAGTCCTCCGCCCACGGGTAGCGCACCGGCAGCCCGAACTCGTCGGTCTCGCCGGTGGTCTCTCCGTACAGGGCGTGCGAGCGCACCCGCCCGGAGGTGCGGCCGTGGTACTTCTCGGGGAGCCCGGCGTGGCAGACGACCAGCCGGCCGCCGTCGAGGACGTAGTGGCTGACCAGGCCGTCCAGGAACCGGCGCACCTCCGCCTGGAACTCCTCGCTCTCCCCCGCCATCTGCTCGATGGTCTCGGCGAGCCCGTGGGTGTGCTGGACCTTGCGGCCCTTGAGGTGCCGGCCGTACTTGTTCTCGTGGTTGCCCGGCACGCACAGCGCGTCGCCGGACGCGGTCATCCTCATCACCCGGCGCAGCACGCCCGGGGTGTCCGGGCCCCGGTCGACCAGGTCGCCGACGAACACCGCGGTGCGGCCCTCGGGGTGCACGCCGTCGGCGTAGCCCAGCTTGGCGAGCAGGGCCTCCAGCTCGGCCGCGCAGCCGTGGACGTCGCCGATGATGTCGAAGGGTCCGGTGAGGTGGGTCAGGTCGTTGAAGCGCTTCTCGGTGACGACGGTGGCGCTCTCGACCTCCGCCGCCCCGCGTAGGACGTGCACCTTGCGGAAACCCTCGCGCTCCAGGTGCCGCAGCGAGCGGCGCAGTTCGCGGGTGTGCCGCTGGATGACCCGGCGGGGCATGTCGGCGCGGTCGGTGCGGGCCGCGTTGCGCTCGGCGCACACGTCCTCCGGCACGTCCAGCACGATGGCGATGGGCAGCACGTCGTGCTCCCGGGCCAGTTCGATCAGCCGGCGGCGGCTGTCCTGCTGCACGCTGGTGGCGTCGACGACGGTGCGGCGGCCGGCCGCGAGCCGCTTGCCGGCGATGTAGTGCAGCACGTCGAAGGCGTCCCGGGAGGCGCTCTGGTCGTTCTCGTCGTCGGCCACCAGGCCGCGGCAGAAGTCCGAGGAGATCACCTCGGTCGGCGCGAAGTGCCGCCGGGCGAAGGTGGACTTGCCGGAGCCGGAGGCGCCGACGAGCACGACGAGGGAGAGGTCGGTGACGGGGAGGACCCGTCCCGCGGGTGTCTCGGTCATGCCGCCTTCGCCTCCTTCTCGGCCTTCTCGGCGCTCTCGTTGTTCCCGGCCTTCTCCGTCGAGGCGGAGAAGACGGCCATCTGGGTGGGCGGTCCGACCTCCGGGTCGTCCGGCCCGACGGGCACGAAGGCGACCTCGTACCCGTGCCGTCCGGCCACGGCCGCCGCCCAGGCGCGGAACTCCTCGCGGCTCCACTCGAAGCGGTGGTCGCCGTGCCGGACGTGTCCGGCGGGCAGCGTCTCCCAGCGGACGTTGTACTCGACGTTCGGGGTGGTGACGACGACGGTGCGCGGGCGGGCGTGCCCGAACACGGCGTACTCGAGGGCGGGCAGCCGGGGCAGGTCGAGGTGCTCGATCACCTCGCTGAGCACGGCCGCGTCGTAGCCCTTGAGCCGCTTGTCGGTGTAGGCGAGGGAGCCCTGGACGAGGCTGACCCGGGCCGCCTGCCGCTCCCCCATGCGGTCCAGCCTGAGCCGGCGCGAGGCGATGGTCAGGGCCCGCACCGACACGTCGACGCCGACGATCTCGGTGAACCGCACGTCCTTGAGCATTTCCTGCACCAGCTGGCCCTGTCCGCAGCCCAGGTCCAGGACGCGGGCGGCGCCGGCCTCGCGGAGGGCGGCGAGGATCGCCTCGCGCCGCAGCACGGCGAGCGGCGCCGGCTTCTCCTCGTCCTCGGCCCCGGTGTCCGCCGGCACCGCGTTGTCGATCGACTCGACCTCGCTGTCGTCGGCCTCGGCCAGCCGCACCAGCTCCAGCCGCTCCATGGCCTGCCGGGTCAGCGACCAGCGGCGGGAGAGGTAGCGGCTGGTGATCAGCTTCTGCTCCGGGTGCGCGGGCAGCCAGCCCTCACCGGCGCGCAGCAGCTTGTCGACCTCGTCGGAGGCGACCCAGTAGTGCTTGGCGTCGTCGAGGACGGGCAGCAGCACGTACAGGTGGCGCAGCGCCTCGGCGAGGGTCAGCGCCTCCGACTCCAGGGCGAGCCGGACGTACCGCGAGGCGCCCCACGCCGGGAACCGGGCGTCCAGGGCGACGGGTTCGGCGGTCACCGTCCAGCCGAGCGGCTCGAACAGCTTGCGTACGAGGTCCGGGCCGCCGCGGGCGGGCAGCGCGGGCACCTCGACGCGCAGCGGCAGGGGCGCGGCGGCCAGCTCCGGGCGAGCCTTGCACACCCCGCGCAGGGCGCTGGAGAAGACGCCGCTGAGCGCGACCGCGAGGAGCGAGGAGGCCGCGTAGGGGCGGTCGTTGACGTACTGCGCGAGTGCCGCGTCGGGCGCTCCGCCGCGGCCCCTGCCCTTGCTCCGCCGCACCAGCGCGACCGCGTCGACCTCCAGCATCAGCGCGGCCGTGCAGCGCTCGGCGTCCGCCTGCGGGTAGAACACGTGCGCGGTGCCGTAGGAGGTCGAGAAGGTCTGCGCCTTGTCGGGATGCTTGTGCAGCAGGTACCCGAGGTCGGTGGCCGGGTGGGCGGCGTCGCCGCGCATGGAGATCGTCAGGAACACATGTCCGAGTCTCCCCGCTGCCGGACCCCGTCGACCAGTGGTTTTCCGGGGCGGAGCGGCCCCTCCGCCCGGTTCGGAGCGGAGGGGCCCACGAGGTGGGGCGGGCGGCCGGGGTCAGGACAGCTGGGTCTGGACCTGGGAGGAGATCAGTTCCAGGTGGTCCAGGTCGTGGAGGTCGAGGATCTGGAGGTAGATGCGGCTGGAGCCGGTCTCGGCGTAGCGGCCGATCCGGTCGACCACCTCGGCCGGGGAGCCGGCCAGGCCGTTGGCCTTCAGCTCGTCCACCTCGCGGCCGATGGCGGCGGCCCGGCGGGCGACCTCCTGGTCGTCCCGGCCGACGCACACCACGAGCGCGTTGGAGTAGGTCAGGGCGCCGGCCCCGCGGCCCGCCTCCTCGGCGGCGGCGCGCACCCGGCCGAACTGCCGCTCGCTGTCCTCGACGGAGGCGAACGGGATGTTGAACTCGTCGGCGTAGCGGGCGGCGAGGCGCGGGGTGCGGGTGGCGCCGTGGCCGCCGATGAGCACCGGGATCTTCGACTGGGCGGGCTTGGGCAGCGCGGGCGAGTCGGTGAGGTCGTAGTAGGCGCCGTGGAAGTCGAAGGTCTCGCCGGTCTTGGTGGCCCACAGCCCGGTGACGATCTCGAGCTGTTCCTCCAGGCGGGCGAACTTCTCCATGGGGAACGGGATGCCGTACGCCTTGTGCTCCTCCTCGAACCAGCCCGCGCCGAGGCCCAGTTCGACCCGGCCGCCGGACATCTGGTCGACCTGCGCGACCTGGATGGCGAGCACGCCGGGCAGCCGGAAGGTGCCGGCCGTCATCAGGGTGCCCAGGCGGATGCGCTTGGTCTCGCGGGCCAGGCCGGCCAGCGTGATCCAGGCGTCGGTGGGGCCGGGCAGGCCGTCGACGCTGCCCATCCGGAGGTAGTGGTCGGAGCGGAAGAACGCGTCGAAGCCAAGATCCTCGGTGGCCTTCGCCACGGTGAGCAAGGTGTCGTAGGTGGCCCCCTGCTGGGGCTCGGTGAAGATTCGAAGGTCCATACACCCATCCTGCCCGGCCCCGGCCCCGCAGGTCTCATCGGTACCGCCGGGCACGGCCGTCCCGATCAGGTGAATCCCTCGGCCGCGGGCGCGGAGTCGGTGCGGTCCGGCCGGTCAGACACCCGACGGGCTGTCCTCCGCGCCCTCGGGTAACGCCTCGACGCGCGCGGCCAGTTTGCGCAGCATCTCCAGGACCCGGTCCCGGGACTCGTCCGCCGCGTCGATGGCCTCCATGCACTGCCAGTACGCCGTCTCGTCGGCCGCCGAGCTGGCCATGCCGACCAGCGCCATGCCGACCTCGCCCAGCAGGCCGCCGAGGCAGAGCAGGGTCAGCCGGGCGTCGTCCAGCTCGGTGAGCTGGGCGGCGCGCAGGTCGCCGGGGTCGAGTTCCGGGGCGTCCAGGACGCCGCAGCCCCGGCCCGCCAGTTCGGTCAGGCCCAGCGCCTCGCCCCGCAGCTCCGGCGGGCCGGACACCGCAAGGCGGCTGCCGATCGCCTGGGCCAGGGCCTGCGCCTGCCACACCTCGGCCATGATCTCGGGCCGGTCGGCGCCCTGGGCCAGGGCCCGCCTGCTCGTCCCGATGAGTCGCACCGCATCCATGCGCTGCCCCCGTCCAGTCCGCCGTGCGTCCTCGCACGCCCGCGTGAACTCCCTTGTTCACTACCCAGAGTGAAGGCGCCTGAGACGTAAAGCCAGAGATGGGCGGGAAATTGTGGACAACAATTCGGATTCGGGACGCACCATGACTCCGCAGAGTGATAGCGGAAGGTGGCACTCCGTCAGTCGGCGGCGTCCGGCCCGGGGGTCGGGAAGCGCTCCTCGTTGCGGTCGATCTTGGCGGACAGGGCGGCGAGCGGATCGACGCCGAGAACCTCGCAGAGCTGGAGGAGGTAGGCGAGGACGTCGGCGACCTCGTCCCGGACCCGGTGCGCGGTGCCCGGGTCGTCCATCACCCGGGCCGACTCCTCGGGCGTCAGCCACTGGAAGATCTCGACCAGTTCGGAGGCCTCCACACTGAGCGCGGCCACCAGGTTCTTGGGGGTGTGGTAGGGCTGCCAGTCGCGCGCGGCGGCGAACTCGGCCAGCCTGCGCTGGAGTCCGGCCAGGTCGGGGTGTTCCGTCACGGCCTCAGGTGTACCACGGTCACCCCTTCGGTCCCCACGGCCCAGGAGGCGTCGCTGACGGCGCCGACGCAGCGGATGTGGCCCCGTTCGCCCATGCGGGCCGCCGTCCGCAGCAGCGCGCGCCGCTGGGCCGGATCGAGGCCGCGGTCGAAGCCGTCGGTGAGCACGGTGAGGGTGCGCAGCGCGTCGGGCACCTCGCCGGGCGTGTCCACGGCCAGCACGCCGGGCCCGGTCAGCAGCACCAGCGCCAGCGCGACGTAGCGCAGTTCGCCGTCGCCGAGCCGGGCCAGCTCGGTGCGGAAGCCGTCGCCCCGGTCGAGCAGCGCCCGGACGGCGCCGTCGGCCAGCGGCTCCGGGACCAGGTCGGCCACCGGTCCGGCGCAGCCGCCGCGCAGCGCCTCCACGAGCGCCGCGTGCCGGCGGCCGCACTCGGAGCGGGTGCGCCACAGCACGTCGGCGAGGTTGTCGCAGCCGGGCAGGAGCCGCCCCGAGCCGGCGGGGACGGGGGCGCGCATGTTCTCGGGGCGCGGGTCGCAGGGGAACACCGAGCGCAGCGCGACGACCATCTGCTCGGCGGCGGCGAGCACCCGCCGCTGCCCGTCGGTCTTGCCGGCCACCCGCAGCGGCAGCAGCGGGGTGCCGAGCAGGTCGTCGGGCAGCGGGGCGCGGGTCACCGGGGCGGCGCCGGCGGTGTGCCAGGCGGCCTGGACTGCCCGTCGGCCCGGGTCGCGCAGGGCGGTCTCCAGCAGGACCACCCCGTCCGCCGTCAGCCGTTCGCCCACGATCCGCAGTTCCGGCTCCGCCTGCACGGCGACGTCGAGCCGGACCGGCCCAGCGGCGCCGTCGGCCGTGCAGCCGATCCGGAAACCCCGGCGCCGCTGGGCGTCGGGCCGCGCCCGTTCCGGCACCCACGCCGCCGGCTCCGGGAACACCTCGTCGAGCGGCGCCCCGCCGCCGAGCCGGGCGAGCGCCTCGTACGCCGCGAGCGCGGTCGTCTTGCCCGAGCCGCTGGGGCCGGCGAACAGGGTGACGGCGCCCAGCGGGAACGCGGCCCGCCGGTGCCCGGCGAAGGCGGACAGCCGCAGTTCGGTGACGCGGGCGCGCACGTCGAGCGGGCCGAGGGCCCCCGCTTCCGCGCCGCCCGACGGACCGCCCCGCCCCGGCACCCGGGCGGAGTCGTCCGGGACCGCGGAGGGCGGACCCGGGGGCCCGGAAGGCGGCGCCAGGGGCTCGAGAATCGGTTCCAGGGGGCCGGAAGGCGGCGGGAACCCGGTGGACACGGGAGGGACGGCCATATGCGGACGGTAGGCCTCCGCCGGACCGGCGAACCGTTTTGCCCGCCGCACCTTCCTACGATCGGGGGACCATCCGCGTCCCGCGTGGCGACGGCCTCAGCCGCCGGCCATCCCGGCGCCCTCCATCAGCCCGCTGACCTCGGTGCCGGGCGGCGTCAGCAGGAAGACGTTGCGGTCGACCCGGTGCATCCCGCTGCCCAGGCCGAACACGACGCCCGTGCTGAAGTCGAGGACACGCTTGGCGACATCGCCCTCCGCGCCGGACAGGTCCAGCAGCACCGGCACCCCGGCCATCAGCGTCTCGGCGACCTCACGGGCGTCCGCGAAGACGTTGACCCGCAGGACGACGAACCGGCGCCGGGTCTCGGTCTCGGCGTCCGGCAGCGAGCGGTGGCGCACCGCCGACGGCCAGGCGTCCCGGCCCCGCAACGGCACGACCTGGGCGAGCCCCTCCCACTGTTCATCGGTGACGTCGTAACGGCTCACCGGCTCCACCTGACCTGACTCGCACCCAATGCCTGCACCAGCCAATTCTTACGCCAAGTCACCCGTTCAGCCCAACAACGACACACTGCGCGACCGCTCATGCGTCCTGTTCCATCCGGCACATGTACGAATAAAACGCCTTCTTACCGCCCTCACACCGGTCTCTTCATGTCGTTCCCCGCCCCGCTCACCGGCCGCCACTAGCGTCCGGTGCCGTGCACTTGGCAGATACACGAGCGGCGGCGCCCGGACGGTGGACACGGCCGGCGATGTCCGCCGCCCCGGAACGTCCCACCGGCGACCTCCCCGGCCCCGCGCAGTGGCACCGGGTCCTGACCCTGCTCGCCGACGTGAGCCTGTTCATCGGGACCCGGTCCCTGTGGTCGCAGGCGGCGAGCCGCAACCTCTTCCTCGTGGCGGTGGTCTCGCTCTGCTACGTGTCGATCCTGGCCGGCGGCGTCCTCGCCCTGACGGTCCGCCGGACGCGCTCGCTGGCCCGCCTCGACCTCATGGTGCTGCTGACCGCGCTCACGCTCACCGCCTGCGCCTGGTGGCTGAACCACGCGGGGGGCGACGAGGCGGTCCTCACCGCCCAGGCCGCGCGGGAACTGGTCGCCGGGCACCCGGTGTACGGGCAGCCGTGGCCCTTCCTGTTCCACGGCCCGAACGTCGCGCTGACGCCGACGATAGACGGGGGCTACGACTTCACGTACGGCTATCCCCCGCTCGCCCCGCTGCTGGCCGCCCCCCTGCTGTGGGTGGGCGGCGGCGGCGCTCCCGCGACGGCGGCGGCGACCGTGGCGCTGCTCACCGGCGCGGTGCTGCTGTGGCGGCTGCTGCCGGTGCCCTGGCGCTCGGCGGCGACGATGGCGTGCCTGGGCTTCGGCTTCCTGCCGGGGTACGCCCGTTCGGGTTATCCGGCGATCCCGGCCATGGTGCTGATGGTCCCGGTGGTGGTGGGCTGGCCGCGCACCGGCCGGGGCGGCCGGCTCGGCGGGCCGGGGATCGCGCGGGCCGTGTGCCTGGGCGCCGCGTGCGCGACCCAGCAACTGCCCTGGTTCGTGGCGCCGTTCCTGCTGGCCGGCATCTACGCGGTGCGCCGCGGCGAGCTGGGCGGACGCGCGGCCACCGCGGTCTGCGCGCGCATCCTCGGGATCGCCGCGACGACCTGGCTGCTGGTCAACGCGTACTTCATCGTGCACGAGCCGGGACCCTGGCTCGACGGCGTCGCGCTGCCCCTGACCCAGGGCGCGGTGCTGCACGGCCAGGGCCTGGTGGACGTCTCGCTGTACTTCACGCACGGCAGCGACCACCTCGACTGGTACGGCCACGCGAGCGCGCTGCTCGCCGCCGCCCTGCTGGCGCTGTACGTGCTGTTCGTACGGCGGCTGGGCCCGGCGGCGACGGTCCTGCCCTGGTGCGCCTTCTGGGTGGCGACCCGCTCCCAGGACGGCTACTACCTGATGATGACCCCGCTGTGGCTCGCGGCGGCGGTCACCGTGCCCCTGTCGGACTTCGCGAACGCCTGGCAGCCGCGCCCCCGGTGGCTCCGGGGACCGCGCCGCCGGCCGGCGCTGGCCGGCGCGGCCGCCCTGCTGGTGCTGCCCGCCCTGGTGAGCGCGGCCCTCGCGGCGACGGGCCGGCCGCCGCTGAGGATGGACGTGACGGCGGCGCGGCGGGCCACGGCGCAGTCGCTCGCCGGCTTGAGCCTGCGGGTGACCAACTCCGGGGACACCGCGCTCACCCCGCACTACATGCTCACCACCAGCCACGGGATGAGCAGGTACTGGTCGCTGACCCGCGGACCGGCCACGATCGCCGCGCACACCACGGCGACCGTCGAACTGCGCGCGCCGTCCGGGAGGTTCCCGCTGCCGCCCGCCGCGGCGGGCGCGCGGCTGCGCCTGCGCGCCTTCACGGGGGACCCGCAGACGCTCTCCACCCGGGACCTGCGGCCGGCCGAACTCGGCCCGCGCAAGCCGCCCGAACGGTAGGGAACCGGGCGGCCGGGTCCGGGCGAGGTGCAGGTCACAGCCGCGGAGAGGGAAACGTCACAGCCCGCGCTCTGCTGTCGGATGAGCACCCTGCCCTAACATCCGAGCATGACGGTCCTGCCTGACGACGGGCTCTCACTGGCCGCCGAGTTCCCTGACGCGACACACGAGCAGTGGCACCGCCTGGTCGAGGGTGTGCTGCGCAAGTCGGGCAAGGAAGTCTCCGGCGCGGCAGTCGAGGACGCCCTGTCCACGACACTCGAGGACGGGCTGCGCACCCGGCCCCTGTACACGGCGCGCGACGGCGCGCCCGACCCCGGCCTGCCCGGCTTCGCCCCGTACGTGCGCGGCGGCCGCCCCGAGGGCAACACGGCCGGCGGCTGGGACGTACGGCAGCGGCACACCGCGCTGGGCGGCGGCGCCGACGGCGCGGTGCTGGCCGACCTGGAGAACGGCGTCACCTCGCTGTGGCTGGTGCTCGGCGAGGGCGGCATCCCGGTCACCGGCCTGGGCCGGGCACTCGACGGGGTGCTCCTCGACCTGGCGCCGGTCGTCCTCGACGCCGGCCGCGACACCGAGGCGGCCGCCGAGGCGCTGCTGCGGCTGTACGAGGAGAAGGGCGTCGACCCGAAGGCGGTGCGCGGCGGCCTGGGCGGCGACCCGCTCGGTCACGAGGCCCGCACCGGCACCCCGCTGGACACGGCCCCCTTCGCCGCCCTCGCCGCGCGCTGCGCCGACGCCTTTCCCGGCCTGCGCGCGCTGACCGTGGACGCGCTGCCGTACCACGAGGCGGGCGGCTCGGCCGCACAGGAGCTGGGGGCGTCCCTCGCCACCGGCGTGGCCTACCTGCGGGCGCTGACCGAGGCGGGACTGCCGGTCGAGGCGGCCTGCGCGCAGCTCGAGTTCCGCTACGCGGCCACCGCCGACCAGTTCCTGACCATCGCCAAGCTGCGCGCGGCGCGCCGGCTGTGGGCCCGGGTCGCCGAGGTGGCCGGGGCGCCGGGCGCGGGCGGGCAGGTCCAGCACGCGGTGACCTCGCCGGTGATGCTGACCCGCCGCGACCCGTGGGTGAACATGCTGCGCGCGACGGTGGCCACGCTGGCCGCCGGGGTCGGGGGCGCCGACTCGGTGACCGTGCTGCCGTTCGACCACGCGCTGGGCCTGCCGGACGCGTTCGCCCGCCGTATCGCGCGCAACACCTCCACGATCCTGCTGGAGGAGTCCCACCTGGCCCGGGTGATCGACCCGGCGGGCGGCTCCTGGTACGTGGAGCGGCTCACCGAGGAGCTCGCCCAGGCCGCCTGGGCGTACTTCCGGTCGATCGAGCGGGACGGCGGCCAGGCCGCGTGCCTGCGCTCCGGCCGGATCCGCACGGACCTGGCGACCACCTGGGCGGAGCGCTCCAAGAAGCTCGCCAAGCGGCGCGAACCCATCACCGGCGTCAGCGAGTTCCCGCTGCTGGGCGAGAAGCCCGTGGAGCGCGAGCCCGCGCCCGAGCCGCCGTCCGGCGGACTGCCCCGGGTGCGCCGCGACGAGGCGTTCGAGGCGCTGCGGGCCCGCTCCGACGCGCACCTGGCGGCGACCGGCTCCCGGCCGAGGATCTTCCTGGCCGCGCTGGGCTCCCCCGCCGAGTACACCGCGCGCGCGACGTTCGCCGCGAACCTGTTCCAGGCGGGCGGCATCGAACCGGTCAGCGAGGGCGCCTTCGAGGACAGCGGCGCCACCGAGGCCGTGCTGTGCTCCACCGACGCGCTCTACGCCGAACGGGCCGGACAGGCCGCCGAGTCGCTGCGCGCGGCCGGCGCCCGGCACGTGTTCCTGGCGGGCCGCCCGGCCGAGCACCCGGGCGTCGACTCGTACGTCTTCGCGGGCTGCGACGCCGTCGACGTGCTGTCCGCGACCCTCGACCGCATGGGAGTGTCCTGATGGGAATCCCCGACTTCGCCGGCATCGAGCTGGGGACGCCGGCCGTCGACGGCGGCGCCGAGGAGTGGCGTGCGGCCGTCAAGCGCGCGACCGGCGGCGAGGAGCCGCTGTGGGAGACCCCGGAGGGCATCGGGGTCAAGCCGCTGTACACCGGCCGTGACCTGGAGGGCCTGGACTTCCTCGGCACGTTCCCGGGCATGGCGCCGTACCTGCGCGGCCCGTACCCGACGATGTACGTCAACCAGCCCTGGACGATCCGCCAGTACGCGGGCTTCTCCACCGCCGAGGAGTCCAACGCGTTCTACCGGCGCAACCTGGCGGCGGGCCAGAAGGGCCTGTCGGTCGCCTTCGACCTGCCCACGCACCGGGGCTACGACAGCGACCACCCGCGGGTGACCGGTGACGTCGGCATGGCGGGCGTGGCCATCGACTCGATCCTCGACATGCGGCAGCTCTTCGACGGCATCCCGCTGGACAGGATGACCGTGTCGATGACGATGAACGGCGCGGTGCTGCCGATCCTGGCGCTGTACATCGTGGCGGCGGAGGAGCAGGGCGTACCGCCCGAGAAGCTGGCCGGAACCATTCAGAACGACATTCTGAAGGAGTTCATGGTCCGCAACACCTACATCTACCCGCCGAAGCCGTCGATGCGGATCATCTCCGACATCTTCGCGTACACCTCGCAGCGGATGCCCCGCTACAACTCCATCTCCATCTCCGGGTACCACATCCAGGAGGCGGGAGCCACGGCCGACCTGGAGCTGGCGTACACCCTCGCGGACGGCGTGGAGTACATCCGCGCGGGCCGCGAGGCCGGTCTGGACGTGGACGCGTTCGCGCCCCGGCTGTCGTTCTTCTGGGCGATCGGCATGAACTTCTTCATGGAGATCGCGAAGCTCAGGGCGGCCCGGCTGCTGTGGGCCAAGCTGGTCTCGCAGTTCGACCCGAAGAACGCCAAGTCCCTCTCGCTGCGCACCCATTCGCAGACCTCGGGCTGGTCGCTGACAGCGCAGGACGTGTTCAACAACGTGACGCGTACGTGCGTCGAGGCGATGGCGGCGACCCAGGGCCACACCCAGTCGCTGCACACCAACGCGCTCGACGAGGCGCTCGCGCTGCCCACCGACTTCTCGGCGCGCATCGCCCGCAACACCCAGCTCCTCATCCAGCAGGAGTCGGGCACCACCCGGGTCATCGACCCGTGGGGCGGCAGCGCGTACGTGGAGCGGCTGACGTACGACCTCGCCCGCAAGGCCTGGGCGCACATCCAGGAGGTGGAGCAGGCGGGCGGCATGGCGCAGGCCATCGACGCCGGCATCCCCAAGCTGCGCGTGGAGGAGGCGGCGGCCCGCACGCAGGCCCGCATCGACTCCGGCCGCCAGCCGGTGATCGGCGTCAACAAGTACCGGGTGGACAGCGACGAGCAGATCGAGGTCCTGAAGGTCGACAACTCCTCGGTGCGCGCCCAGCAGATCGAGAAGCTGCGGCGGCTGCGCGCGGAGCGCGACGAGCAGGCCTGCCGGGACGCGCTGGACGCACTCACCCGGGCCGCGGACGGCGACGGCAACCTGCTGGAGCTGGCGGTGCGCGCGGCCCGGGCCAAGGCCACCGTCGGGGAGATCTCGGACGCCCTGGAGAAGGTGTACGGCCGGCACGCGAGCCAGATCCGTACGATCTCCGGGGTGTACCGCAACGAAGCAGGACAGTCCCCGTCCGTGGACCGTACCCGCGCCCTGGTGGACGCCTTCGAGGAGGCCGAGGGGCGCCGGCCGCGCATCCTGGTCGCCAAGATGGGCCAGGACGGCCACGACCGCGGCCAGAAGGTGATCGCGACCGCCTTCGCCGACCTCGGCTTCGACGTCGACGTCGGCCCGCTGTTCCAGACGCCGGAGGAGGTCGCCCGGCAGGCGGTCGAGGCGGACGTGCACGTGGTCGGGGTGTCCTCGCTGGCCGCCGGCCACCTCACGCTCGTGCCGGCGCTGAAGGAGAAGCTCGCCGAGGAGGGCCGCGAGGACATCATGATCGTGGTCGGCGGTGTGATCCCGCCGCAGGACGTGCCGACCCTGCTGGAGATGGGCGCCACGGCCGTGTTCCCGCCCGGGACGGTGATCCCGGACGCGGCGTACGACCTCGTGCGGCGGCTGTCGGCCGACCTCGGCCACGAGCGGTAGCCGCGTATGGCAGCGATCGATCTCGACACGTACGTCAAGGGCGTGCTCGACGGGCGGCGGGCCCTGGTGGCCCGCGCCATCACGCTGGTGGAGTCCACCCGGCCGCAGCACCGGGCGCTGGCGCAGGAGTTGCTCACCGAGCTGCTCCCGCACAGCGGCCGGGCCCGGCGCATCGGCATCAGCGGCGTGCCCGGCGTCGGCAAGTCGACGTTCATCGACGCGTTCGGCACGCTGCTGACCTCGCAGGGTCACCGGGTGGCCGTCCTCGCGGTGGACCCCTCCTCGACCCGCACCGGCGGCTCGATCCTGGGCGACAAGACCCGGATGGAGCGCCTCGCGGTCGACCCGGACGCCTTCGTACGGCCCTCCCCCAGCGCGGGCACGCTGGGCGGGGTCGCGAAGGCCACCCGGGAGTCGATGGTGGTGATGGAGGCCGCCGGGTACGACGTGATCCTGGTCGAGACCGTCGGCGTCGGCCAGTCGGAGACGGCGGTCGCCGACATGGTCGACTCCTTCCTGCTGCTCACCCTGGCCCGCACCGGCGACCAGCTCCAGGGCATCAAGAAGGGCGTGCTGGAGCTGGCCGACGTGATCGCCGTCAACAAGGCCGACGGCCCGCACGAGCGGGACGCGCGGGCGGCGGCCCGCGAGCTGGCCGGCGCGCTGCGGCTGATGCACGGCAGGGACGCGTTCTGGACGCCGCCGGTGCTCAGCTGCAGCGCCCGGGAGTCGACCGGACTCGACGTGGTCTGGGAGCGGCTGGAGCAGCACCGTACGCTGCTGGACTCCACCGGCCGGCTCGCCGCCAAGCGGCGGGACCAGCAGGTCGACTGGACCTGGTCGATGGTCCGGGACGAGCTGCTGGGCCGGCTGCACGCGGACCCGGCCGTGCGCGAGGCCGCCCCGGCCCTCGAACAGCAGGTCCGGGAGGGCACGCTGACGGCGACCCTGGCGGCGGAGGGCATCCTGCGCGCGTTCGGCGGACGGCGGGACCCGGCGCCGGGGCGGTGAGCCCCGGTTCGTCCGGGGCCCGCCCCGGACGTGACGTTCTGCCCCGGGCCGCATCCCCGGCCGCGGCAGGGCTCCCTGGAGGAACCATGCCCCACCCTCCCGCGTCCCCTCCCCCGGCCCGCGCTGGTACCGGGAGACCGGACCCGCCCGGTGGAGGTCCTTCGCCGCCGCCTGGATCGGCTACGTCCTCGACGGCTTCGGCTTCGTGCTGATCACCCTGGTGCTCACCGAGACCGGCGACGCGTTCCGGCTGAGCACCGTGCGGGCGGCGAGCCTCGTGTCCGGCGCGTTCATCGCCCGCTGGCTGGGCGGTGCGGTCCTGGGCGGCGGCGGGAGCGGTGCCGCCGGGCCCGTCGCGGACGGCCGGCCGGACCCGCACGACGACGCCGCGAAGGGGACGCCGCTCCGCGGCTGAGCCGGGGCGGCACGGGTACCCGGGCCACGGACACACAGATGGCCGACGTGTGGAGGTGTCGACAGTGCGCACCGGACTACTGCGGATCATCGGGGCGGCGACCCTCGCCTACGGAGCCGCGACGGCGTACCGGCCCGGCCTGCTCGCCAGGCCCTGCGGGCTGGTCGACCGGGACGGCGACGTGGACCCGCACACCGCCGCGGTGCTGCGCACCCTGGCGGTGCGGGACGCCGTGAACGGTCTGGCGATGACCGTCGCCCCCCGGGGACCGGCGCTGGTCACGGCCTCCGCCGTGCGCATCGCCTCGGACGTCGGGGACGCCGTCCTCTTCGGCGGCGCACTGCCCGGCCGGTTCCGCCGGGCGGGCGCGGTGGGCACCGCCCTCGGCTGGGCCGCCCTCACCGCCGCCGCGCTGATCGTCCCGGCGGGGCCCGGGCGCAGCGCCCTGCGGCTGGCGGCGCGGGGTGTAGTGCCGGGGACGCCCGGCAGCGTCACGGGGTGCGGAAGCCGCGGAAGGTCACGCGCTCACGGGTCCTGAACCCCAGCCGTTCGTACAGCGCGATCGCGCCCGTGTTCGCCTCCGCCACGTGCAGGAAGGGCCGTTCCCCGCGTTCCGTGACGCGGACGACCAGGACGTCGATCAGCCGCAGGGCGTGGCCCCGGCCGCGTGCCTCGGGCGCCGTGCAGACCGCGCTGATCTCGGTCCAGCCCGGGGGCCGCAGCCGTTCCCCGGCCATGGCCACCAGCCTGCCGTTCTCCCGGACGCCCAGGTAGGTGCCCAGCTCCGGGGTGCGAGGCCGGAACGGGCCCGGGCGGGTCCGTTCGACCAGGTCGAGCATCTCGGGCACGCTGTCCGGGCCCAGTTCCAGCACCTCGGCGTCGGCCTCGGCCTCGCGGCGAGGCGCGGACCGGCCGGTGCCGGACCAGGTCATCTGGCGGCCCTCAGGGTGAAGACCTGCTCCCAGTCCGGCGGCGGCGTGGCGGGGCTGCTGAACATGTCGGCGAGTTCACCGGGCCCGAGCAGCCGGGCGAGGTCGGCCCATTCGGCCGGGTCCGGGTCGGCGGACACCGCGCAGAAGCTCGCCACGTCCGGCAGGTAGCCGACGGCGCGGCCGAAGCGGCGGGCGAGGTGGGCGTGACGGCCACGAAGCGACTCACCCACCGGGTCACCGAGTGCCACGCCGTCGCGATTCCCCATCAAGCTGTCCCTCCGATCCGGCGCGCCCGGATCGGCCGCCCCAGCCAGCGATCATAGGCACGCCCTGCCCGAGCGGACGAAGCCGCCGGGACGGCCCGGGCCGGCCGGGCGCCCGGGCCGGGCAGCAGCCCAGGTCCAGCTCACAGTCTCGCCGCCCGGCCCGGCCGCCGATTCGGGCCAGCGCAAGCAGGCCGGGGCCAGATCCGCCGGGCCGTCCCCGCCCTCCAGATGGGCCAGTACTCCACCGCGGGCGTCAGCGGCGCCATGGCCTTCCCTTTCCGTCCCCGCCTCCGGCAAGGGCAACCTCCGGGGCTACGTCCTGGACCTGGGCGGCGCCAACGCGGCGCCCGGGAAGGTCGGCACGGACGGCCCGTACCCGAAGTAGTCGTAAGGGCCGGCGGCACGGTGGACGCACCGCGCCGCCGGCCTCGCTTCGGCATCACTTCGGTACCGGGCGGGGAAGCGTGTACAAAACACCGGTTGCGATCCTGTTCCCCGGGTACAGCGATGCAATATGGGTTGTCCCCACAGCACCCGCATGTGACTGAAAGTGATGTTTCGTGACTCTTCCCGGCGGCCACCAGGACCGCGCCAGGGGCTCGGGTGACGATCCGAGCGCCGACGCGCAGGCGATCGCCGATGCCGTGGAGCATCTCGCGAACCTCTGGTCCGTCGCCGCCCAGGAGGCGGCCGTACGGCTGTCCCTCCACCAGTTGCGCGCACTGCGGGCGCTGGAGAGGGTGCCGGAGTCGAATCTCACGGGCCTCGCGGAACGTCTCGACATCGGGCTGCCCACCGCCAGCCGACTCTGCGACCGGCTGGAGGCGGCCGGTCTTCTGGAGCGCGAGCTGCACCCGCACCGGCGCCGCGAGGTGCAGCTCAGACTGACCGGACAGGGGCGCCGGGTGCTGGCGGACGTGGCCCGCCGGCGCGCCCAGGCACTGGCCGGCGTGCTGGCGGCGATGGCGCCCGCCGAGCGGTCGGCCCTGGTCCGCGGCATGCGGGCCTTCCTCGGCGCCCAGAGCTAGGGCCTGTCTGACCATTCGCGTCATCGCCCGAAGGGCGGCCGCGCGGCGTCGGGTGCGTGCTCTGGGGGTCCCCCCGGCCGAAGGCTGGGGGAGGGCCGGCTCCAGGGCCGCGTACTGGACGTACTCGGGTCTGGGGCCGGTGCGGCGAGAGTGCGTGCCTGGCGTCGCACGGCAGGCGGGAATTGTCAGACAGGCCCTAGGTGTATTGATCACGAGCGTTGTTGACACCGGTGGGTCTTGAACATAGCGAAGACCTCCGATGTGGTGGAGCTGTCTAGGAACA